>JAZRND010000024.1:0-87779 GCA_045648005.1 Faecalimonas sp. | reverse complement strand
CATCAGAAAGCACTGTGTCGTACCCTTCCGGCAAATGCGAAATATACGAATGTATTCTAGCTGCTTTTGCTACGCGTTGAACTTCTTCCAAAGTAGCTCCTTCTTTTCCGTAAGCGATGTTTTCAAATACAGTCCCATGGAATAACCAAGTGTCTTGAAGGACCATAGTGTACGCTTTTCGCAAAGACTCTCGTTTCAGAGAGACAATATTTTCGCCATCTACAGAAATAGCACCTCCTGCCGCATCATAAAAACGCATTAAGAGATTGATGATTGTCGTTTTTCCTGCTCCGGTCGGTCCTACGATGGCAATGGTTTTTCCTTGCATGGCTTCCAAGGAAATGCCATGTAAAATAGTTTGTTCCGCGTCATAACCAAAGACCACATTTTCAAATTTCACATTTCCTTTTACTACCTGCAATTCTTTTGCCCCTTCGACATCTTCTGTCTCTGGCTCAGCATCCAAAATACGGAACACACGCTCTGCTGCTGAAAACGCAGATTGAAATTCATGAATCATATTTGCAAACTCATTAATCGGCTCTGCAAATTTTTTGGAATATTGGATGAACTGGCTCACTCCACCTAATGTAATAAAGAACATGGACGCAGGTAAGATTCGTCCCGACACTGAATTCATATAGAGAATACCACCCAAAATCATAATCAGCGATACAGATAAATTTGTGATGAAATTGAGTGTTGGTCCCAAAGTTGCTCCATAATACTCTGCTTTGTAGTAAGCATCCATGGCATCCTGATTACGTACTTCAAATCGACGTTCCATTTCTTCTTCTCTGTGGTATGCCTGTATGGTTCGACATCCGGATAGCATTTCTTCTGCATAACCATTGAGTTCCCCTAACTTTCTGGAACGCGTTTGAAAGAGTGGTCTTACTTTCTTAGAACGATATTGTGTAAACCAAACAGAGCATGGTACCGTAACACAAAGCACCAAGATGAGTGGTTTTGAAATATTCCACATGAAAATGAATGACCCTAAAACGGTATAAATACTTGTCATGATTTGAACCAAATCATGAGACAAAGAGCTATTTACCGTATCTATATCATAAGACATTCTACTAATGATATCTCCAACTGCCGTGCGGTCAAAAAAGCCCACCGGCAAAGTCGTTAATTTGTCAAACAGCTGGCGCCTCATGGTATACACTACCCGTTTGCTGATGTGTATCATCAAAACAGCCAACAAATACGCAGTTACCGCTGAAACCACATAGCAAAAAAGCATTTTGATTACATTTTCAGTAACAGTCGGGAAATCTACGCCACCTTTGCTTGCAATGGCATCAATAGCTTCTCCTGAATACTTTGGTCCGAGCAAAGATAACTGATTAGAAACCAAGGTTAAAACGATAGCCAATATGACCAGATACCAGTGTTTCAACACGTATCCTAACAGACGCCGCAAAATTCCGAGGGTGTTCTTCTTGCCTTTTTCCTTATTCAACAAAAGCACCTCCCATCTGCGAGTCGCTAATTTCCTTGTACTCATCGCAGCTTTGTAACAACTGTTCATGTGTTCCCATGCCTATAATTTTTCCTTCGTCCATAACTAAAATCAAATCACAGGACATAATCGCACTGACACGTTGCGCTATTGTAATGGTTGTCGTGCCTTTCATGGTTTCGTGTAATGCCTTTCGCAAATTAGCTTCCGTCTTATAATCCAGAGCAGATGTACTGTCATCTAATATTAAAATTTCTGGTTTAGCTGCAATAGCTCGCGCGATTAAAACTCTCTGCTTTTGTCCTCCTGATAAATTGGTTGCTTTTTGAGACAAGATTCTCTCATAACCTTCCGGGAAGGACATAATAAAATCATGAGCTTGTGCGATCTTGGACGCTTCTTCTATATCTTCTTGCGTCAAATCACGTCCAAACAGAATATTTTCCGCAATTGTATCTGCGTATAAAAAATCATTCTGCATGGCAGTTCCTATACGAGAATAAAGTGTCTCTTTCTCAATGGTGCGAACATCTTGCCCATAGATGCGGATACTACCTTCGGAAACGTCATAAAAGCGAAGCAACAATTTAAGCAGGGTTGTCTTTCCACTACCTGTTGCTCCAATTACACCGAGGGATTGTCCCTTCTTTAATCCAAAACTTACATTATCAATATCCCTTAACTTCCCATTGTAAGAAAAAGATACTCCATCAAATTCAACAACATATTCGGTATCTTTTGTTGTATACTTATCTTCACTCGAGACATTCAATTCATTTTCACATAACAAAACTTCCTCTATGCGATTCGCAGAGGCAATACTCTTGCTACACATGGAGAAGATTCTAGTCATAGCGCGCATAGCCATGGATATCATTGTAAAATATTGCATAAATGCAATTACTGTTTCTGGATTAGATGTTCCATTTTGTACTCTACCGGCACTCATAGCCACAACAGCGATAATACCAAGATTCATAAGAAGTGCCATAACCGGGTTTACGAGACTCATAATGACTCCTGCCGTAGTTTCTTTTTGCACTAATTCTGTATTCGCCTTGTCAAATCTTTTGCGTTCATAAACGTCTTTTGACAGAGCCTTAATCACCCGAATACCCTGCACATCTTCACGCACTACACGTACCATGCGGTCCATTGCTTTTTGAACTTTCGTATAAAGAGGAATACCTTTTTTAGAAATAAAAAATACAATTCCAAAAATAAACGGCATCATAGCCAACATAACGAGAGCTAAGTGCGGGTCCATAGCCAAAGTAATTGCTGTTCCACCGATTAACATAATTGGAGCTCGTACACCCATACGTTGCATCATGCCAATAAAATGATGGATATGATAGGTGTCTGTGGTAATTCTTGACTCTAATGAGGCAATCGTAAATTGATCTGTTTGCTTGGAAGTCAGTTGCAACATTTTAGCAAACAAATCGTGTCGAATATTCCTTGAAAAGTCACGAGACACTTTTGCAACCATGCGGTTAGCAACAATATTGCCCACACATGCAATGGTAGCAAAAATAATCATCAAAATGCCCCATTTCACAATCTGTTCCACATCTCGGAGCAAGACTACATTCTTTAAAATATGACTTAATATGTACGGTAACGTTAATTCAGCCAAAGTGCCTGTCACTTTCACCACAAGGCTGATAATCATACGGCCATAAAAAGGATTTAAATATCTTAATACTGTTTTCATGTACCTTTACTCCTCTCCCCACATATCTCCATATCTTTTTTCGAATTTTTTGCGAATCCAACGCTTTGCTCGATAAAACCTACTATACAAAACTTCCTTTGTCACGTTAAGTTCATCTGCCACGTCTTCAACTGGTTTGTCCATGAAATAAAGAAGATCTAGCGCATTATACCAAGCTTCATTTTCCTCTCGTAATTCTTCCATTATAGATTGCGCAAATCTTTCCCGCTCATCTTTACGTCGCCCTCTCAAAACTTCGTCTTCCGCACTCAATAATAGTGCGCCATCTTCCGGCATATTATCGATATATTCCATTCCCGTTTCATGTCGGCCATCACGAGTCCAGTTATAAGAAAAGTTTCTTGCTGTACGCAACAAATAGCTTTTGATACTATCTGGATTCACATTGCTTTGATGAATATGAAACTGGAGAAACGTTTTTTGCATAACATCTTCAGCAATGTATTCATCTTTTGTAAAAAACAAGCTGATTCGATAGACATCATCCTTGTAGCTGTGATATATGCTTTCGAATAACTCCTCATTTGTAAGTTCGTTTTGCATATTTTTATCCTCTGTATTAGCAAACCTAATTTTAGATATTATATCATAATTTCTTATTTTGATAAACACTTCTTTTCGTGTCGAGAAAACTCGAATATTTAATATTGTCTTCGTGTTTTTTTCATTTTAGGATATATTTGGGAGAAAAATTATGGAAGAAAACATAACTGTGAGAAGCATTTTGCACCAACTTGGAATCGGAAAATCTTATAGCGGGTATAATTACATAATGTATGCAATGGATCTACTATTTTCAGACTCTGATTTTCTCAACTGCATTACAAAAATTTTATATGTAGAAATTGCCTCTAAATACCAAACATCTAGCACCTGCGTAGAAAGAAACATACGAAAGGTAATTGAAATCATTTGGAAAAATGTAAGTGAAAACGAACAAATGATTACTTGCATTTTCGGAGTCCGACATTTGAAAACAAAACCGACAAACAAAGAATTTTTAGAACTGTTATACGAATATGTGAACTCCGATAATGTATTCCAAATGTTGCTCCATACAAACCGGCTTCAATGTCCAATTACTCAAAAACACTGCAGTGCTTGCGAAGAGCTAATTAAAAATTTCATAAATCTTAATTAAAAATCTACAACTTTCTATTTTTCTATCATTCGAACTTAATTTCCACTTTTTTATCTCAAACACTTTATAAAGACACAAATCCAAGGGAGGTCTGATGTTGCCCTTATTTATCGGGTTTTAAAAAACTTGTCAAACGTTGTCGAATTATGTATAATGGCTTTAATTATAATTTTTTTATAAACTTTATATTTTTTTAATATAAAGTTTTGTGGAGGTTCTATGTTTGGAAAAAGACCGGACGGACGCAAAGTTCGTAACGTACACCCTATGCAAATTATCACAACTTATTTAATGAAAAAACGATATGACGCCATGAATATGTATGAAGATGTTCTCCCTTGTGACATTTGGGATGCATATATCAAAGAAAAAGCAGATGAAGGTATCAAATTAGGATATATGCATATTTTCATTGCGGGAGTGGTTCGCCTGTTGGCACTTCGTCCACAACTAAACCGCTTTGTCATGCTGGGAAGAATCTATGCAAGACCGAAAATCTGGGTGAGTTTTGTTGTGCACCCTACGTTAGAGGATGGCAGTGAAGGAACAACTATAAAATTATGTTTTGAAGGTACTGAAACCATTCTTGAAATTGCCGAAAAAATTAACGAGGCTATCCGCAAAGAAACAACAGAGCGCCAAGGCGAAAACGGAACTGATAAATTAGTACGCGTACTCATGAGTATTCCCGGACCGATTCTTCGCATGGTTGTTGCAATTCTCATGTGGATGGACAGACACAATCTTCTTCCAAAATTCATTATTGACTTGAGCCCATTCCACACATCATTTTTTGTGACAAACCTGAAGTCACTTGGTATTAACTTTGTACATCATCACACCTACGATTTCGGAACAACTGGTCTTTTCTTTGCTATGGGCAAGGAAAAAATGGTTCCTATCAGTGTAAAGAATGAAGTGGTACATCAAAAACAGATGGGATTTAGTTTGGTGTCAGATGAACGCTTTTGCGATGGCTTGTACTTCGCAATGTCGTTAAGAGAATTCCGCAAATACATGCGTAATCCAAAGTCATTAGAAACACCGTTAGACAAGAAAGTTGAAGACGTAAAATAAATCACAACAACACAAATGGATGTCACATGACATCCATTTTTTATTATCATATATTATCTATCTGCCAATCAATTGGCTCTACTCCTTGTTGCATTAAAAAATCATTAGTCTGACTAAATGGCTTACTGCCAAAAAAACCACGATAAGAAGACAACGGGCTCGGATGAGGGGCTTCCAGAATAAGATGCTTCGGATTATTTAGCATACTCTTTTTCATTTGAGCCGGCCTTCCCCATAAAATAAACACAATTGGTCTATCCTGCTCGTTCAAAACTCGAATAGCGGCATCTGTAAATTCTTCCCATCCAATTCCTCGATGGGAGTTAGCCTGATGAGCACGGACTGTCAGCACTGTGTTGAGTAACAGCACACCCTGTTTGGCCCATTTTTCCAAATAGCCATGTTTCGGTACTGAACACCCCAAGTCATCGTGCAACTCTTTATAAATATTCACCAATGATGGTGGTATCTCCACACTTGGCTTGACCGAAAAGCAAAGCCCATGTGCTTGATTTTCACCATGATAAGGATCCTGTCCAAATATAACAACCTTTACCTGATTCAGTGGAGTCAAATGAAACGCGTTAAACATATCCTCCGCCGGTGGAAAAATCTGCTTCGTGCGATATTCCTGATTAACTGTATCAAACAGTTTCTTATAATAATCTTTTCCAAACTCTCCCTTAAGAGCTTCTAACCATTCTCCATTTATGGCTGGCATAATACCCTCCTTACAACCTCACAGAGACTCCTTTGTCCTGCAAATATTGTTTTACCTCTTTTACTTCCAATTCTTTAAAATGGAATAAGGAAGCCACCAAAGCTGCATCCGCCTTACCTTCTGTGAAAGCATCATAAAAATGTTCCAATGTGCCGGCACCGCCGGAAGCAATTACAGGGATGGATACACTTTCCGAAACAGCTTTAGTCAACTCTAAATCGTATCCCGCTTTTGTACCATCACAATCCATACTGGTCAAAAGAATTTCACCCGCGCCTAATTCTTCCACTTTTTTAGCCCATTCAAGTGCATCGATTCCTACGTCGACACGTCCACCATTTTTGTAAATATTCCAACCGCTTCCATCCGATCGTCGTTTAGCATCTATGGCAACTACCACGCATTGACTTCCAAACTTTTCTGCAGCTTCTCGAATGAGTTCCGGTCTATTAATAGCAGCCGAATTGATGGAAATCTTGTCTGCCCCTTCTCTTAAAAGCGCTTTGAAATCATCCACAGTGCGTATACCACCGCCTACGGTAAACGGGATAAATACATTTTTTGCAACCTCTCGTACCATGTCGACAACGGTTTCTCTGGCGTCAGAGGATGCGGTAATATCCAAAAATACAATCTCATCTGCTCCTGCTTCATCATATGCCTTGGCGATAGCAACCGGGTCTCCGGCATCTACTAAATTTACAAAATTTACACCTTTTACCACCCTGCCTGCATGTACGTCCAAACAAGGTATAATTCGTTTTGTAAACATGTTTTTCCTCCTAGTTAAGTTCCACAAAATTTTTCAAAATCTGTAATCCAACCTCGCTACTTTTTTCTGGATGGAATTGGCAAGCAAAGACATTGCCTTTTTCAACAGAAGCGTGAATATTCACACTATAATCTGTAGTTGCCTTCACAATTTCCGGTTCTGCTGCCTTCAAATAGTAAGAATGCACAAAGTATACATACGACTGTTCCTGCAACCCTTTAAACAAACGTCCACCATTTTGTAAATGCAAAGAATTCCATCCCATGTGCGGGATTTTTAAATCATCTTTTTCTGGAATTCGCAAAATCTCACCCTTCAAAATTCCAAGGCCTTCTACCCCTGGAGTCTCGTCACTTCGTTCAAACAATAGTTGTAGTCCCAGACAAATACCTAAAAATGGGGTTCCTTTATTCACCACTTGATGAATAACTGTGTCTAACCCATACTTTTTTAAATTACCCATGGCATCGCCAAAAGCACCAACACCCGGTAATATTACTTTTTCTGCAGACAAAATTACACTCGGGTCTTTGGTAATAACAACCTCTGCTCCTAGTTTTTGCAATGCTTTTTCTACACTTTTTATGTTTCCTGCATCATAATCTATCATCGCTATCATGTTACTTTGTCCCCCTATTTCAAATCTAGCTCAAACCAAAAAGCGACTCCATTCTCATAGTTTACCACACCATACTCCTGATGGAAAGAGTCCATAATGGCTTTTACGATAGAAAGTCCAATTCCATGCCCGCCATATTCTCTAGTGCGCGCTTTATCCACTTTATAGAACTTGTCCCAAATTCCCTCCAAATCTTCTTGTGGAATTTGTTTCCCTGTATTAAAAACAGTAATTCTCGCTTTAGCCCTTTCATCATCTGGCTCCACCCGAACATCAATCACCTTTTCATGATCTATGTGGTTCAGCGCATTACTGAAATAGTTTAAAAAGACTTGTTCTACTTTCAGCTCATCGCCCCACACATATAAGGAATCCACTGCATGAAAACGAACCTCTGCGCCTTTTTGTTGAATACGAATATCATTGTTTTGAATAATACTCCGTATTAATTCTACAATATCAAAACGCTCCAGTATTACTTCTTCCCCTGCTTCCAATTGGTTCAGTGTCAGTAAGTTTTTCACTAACTGATTCATCTTGTTGGCTTCATCTATAATAACGTCACAATAAAATTCTCTACTTTCCGGATTATCAGAAATGCCTTCTTTCAATCCTTCCGCATACCCTTGTATCAGTGCAATCGGTGTTTTTAATTCATGAGAAACATTTCCTATAAATTCGGTTCTCATAGTCTCAAGGTTTTCTTTTTTCTCAATATCTTTTTGTAATTCATAGTTCGCATTTTTAAGTCCTGAAACCGCTTCCTCTAGTTTTTGGGACATAATATTAAAGTTTAAACCTAATACACCGATTTCATTTTGACCGCCACTTGTGTATTTTGCCTCAAAATCCAAATCTGCCATGCGCTCTGAAAGAGTGGTGAGTTCTAATATCGGATTGGTAATCTTTCTAGTGAAAAACCAAACGAAGATACTTCCTACACACGCCATAATAACTGTAATATAGATTAAAAATTCATTAGAAAGAGTAACACTTTCACGGATACTTTCTAATGGACTTCGCAATAGAAATGCGTTTCCATTACTTAAATATCCCCACATTTCTATATATTCGCCGCCACCCATGACATCTTTTGCGCTATGAATCTGATAATCTTTTGTTGCCTGTAAAAGTTCACCCTTTTCCAGATTTCGATTAAGCAAATATCCCATAAGTCTAGTATAAAGTTCTTTCGCCTTCATTTCATTTGACGCTGCTGTCAACACCTTTTGGTTATCGTTGGTAATAATAACAAAAGAAATGTTGCCCACTTCTGTTAATTCTCCTAACTTATCTACAGCTTCCTCGGTAATAAGGCTTCCATCGCTCACTGCCTTATTCATCTGATTATAAATCTGAACCAATGTGTGCTGCTTATTGTGGACATAATAACTTTCCAAGAACCAAGTGTTAATTAAAATAGAGACCAAAAGAACTGCGCCAATCAAAGCTATAAATATGGTAGCTATTTGTCGCCTAATTGATTTTTTCATTCTTCTACCTCGAATTTATATCCCATTCCCCAAATGGTTTTAATATAATTTCCTTTTTCCCCTAATTTGCTACGCAATTTCTTGACGTGTGTATCAATAGTTCTTGCGTCACCAAAATAATCATAGTTCCACACGTTATTTAAGATTTTTTCTCTGGAAAGAGCAATTCTCTGGTTTTCTACAAAATAGGATAATAATTCAAATTCCTTGACACTCAAATCAATACTTTTCCCATCTATAGTTACTATATGAGCAGCTTTGTCAATAACAATTCCTCCTGCATTTATCGCTGCATCTTGTGCCACTTGTTTGACACGTTTTAAAAGTGCTCCTACCCTAGCTACAAGTATCTTCGGACTGAACGGTTTGGTAACATACTCATCCACTCCAAGCTCAAAACCTTTCAATTCATTCTGTTCTTCTGCCCTTGCGGTTAACATCATGATCGGCACTTTGGAATATTCACGTATTTCTTTGCACACTTGCCAACCATCCATGCGAGGCATCATCACGTCCAAAATAATTAAATCAATATTCTTTTCAGCATAAAAAACATCTAGCGCCTCAACGCCATCCGCAGCTTCTAATATCTGATATCCTTCTCTCTCTAAAAAATCGCGGATAAGCTTACGCATCCTACTCTCGTCATCCACAACTAAAATCTTTATCTTTTCCATGTGACACACCTCATTTACAATTTGATACTGACATCCTAGCAGAAAAATATGTTAAATCTGTGTTCCCATTATACTATTTTTTTGAGCATAAAAAAAGAGTAACAAGTAAGTTTTTTCCTTGTTACTCTTTATATACATTTAGTGAATTTTGTTCATTGCTTCTTCCACGCTCATGCCATTCTCAATTGCTTCTTTTCGTTTTGCATTGATTTCCTGAATTTCTTTCATTCTGTCTCCGGTTAGCTCGTAACCTTTCATAACAATCAAAGTAATCAACCATGCTACCATTGGAATCACACAGAACAAAACAATTACCACCCAGTTCATTCCAGGTGCATATGGCGTTTCCGCAGTTGGCAGGTTCTTTAGCCCGATAATTGAAACCGCAATACCTACCACAGTGGCCGACAAAGAAGATACCAACTTGTCTACCAACGAGAACAAAGTCCCCATAATTCCCGGTATATACTTTCCAGAACGGTAAGTTTCATAATCCGAACAGTCTGCAACCATTGGAATAGGCATGTCTGCTGTAGAATAATATGCACCATATCCCACACCAAACAAAAGAATAAATAATACAGTGTACAGATTAATGGTAATGCCATTCTTGTCATACAGATTCAGATTCCAACTCGGGTTTCCTTTCTGCCATAAGAGCAATAATGCAAGTACGCCCACATAACATATCAAGGCTATAGAAACGTATTTTATCAAAGATGCTTTCTGACCTTTCTTTTGAGAAGTACGTACCGTCAATAAAAAGAATGGAACCGAGAATGCATAACCTAATACCATCATCGGTAAATACAGACCATCATAATTGCCCATCATACATCCATACAGCATACACAACACCGTTGTGTTCGTAGCAATAGATAATGCCAATTTGCAACCTGCACCTGCAACCATCAAACGTTGCATTGGGTTATTGTTTTTAATAATCTCGATATATTCTGATAATTTTGTCTTTTCTTGACTTCCACCAATACCAAAATACTTCGGATTATCCTTTTCCCAAATACCTACGATAGCTAAAATGGTAAGAATAATGGAAACCGCAATTCCGATTGGTGTCAAGAATGCATAAAAGTTTGCACTGCTATAATCTGCAACATTTGCTCTCACAATTGGGGCTAAAAATTGCATTAATCCCATACCTGCCATTGAACCCACTGTATTAAATATAGTGAATAATGGTCGTTGTTTCGGATCATTCGTAAGTACTGTCTGCCCAGATCTGGTAACCGAGGTTTGAAATGTATATCCAATAACCCAAACTGCATACAGGAGAATAAAAGCTACGTAACGAAGCCACTGCATATTTCCCGGAATCTTTGGCGTGATAATGTAGAGCACAATGGTAGAAATCGCCATGATTAGATTTCCAATTACCATAAACGGTCTGAATTTCCCTAATTTCCCGTTTGTGCGGTCCATAAGAGCCCCGATAATTGGATCTGTAATTGCGTCAAAAACGCGCATTCCTGTAACCAACACCGAAGCAAACACGGCTCCAATAGCCAATACATTATTGCCAAACGTCGCAATGTAGGACAAGATTAATACATAATATACATTTGTTGCACCGTTATTAAGTGGGAAAAGTGCCAGCTGATACAGCTTGGCACGATTCACACCTGAAGGTGTATTTACACTTTCATTTCCCATTTTTTACGTCCTTACTATTTGTTCTTAAGAGATTTTTTGAAATCTTGGTATGCAGCATACTCTTCTGTCTTTTTGAATTTATTTTTCTTGATAATCCAAAATACTACTGAAACAACTGCCAAGGCACCGAATACAATTGCGCCTGTTCTGCAGCCTACTACAAGTCCCGGTTCTACAGCTTTAATCGTTGTATTTTTACCAATACCGTTCATTGCCTGTGAGTTTGCAATTGCATATAAGTTGTGGTGACAAGCCTCTCTCATTGCTGTAACTGCAACAGGGTCTTTTTCATAGCCTGCAAGTCCACTCTTACCGGTAATCATAAATGCCAACATAGAGTCAAAGGTTGTTGTTCCACCCATAACACCATCGATACCATTTACCATAGAGTTGAGCACGTTATCTGTAATCTGAAGTCCGTTACAATTCCATTCTCCGTTTAAGATACCTTTAACCAAGCCAGAATTTGCGCCTGACCACTGTGCACCCCAACGAGTGTATGCCATCATAACACCATTGCCGGAAGCTTGAGAATCTTCTAATGCACCTTGGAAACCTCTTAAGTAGATTTCACGAGCTGCTTGTTCGTTTAACCATACTCCAAGACCGATTCTATCTTGTTCACAGTCGTTAAGTGCAAAGTGTTTCATCACAACGCGAACACCTTTTTCTTCGATACCTTTTACTTCGTATCTTCCAACTTCAGATGAAAGGAATCCATCTTCTGAATAGTATTCGAAGTTACGTCCGCTGTAAGGTGATCGATGGATGTTTGCTCCCGGTCCATAGAGGAATGTTACTTTTGCATCCAAGCAGTCATTTCCTACAATTTTACCAATTTGATAAACCAATTCTTTATTAAATGTCGCTGCCAAAACATCTTCTGATGTAAGAGCTGTTGTTTCTACACCTAATTGGCTTCCGAAGAGAGCCACTGTCAAACCTTGAGGACCATTCTCATCTCTTGTTCCAGGTGCTTGTACAGATAATACAGGCATTGTCCAGTGGAAAGAATCACCGATTAATGAAACCATTTCATCAAAAGTAAGTTGATCTAATAATTCTTGCCATGCCGGGTCATCATATTCTAAACCAATCATGTCTACAAGTTTTTTACCATTTTTTGCACCAAGAGTTGGCATCTTCACACCAGAGTTAGAATCTGTCTTATATTGTTGATCTTGTAATGCCTGAATTAAGTATTCATTCAATGCAATCTTAACTGTCTTTTCAAGACTTGGCATTGTACCTGTCCAATCATTACGTGTCAAATATACAATATCTTCAATTTTGTCATTTTTATTCGGGTCAGCTGAATCTAATTGATTTTTAACTTCAACGCCCGCATCACTTGTTGCATATGTTGTCTTGTCAAAGGTTGGGTTATTCCATTTTACTACTAATGAAGCATTCCCTGCTGCATCCATACGTCCATTTGTATTTGCAGGTGTAAATCCTTTGGCTGCCAATACATTGTTTGCTGCGTTATGTGCATCAGTTGCTGCTGTGAAATAGTAGTCACCTTCGTCCATAATATATGTGCCAGCACCGTAAGCGTCATAGCTTGCCACATTATCACCATCTACTACGATAGTAAGTTCTTCTGATTTACCTGGCTCTAACGTTTTTGTCTTGCCAAAACCAACTAATGATACAGCTGCCTTTTCTACTTTGTTTGTAATGTCATACTGTGTATATGGGCTTGAAACGTAGATTTGAACAGTTTCTTTTCCGGCTACACTTCCTGTATTTGTAACAGTTACCTTGATAGTATAAGTAGATGCTTCTTTATCAAATGTATAGGACATATTGCTATATTCAAATGCGCTATAGCTTAATCCATAACCAAATGGGAATGCAACATCATTACCATATTTGTAATCACCCGCATTTCCTTTGCCCATTACAAAGTCTTCATAACGAGTTTCATAATATTTGTATCCAACATAAATACCCTCTTGATATACCATGTAAGTATCTGCATGTCTCGGTATTTTGCTAGTATCACCTTCGTATACGATAGGTGTGAAGTTTTGCATAACAGGACTGGAATAGTTGTCATAGCAATAAGTATCTGGCAAGCTACCTGATGGATTTACTTTACCGCTCAAAATCTCTGCTACTGCATTGAGACCTGTCTGGCCTACCCCACCAATCCAAAGAGTGGCATCTACTCCATATTCATTGTTCTTCAAGAAATCTACTTGAAGAGCATTAGATGTATTGATTAAAACAACGATTTTCTTAATCTTGCCTTCATCCTTCATTTGTTTGATTCCGGCCATCATACTCTTTTCTGCTTCGTTTAATGCAAGATAGTTCTTTCCGTCACCTAAAGTGTGGTCAAAGTAACTGTCTGCGCCTTCTCCACCGATACGAGACAGTACCACGATTGCCGCATCACCATATGATTCCACAGATTTTTTTACATTGTCTGTATAAAGTGTCCATGGTGCTTCTACGATTTCTGCTGCTCCATAACCATTCGCTGTGGCAGAGTCTTGTACTACTGCACCTGCATTTCCACGAGTGTATTCTGCAGCTTCACCTGTTTGATAGAAATCCCATAATGTTTTGTTTACTGCAAAGCCTTCTTTTTCTAAAGCAGTTTTTAAATCATCGCATTTGGTAGTATCAACGTTTGCTGAACCTGTACCACCATATACAATGTTAACAGAAGAAGTTGAGAACAAACTTACCTTCGCTTCTTTTGCAAGCGGAAGTGTTTTGTCCACGTTCATCAAAAGAGAGGCACCTTCTTCTTCCACTTGTTTTACAAGTGCTGCACCGGCTTCTGTTCTTTCTTTCTCTGTCTTATAATCACTTTCGTAGCGAATGGCATTTTTGTCTTCGTTTACCAATTCCCAGAAAGTACCACCTGCAAACAAAGCCATAGTATTGTCAAACATAGATACTACAACTGTTGCAATAACTAAAATGATTGCCAGCGGAATGCTGAATCCTGCGAGCCCTTTCCAAGGACGCATGGCTCTGCGATAAGCTTTTTTGTAAGCTTTCTTCTGCATTTTCTTTTCTTTCTTTGTTACTTCCATTTTTCTTTTCCTTTCTTTTTGCTACATCCAGTTGGAACTGTCGCCTTTTTTCAGTTTATACTCTGGTTTCGCTTGTTCTGTTCTATAAATCACAGTACTGTCCTTATACTCACCGGCAACTACTTCTATCCGATTCGTGTCTTCCAAAGGTAGTTTGAACTTAAAAACATGTTCTCCATTCTTTGTTTCTACATGTTTTCCATTATTGACAAGTGTTACTTCCTTCTGGTTGGAATATACTGTAATTTCTGTAACCTTCTCGGTACGATATTCATACCTCTTACCTGCCAAGTATACAAATGGCTGGTCTGTCCAATATGATTTATATAAATAGAATACATCCTTTTTGATTTTGCGATCGAAGGTAATCATTCCTTTGTGATTCATACCCGGCTCACCGCCTTGATTTCTGGCATCTGCTGCAAAATCAAACATGTTCCAATAGTATGTCGCCCACATATATGGATGACGTTTAAAGCACTTCAGCATATATTCGTGATACTTGTTTTGATATTCTTCCGTGTTATCTCCGCGTCGTGGCTTCGGACTGTGAAGATTTGGCATGCCTTCTGCACCATACTCGGAATAACACAAGCATCTGTTCGGATATAATAAATGCCAAAACCAAATCCATAAATCATTCAAGAAAAATCCCGGCACATACCATCCCAAATATAAATTCCATCCGACTAAGTCTGTAATGTGTGCCACTCGATTGAAATGAATGCACATTGCAAAGCAGGCCAAGGTTGTCGGTCGTGTTGGGTCCATTTCCTTGCATAGTTTCTGCAATGCTCTATGGTTGTCCAACATATCTTTCTTATGTCTTCTTCCGGAAATGGTAATTTCATTTGAAATGCCCCATGTCACAATACTCGGGTGATTATAATTCTGCACAATCAACTCTTTCATTTGCGAAAAGGTATTTCGTCTTCCATTTGGCATATGCTCCGAAATATATGGAATCTCTGCCCACACAATCATGCCATATTTATCACACAAATCATAGAAATATTGGTCATGCTGATAATGTGCAAGTCGAATGGTATTTGCTCCGACTTCGCGAATAAGTTCCATATCTTCATCCATATGTTCATGGTTAATCGAATTTCCCAAATCTCTTCTATCTTGATGACGCGAAACACCGTGTAATGGATATGGTCTTCCATTCAAATGGAATCCGTCCTTCGGACTAAATTCAAAATATCGCACTCCGCAATTGCAAGAAACTTCATCTACTTCTTTTCCCGCTTTAATAAGTGTTGCTTTGAGTTGATATAAATACGGGTCTTCCAAACCGTTCCAGAGATGTACATGTGGCACATGCAATGTCACCCCGGCTCCTTCTGCCTCAACTACAACTTCTCCCTTATCATCCAAAAGTTCGATTACTACTCTAGAATTTGTTTCTTTCGCAGCTTCATTAATATAAGTAGTGACCTGAATATCCGCATCTTTCCCATCTACTGTGGTAGTGTATTGCAATCCATAGCCACCATAATAATCCAAGTCGAAATGTTCTTTGTTTACAATCAGAAATTCAATATCTCGATAGATACCTCCATAAAACGTGAAGTCTGCTTTTTGCGGATACACTCGATCATTTACACTGTTATCCACCTCTACTTGAATTTCATTGTGCTCTTGTAAATGTTCTGTAACGTCTCTGCGGAATGTGGAATATCCGCCATGGTGTTCTGCAACTTCTTCTCCGTTTAACACTACCTTTGCGCTGGCATTGACGCCATGAAATTGCAAATATACAACTTCTTTTTCAGGGTCAAAACTAGGTTTCTCAAATTGATTATCATAAATACAGGTTCCTCTGGCGTAGTTATTTCCGCCATCTTGACCATCTTTATTATTCCATGTGTGCGGGAGTTCTACGGCTTGTCTTTCACCTGAAAAATCCGTAAAATTCCAACCTGTCATCAGCTTTTCAATTCTTCTCATGGTCAAATCCTTTCGTTACCATTCTAATAGAATAATCTTAACATAACTTATATATTTATGCACTAACAAACTTTGTTTTTGAAACATGTAATTTCTGTAATTTTCAATAAAAAATTAGCATAATATATATCTTTACATGCCAAGATACCTTTTATATAATACCTTAATAGATAAAGGTTTTTAGGAAAGGATCATGAAATATGCTGTTTTCTCGTCGCAATTTGTTCAATATCATATTGCCTCTTATTATCCAGCAGACTCTAAATGTGATGGTTGGCATGATTGACTCCATGATGGTGGCAAGCGCCGGCGAAGCAGTTGTTTCTGGAGTTTCCCTGGTAAATACATTAGATGTACTGTTAATCAATCTGTTTTCTGCCCTTGTTACAGGTGGAGCCGTAGTTGTTTCTCAATATCTTGGAAAGAAAGACATGTATCTGGTTCGCAACTCTGCAAAACAATTAATCTATGTATCTACCGGTTTTGCGACCTTGCTATCTTTGAGTGTACTGGTGATAAGGATGCCTCTACTTTCCCTTCTTTTTGGTCATGTGGCCACGGATGTTATGGCAAGTGCACAGGATTACTTTTTCTATATAGCACTGTCCTTCCCGGTACTTGCGCTTTATACTGCCGGGACGGCGCTATTTCAATCAATGGGAAATTCTTTATTACCAATGATCATCTCCCTACTTACGAATGTGATAAATGTGATGGGCAACGCTATCCTAATCTATGGATTTCATATGGGTGCTGCCGGAGCAGCCATCGCCACACTCTTTGCCCGCGGTGTAGGGGCCGTAATCATAGTCATTCTTTTACACAATAAGAAAAATGTAATTTACGTCGAGAAATTATTTCACTACAAACCAAACTTCCGAATTATACGAGATATTCTTCGATTGGGTGTTCCAACTGGAATAGAAAGCAGTATGTTCCATTTTGGAAAACTACTCACCCAAAGTCTGATTTCCTCTATGGGCACTGCTGCCATTGCAGCAAACGCCGTGGCTCATAACATGGCAACCTTCCAATATATGCCGGGAAATGCTATTGGACTTGCCACAACTACCATCGTAGGACGCTGTATTGGCGCAAAAGAAAAAGAACAGGCGAAGAAATACGCCAAAACCCTACTTGGTATCACTTATGTTTGCCTATGGATTGTAGTTTTAATCACTTGCCTATTTTCGAAGCAGATTATCGGACTATTCAACCTGTCTGATACGGCGTCTGATATCGCCAATAAGCTGATTATATATCACGCCCTTGTTGCTGCAGTCATTTGGCCAATTGCATTTGCATTGCCAAGTTCCTTTAAAGCCGCCAGTGACGTGAAATTTACACTTTGGGTATCCTTATTCTCCATGTGGGTGTTCCGCGTAGTTTTGGCATATGTATTTGCCTTCAAGAACATACCGCTATTTGGCACCTCAATGCCAGGACTTGGATTAGGTATCTTCGGTGTATGGTTTGCCATGAGCGTAGACTGGGTGTTCCGCACGATCCTATTTGCTTATCGCTATATAAGTGGAAAGTGGCTGACAAAATATAAGGGATAAAAAAAGGGTGATACATATCACCCTTTTTTAATATTTATTCGTGACCCCTAATACAGTCATAAGTGCTTCTTGCAAAACTTTAGACACATTAATACCTGCAAGATCCGCTTCACGATTTAACCAGCATGGTAGTGAAACGTTCCTACGAACAGGTCTCGTATCAATACTTTTTCGATATTCGGCAACATCAGCATCGACCAAAGACAAAAAGCTTTCCCCAGCACCTGCGAAAGTGTTGAAATCGATTTGAATTTCAGACATCTTTGAAGGGATAGGAACTATTTGATTATTATCTTCCAAAGACACTATTGTAATACAAATAGCATCACGGGCCATTTCAATTGCAGATTCTATATTTTTACCTTCTGTTAAAATTTCCAAATCAGGCACTTCAATTAAAACACAGTCTGCTGTTTGTGTGAAAATTACAGGATACATTTTTTTCATTTTACATTCCCCACTTTCTTAATATTGCTTTGGCTAGTTGTTCGTTAACTTCTTTATGTCTTGGTATCTTTTCTATCTCTGAACCTCGCCTGTAAATGTCATGATTTCCGCCGTGGCGTTCAAATTCAAAGCCTATACCTTTTAGTTTCTTTACAAGTTCTCGTTGTTTCAATAGTATTCCTCCTTAATAATATAATACACAATTAATACACAATCAATACACAATGGGAAATATTTTGAAAAAATGAAATGTTTTAAGATAAAAGAATATAATATATTTTACCAAGAAATTTGCTAAATATATAGCCTTGACATTCAAATATTTCTCATATATAATTCAACTACGTTTGCGAACCAGTCATATAGTTTTAGGGCTTGTACTGGTTTCGACGGGGGTTTTGAAGTTAGGGAAGCCATCCGCGGGACGGGACCGCGTAACAATCCGTACTTTAAATTTAAACGCAAACGAAAAGTTAGCATTCGCTGCCTAATTGCAGCAGTCGGCCTTAAGTCGCTCACTGCTTAAGTCACCGGCTTCAACCAGGTGAGGCACTTCGTTTTCAAAGCTTTGAGGAAATGAAAGAACTTATGAAGCTACTGAAGTCAATAGCCTGTCATTAGGCGATTGATAGAGGGAATGTTAAAATAATGACTGTGATGGGAGATGCCTTAATGGATGGGCTTTCGGACGCGGGTTCGATTCCCGCCAGGTCCACTAAAAAAGCAGAAAGTCTTTTGAACTTTCTGCTTTTCTTTTATAATCCATTTACAAATTCTTCTGCATATTTTGATGCCACTGCACCATCTGCCACTGCTGTAACAATCTGGCGTAGCGGTTTATTTCGCATATCACCTACGGCAAACACGCCCGGAATATTGGTTCTTGTGGTTTCGTCTGCCGGCACATAGCCTGACTCGTCTAATTCCACTTGCCCTTTGATTAAATCTGTATTTGGCACATTACCGATTGCTACAAACACGCCGTCGCATGGCACTTCTTTGATAGAATCATCTTTACGACTTTTCACCTTCACACCTGTTACATAATCTTGGGCCTCAATTTCTACTACTTCACTGCTCCACAAAAATTCAATATTTTCTGTTTTTTCTAATGACTCCATGTAAGTCTTGGATGCACGAAGTTCATCTCTTCTATGAACCAAATATACTTTCTTACAAATCTTTGCAAGGAAGATGGCATCTGCCACAGCTGTATTTCCGCCACCTACAATTACAACTGTCTTATCTCGGTAGAACATTCCATCGCAGGTAGCACAGTAAGAAACGCCTCGGCCACGAAGCATTGCTTCATTTGGCAATCCCAATTCTCTTGGAAAAGCGCCCAGTGCCAAAATCACGGTTTTTGTTTCGAAAGTATCTTTTGCTGTATGAATGACTTTTGGATTCTTGTCCAATTCCACACTTTTTACTTCAGAAAGTTTGGTCTTAACTCCAAAGCGCTCTGCACCTTTTTTCATTTGCATCCCAAGTTCAAATCCATTGATGCCTTCTACAAATCCCGGATAATTTTCTACAATGTCTGTTGTTGCCATTTGACCACCCGGCGCAAACTTTTCAATCACTAATGTTTTCAAATTGGCTCTTGCAGCATAAAGTGCCGCACAATAACCACCTGGGCCACCGCCAATTACAATTACGTCATAACAAATGTTTTCCATCTTTTGTCTCCTATTCTACCCCGTTTTCTGCAACCCACTCTTCCAATTCTTCTTTTGACATCGCACCTACAAAGGTTGCTCTTGGCTCTTCCTCATTTACAAATAATTTCAAAGTAGGGATACTCATCACGCGGTACTTTTGTGCTATGGTAATAGCCTGGTCTATATCAATTTTAACCACTTTTATCTTGTCCGCATTTTCTTCTGCGAACTCTTCTAAAATCGGCGCGAACATCTTGCATGGCATACACCATGTTGCAAAAAAATCCACTAACACCGGTTTATCTGATTGTAATACTTCTTGTTCAAAGTTTTTCTCATTCACTATCATCATTGCAAATTCCTCCTTATTGATTTAACATACTTATAAATTCCTCTTCCGTAATAATCGGAATTCCTAACTCTTTTGCTTTCTTATTCTTGGACGATGTAGAGTTCACATCATTATTAATCAGATAATGAGTTTTTGCCGTCACCGAACCAGTTACCTTACCACCTTTGCTTTCAATGACTTCTTTCACTTCATTACGATTTGCAAAATGCTCCACGCTTCCGGTAATAACAAAGGTCATATTTTCAAAGATCTGTGCATCTGTATTTATCTCTTCTTCCGGAATTATCAATTCTTGTAGAAGTTTTCTAAATTCTGCAACGTGCTTTTCTTGTGAAAAATACTCCACATAAGCTTTAGCAATAACAGGCCCAATGCCGGAAATGTTATTTAAATCTTCTTCGGTCAGTTGTATCATTCGTTCCACGTCATAATGAAATTCCTTACATATCACTTTTGCATTTGCAAGCCCAATGTTTGCAATGCCCAAACCATAAATCAAACGTGGAAGTGTCGTGGTTCTTGCCTTTTCAATACTCCTTTGAAGCTTGTCATAAGACTTTTCTCCAAACCCTTCCATTTGTTTAATCTCATCTTCATATTGATCTAAATGGAATATGTCTGAATAAGTATGGATAAAGCCCTTGGCAATAAACTTTTCTAAAGTAGCTTCTGAAAGCCCGTCCATATTTAGTGCATCGCGACTTACAAAGAGTGCAAATGATTTTAAGTGTTTTGCACCACACTCCGGATTCGTACAATACAAGGACTTCGCATCACTAACCTGACGAATTTCTGTCTGTCCTCCACATGCCGGACACTCCCTTGGAATGTCTTTTACGCCGCTTTTTGTCAGGTTCGACGCAATCTGCGGAATAATCATATTCGCCTTATATACTTCTATTTTATCACCGACACCAAGTTCCAATTCCTCCATAATGCTAATGTTGTGAACACTGGCACGGCTTACCGTGGTTCCTTCTAATTCCACCGGCTCGAAAATGGCAACCGGGTTGATAAGTCCTGTTCTTGACGGACTCCATTCAATTTCTAAAAGAGTAGTTTCTCTAATTTCGTCTGCCCATTTAAATGCAAATGAGTCTCTCGGGAATTTAGATGTCATTCCCAAGGATTGTCCATAGGCGATATCGTCATACACTAATACCAAACCGTCTGACGGAAAATCGTTTTTCGAAATAGTTTCTGCAAAATATGCAACCTTTTCTTCGATGGTATCCACTGTAACCTCATATCCTTCCACCACAGAGAACCCTTGCTCTTTTAACCACTCCATTTGGTAAATGCGAGAGTTTTTAAAATCTACACCTTCTGCCTTCACTAATGAAAATGCAAAAAACTGCACGTTACGTTTAGCTGTAATCTCATTATTAAGTTGACGCACCGAACCACTGCAAAGATTTCTTGGGTTCTTATATTTCGCATCTACATCTTCAATTTCTGCATTGATTTTTTCAAAATCTGTATATCCGATAACTGCTTCTCCACGTAAAATCAATTCGCCTTGATATGCGATACGAAGTGGCAGGTTTTTAAAAGTCTTCGCATTATTGGTGATAACTTCACCCACTTCTCCATTACCACGAGTAACAGCCTTTTGTAGTTCTCCATTTTGATAAGTTAACACAATGGTAAGGCCATCCAGTTTCCATGAAAGAAATGCTTTCTGGCTTCCCAAAAATTCTTTAAGTCTTGAAACTTCTTTTGTCTTATCCAAAGACAACATGGGTTTTTCGTGGCGTTCTTTTGGAAGTTCACTTAGCACCTCGTATCCAACATTTACGGTTGGGCTGTTTGCCATCGTAATACCTAATTCTTTTTCCAATTCAAGCAGTTCATCATAAAGCTTGTCATATTCAAAGTTGCTCATAATTTCAGCCGCGTCTTGATAATAAGCCTTGGAAGCTTTATTTAACAATTCTACTAATTCTTGCATTCGCTGCTTTTTCTGTTCCATTTTTCTTCCCTCTGTTTCTATATCTGCTCTCCTGCGAATTTATCCTCTCATTCCGCATTCGAAGTTATGTCTCATTTCTCTTCTGGAATCACCGTTTCATTAGACGAATCTTTGATAAGCTCATATAACTTGGTAATTTCTGCATCCGTTACTTTTCGGTACTCACCCGGTTTCAGACTGCCAAGTTCAATATTCATCACACGTACTCGTTCCAGCCTTGTAACCTTATATCCAAGGTACTCACACATACGTCGAATCTGCCGATTGAGCCCTTGGGTTAAAATGATACGAAACTTATATTTCCCGATCATTTCCACCTTGCATTTCCGAGTAACTGTATCTAATATAGGTACTCCGTTTGCCATTTTTTCAATAAATTCCGATGTGATCGGCTTGTTTACCGTCACCTTGTATTCTTTCTCATGTTGATTGCCCGAACGCATCATTTTGTTAATGATATCTCCGTTGTTTGTCATCAAAAGCAATCCTTCGGAATCTTTGTCCAATCTGCCGATATAGGTAACCCTTGTTGGATACTTTAAAAAATTTATAATATTATTTTTTTCTCTCTTTTCTTCTGTGCAAACGACTCCGACCGGTTTGTTGACTGCCAAGAGAACCATCTCGTTTTTCGGGCGAATCTCTTTTTTACCTACTCGCACGATTTGGGTATCTGAAATCTTCATACCTACCTCTGCGCGCCGTCCGTCCACTGTGACCTTTCCGCTTTCGATTAAGCGGTCCGCTTCTCGTCTGGAACAGACACCGGAATCGCTCAAATATTTATTCAAACGTATCTCCATAATTGCTCCTATTACGTGTCTTTTACTCCTCTTTTCATGATACTGTTTTACTACACAAAAGTCAACTTTTCCCAAAAAGAGAATGTACTTTTTTAGCATATCTGATATACTATACTTTATGATAATAATATCAATTGACAAGAGGTATTTTATGCACACAAAAGACTTACTAAAGGGCTCTGTAACCAAGCTCTTTTTTCGTTACCTAGTGCCTGCTATTATGGCAAACATGGTGACTTCCATTTATATATTGGCAGATACAATTATTATCGGTAAAGGAATTGGAATCGAGGCGATGGCTGCCCTCAACATCATTCTTCCTCTTTTTAGTATGTTCTTCGGGACCGGACTCTTATTTGGTGTTGGTGGATCGGTTCTGATGTCCATTGCTAGAGGACGTGGCGATCACAAATTAGGACAATGCTTTTTTACTCTATCTGTAATTCTAAATGCGCTAACTTGCCTTTTATTGACCGTGATTTTATATATTTATATGGAACCTGTGGTGCGTTTCCTTGGCGCCACAGATATTACAATGCCTTATGTGGAAAATTATGCGCCATACATTATCCTCGGTTTGAGTGCATTTTCCTTTTCATCTCTCTTACAGACCTTTATAAGAAATGATGGAGCCCCGAAATTAGCAATGGCTGCAGTCATAAGCGGTGGCGTACTGAATGTGATTTTAGATATTATCTTTGTGTTCCCGCTGAAAATGGGAATGGCCGGTGCTTCAATTGCCAGTGTACTAGGCTCTTTTTGCACGATCGTGATTTTATTATTCCATTTTCTTTCGAAGTCAAACGGTCTAAAATTGTCATTACAAGATTTTTCTTTTCGTAAGATTGGAGAAATCACGGCCAATGGATTCACTAGTTTTTTGGTGGAAATGACAACAGGAATTGTAACCTTTGTCTTTAATATTGAGATTTTAAAATGTGCCGGCGACATCGGAGTTAGCATGTACGGCGTGATTTGTAATACTGCCATTATTGTCACTTGTTTGTGCAATGGAATCAATCAAGCAGCACAACCGATTCTTTCTACCAATTATGGTGCCGGTCAGAAAGAACGTATTGCAAGAGTACGAGTCCTTGGAATTCGGACAGCACTGATTATTTGCTCTGTATTCGCAACCATTGGTTTACTTGTACCCAACTTATTTACTTATATATTTATTAATCCAAATGCGGAAATTTTGAAAATGTCACCAACTGCCATCCGAATCTACTTTTTAGGTTTCTTTGTGATGGGTATAAATATGTTTATTGTGGGCCATTTCCAATCCACATCTAAACCCATATTGTCGCTAATTTTGTGTCTATCCAGAGGTTGCGTATTAAGTATCCTCTTCGTAACAATATTAGCGCCGATTTTCAACATCAATGGCATCTGGGCTTCCGTACCACTTGCAGAATTTGTAACATTATTCATTTCCATATTCTTTTTAAAACGAGATACAAAGGAGGAACTTGCATGATTGCTTTATCAATGACAGAGGTAAAAGAATGTATGTCCAAGCTATTGCTGTCTGATACATTCGATTCATTTCTATTTATAGAAGGGGAAATTATGACATTCTCAACCTTCACGATGGATGGCTATTTGAAAAAAGAATTTTTTGAAGAGAATCAAGCCCCAAATCGTGAGTATGCCCTTTGGAAAGAAATGCGTGAATACTGCTTTTCGTTAATCAAAGGGAAACGCACACCTCTTGGATTTAAATTCATATTGGGACTTGCAGAATCAAACATTGAAAAATTAATCCAGCAACAAAATCTGGATTTTGAATTAGAAGATGTCAGAGGTCTGTACATAAACCTCAAATATGATGGACAGAAACTTCAGTGTGTGACCGGGACGGCCATGAATCTCTTCACCATGGATAAATCCTTGGAACAGGCTTGGGATATCATGGCACAGAAATTTTTCACACAAAAAGAAATTGCATTTGAAGTATTATAACTAATTTAAGCATTGGGGTCTATGCATAAAAACTTTGCGCATAGACCCTGCTTTTTCTATTTTGCAGGGTCCCCATGTTATATTTTTTCTACAAGACCCCAAATCATCAAAAAACCTGACGTTTTTTCATAAAACAGGGTCTTGCAATACAAAAATTCTGCATATACCCTCGCTTCCTTCTAAATGCAAAAATCCCGGACGCGAGTCCGGGATTTTGTCGACATTCCAAAATTTATCTCTTTACAAAATATTCTTCATACCAAACCAAGAAGGTATAAATAGTCCATACCTTTCTCCAATTATCTGAATTTCCACCTACATATTCATCGAAAATAGAATTGATTTCTTCCACATTGAAGAACTTGGCTGCCATCTCACTGTGGAACTTCTCCTGCACATCTTGATTATATTGTTCGTCTGCCAGCCAAATGCGAATTGGCACAATAAATCCAAGTTTCTTACGGAATGCTATTTCTTCCGGCAACACCTTCGCTGCTGCAGTACGGAATGCTACTTTACTGTACTCTTCGTTCACTTTATATTTTGAAGGCATACGAGATGCAATATCAAAAATTCGAGTATCTGTTAGTGGCATGCGCACTTCCAATCCTGCCGCTGCACTCATCTTATCAACATTTAGGTAAATGTCACCTTCCAACCAAACTTGAATATCTACATTCGACATCTTCGCAAGTGGGTCCATACCTTCCATTTCTTCATAAAGGTCTTTCACCACATTGATAGGAAGAATTCTTTCGTCATAGTGCTTCAAGATTCGCTTTTTCTCATCTTCCTTCATGATGTTGGTATTTCCAACATAGAAAGTCTTGAGATTATCTCCGTAACGTTCGGCATTGCGATACATGTTATAACCGCCGAAGAATTCATCAGCGCCTTCTCCAGAATAGCAAATCTTTGTATGTTCTGCTACAGCTTTACAACCCAGCGCAAATACAATAGCTGATGCGTCACCTAACGGTTGTTCCATGTTATACATAACCCAAGGAACAATCTCAAAATATTCTTCTGGTGTGATTTCGCGCTTTATAAATTTGCGTGCTAATAGATCTGCAGTCTTCTTCGCTTCTCTTGCTTCGTCGAAACGCTCTTCGACATATCCACATGAATTCGTAGTTTGTATGTCAGACATTGCCAAGACATACGATGAATCCACGCCACTAGAAAGGAAGGACTCTGCATATTCTTTTTCTTCTTTCACCTCTGGCATAATCTGTTCAATTGTTCTATGAATCTCTTCTGCCCAGTCGTCCATATTTTTACTTTCATCTGGAGAGAAAGTAGGTTTCCAATAATGTTCAATAGATACCTTTCCATCTTTCCAAATGAGATAACAACCTGGCATCAGTTTCTTTAAACCCTTAAAAAATGTACAATCACTAGCAACATAAGTTAAGCTCAAATAGATTTGTAACATTTCTTCATTAAGTTCTTTTACAAAACCTTCTTGTTTCATAATGTTACGAATACTGGTTCCATAAAGCAACTTTCCTTCTGTGGTCTCGTAATAGTAAAATGGCTTTGTTCCAAACTGATCTCGCAAACAAAATATCTGATTGTTCTCTTCATCCCATAGGGCAAAGGCGAACATACCGTGCATATGATTTGCCATGTCTTTTCCCCATGTCTGGTAAGCTTTAATTAAAATTTCTGCTTCACGTTCTTCACGAGACAGGTTTTTCGAAATGTTGAGTTGTTCGCAAAGAGCCACCCAATTTCGAATGTGTCCACTGTACTCTTTTACTCTTATCATGTAGTGTTTCTCCTATTCCTCTTTTACCCTATTTTGCAAGTAACAACATAATTTCGTTACTTCTATTAATAAACTCGGTCATTTCATCCGGGTTAAGTGGCTTATTGCTTAATAAAGCCAAATCATATAACTGCTTGCAGAATAAAGTTGTGTGTTCTCCATCTTTATGAGTCAGCACATAGTCAACTAATGGATGATTTGCATTTAATACTAAAGTAACATCATTGCCAAACATGCTTGGGTCCATTCCCATCATACCATACATTTTCATCATATCTTGCATGCGACGAGATTCTTCAGAAAGAATCATCATAGATGCCACGCTCGCATTTTTCAGCTTTTCAACTTTGACTTCCAGTTTTTCATTATCCATTGCTTTTCGGAAAACGTCTGTCAATGTCTCTGTGTTTGCTTTCCAGATTTCTTCTTCATCTGCTGCCACTTCTTGCTTAAAGGTATCTGTAAGGTCCGCATCAATACGTTGAAATTTTACGTCTTCGTTGCGTTGTTCTAACTGTGTAATAAACGGCGAATCTATGCTATGTGTGAGGATAACTGCATCCATTCCTTCTGCTTTGAACATATTGATGTATTGGCTCTGCTGTTGTTCATCTGTGACATAATAAATCACGGTTTTTTGCTTCTGTTCCTTGGTCTCTTCTGCTTCCATTGCTTCAACGGTTTCTAAAACACCTTTTTCCACACATTCTTTCAATGTGAGATATTTGTGATCAAGATTTTTAAAGAGCATATAATCTGCCATTTTGTCACAGAACTTATTATCCTTCAGGCAACCAAACTTAATAAAAGGACTGATATCATCCCAATAACTCTCATAAGTTTCTTTGTCGGTCTTACACATTCCGGTTAGCTTGTCCGCTACTTTTTTAGAAATATATTCGGAAATTTTATTTACAAAGCCATCATTTTGTAACGCACTTCTAGATACATTAAGCGGTAAATCCGGACAGTCGATAACTCCCTTTAACACCATCAAAAATTCTGGGATTACTTCCTTTATATTATCTGCAATAAATACTTGATTGTTATATAATTTAATCTTACCTTCTACCGAATCATACTCTGTATTAATCTTCGGGAAGTAAAGAATCCCTTTCAAATTAAATGGATAATCCATATTCAAATGAATCCAAAATAGTGGCTCTTTGTAATCCATAAACACTTTGCGGTAGAAAGCGATATAATCGTCCTTTTCACACTCGTTTGGATGTTTTGCCCATAATGGCGTGGTGTCGTTCAGTGCTTTTGGCTCCGCTTCCTCTTCGCCTTCTTTTGGTTCTGCGTTTTCATTTGCCAGATAAATTGGCACTGGCATAAATGAACAGTATTTTTCAATTACTTCGCGCACACGGAATTCATTAGAAAATGCTACACTGTCATCATTAAGGAACAATGTAATCTCTGTTCCTACAGTAGACTTATCTCCATCTTCCATATCATACTCTGTACCACCGTCACAAGTCCAATGTACAGGGGTTGCTCCTTCTTTATATGAAAGAGTATTAATGTGAACTTCATCTGCCACCATAAATGCTGAATAAAATCCAAGGCCAAAATGCCCGATCATCTCATCATCAGTGGTTTTATCTTTATATTTCTCTAAAAATTCTGTTGCCCCTGAAAAAGCAATCTGTGTAATATATTCCTCAACTTCTTCTGCCGTCATACCAAGTCCGTTATCTATGAATTTCATGGTTTTCTCTTCTGGATTCACAAGCACTTGGATTCTAGGCTGATAGTCATCTGCCATCTGATATTCGCCCATCATATCTAGTTTTTTCAGTTTGGTGATTGCATCACACCCATTTGAAATCAGCTCACGCACAAAAATATCGTGGTCTGAATACATCCATTTCTTAATAATCGGAAAAATATTTTCACTATTAATGGAAAGATTTCCATGCTTTGCTGTCATTTTTAACATCTCCTTTTTGTCTTTGACATTTTTCAACACTTTATTATAACACAAACTCGTCTCTCTGTGGTATAATGCTTTTATAAAAGTATTATAAATATTGGAGGAATAGACATCATGAAAAACTTGAGAATTATTCCTGTGGCAAATGAAGAGTTGGTTTTGTCCTTGTCCGCAGTCGCAGACGATATTTGGCGTCAACACTACACTCCTATCATTGGGGAAGCACAGGTAGATTATATGTTGGAGAAATTTTTATCACCGGAAGCATTGATAGAACAGATTAATTCCGGCTATGAGTATTTTCTTTTTTCTTACGACTACACTTTTGCAGGCTTTGCCGGAATCCATGAGAAAAACGACAAACTCTTCTTAAGTAAACTCTACGTGCACGAAGATTTCCGTGGTAAAGGTATTGCCTCTTACATGTTCCAAAAATTTATTGAAATCTGTAAGTTGCGCAACTTAAAAACCATTTGGCTAACCTGTAATAGAAATAACGCCGACAGTCTGGCCGTTTACGAACATCTCGGATTCAAGAAAGTTCGTGAAGAAGCAACTGATATCGGCAGCGGTTTTGTGATGGATGATTATATTATGGAATATGAAGTTCAATAAAATCAAAAAGTCAAGTAGGAAACATCTACTTGACTTTTCTATTATTGCGAAGTTATTCCTTCACTAATCTTTTTTATCTTATCTAAAACTCTCTGTGCTTCTGTCCCTTCTAATATAGTCGGCTGATAATTATTTGAATTCTGAACAGAAGACAAAGAACACGGGATAATTTTGTAATTATCATGGGCAAGCACTTGCCCGTCTCGAATGGTAAACGTCTGTTGGAAAATCATGGTGTCTTTATCGCTTGGATTTTTATGTCCTCCATAGCAAAAGTTCCCCAAACTATATACAATCTGTTTTCCATTGTAAGTCTCAATTCCTTGCAATACATGTGGGTGTTCACCAATGACCAAATCTGCTCCACTATCAATCGCTGCATGGCCTAACTGTTTTTGCACATCATTCGGATAATATTCTCTTTCAATTCCCCAATGAAAATTCACAATGGTAATAGTTGCACCCTCTGACTGCACTTTGGCAATATTATCCTTCAACTGTTGCATGCAGCCAAGACCATATGGGAGTACGTAAATGCCTACCAATCCGATTTTGATTCCCTTACATTCGATAATCGCTGTCTCATCATAACCAAAATGTGTAATCCCCGCCTGGCTTAAATAGGTTCTAGTATCTGTCAGACTTTGCATACCATAATCTCGGCTGTGATTATTTGCAAGATTCACTGCTTCCACGGAGCCAGCGGTCAAAATATTCACATACTCCGGTTCTCCTTTAAAAGCAAACTCCTTATCCTGTCTTGTATTCAAGGTAGTCAGCGTTCCTTCAAAGTTAACAATCGTTAAATCGTCATTTGCAAATACAGACTGCACATTGTTTAAGAAATAGGTTGGATCTTGAACCTCATTATACTTTCGAACAAAGGTTGCTCCACTCGCATGATTTGCATCGGTTCCCAAAACAAAATCTCCTGCCGTGCTAATGGTAATTTCTATATCCTTTTTTGTCTCAATGATTATCGATTCTAACGTTTCTTCTTGCTTTACTACTTCATCAGGAGTTCTATTTTTTTCTTCTGTTTTTATCATAATAAACAGTGCTGCGGTAATTATGATAATAAAAAGGCTGATCACACTACCGATTATAACAATCTTATCTCTTACTCTTTTCGTCATTTTCATCCTCATCTTCACCCACTTCTGCTGGACTTTGTACTTTCTTTACAATTGCCATTTCTACTTGGTGATTTTCAATTTCTGTCACCTTAATATAGAGTCCTGCAACAGAAAGCTCTATATCTGTTCCGTCTTCCGGAATGGTTCCAAGTGTTGAGAAAATCAAACCATTTAAGGTGTCATAATCTTCGCTTTCTACCATTACACCAATTACTTCAGAAATTTCCTCTAAAGAAGCGCTTCCATGTACAGCCCAAGTATTGTCGTTTACCTGCTCAATAAGTGGTTCTTCCTCTACAACAGCGTCCGTGCCCAAATCACCTACCAATTGCTCTACCAAGTCGTTCATAGTGATAATACCAGTCATTCCACCATATTCGTCCATAACAACAGCAAGTTGATGGTTTCCTTTTTTCATATTTCGGAACAAGGTGTCTGCTTTAACTGTGTCCGGCACAAAATATGCTGGCACCACCGCAACCTCCATAACCTTCTCTCTGCTTTTTTCTTCCAAACGGAAGTATTCCTTCGCATTTAATATTCCCACAACACGGTCTGGTGAGCCATCACAAACCGGGTACCTAGTGTGCCTGGTGCTAAAAATAATTGCCTTCCAAACATCCATAGAATCTTCTAAATCCAGAAATGCCACATCGGTTCTGTGAGTTACCAATTCATCTGCGGTTAAATCATCAAACTCAAAGACATTCTGTATAAACTCTCTTTCTTCGTGGTCAATGGTTCCCTTTTCAGTACCAACATCAACCATCATGCGAATTTCTTCTTCACTGACCTCATCATCTTCCGCATTTGGGTCTATTCCAAACAAACGCAAAATGTTGTTTGTTGAAAATGTCAAAAACGATACAATTGGTGCAAACAACTTTGAAATGCTATGAATCAATCCAGACAATCCAAGGGCTAATGTTTCAGCCTTTCTCATTGCAATCTGCTTCGGCACCAACTCACCAAAGACTAATGTAAAATAAGAAAGTACAATTGTAATCAATACTACAGCAATGGAATCCAATACCTGTATCGGTGCTTTTACACCAAGGCTAATCACCCAATCCACTAACATACCTGAAAAGTTTTCTGCCGCGAAGGCACTGCCTAAAAATCCAGACAAGGTAATTGCAACCTGAATCGTTGCCAAGAACCTGGCCGGTTGATTGGTCAGTCGTTCTAATCGAATTGCTCTTTTATCACCTTCTGCTGCCATTTTTGCAAGCTTGGTGTCATTCATCGATATCACTGCTATTTCTGCACATGCAAAAATCGCATTCAAAAAAATCAATACTACTTGTAACAAAATAATCACTACTATTTCCTCCTATAAATGATCAAAATAACGCAAAAAAGACACGGCCTATTCCCTACTCTACTAGGTATAGACTATGCCCTATTCAATCTAAAATGTTATATTGCGGAGGTTCCGTTTCGTATGTACTGTCACCTTCGTCCATTTCTGTCGAATTTCTCCTTTCAAATCTTATCTTCGCACATTATAACAAATGTTGTTATGAAAATCTATAAAAACTTTATAAATTACTATGCCACCTTTCATTGTGCCACCGAATAAGCTGTTTATCTTCCTTTATAATCTTAATTGCATGAGCAAGGCGTTCTGCTTCTAATCTCACAGCAACTTTTCCGATTCTTTCATTGCAACCCACCGGGTCATCACTATCCATCCAATGCGGAAAATTAATCTCCCAGCCATTGTCTCTAATCTGAATTCCTGCACCTTTATAAATACCGGTAAGATTCAAACTTTTCCCACTAATTTCGCCAAGACGTTCCATGTGAACAGTCTCTGGAGCAGTGGCCATCATATACGCAGTTTCACTATATCCACTGTGTCCGTCTTTTGGCTTGTTTGCAAGACATGTTAGTACCAGTTGCTCATCTTGCTCCGTCAATTCAGGGAACGCACCTTTTCCTTCCTGTTGAAGAATTCTTCCAATACGTTCCATGATTCCACATTTAATATTAACATTTACTAGCACGTAATCATGTGGTTTGTACTCTATCTTACGCAAAAAAGCAGAAAGCCAAGAGACATTTCCACCATGACCATTGTATATCATGATTTTCTTGAACCCATTGCGTGCTATTTGTTCACAAAAATTGTCTAGCATAAGCATTTGAGTCTCTAATGGTAAAGAAATGGTTCCTGGAGGCAAGGATGGTGAATTCTCTCCAATATCTCCGAAAACGAAATCTGGAAATACGCAAACTGTTTCTAACTGTGACGCCTGCCATGCAATCTCACTTGCCTGCAAAATGTCCGTTCCTAACGGCAGGTGTAACCCATGCTTTTCCACACATCCCATAGGAATGATGCATGTATCCTTGGATGCTTTTCTTAACTCTGTAAAATTGTCATTGGTAGTATAAAGCCAACGTGTTTCCATATTATCATGATCCTTCATTTTTCTTGTTTTGGGGGCAAAAAAAGTACCAAAACCCTTGTTATACAAGAATCCCAGCACTTAAATCGGAGTGACAGGATTTGAACCTGCGACCTCTACGTCCCGAACGTAGCGCTCTACCAAACTGAGCCACACTCCGCTATATATTTTTGTTAACTACGGAAAAGGGATTCGAACCCCTACTAACAGAGTCAGAGTCTGCTGTGCTACCATTACACCATTCCGCACCATTCTTTACCGAACAAAAATCATTATATCATTATTTTTTGAAAAATCAACCTGTTTTTTTTCAAAAAATATTGTAAAACAAGACATTTTATGATAAAAATTGAGAGTGAGATGTTTTTGTCTCGCTACTAATTGATTCTGATACAGAAAGGACAAATAAAAATGGAAAAAATCTATGTAGGTAAAACAAAAGACGTATACAAACTTGATAATGGAAACGTAATGTTGAAATTCAAAGATGATTGCACTGGTAAAGATGGTGTATTTGACCCAGGCGAAAACTCTGTTGGATTGACAATCGAAGGAATCGGTAAAGCGAATTTGGAAACATCTATTCACTACTTTGAGTTATTGAAAGCTGCTGGTATTAAGACACACTATGTAAGCGCTAATTTAGAAGATGCTACTATGGAAGTTCTTCCAGGAAAAGTTTTCGGACATGGTCTTGAAGTAATCTGCCGTTTAGTAGCAACAGGTAGCTTTATCCGTAGATATGGTGAATACATTGCTGATGGTACTGTATTAGAAGGCGGATATGTAGAATGTACATTTAAAAACGACGATTTGGGTGACCCACTTGTAACAGGTGAAGGACTTGCTGCACTTGGTATTATGACACCTGCAATGTTTGAAAGTATGAAGGAACAAACATTAAAAATCACAAAAATCGTTGCTGACGATTTGAAATCTATCGGTCTTGACCTTTGGGATATCAAATTTGAATTTGGTTACAACAATGACGAAGTGATCTTAATTGACGAAATCGCATCCGGTAACATGCGCGTATACAAAGATGGAAAGATTGTTGACCCTGTAGAATTGACAAAATTAATTAACAATAGATAATTTCAAACTAACGAAAGGGAGTAAGTGTAAACTTACTCCCTTAATTATTTTAGTGATGACCACCACAACTATGACTGCCACATCCATGTTCTCCACAAGTATGTCCTTCTCCGTGCTCGTGGTGATGATGATTGCATTGTACATTTGGATTGAATGCAAGATTTCCTGAAAGTAGTGCCTCTACTGCTTCATCCGCATTTCCGGAAACGCCTCCGAACAACTGAATGCCAGCCGATGCCAATGCCATCTGTGCACCGCCACCGATGCCACCGCAAATCAATACATCTACCTGTAATTCATTCAAAACACCTGCCAATGCTCCATGACCGCTCCCATTGGTATCGACTATTTTGGTACCTACTATTTTTCCGTCTAGAATATCATAAACCTTAAACTGCTCCGTATGTCCGAAGTGCTGAAAAATTTCTCCGTTGTCATATGTAACTCCTATTTTCATTTTAAATATCCTCCTGTCCTTTCTTTTTTGCTAATTAGAGTATTTATTGATTTTATTATAACACATATGTTTTATTTCTGCTATAATACATACAGTTTCTTCAGAAAGGAATAATTTACCATTATGTCTGGACTATTATTGGCGTTAATATATGTATCATTTATAAGTCTTGGCTTGCCAGACTCATTGCTCGGTTCGGCTTGGCCTGTACTCCATGCAGAAATCCAGGTTCCTGTTTCCTACGCAGGAATTATTTCTATGATTATCTCTGCCGGCACTATCATATCCAGTTTGTTGAGTGACCGCATGCTTCATAAATTGGGCACTGGAAAAATAACAGCCTTCAGTACTGCAATGACCGCCCTTGCGTTATTCGGCTTTTCAACCAGCAATCAATATTGGATGTTAGTTTTATGGGCTATCCCTTACGGACTCGGCGCGGGAGCAGTTGATGCTGTATTAAATAATTACGTTGCTTTACATTACAAGGCACAGCACATGAGTTGGCTTCATTGTATGTGGGGCGTGGGTGCTTCCATAAGTCCTTACATTATGAGCTACGCTTTAGTGAATTTATCCAACTGGAATTATGGTTATTTGATTGTCTCAATCATACAGATTTCATTGTCTATTTTCCTATTTATGAGTCTGTCTTTATGGAACAAAAATGCAAAAAGCACTGCAGAAACAGAAAACAACAAGTCCGCAGTCCCTATGACATTCAAAGAAATCTTTTCTACATCGGGCGCATTGGCATCCTTCCTTGCATTTTTTGCTTATTGTGCTATGGAAATGACGGCTTCATTATGGGCAACTAGTTATTTAGTTCAGAACCGAAATGTCTCCCCTGAAGCGGCAGCGAGCCTAGCTTGTCTGGTTTATCTAGGTATTACGATCGGTCGTGCAATCAACGGTTTTTTATCCATGAAACTAAAAGACAGTCTGTTAATTCGAGTAGGTATTGGAATTGTTGCACTGGGTATTATACTTATCACTCTTCCTTTAAGTACTCATTTCGCAATCGCAGGATTTTTTATTATTGGTTTAGGATGTGCCCCAATCTATCCATGTATTATCCATATGACACCTGAAATATTCGGGACTGACAAATCACAAGCCATGATTGGTACACAAATGGCATTTGCTTATACTGGATTTTTATTGATGCCACCTCTATTTGGATGGATGGCAGATCAGTTATCTTTTGCTATATTGCCAATTTATTTACTCGTACTGTTAGTTATAATTTTAATTATGCATAAAAAAATAGTAAAAAACCTCCATTCTCACTCATAAAATATGTCTGTTTCTCATTTAGGGAACTTTTATATTTATTTCAACCCCAAAAAGTTCCCTAATTCTAATTTTTAATCTTGTATTTGCCTGCCGGTCACATCCAAATGATAATTATCTCTATAAATCAATTCCGATATCGGTACAATCTCATAGCCTTTTTCCTTTAAACCTTCAATCACCTTCGGCAAAGCCTCGGCTGTATGTTTTGCACCATTATGCATAAGTATAATGGAACCATTTTTCAAGTTTTTATGCTCGGTTACCGTTTTAATAATACTATCCACGCCATAGTCTTTCCAGTCTAAGCTGTCAACATCCCATTGAATTGTATAGTATCCACATGAGGTTGCATTCCTGATAACCTCATTATCATAGTCTCCATATGGTGGACGGAATAAACACATATCTGTTCCAGTCAACTTTTTCACTTTCCCATGAACCTTCAGAAGTTCTGATTGACAGTCAGAATCATTTAACTGACTCATATTTTTATGATTCTCGCTATGGTTTCCTAAATCATGCCCGGCATCTTTGATTTTCTTTACATCGTCTGGAAAATTTTCCACCCATCCACCTGTCATAAAAAAGGTGACATGAACATTGTATTGTTTCAGTATATCTAAAATCTGCTGTGTATCCTCATTACCCCACGCTGCATCAAAAGAAAGCGCCACCTTCTTCTTATCCGTTTCCACAGAATAAATAGGGAGTTCCTTTCCGTTCACAGTATTAGTTACCGTGACAACTTTAGAAACTCCCACACATGCCGCTAAAATCAACACTCCGCTGATTGCAAGCGATTTCAATTTTCTTTTAAATCTTTCTTTCATACAATTGCTCCGTATATATCCTCGTATATACTTATGCCCAATAAATATATTGTATGACGCCTCAAGAACTATGAATTTATGCTCTCATTCTTTCTATAATCTCGTTTGCTTTTTCGTAAATATCTTCTGCCGATGTTCCAATAAAGAATTGACCATCTTCATATAAAATCTGACCGTTTACCATAGTCATTTTCACATTCATTTTGCTTCCACTATATACGATATTTTTCACAATATTATTAAGCGGTTGCATATTCGGCTGTTGCAAATCAATCATTATAAGGTCAGCAAATTTGCCTTCTGCTAAAACATCTGCATTTTTTAATCCCATAGCATGTGCACCATTCACCGTTGCCATCTTGAGAACTTCATATGCATCTACTGCAGAAGCATCTTTTTCTCTGATTTTTGCCAACCCGGTAACCAAAAACATTTCTCGGAACATATCCAAACAATTGTTGCTTGCCGGCCCATCTGTACCGATGGCCACCTTGATTCCTCGGTTTAACATATCTTCAATTCTTGCAATTCCACTGGCAAGCTTCATGTTAGATGCAGGATTCGTAACAGCGTAAATTCCCTTCTCTGCCATGATGTCCAAATCTTCGTCTGTCATGTGAATACAATGATAATATGCTCCGCCATAATCAAACATACCCAATTGGTTGAAAAGAACTGTTGGTGTTACTCCATGTCTCTCTATACAGCCTTGTACTTCTGCTTCACTTTCTGAACTGTGAGCACATATTGGTGCTTGATATTTACGGCACAAAGCAGCTAATCTTTCCAAGTTTTCTCTTGAATTTGTATACTCTGCGTGGAATCCAAATTGGAACGTCACTAATTCATCTGGATCATTATATTTATTATACCATTCTTCCAATGCCTCAAAAGATTGTGAAAAGTTATTTAATCCTCCTACCATAACAGTACGGAATCCACAATCCTGGGATGCCTTTGCTATGGTATCCGGGGTCAAATACATATCAAAGTTTGCAGTGATACCACTAGTGAGATATTCCATAATAGCAAGTTTGGACAAATGATAAATATCATCTGCCGTCAACTTTGCCTCCATTGGAAATACCTGTTCATTCAGCCACTCTAAAAGCGGCAAATCGTCCGCATAAGAGCGTAAAAATGTCATGGCAGAATGTGTGTGAGCATTTTTAAAGCCCGGCATTATAACATTACCTTTTGCATTAATCTGACGATTCCAAACCTTATCCCCGATTTTCTTTTGCATGTCCTCGTCTGTCAATGTTGGTCCAACATAAGTAATTTTATTTTCTTGAATATGAATTTCCCCTTCAAAAAGAGACTTGTCCTCTTCCATGGTTAAAATTCTCGCATTATAAATTCGAATATTCATATATAAATCCTCTAACGTTTTCCTTTGTCGTAAATCTCACCCAAAGCTCTTGGTGCACGATTGTGTTTTGAGAAAAACAACAATAATAATAAGGTTAAAACATATGGTAATATCATAATTAAGTCTGAATAACTACTCGGCAATCCAATTGCTTGTACTAATTGGTATCCACCAGATTTTGCAAAGCCGAATAAAAGGCAAGCCGCCAAAGTAGGAATGATTTTCCAGTTTCCAAAAATAAGTGCCGCAATAGAAAGATATCCATAGCCCACATATATTCCAGATGAATAATTTGCTGAAATAGAATATGCAAAGGACATACCGGCAAGACCTGATAATGCACCAGAAACCATAACTGCACTAAAACGCACCTTTGCAACATCGATACCTGCTGCATCCACGGCGTGTGGATTGTCACCACAAGCTCTCAAATGTAATCCGTATTTTGTCTTGTAAAGAACATACCAAGCAATCACAGCTACAACAACAATGATAACTTCAAAAGGATAAATGTCTGTAAAGACTGCGCCTAATATCGGTATTTCACAAAGCAATGGAACTGTCCATTTTTGAGAAACACCTAATATAAATTTGTCTGACGGCCCATCAAATACTAGTCGGTTAATTAATTTGGTTAAAACTGCTGTAAGAGCGACTGCCAAGATATTAATGACCACACCACTGATAACTTGATTTGCTTTGAACTTAACACAAAGCAACGCATGGAGCATGGCATAAACCATCCCACCTATCATAGCAAATAACATGGCCGCATAATATGGAATTTGGGAATCTGGCCCTGTAGATTGCATTAAAAGCACCGCTACCAAGGCTCCTACAAAAGCACCTACTCCCTGTAGGCCTTCTAATGCCAAATTAGTAATACCACTTCTTTCACTATAAATACCACCAATCGCCATAATAAACAGAGGTAGTGCAAAAGACAGTCCGTCTATAATTATGTTATCTAACATGATTTGTCTACCTCCTCGATTTTTTCTTTTGCTCTTTTTACACGATATTGAATATACACACCGCATGCACTAAAGAGCAATATCAAGCTTGTAATAGCCGATGCCATTTCTGCATCCAACCCTGCGGATGAGCTCATATAAGTACTTCCGTTTCCTATAATAGAAATCAAGAAGGATGAGAAAATAATTCCCACCGGATTTGAATTTCCAAGCAATGATACTGCAATAGCATCATAACCAGTTGCTGCGAGCACCTTCGGTTGCATAGAAGAAAAATATCCCAGATAATAGGTTGCTCCTGCGAGTCCTGCCAAGGCTCCAGAAATTAACATTGCCATAATCATATTTTTACCAACATTAATCCCCGCATATTGTGCGGCTTTTCTGTTAGAACCAACGGCTTTCAATTCATAACCAAATGTAGTTTTCTTGAAAATAAACTGAATCACAAATGCTACGACAATCGCCAATATGATTCCCAACGGAATGTCATACTTATAATCGCCGATTTTTACGCTCATTAAAGTCAATCTTGCCGCATCAGTGACATCTTTTGACTGACGAGAAACCGGATCAACGTATTTTGTATTAATCATAAACGCTACAACATATTGGATAATATAGTTAAGCATAATTGATGAAACAACTTCGTTAATATTAAATTGATATTTTAACCATCCTATGAGCGCACCTACCAAACCGCCCACCACAATGGAAATCAAAATAACAAGTGGTTTTGCGATTGAAGCTTCCAAGGTGCTATAACCAACTAATACGGAAGAAACAAAACCTGCCGCCAACATTTGACCGGATACACCAATATTAAACAAGCCCGCCTTTAGTGCTACTGCTACCGCGAGAGCCGCAAAAATCATTGGAGTCCAATAATTCATAAAACTAAAAAAGTCTGTCAGCATACTTTTACCGCCGGCATATCTCGGTTTCGGTAATAAACCTGAACCTTGAAGCAGATTTCCATATGCTGCAACTGGGTCTTTTCCTAATAATGCGATAACAATTGCACCCACAATTAAGCTTAAAACAATAGCAAAAATAGGAATTGTAATTACTTGGTATTTTTCGTTGCCAAGGAGTTTGACAAAGAATCTAGAAATTGGATTCGATTTTCTTTTCATTTATTCTGTCACCCCCATCATAAACTGCCCGACTTCTTCAACAGTTAATGTTTTTGCATCGGCATTTTTCAAAATTTCTCCGTTGTAAATAACAGCAATGGTATCCGCCAATTCCATAACTTCATCTAATTCCAAAGAAATTAATAAAATTGCTTTTCCCTTATTTCTCTCTGCAATAATTTGATTGTGAATATTTTCAATTGCACCAATATCCAATCCGCGAGTTGGCTGCACAAAAATGACAAAAGACGAATCTTGCTCAATTTCACGTGCAATAATAGCTTTTTGCTGATTTCCACCACTCATAGAGCGAACAATAGTTTTATTCCCTTGTCCACTTCGAATATCAAAATTCTCAATAAGTTGTTCGCCAAATTTTTCAAATTCCTGATGATTTAAAATTCCGTTTTTCGCAAAAGGTTTTTGATTGTAATTCTTAAGTGCAAGATTTTCACTCAAGGTGAAATCTAGAACAAGCCCATATGTCTGTCTATCTTCCGGTATATAGGAAAGCCCTTCTAAAATACGTTTTCTGATTGTATAGTTGGTAATATCTTTACCATTCAAAATAATTTTACCCGAACTGATTGGCATCAATCCTGCTATGGCATCGGCAAGTTCTACTTGTCCGTTTCCTGACACCCCCGCTATAGCCAAAATTTCCCCACTTCTTACAGTAAGTGAAGCATTTTTTACTACTTCAAACTTATCACTGTTTTTTACAGTTACACCTTCTACTGAAAGAACTACATCTCCGTATTTCGCCTCCGGCTTTTCTCTTTCAAAAGAAACTTCGCGTCCTACCATCTTATTTGCCATTTCCTTGGTAGAAGTTGTGGCAACATCTAATACATCAATAAGTTTGCCGCGATTTAAAATAGCACAGCGGTCTGCCACCTTCTTAATTTCTTCCAATTTGTGAGTAATTAAGATAATGGTCTTTCCTGCTGCCTTTAAGCCTCTGATAATATCTAGCAAAAATTCAATCTCTTGCGGTGTTAAAACAGCTGTCGGTTCATCAAAAATCAAAATTTCCGCTTCACGATAAAGCATTTTCAAAATTTCTACACGTTGCTGTGTAGAAACAGGAATGTCCTCGATCTTCTTTGTCGGATCAACTTCCAAACCATAATCCTTGGAAAGTTTTGCAATCCTTTCATTTGATGTTTTTATATCTACATATGGTAATATCCCCGCAAAACGCTTCATTGGTTCTACGCCCATAATAATATTCTCTGCTATTGTATAATTTGAAACTAATTTAAAGTGCTGATGCACCATCCCGATATTTAACTCTGTAGCATATGTTGGCGAAGAAATGACTTCCTTCTTTCCTCTTACATAGATTTCGCCTTCATCTGGCTCATACATACCAAAAAGCATGCTCATGAGTGTGGATTTTCCTGCGCCATTTTCTCCGAGCAATGCATAAACTTCCCCTTTTTTGATTTGAATCGTCACATTGTCATTAGCCACAATTCCCGGGAAACGTTTTGTAATATTTCTCATTTCGACAATATACTCTGACATTTGTACCTCCATAACCCCTTCTTTTTTGAAAGGTTTATAGCAAAGGAAGGAAAGCCTTTGGCTTCCCTTCCAATCCTGTTATAAAATTTTACAGACCAGTAAATGCGTCTGATGTTAATCCGTTGAAGTTTGCTGCAGGAACGATTTCTCCTGATTTTACTTTTGCAAATGCTTCTTTGATGTTTTTGATTGTTTCTTCTGTTAACTGATGTCTTCCTTCTGCACTAACATATCCTGTAGAATCTGTATCGGCACCAAGTAAGAAGTTTCCACCTTTGAATGTTCCGTCTTTGATTGCGTTAAGTTGTTTTTCAACGTTCATATCCATAATCTTAAGACCTGATGTAAGGATAATGTTTGCATCGCCATTCTTTCCATCATCAAATTGGTCAACGTCACATCCGATGCAGTAAACACCTGTTGCTTCTTTAGCTGCTGTGAACACACCATTTCCTGAAGCACCTGCAGCTACAAAGATAATATCAACACCTTGGTCAATAAGAGCCTTACCTACCACTTTACCTGTTGCTTCATCAGAGAAGTTACCAACATAGTTGCCGCCTACATTAGCACCTGTTACATCGGTTCCTGCATATGATGATAATTCAACAAGTTGAGCTTTTGTTCCATAGTGTTTGTTTGCATAGTTTACACCTGATTCGAAACCATATTGATAGTTTACGTTAGATGGGAATGCAATACCATTTACTACTGCAACTTTACCTGTTTTTGTTTGCATTGCTGCTGCAATACCTGCACAGAATCCACTTTCTTGCTCTTTGAAGGTCATTGCGTAGATGTTTTCTACAGTTACTTCTTCACCTGCATCATTTGTTGGATTTGCATCAACAAGAATGAAGTCTACATTAGGATTTTCTTGTGCAATAGATGCGATTCCTGCAAACTGGAATCCACAGCATACGATAACATCGTAGTCAGCTACGATATCTGCTACTGCTTTTACAGCTGCTTTAACGTCGCCAGTAGGTTCTTTTACTGGTGTTACTGTTGCACTTGGATTAGCTTTAATAAATGCAAGAATTCCGTTGTAGTTGTTTTCGTTGAAACTTCCATCATCAACGCCTGATGGTGAACTTACGATAGCGATTTTTAATCCTTTCGCATCGTCTTTGTTGTCTTCTTTAGCGCCACAGCCTGCAAGTAATGCTGTTACCATAACAAGACACATGATTGCTGCTAATAATTTTTTCATAGCAGTTCCTCCTTTTTAATGAATAATTTATGCAAGCGCCATCCGTAATGGCGTTTGTATCAGAGTGATTTCTTTGCAAAAACACTTGCAAGACTTTCTGTAAACGGTGGTCTTAAAATACCTTTTTCAGTAATAATACCGGCAATTAATTCATGGTCTGTAACATCAAACGCCGGATTGAAACATTTTACATCTGAAAGTGCCATCGGTTCTTCATAAAATTTTGAACGAATCTCATCTTCATCTCGAAGTTCAATTTCAATTTCTGCGCCTGTTTTGCAATTAAGGTCTATTGTAGAAGATGGGCCCAACACATAAACCGGAATTCCATAGTGTTTTGCCAAAATAGCTACTCCACTGGTTCCGATTTTATTTGCTGTATCTCCATTTGCCGCAATGCGATCACACCCTACAAAACAAGCTTGCACCCAGCCATTTTTCATAACCATGCTGGCCATGTTATCACAAATCAATGTTACATCCACACCCGCTTTATGAAGTTCATAAGAAGTAAGCCTTGCTCCTTGTAACAACGGTCTAGTTTCATCTGCAAACACCTTGACGTTGATGCCTTTTTCCTTTGCCATAAGCATTGGCCCAATCGCTGTTCCATAACGAGAAGTAGCAAGTGGTCCTGCATTACAGTGCGTTAAAACGCCATCTCCGTCTTTTAGTAAAGACAAACCATATTCGGAAATTGCTTTGCACATAGCAATATCCTCTTGTTGAATTTTCACGGCTTCTTCACCCATCAATTCTATAATTTCAGCCACTGCTTTGTCTTTGTTTGCTAAAACTAAAGCGTCCATTCTCTTCAAAGCCCAGCTTAAATTTACAGCGGTTGGTCTGGAAGAATCTAGGTAATCTTTATCCTTTTTAAACTGTGCATAAAACTCTTCGAAACTTTCTGTTTGAATTTGTTGTGCCAAACAATAAATGGAATAACCTGCACAAATACCGATTGCTGGTGCTCCTCGCACGGCCAAGGATTTGATGGCGTCATACATTTCTTTTGCAGTAGTTAATGTTAAGTATTCCAACACATTTGGCAATTTAGTCTGGTCTATAATTACTACACTTTTCCCATCTTCACTCAAAAATACGTTTTCTGCTAATTTTTCAATGTTTCTCATTTTTTATCCTCGTTAAAATCTTATTTGAATTCTAGAATCTAAAGCCTGATTTAAAAGTTCTGGATGCAAAGGCTTTTTCATAATCGCAAAGGTCCCAAAGTTCTATTTGTGGCAAAGTGACTAGCCCTCTATTTAATAAATTTAGTGCCGGCTCAAACGGACCACATCTGCTGCCTTTAATGGTAATCTCATTTACCACAAAATAGCTCATATCTAAATTGAGGGTGCCCGCATAAGTGCTTTTTAACACAATGGTTCCTTTTTTTCGAACAATCTGTTTTGCCAAATCCATACCCGACGGAGCTCCTGTGGCATCAATTACAATTTCATAGGTTTGTCCATCTTGATGTTCGATTTTGCCTAATTGTTCAAACAATTCTAATTTTTCCGGGTGTTTTCCAATAATGGTCAAATCTACACCATATAAAGAAATCACCTGTGCAATCATATATGCCAATCTTCCATCTCCGATAATGGCCACATTATCTTCTGGTCGAATATGCAATTGATTTGTAATTTCTAACGCTGCTGCTAAAGGCTCCGTATAAATTGCCTTTTCAGTAGACAAGGTATCCGGCACCACATGGATTAAATGATTTGCCAATAATACATATTCAGCAAAGGTTCCATCCAAGCCTTCCATACCGATAACTTTTCTTGTGAGGCAATGTTTTTCTCGTCCCGAATGACAATAAACACAATCTCCACAGCCTTCATTCAATTCCCCTACCACACGTTTTCCTACAAGATTAGGATTTTCAGACTCTTCCACAACACCTACAAATTCATGACCCAAAACGCCACGGAAGTCTGGTCTATATCCGCGCATGACCTCTCGATCCGTATTGCAGATAGCAGACATCAAAACTCGAATTACACTATGACCGGGTGTAAGCTCCGGTTTTTGATAGTCCGTCAAATAAACGGCCTCGCTACCATTGAAATATAGTGCTTTCATTCTATCTTTCCCTTACATTGCTTTGTAAATTTTTATCACTGCCTGTGTGATGAGTTGTTTGAAATGAACTGCCACGCGGTCTGCAGTTTCTTGTACTTCTTCATGACTCAATGGTTCAGAAGACATTCCACAACCAAGATTTGTAATACAAGAAATACCACACACTTTCATTCCCATATGGTTTGCAGCTACTGCCTCTGCTGCAGTACTCATTCCTGCTGCATCTGCGCCTAAAATACGGCACATTTTTACTTCAGTCGGTGTTTCAAAATTTGGTCCTGTCAGTTGAATATAAACACCTTCTTGCAATGGGATATTAAGTTCGGAAGCTGTGCTGCGAATAATGTCTTGCAAATCCTTTTTGTAAATGTCACTCATGTCAGGGAAGCGTAAGCCCAATTCGTCAATATTTTCTCCGATAAGCGGTGATGGCACAAAGTTCATGATATGGTCAGTAATTAACATGAAATCGCCTGCTTTAAAATCATAATTCAAGCCGCCTGCTGCGTTGGTTAAAAACAATACCTTTGCTCCCATCATTTTCATCAGTCGTGTCGGCAATACCACATCTGTAATCGGATAGCCTTCATAGTAATGCACGCGACCTTGCATACACACTACCGGTACTCCCTGAATATACCCAAAAATAAAACGTCCTTTGTGTCCTTTTACCGTCGATACTGGAAATCCTTCAATATCGCTATAGTCCAAGGTTGCAACTACATCAATTGTTTCTCCATAGTCACCAAGTCCCGAACCTAGTACCAAAGCAATTTCTGGCTTGAAGTCTATTTTCTCTTTCACACTCGCATAACATTTGAGTAATTTTTCGTGTACAGCATTCATAAAATCACCTATTTTAATTCTTTCTTTTTTCAGAATTTAATACAATATCATTGTATTAAAAAAGGTGCTATATTGTCAAGATTGTATTGCTCTATCAAGCCAGAAAAAAAGGATGTTTAAGCAAGTTACTTAAACATCCTTTTGGAATTTTTCCTATTTGCTTTCTTCTGTATCCAAGCACTTCTGAATTGCCTCGTTGAGCGACAACATTTTTTCATCCAGTTCAGAAACCATATCCGCACAGATTTTCAAATCTTCACTGATATATTCCGGTGCGTGACCTTCAAATTTATAATATATCTTATGTTCTAGACTTGCCCAAAAATCCATGGCAATAGTTCTAATCTGTACTTCTACTTTTGCCTCCACCACTTTGTCGGACAAAAAGACTGGTACTGCCAAAAGCATGTGGAAACTTTTATATCCGCTTTCTTTTGGATTTTTAATATAATCCTTGATAGAAATCACTCGCAAATCGCTTTGATTTCCAATCATACTTGCCAATCGGTAAATGTCAGAAGTGAAGGAACAAATCAAGCGTACACCGGCAATATCATTGATGTATTTAATCATATTTTCAACCGATGTTTCATAGCCGTATCTTCTCAACTTCTTTACTATACTTTCCGGCGTTTTGATTCTGGTTTTAATGTGTTCTATCGGATTGTATTGATGTACATGTTGAAATTCATCATTTAAAATTTCTAATTTTGTTTCTACTTCTTTGAGTGCAGCGTTGTAAAGAAACATGATTGTCTTCCAACTATCTACATCCTCATAAGTTTTAATTGCATCTTGCATTCACTTTTTCCCCTGTCCGGTATCTTTCATACCTTTAGGTATTATAACACAGGAAGTGGAAACTGTCACAAGTTTCATAGAAATTTTACAAATCTAATTTCATATCTCCTTGCTTAATCCAACCCTTTTTCCTCATAAATTCTGATATTAAAAGAGTTACTGCTGCCGGCAATATAAAGTGAATTAACATAATTTTAAACATAACAATTTCCGGTGCTTCCGTAGCCGTCATTGTTTGCCATGTCATGATTTGACCGACAAAACCTGCTGTTCCCATCCCTGAACCTGTTGGGTTATTTGTCATTTTCAATATTATGGTTCCCACTGGTCCTAAAATTGCACTGGACAAAATAGCCGGCAGCCAAATCAAAGGTTTTCGCATAATATTTGGCACCTGTAACATGGATGTTCCAACACCTTGCGCTAACAAACCACCCATTTTGTTTTCTTTATAACTTGCCACTGCAAAACCAACCATGTTACAACAACATCCAACAGTTGCAGCTCCCGCAGCAAGCCCTGATAATTTCAAAATAACTCCAAGTGCTGCCGAACTAATTGGCAATGTCAGAATCATACCCATCAATACAGATACTACAATTCCCATCAAGAAAGGTTGTTGTTCGGTTCCCCAGTTAATCATTTCTCCCAACATTCCCATAAACTTGGAAATCGGCGGTCCCAGAATAAGTCCTACGACTGAACCAGCACCTATAGTGATAAGCGGTGTAACAATAATGTCTATTTTGGTCTTTCCCGCTAAAAGTCGACCACATTCAATTCCTATGTAAGCTGCCAGAAATGCACCTAACGGTTCACCCGGTCCAGAGAAAACCATAGCACCATCCACCAGCACCTCTCCAGCAAGGATCTTACTTGCAAAAGCACCTACCATACCAGCGGTTGCTGCAGAAAGCACCACCAAATTACTTTCTTTAAAACGGCAAGCGACCCCTACGCCAATTCCAGCGCCTGTTAAAGATGCTGCCACTTTTCCCATGAGGAAAATAAAATTTCCCATTTCTCCACCGACTAGTGTTCCGATTTGTTGGATAATCGTTCCGATAATCAATGTGGCAAATAGTCCATGAGCCATTCCCGTCATTCCATCAATAAAAATTCGATTTGCTACCTTTTTAATTGCGTTCATGTTATCCCTCTTTTACTGTAAACTTTTAATTATACATGTGTCTTGTCACCTGTGTAGTCTATCACAGCAGATAGAAAAAATCAATTGCTTTTTTTCATCATTGAAACTGCCTATTTCATGTTGTATAATCCTATCATCAAATAAAGTATGAGGTTTATGAAATGTTTCGCTTATGGGGAAAAATATATAAAGAAAATAGATTATTAAAAGACACCGTCATATGTGATGAATCCAATGACACCAGGACACATAAAATTTTTCATGCCCTGGATGCCATCTGCCATGAATTTGATTTGAGCAAACCAATCTGGCTCGATTCTACAATTTCGGAATTCAAAAAACATGATAAAGCAAGATTTTATCAAGACAATTTCGTGGATTCCATTGATTTTGATTATTTAGAAATCCATATTATTGAAGAGTAGCCAGTGCTTCTTCAGCAATATTTCTTGCGTGGTCGGAAATACGTTCCAGACCGACCAAAGTGTCCAGAAAGACAATTCCGGCCTCCGTATTGCATTCTTGTTTGGTGAGGCGCTTGATGTGCTTTGTACGAAGTGCCACCTCTAAATCATCTGCAAGTACTTCTTTCTCAATAGCTAATTTTGCTTTCTCGCTATCACCCTCCATAAAAGCTTCGATGGCATATTGATAACTATCAAAGCAAACAGCAAACATTTCCTTCAAGCCTTCTGCCCCAATATCTGAAAACGTAATCTTTTTGTCCGCCATGGTTTCTGCATATTCGGAAATGTTTTCACAATAGTCGCTAATACGTTCCATATCCGAAAGAACCTGTACTAGTCGAGTGATTTGCTGATGTTCTTTATCACTGATAACCATGCCATTGAGTTTCAAAGCATAATCCGTGATACCCGAGCAATATTGGTCTGTAAGATCTTCCCCTTTTCTAATCTCTTCAATGTCTTTTCTTTCCTTCGTAAACAGTACTTTAGTAGCCACTTTAAAAGTCTCTCTGACTTGTTCTGCCATACGACCAACTTCTGCCACGGTTGCCTGCAACGCAATAGCCGGAGTTTCTAACATTCTATCATCCAAAGATACAAGGTTTTCGTTCTCATTACCTTTTCCTACGCCACCAATAAGTTTTGCTATCTTCACAATGAGCCCAGCCGCTGGGAATAGCAAGATTGTTGTTGCAATATTAAACGCCGTGTGAACAGTACTGATTTGTGTCTGGGTAATATTGGCGTATCCCCATTGTGGATTCACAACTTTAAAGAATACCACTGCGCCTACACTGAAGATAACTGTTCCTATAATATTAAATAAGAGATGCATAAACGCGGCTGTCTTCGCATTTTTTTTAGCTCCTACACTGGACAAAAGTGCAGTCACGCAAGTACCGATATTTTGTCCCATAATAATGTAAATCGCTGCATTAAACGGTATTAGTCCTGCGGCTGCAAGACTTTGCAAAATACCCACTGATGCAGAAGAACTCTGAATAATGGCTGTAACAACAGCTCCGACGACAATACCCAAAATCGGATTTCCACCAAGCACTACAAACATATTGGTGAACACCGGATATTCTTTGAGAGGAGCTACCGCTGTAGACATGGTAGAAATTCCCACAAACAACAAACCAAAACCAATGATTATACTTGCCACATCCTTGGTCCCACGTCTTTTACCTACAAGCATGATAACTACTCCAAGCATGATGGCAATAGGTGCTAGCGTACTTGGTTGCAAAAACTCTGCCCACTCACCTGCCGATACAAGCCAACCAGTTACCGTGGTACCAATATTGGCACCCATAATGACACCGATTGCCTGTGTCAAATTCATAATGCCTGCATTGACAAAACCAACAACCATGACAGTCGTAGCAGAGGAACTCTGTATTACCGCAGTAATAAGTGCACCCAGCGCAACTCCTAGGATTTTATTTTTGGTCAATGCTTCTAAAAGTGATTTCATCCTATTACCAGCTGCATTCTCAAGACCTTGCGCCATGATTTGCATGCCGTAAATAAACATACCGAGTCCACCCACAAACGGGATGATAATATTGACATATTCCATATGTTTTCCTCCTTGGTTTCCTTTACCCATCTCCATTTGAGCATAATTTTGAGGGTATGTCAACCACACCCAACAAAAAAGGGGTGCCAATTTTTACTTCTTCATTTTCGGTTCAAATATAAGGGAAGCAATATATCCTAATATCAGTGCACCCGAAATACCGACTGCACTAGCTTTAAACCCTCCAAGAAAAGTTCCTATAAATCCTTCTTTATCAACTGCTTCTTTGACACCTTTCCACAACAAATTCCCAAATCCCAAAAGTGGTACCGTAGCCCCTGCTTCTGCAAATTTTGCAAACGGCTCATAAATATTTAGAAAGCCTAATACTGCCCCTGCACAAACCAATAAGACCATCACTCGTCCAGGCATCAATTTTGTTCGGTCCAATAAAATCTGAACCACCGCGCAGATGGCTCCACCGATTAAAAACGCATATAAATAATCCATATCTCCTCCTAACAATGTTCTAGTACAATTGCATGTGCAATTCCCGGAACACTTTGTCCTTCATTATAACTTACGGTAGACATCAAAGCGCCTGTAGGCACAAAAAGCACTCTCTTCCACTCACCACAATCGATTTTAGGCAAAATGTATGCAGACAATGTCGTTGCTGCACATCCACACCCACTACCGCCTGCATTGGTATTTTGAGTCTGTTGGTCAAATATAATCTTGCCACAATCCACATGATTGTCTTTAATATCAATCCCTTTTTTTCTCATCAAATCAAATAGAATGCTTTGTCCCACATATCCCAAATCACCAGTGAAAATTCGGTCATAATCTTCTGGGGTTCTCTCAAAATCCGCCAGATTTTGGGCAATGGTATCACAAGCTGCAGGTGCCATACATGCTCCCATATTTTGTGAGTCCTTTAATCCATAATCCACGATTTTCCCCACGGTAACACCGGTAATCTTGACATGACTTGCTTCTGTTCCGACCAAAAAAGCACCGCTTCCAGTCACCGTCCACTGCGATGACAAGGGTCTCTGATTTGCATACGCAAGGGGAAAACGAAACTCCTTCTCGGCACTTCCGAAATGACTAGATGTAACTGCAAGTACATAATTTCCATATCCGGCTGCTACACTCATAGAACTTAACGCCAACGCTTCCCCTGATGTGGAGCAAGCACCATATAATCCGAACAAAGGAATGTGCAATTCCTCCAATCCCATAGATGTAGCAATGCCTTGGCGCAACAAATCACCACCAAATAAGTATCTCACCTCTGATGGTTCCACCTTGGCTTTCCCAAGAGCCATTAAACATGCTTCTTTTTGCATTTCGCTTTCTGCCTCTTCCCAGGTGTCTTGTCCAAAAAGATTCCCTTCTTCCACTAGGTCAAATAAATTTCCTAAAGGTCCCTCTCCTTCTTTTTTTCCCACGACAGAACCACTACTGATAATATAAGGTGGTTCTTCAAATAATATACTCTGTTTACCTTTCAACATGATTTTCACCATCCTTTTGGCTTATTTTCCCCAAAATGTTAAGTAATATGCGTTTTCTGAAAGTAGGAATAGAATACCAAAAACTTCTATGATATAATTATGAAAAATCATAGTTATCTTTAGGAGGATTTTATATGTATTACGCATTAGTCATATTACTTGCATACTTGCTTGGTTCATCGAACCTTTCATTTTACATATCAAAACTCAAAAAAATTGATATTCGTCAAAAAGGCTCTCAAAATTTAGGTGCATCAAATGCCATGCTGGTTTTTGGTTGGAAGCATGGAATTATGGTTGGTATCCACGATATTGGAAAAGCCGCATTGGCGGTAATCTTAGCAAACCACTTTTTCCCTGACCTCCCATACATTGGTGCTGTAGCCGGAATTGCTAGTGTACTAGGACATATTTTCCCTTTCTATTTAAAATTCAAAGGTGGTAAAGGATTCGCTTCCTATCTCGGTATGACATTTGGCCTTAACTGGAAACTGGCATTGATTATCTGCATAATTATTGTGCTTGCCACCCTTATTACAGACTATATTGTTGTAGCCACAACGCTGACCATTACTATTGTTCCTACTTATCTCGGAATCGCTACACACAGTTGGATTTTAGCACTGATTTTGCTAGTTGGAACTGTAGTAATCATCTATAAACATCGCTTGAATTATGTCCGAATTGCGAAGGGGACAGAGATTGGTTTTCGAAGTGCAAACAAAGGAGAACATCGAGCATAAAAAACATTGAAGCGACTGGGACTTATACAAACAATAAAAAACTGTATTGATTTGCATTATCAATAAACACCATTTGAACGATTTTCAAAAGATTATTTCTAAATATGACGACACATTTTCTTATTTTGAATTAGCGAATGAAACTTATGGGAATTTTAAACATGTGAAACCAAAATAATAGAAGAAGGCTTGACCCAAGCGGTCAAGCCTTTTCTGTTAAAACATCGTCGTTATCCAATAAATCACACCCAGACACCAACTGGTAAATATCCCATACAAGATAACCGGTCCGGCTATCGTAAATATCTTACACCCTATTCCAAAGACCTGTCCCTCTTTCTGATACTCAATGGCAGGCGCCGCCACCGAGTTTGCAAACCCCGTAATTGGCACTAATGCTCCGGCACCTCCCCATTGCGCAAGACGCGGATATAAATTAAAACCTGTAAGTATAACACTCAAAAGGACTAACAACAAAGACGTCCATGAACCAGCTATCTCCTCTTTCACTCCTTGCATTTTTACAAAGTTCAAAATGACCTGCCCTATAAGGCATATACTACCACCCACAATAAAGGCCTTTATCATATTCATCCAGACATTATTCTTTGGCGTTTTTTTCTCTACATAATTTTGATATTCCTGTTGTTTTTGTTTATCCATAATCTTCCCTTCTACCATCCAAAAAAGAAATAAATCACAGCGCCTATCCCTTTCCCGATTGCAATACTCAAAATAATATATGGAATACATTTTACTAATTTAATTCTTCTTACAAATATTGGAAACACGTTTAAAGTCTCTGCCAGTGCCATAGCCCAACAACCTACAAAGATGCCCGCAAAAATGCCAAACATACCAAGTAGCACTTTTGATTCAGGAACCGGCACTCCGTACATGGAAACAATATTCCCCCAGACAGCTCCAAGCATAATTGCATTTTCATAAAGCAAAATATGATTCCCTGTATGAGTTCTGTCGGCAAAATCTGAAACTACCCCCAAACTGACAATAAAAGAAAAAATACCGCCCGCCACTAAAAGTCCGGAACTAAACCCGATGATTGCCAGAACCAACTGTTTTACCCACATCTGCTTCTTGCCCTTTCCTTGAATAGTCTGCAATCACGGTAGTCTGAATATCATTCTCGTACAGTCTCATTTCAACCTCAATCGGCGTCGGGTCAGCAGTAAACCGTTTCTTTCCAAAATGGTTGAAGAAAGCAAGAATCCCAACCGCCAAACCGATACTATAGGTTAATTCCAAAATGCTAAACCCCTGCTGCTCCTTCCCCATAAACAGTTTGTAAATTTGATGAAACAGTTCAGAAGTTCCCGAATCATTGTTAAAGGTCATAATAGCAAATGCTGCTCCTACAAATGTAATAACCGTGACCAATAGAACCTTCACGCCCTGCCAAAATTTATTGGAAGCCTTCGGCTGCTCATAAATTAAAATGATGTCAGGAGAGCCGAAGCTTTGAATCTCAAGGTCTGGATATTCTTTATGAATCAGCTCTATTATTTTCAAGACAGACACCACATACCTATGTTTTCCCGTGTCCGGAAACTTCGTTATTTTCAATGTTTTTAGTTTGGCTACGATTGTTGGATTGGAACATTCCATGGTAACCATATCGCCTAATACCACGTCTCTACTTTTGACTTCCACGCATTGTTCACTTTTGATATATAGTGTTTGTTTCATGCAGTATGTTTCCTTCCGGTCAATTCAACAGATACCAATGTACCTTCCGCCTGTAATCCGTCTTCATCCATGCTGTGATAATAATAAAAAATTCCCATGATAACTGCCAGCATAACTACACATATTAAACAAACGCCCACTCTTCTTTTTGCCTTTTCCATGCATTCCACCTTCTTTCAAAAAGTAGTATGTCTACTTTTTTCAAAAAGATACATCCATTTGTCCTCGCAAAGTCTTTAATATTTTCTTTTCCATACGCGAAACCTGAACTTGGGAAATTCCCAATTCTTTTCCCACCTCCGTCTGCGTCTTATTTGCAAAATACCGCAAATAAATCAACCTTCTTGCATCTTTTTCTAATCCATCTAACAGTTGCTTTAAAAGCATTCGATTTAAAATCTTTTCCTCCTGCTCTTCCTTTTCTTCCAGCTTGTCCAACAATGCCACTTCATTTCCATCCTTTTGATAAACAGGCTTATAAAGTGACTCGACCTCATTTCCGGCATCAAAGGCCATAATTAACTCTTCTTTGTCCACTTGCATTTCATTTGCTAATTCCTCTAGCGTGGGTTCACGTTGCAAACGTTCCTGCATCTTTTCGCGAACTAAATACGCTTTGTAGGATAGTTCTTTCAAGGATCTGCTCACTTTAATCATTCCATCATCTCTCAAAAAACGCTTAATTTCCCCAGATATCATCGGAACGGCGTATGTGGAAAATTTTACATCAAAAGACAAATCAAATTTATCAATGGCTTTCAGGAGTCCTATGCTTCCAATCTGAAATAAATCATCTGGTTCAACACCCCTGCCGTAAAATCTTCGAACTACACACCACACCAATCCCACATTTTCCTCTACTAATTGTACTCTCGCTCCTTCATCCCCGTCGTGAGACTTTCGAATCAAAGCGATTGTGTGCTCCATAATTCCCTTCCTTTTCCGATTTCCTTCTGCATTTTTACCACAGTCCCTTTCCCTGGTTCTGATTGCACAGAAATTTCATCCATAAAGGCTTCCATAAAAGAAAATCCCATGCCCGAACGTTCTAGTTCCGGCTTGGTTGTAAAAAGTGGCTGCATGGCCCTCTCGATATCTTCTATGCCTTTACCGTAGTCTTCAATTTCTATGTAAATGGTTTGCTCTTGCAGTTGTCCCCGAATTCGGATTTTTTCTACTTGTTTGTCATATCCATGGATAATCGCATTTGTTACAGCCTCCGATACCGCTGTTTTGACATCTGCCACCTCTTCTAATGTTGGATTCAATTGCGTCATAAAGGCCGCAACTGCCACCCTGGCAAAACCTTCATTCACAGATTTTCCGTCAAAAATTAACTCCATTTCATTTGTGTTTTTCATACTGTTTCCTCCTCATAAATTTGAATAATTTTTGTAACTCCTGACATGGTTAATATTTTTTTCATTCTCTCATTTGCATTCACTGCCCAAACTTCTCCCCCTAGCAAATAGACAGTACGATAACGCCCCATAATTACTCCGATTCCGGAACTATCCATAAAATTAGTTTCTTCAAAGTCAAAAATGACACATTTAATGTGATGCTTTTCAATCAGACGGTCTGATTTTTTCCGTATTTTTTCCGCATTATGATGGTCCAATTCTCGCGGCAAAAAAATAGTAAGACAGTTTTCCTGCACTTCATACTTCATGTATAACTCCCCCTTTATGTAAAAAGAGGACATGTAACTTATTTTCATTACATGTCCTCTTTCGTAATCCTATTCTTGTCCAGGTGTTACCTGTGGCGTCATTTTGTCTGCTGCTTTCCGCGCAACATCGGTGTTTGGAAACAGTGCTAAAATTCGCTGATATTTTTCATTTGCTTTTTCGGCATTACCTTGCTTTTGGTAAATATCCATCAACATAAACAAAGCCTCACCGTTATTATATTTTTCATCCATGGCAACTACTTTTTCTAAACATTCTAATGCTCTGTTATAGTTGACAACTTCGTAACTCCTTTGTCCTGCCGGATAAAGTTCTTCACATTGTTCTTTGAAAACTACTTTCGCAATATTCTCATACGTAACCTTTCCGGTATCCCCCAGAGCAGTAGTCTTAATAGCAAGCAATTCATCTGCCAGTTTGGAACGACTATAATTTTTATTGTTATAATGATCTACTACAACTAATAAGGCTTCATAACTTGCTTGGGTTGACTGCGCAACCTCTTTCTCCGCCTCCGTCGCTTCGCTTGAGGCTTTGTATTGCTCCAATTCTTTCTTTAAAAGGTCTACTTCACTTTTTAATGTTGCAATCTGTTCACTGTAAACGATGATTTCCTTGTTTGTTTTTGCCGCCATGTTCCGACGCATGGTAGGTACTGCCAAAAACAGTACTACAGCAACCCCTACTACAAGCCCAATCACAATATTCAAAACAGTCATCAAAGTAGCATTGTCTTTCAATGTAGTTGATACTGGTTGAATAATGGTCTCATTTCCCAGATTATAAGAGACCGTTTTTGTTTTCTCTTCTTTCAATCTTGCCGCCTTATCTACATGCAACTGCTTCAATTCATGCATATAGCGCAAGGTTGTTTCATCTGTTGAATCCAATCGATGTGCCTTACGAATTAATTGTCTCGCTTTTGCATATTGTTCTGTCTGCATGTATAACAATGCTAATAACTGGTACGCTTTTAAAAACGTTGGATGAGCAGAAATGACTTTTCGCAATTGAATGACTGCTAAATCCTCACCATTCTGACTGCAATATGCCAAAGCCTGATTATATTTTTTAACAGCCTGATTGATAGCCTCTAATTCACTTGCTGACTCTTGCACCTTTTTGATGTAATAGTTTGCAATATTACCGTGACTTTTAATATTCTTGCTGATAACCCATTCTACAAGTGCTTCTGCGACTTCTCCTCTCCCGTAATAAACTAATCCCAACAAATTTCTTGACGCAACGTTATTACGATTGTATTGAAGACTTTTCTTTAAAGAAGTGATAGCGCCTGATAAATCACGAATGGATGCTTTTTTCAATCCGTCATTGTACCATTGGTTCGACAGATATACCAATTTCTTTGTATATTCCACTTTATTCACCATCACTTATTTTTTCTGTAATTCTTTAAGAAGGTCTGTCATATCAGTCAAATCTTCCTGATACACCGCTTCTTCTATATCTTCCACCTCTAAACAAGGTTTGAATTTTTTCAATTCTTCTTCAAAATTTAACATTTGTATTCCTCCCTCAACACCATTATCATACGCATTCGCTCACAAAAAATCAATATGCTACCGTGCGCATTTTTCGAGGTTTCTCTACATAATCGGTATCAACGCTCCCTGACTGTATTGGTAGGCTTGCGAAGAACGGAAAATACGTGTTCGGTTCGCTGCGCTAACCTGATTAATCACGATTTGGTCCCCTTCTTGCAATTCATATTCTTCCAATTCAATCCTCGTGTTATTGATAAAAATCGTTTTGTGCTTGGTTCCATTAATGAAGATCTTACTATCCGGTGTCATGTTCTGGCCATAAAAAGTATAATTGCCGTCCGGATCAAATCCCACACCAGTTAAACCAACATCTTTAATACCCATACGGAAGCTTCCGTCTACACTAGGCGCATTTTCAACACCTCCGTAAACATAACGACGTCCATAAAGCATATCATATTGCAACAACTCCAAATCAGCAAAATAATGCTGCGTTTTTCGCCGAGTCTGATGATAATTAAAAACTGTTCCTGCATGAATATCTAATTTTTCAAACAAAGATGCCACTAGCTGGTATGTCGGAATGTTGCGGTCTTGTTTTTTAAGCCCCATATTATCCCACATTACATAATTGGTATTGAATAAATAGCGACTCTTTAAATCTTTCGCTTGTAGTCCCATGGTCGGAAGATGATCTCCGTAAAGGATGAGAACTGTTGGTTCATTTCTCTGTTCCAATCTCGCAACCAATTCCGCAATAAATTTATCTGTTTCATACAAATGGTTGACATAATATTCCCATGCATTTTTTGTGCCTTCATCTTCAATACCCGAAACAGTAATCTCTGGATTTTCGATAACTTTCTCTTCCGGATAATCGCCATGCCCTTCCACGCTGATGCCAAAAACAAAATCTTGTTGTTCTGTAGAATCTAATGCATTTAAAATATGCTCTGTCATGATTTCGTCTTTTGCCCAACCATTCTCTGTGTATTGCAACACATTCATGAACTCTTTGCTGGTATAAGTGTCAAATCCCATTTGATTAAACACATCTGCCCTGCTATAAAAATCTCCGTCATTATTATGCAAAGCATGCGCGCCATAACCCAAGCCTTTTAAAGCTGTTGCAACTGTTTCCATAGGTTGCACCTTTGCGATTGTTTTATACGGATATTCCCCTGGTCCAAAATAACGAAGATTCATTCCGGTTAACACTTCAAATTCCGTGTTGGCTGTCCCTGCCCCTACGGAAGGCACCTTAAAGTATCCAGACGAATAATTTTTCATTAACGAATGGAAGGTTGGAATCGGGTCTTTTGATGTTGTAAAAAACTCTGCTTCATCTGAATCAAAGAATGACTCCAACTGAATCAAAATAATATTTGGCATCTCTTTTCTCGACGTTTCCGTCTTTGTCAATTTGCCATTATTTGTAATTTGAGCAATACTGTCCTCATTATATCCCGACGGTTGTGAAATCCCCGTTCGGAAAAGAGTTGCACTAAAACAATAAGGCAAACCGTAATCCTGGTATGCAAAAGCAATATTTCCAAAATAATTAGAAAGAACCCTTTGCTCAATTGCAAAATCCGTCACCCATCCAAAAGTTCCGAATGTAACTAACACCGCAATAATGGCTGGAATGCGGTACATCTTCCCGGTGTAAATCCCGCCACGTCGGAACATGGAAACCAGCCATGTCAGAATCGCTACAATCAGAATAATCAGTAAAATCATTTGTGGAACCGTAAAATACTTATCAATCATGGATAATGCGTCACCCACTACTTTAAAATCCTGGGCAACAAACGGGGTGACACGAACTGTCAACATGTATCCATTCACGCAACCAAGAACCAGCCACAACACACTGATGATAATTCTTAAAAACACTCGTCTTCTTATCAGATAAACCAATAAGAACGTAATGAAAATCATATAAGTATTAAAAAGAAAAGCCCATGGCGACGTAATCATATATTCCCATGCGGGAACTACGCTGTGTCTGGAAATCGATTCAATTACAAAATTCAAAACAACAGCCCACAAAAAATGCAACAGAAGTGAGAGGCGGTTCATCCAAAAATAAACCGGCTCCATCTTCTGTGTAAAAGCACTGTTTTTGCGCTCTTCCATACGTTGCTGATTGCGTTCTTTGCGCTGTTTCAGATATTCTTTTATATCTTCTTTCTTGATCTGTATATGCTTCATACTAAACCCTCAAAGTGCTATGATGGCATTTATTTCTTTAATCCTGCCAATCTTTCTTGTACTTGCTCCATCATCTGTGTATACTTTTCCAATTTAGCTTTTTCTTCGTTGATTTTTGCTTCCGGTGCCTTACTAATGAATTTCTCATTACTCAACATACCGTTTACACGCGCCAATTCTTTTTTGAGACGTTCCTCTTCTTTGGTCAAACGTTCAATTTCCTGTTCAAAATCAACTAATTCTGCCAATGGCAAATATACAACTGCATCTGTTACTACTACAGATACTGCATCTTCTTCGATACCTTCTTTTGTGTTTTGAATCACAATTTCACTTGCACTCATAAGCGGTGCTGCAGATATTTTCATTTCTGCAAATCCATTACACAATGCTTCATTTTCGCATACTACAAACACACCGGCTTTGCGACTCGGTGCTACATTCATCTCGGCACGCACGTTACGTACACCACGAATAATTTCTTTCATGCGCTCTACTTGTAATTCTTCTGTCGCAAAATTCCACTCTGCTTTGTATTCCGGCCATTTTGACATCATGAGTGATTCTTCCTCTGGAACCAACGCACTATAAATCTCTTCGGATACAAATGGCATAAATGGATGCAACATCTTAAGTCCATTTGCGAGAACTGTCTTTAATGTCCAAAGTGCTGCATTAGCAGCTTTTGTATCTTCATCCGCATGCCAAATGCGATATTTTGCAAGCTCAATATACCAGTCACAGAATTCATCCCAGATAAAGTCATAAACTTTCTGCAATGCAATACCCAGTTCGAACTTGTCCATATTTTCTGTCACGTCTTTCGCAAGTGTATTTACTTTTGATAATACCCACTTGTCTATTACTGACAAATCACTGTCCGCTGGTACCGTGATTTCCTTTCCTTCCATGTTCATCATGATAAAACGCGAAGCATTCCAAACTTTATTAGCAAAGTTTCTGTTCGCTTCTACCCTCTCATCATAGAAACGCATATCGTTTCCCGGTGCATTTCCGGTAACTAGTGTCATACGAAGTGCATCCGCACCATATTGCTCAATGACTTCCAGTGGGTCAATACCATTTCCTAATGATTTACTCATTTTACGTCCCAATGAGTCACGTACCAATCCGTGAATAAATACGGTATGGAACGGAGATTTTCCTGTATGGGCATAAGCTGAAAATACCATACGAATTACCCAGAAGAAAATAATATCATATCCGGTCACTAATACATCGGTCGGATAGAAATAATCTAATTCTTCTGTCTCCTCCGGCCAACCAAGTGTTGAGAAAGGCCATAAAGCTGAACTAAACCATGTATCAAGTGTGTCTTCATCCTGTGTGAAATGCTCACATCCGCAGTGTGGACATACTTTCGGCATCTCGCGTGCTACTACGAATTCTCCACATTTATCGCAATAATAAGCCGGAATTCTGTGTCCCCACCATATTTGTCTAGAAATACACCAGTCACGAATATTTTCTAACCAGTGTAAATAAATCTTATCGAAACGCTCTGGAACAAACTTCAGTTCCCCGGTCTTTAACGCGTTAATCGCCGGTTTTGCCAATTCTTCCATTCTTACAAACCATTGTTGTTTGATAAGCGGTTCGACTGTCGTATGACAACGGTCATGGGTACCTACATTATGAGAGTGGTCCTCAATTTTTACCAAATATCCTTGTTCTTGCAAATCTGCAACAATGGCTTTTCTAGCCTCATAGCGGTCCATTCCTGCATATTTTCCACCAAGTTCATTGATAGTGGCATCATCATTCATAACATTGATTTCCGGTAAGTTATGACGTTTTCCTACCTCAAAGTCATTAGGGTCATGTGCCGGTGTGATTTTTACAGCACCTGTACCAAACTCCTTGTCTACATAGTAATCTGCAACAATTGGAATTTCTTTATTCACAAGTGGCAACAATGCCATTTTGCCTACAATATCCTGATATCTTTCATCATCCGGATGTACTGCGATTGCAGTATCTCCAAGCATAGTTTCCGGACGTGTTGTAGCAATCTCAAGGAAACGGTCTGTTCCTACAATTGGGTATTTGATATGCCAGAAATGTCCTGCCTGTTCTTCATGCTCTACTTCCGCATCAGAAAGAGATGTTTTACAAACCGGACACCAGTTGATAATTCTAGAACCCTTGTAAATGTATCCATCTTCATATAATTTAATAAATACTTCTTCTACCGCCTTGGAACATCCTTCATCCATGGTAAAACGTTCTCTATCCCAGTCACATGAAGTTCCTAACTTCTTCAATTGAGATGTAATGGTTCCGCCATACTCTTCTTTCCATTCCCACGTTCTTTTAAGGAATCCTTCGCGACCTAATTCCTTTTTATCAATACCTTCTTTTTTCAATTGCTCCGTTACTTTTACTTCTGTGGAAATAGCTGCATGGTCTGTGCCTGGTACCCAGAGGGCATTATAACCTTGCATTCTTTTATAACGAATTAAAATATCTTGCAAAGTATTGTCCAAAGCATGTCCCATGTGTAATTTTCCGGTAATATTCGGTGGTGGCATGACAATCGTAAATGGTTTTTTGCTTCTGTCCACCTCTGCGTGAAAATATTTCTTTTCACACCATTTTTCATAAAGTTTTGGTTCAATCTCTTTTGGATTGTAAGTTTTTTCAAGTTGTTTGCTCATAGTTCCTCCTCATGTGCTATCACATTTTTATATTTTACTACAATTTTTCTTTCATGTGGTGTTTTTCACAGAATCTTCAAATAGAGAGTTTGCTTGCAAACTCTCGCGCGGGGCGTGGTTGCAAAGCAACACCTTCCTTATACACGCCCCTGCGCATCCTCGCGGAGCGTTTTGTAATTTATAGAAACAAAGTTTTTATAAATTACAAAAGCCCTTTGCGCTATAAAACGCAAAGGGCGAAAATCCGCGGTACCACCTTTATTTATACCTTTTCAGTCCGATAACGTGAACCACTCCGGGATGCCTTACTACAATTTCACACATCCGGTTCAAAAGCTACCTTCCACACTCCTGCCTTAAAATCACCTTTCAGCCTAGGGGCAATTCTCTCTGATAAGCGGTATTTGCGTACTCCTCTTTCTCACTACCATTTTCTTATAAAACTAATGATAGTTTAGCTTTTGAAAGTCGATTTGTCAAGATATATCCAGAAGTCTCCTTTCTTATATACTTGACTATAATTTTGAATAAGCTGCCTCGTCACAAATAATTGTCACATCTGGATGCAACTGCAAAATAGAGCCTTGAACTGCTGGTGTGATTGGACCGGCCACTGCTTTTTGTAAAGCATCCGCCTTATCTTCTCCCGAAACAACCACAACAATCTTCTTTGCTGCCATAATTGTACCGATTCCCATAGAGAACGCTTGTCTTGGAACATCATCTGCAGAATCAAAGAAACGTTTATTAGCTTCAATTGTTCTCTCAGTCAAAGTTACACAGTGTGTGTTCATTTCAAATCTATCAGATGGTTCATTGAAGCCAATATGTCCATTGTGGCCAATTCCCAATAATTGCAGATCAATTCCACCTAATTCCTTAATCAATTTTTCATAGTTTGCACATTCTTCGTCTGGAGTATTCGTCATTCCATTTGGAAGATATGTATTATTTTTATCAATATTGACATGGTCAAACAGATTCTCATTCATGAATCTAATATAACTTTGCTCATGTTCTTTTGGAAGCCCCTTGTATTCATCAAGGTTCACAGTTGTAATATCAGAAAAATCAATCTCTCCTGCCTGATTCTTTTTTGCCAACTCTTGATAGGTTCCAACTGGCGAAGATCCTGTTGCAAAACCAAGTACACTGTTTGGTTTTAATGTAATCTGCGCCGCAATAATCTGGGCTGCCTTTTTGCTCATTTCATTGTAATCTTTTGCTACTATAACTTTCATTTTCATTTATCCTCCTGTAATTTACTTTAAATACTCTTTACTATAAGCACTACTATATCACATTTTTTCCGAGATATCTTCTCTTTTTTTCAGCACTCTTCTTTTATCGTCCTTGTACGAAAACTCGCTCTACCTGGATATTTTCATCGAAAATAACCAAGTCTGCATCATAGCCCACAGCTATTTTACCTTTGCTTTCAAGTCCCAAAACTTTCGCTGGATTTACAGTCATCATTTTCACCGCTTCGCACAAATCAATTCCCACGTCTTTTACACAAAAACGAATCAATCGATCTGCTGTTGCTACACTCCCCGCAAAAGAAGACTCATCCATCAGACATGCTACACCATTTTTTATCTTGCACGGAACGCCACCAATGTGTGAAATAGCTTCTTTGCTTCCGGCACAACGCATGGCATCTGTCACCAGGCAAAGAGTATCACTTCCTTTAATCTGATACAGCATACGGAACAATTCCTTCGGCACATGACATCCATCTGCAATCACTTCTAACATCATGTCTTTGAGCAAATAACCGCACTCTGTAATACCGAGAATACGATATCCTTTTTCCTTTGTGATGGTCGAAATGCAATTATAAAAGTGTGTGATTAATCGGCATCCCTTGTCATACACAGCCATTACATCATCGTAGGTTGCCTCTGAATGTGCAATAGAAGCTACCACTCCCTTTTCAGAAAGCACATCTAAAAATTCTGAAGTGCCCGGAAGCTCCGGCGCAAAGCTCCAACGTTTTACCAGATTTCCATAATCTTGCAAAATTCTTGTATAGTCCTCCGGAACAGGTGGCGTAATGTATGTTTTATTCTGGGCACCACATTTTGTCAAAGCAAAATATGGTCCTTCCATATGTACTCCGGCTACGTTTGGCTGAATTTTCCCTGAATCTATTGCCTTCTGTATTGCATCAAGTGCCGCGGTTGTCTGTTCGTAAGATGCGGAAAGTGTTGTTGGGCAAATGGTTGTGGTTCCATTTTGATAGTGATAATTAGCTGCTGCTATTACAGCTTCTTCATTGCCATCCATAAAATCACAATCTGCTCCTCCATGTACATGCAAGTCAATAAATCCTGGTGATAAAAACTTGCCCTGTACATCAATCTCTTCATCATAAGGAAGTTCTTCATCTGTAATCGCTATAATCTTTCCTTCCTCGACATAGAGATTTTCTGCATCTAAAATTTCCCGTTCTCCCACAATGCGCGCATTGCTAAATTTTCTTATCATATTGTTGTTCTCCTATTGATTTAATGAAATACGGTGTTTTTCGTCATATCATACTTCATCCTTTTGCGTAAGTTACGCATATTATTTTTTTAACACATTTACGTTATTTACAGTAATGTTTTCAATAACTTCCGGTGCAAAATCCGTGTTTTCTGCCTTAATTTCCAAATCTTCAAATGCGAAATCCACTAATCGATATTGGTCCTCTGCAGGAACCACATTGAAAAACGTCTGACACTCACACTTGCAGTTTTTCATAGAAACATGTTCTGCCAAAGAAACTGGCATATCTTCTCTGCCCTTCAAATCAAAAAATTGTGTCCAAGGCTTAATATTAATAAAGTTATCGACAGAGCCTTCCACATCTTCTACAGAAATATATTCGTAATGTTGCGGTGTATCCGGACGCATCTTGAGCCATAGCAGGTTATATAATCCTTCGATTTTCATACGTCTCACCATAATATTTCTGTTATAAATGGATTCTGACCCGCAGGTAATGCATCCATGGCATGCCTGACATACACAGTCTTCAATAATGATTCTTTCGTTACCACCATTTTCCGGCGCTGTGTCTGCATATGGTCCTTTTCCACCTTTCAGTGCCACCGAGTCATCATTTACATGCATGTGGCAATTTTTCACCAAAACATCGGTACACACATCGATATCGATAGCATCGGTACTTGGTGCAAAAATCGGTTTTCCATGGGAATAAATAAAACAGTTCAAATACTTCACATGGTCACATTTATAAATATGAGTAGTCCAAAAATGTGAATTGATAAAATGTGTGTTTGCAAATATTACATTTTTACTATTTGAAACATAAACCAATCTCGGTCTCTGTTCATCTTTGTTCGTACATTTGCGGAACCATTTTTTTCTTTGCCAAAAAGCCATCCAAGATTTATGACCATTTCCGTCAATCGTTCCCGGACCGCAGATAGTAAATCCGTCTACTCCATCCGCATTAATCAGAGCACTATAATAAATGCAGGTTTCACCCTCAATGCGAGTCATTGACAATTCATAATCACTTGCATCCGGGCTGCCCTTTAAAACCCCGGCTTCTGAAAGATAAAGATGTACGCCTTGCTTAAAAAAGAGAGCGCCTGTCATATATGTACCAGGTGGAACTACGATCACGCCACCACCATTTTCATAAGCCTGATCAATTAACCCTTGAATTTCTTTCGTATAGAGTTTTCCATCATCGTAAATACCATAATTGGTTAAAATGTACTGTTCACCCAAATCTTCCAAAGTCGGAATCTGTGTGTCATAAAACCACTCATCCACCTGTGTTCCATCTGGAAAAAATTCTCTCTTCTCGCTCATTTTCGTCTCCTCTTTTCTTTTAAACTAAATCTTTTATATACCAAACATCACAAGAAAAATGCTCTGTCTCTATGTATGGCTTTTCAAGCTTGTGAAATCCATGCTTTTGATAAAATTTATTTGCTGCTATCATATTTGAAAAAGTTTCCAAATAACACTTTTTATAGTATTGGGTTGCATATGCCAAGCAACGTTCCATAAGTAGATTAGCAATCCCGGTCCCTCGTACTTCAGGAAGACAATACATTTTTTGAAGCTCGCATACATCTTCGCAAAGAGCGCCAATTCCTGCGCCTCCTACAACTTGTCCTTTCTCGTCTTCTATGATCCAATATTGGTGTCCCTCTTTATTATAAATTTCTGAAAAACGTCCTAAATCAGGATCACACCATGCGGTACCTTCACGGTTGCCACCAAATTCTATCAGGCAAGTGCGAATAATACTCTCTACAACTGCATTATCACGAGCCTGAATTTCTCGAATGTGAAACCCGTGCCCCATAGCCTTCTGCATTTCCACATGCGGAACTCCTTCTTCCATAAACTCATCTGATATCACTTGAAAGCCCAACTTTTCATAAAATCCAATTGCATGAGTCTGGGCATCCAAACACAATTTTTCACAAGGTAATTTTTCTCCAATGCTCTGCATACTGCTTTCCATCAGTTGCTTACCCAGTCCTTTTCCATGTTCTACAGTAAGTACTCTCCCGATACGGACTTCGCCATCATGCTTACCGCAATAGGCGCGCAAATACGCTGTCACAATACCGTTTTCTTCGTAATAACAATGCAAGCTCTTATAATCAACGTCATCCATATCCTGACATTGTATACCTTGTTCTACGATAAATACCTTGGCCCGCGCTTTTAAGATTTCATATAATTCTTTTGTCGTCAGTTCCTCAAATTTCTTTGCCACAAAATTCATATGTAGTACCTGTCTTCTATCCTAATTTGGTTACATCAATCCAAGATTTGTAATTGGAGTATTTTTCTAATTCTTCCAAGGTCAATTCAATAGCACTGTTGGAACTGCCACACGCAGGAAAAACACTTTCAAAACGCTTGAGAGATTCATCCAAATAAATATCAACTCCCTCATTTACCGCGAATGGGCACACACCGCCAACAGCATGTCCTATCAACGGTTCTGCTTCTTCAAAAGACAACATTTTTGCTTTTTTCCCAAAAAAAGCTTTGTACTTCGCATTGTCAACTTTTGCATCCCCTGCAGCCACAATCAAAATTACCTTTTCGTCCAAGTGAAATGACAATGTTTTGGCAATTCTGCTTTCTTCACAATGCAACGCCTGGGCTGCCAAAGCTACCGTTGCACTGGAAACCTCAAATTCCTGTATTCTATCTTCCATACCAAAGGTTTGGAAATATTCCCTTACTTTTTCAATAGCCATAATACTATTCTCCCTTTTCTATATACTGGCTTCCATAAGAACCTTTTTCAATTCTACCACAGTCTCGGCTATTACATCCGCACCAACTTTTTGAAGTTCTTCCTCGCTTCCGTGTCCGTATAGAACTCCAATAGTGGATAAACCATTTTTCTTGCCACCCATAATATCATGTTCCCGATCGCCAATCATCACTGCCTGACTCTTGTCACATATCTTGGCTTCCTCTAATGCACATGCCACTACTTCATCTTTATTGACTCTTCTTCCGTCTAATTCACTACCTACAACTACATCAAAATACCGTCGCAACCCAAAATGCTCTAATATAATCTCGGCAAACACAGTTGGTTTAGAAGTGGCTAATATCAATTGTTTTCCATTGTCACGCAATGTTTTTAGCATTTCCGGAATGCCTGCATAAACCTCATTTTCATATACCCCATATGGACGAAAATATTCTCGATACTTTTCCACTGCCTCTTCTGCTTTTGCATCATCAAACCCATAAAATTTCATAAAAGACTCTTTTAACGGCGGTCCTATAAAAGGGCATAAGGTATCCAAATCTTCCACATGAATACCATAATAGTCCAAAGCATATGCCACAGACTTTGTAATTCCCACTTTTGGTTCGGTCAAAGTTCCATCCAAATCAAACAATAGATACTGATATGACTTCATACTCTATACTCCGTTTCTTCTTTTTCTACGCCAATTTCCCACCACTTCATTTACTGTCGAAACTGTCACAAATGCTCTGGCGTCTACAGTGCTCAAATAATTCACTAACGCCGCATACTCACTTCTTGTAAGAATGGTAACAATTTCCATTCTTTGATCATTATTAAATCCGCCAAGTGCCTTATAAAGAGTAACACCACGGCTCAAATCATTCATAATAAACTGTTGAATCTGCTCATACTCATCAGAAATAACACAAACTCTCTTTCTTCGATTGAAGCCATTAATATAGTTATCTACTACAATCCCATTTGCATAAGTTGCAAGAATGCCAAGGATCACCGATTTCGCATCATACACCAGCGCTGACGCGAGAGTAATGCAAATCCCACTGAACGCAACTGCATTTCCAATGTCCACATGCAAATATCGATTCATTAATTTTGCAATAATATCTGTTCCACCGGAAGATGCATTAATATGAAATAAAATAGCTTGTGCAATGCTCACTAGCAAAAGATAACAAACAGTATCTATGATAATGTCATTAGTCAAAGATGTATTGTTTGGAAAAACATTCTCAAATATAGACAACATAATCGGCAAGGAAAGCGCCGCATAAACGGTTTTTGCTCCAAACTCTCTCCCTAAAAAGATAAAACTAATTATCAGCAAAATGGCATTAAATGCTAACAAGATAACCGACATCGGAATAGGTACAAAATTGGAAATTATCATACTCAATCCCGAAATACTACCGATTACCACGTTACTTGGAATCATAAAGAAATATGTGGCAAGGGCAATAAGAAGGGTTCCAAATGTAACAATGATATATTCTTTGATTACTTTTTGCATTTTCACTAACCTATCCTTCGAAATTTTTTTCTACTAATTCACAGTATTCCTGATAAGCAGCCATACCTTTCATGGACGCCTTCAGCGAGTCTCTGATACTTTTATAATACCACCCTATTATATTTTTATCCTTCATGCGAAATCGTTTCCATAGTTCTTCTCCACATTCCGGATAATCTCTGTCAATATCACGCATGTTAGAAAGCTTGTCCGCAAGCCCTATCATTTGTATTTCTATTGGTGCCGTTTTCAGTTTCTCAATCGTGTAGCTTTTCCTCTCCATCCAAGATTTGGATTTATCTTCACTTTCTTGAGCTACTATCTCTGCAACACGAGAAGAGAACTCTGCGCGTAAAATATCTTCTGTAACGCCTTCACAGTCTTCAATGGTATCGTGTAAAATGGCTGCACTGACCACTTCTTCATCGTCTGTCATGGTAGATACGATATTGCCCACTTCAAGAGGATGTAAAATAAAAGGTTTCTCTGTTCCTTTTCTAAACTGTCCTTCATGAGCTTTTGTTGCAAATGTAATCGCTTTATTTATCAACTTGGTATCCCGCCCTCTCTTACAATCTATGGTTCATTATAAAACAAATCTTTCTAGGCGTCTACAACTCCCCTGCAATTTATGCTTTTACTCTAGGTTTTTCCATAGTATAATGAATGTTAGAAAATAAAAGGGGTGATTTTTATATGAACAAAAAAACAGTTCTTGTAACAGGAGCTTCCAGAGGAATTGGCCGTGCCATTGCTCTCGCCTTTGCGAAAGAAGGCTATCACGTATTTTTAAACTGCAATCATTCTATTGTTGCTCTCGAAAAAGTGCGTGAAGAAATTGAAGAAATTCCAGGTGCATCCTGTGACATGGCTATTGGAGATGTGGGAAACCCAGAAGCTGTATCTAAAATGTTTAAACGTATCTATGCAAGTTGCGATTCTTTGGACGTATTAGTCAACAATGCGGGAATTGCTCACATAGGGCTTTTAAGCGACATGTCAGATAAAGAATGGTCTCGTCTCATTCAAACGAACCTTTCTTCTGTCTTTTACTGCTGCCGCGCAGCTATTCCTGAAATGGTTTCTAAAAAGGCAGGAAAGATTATTAACATTTCCTCTATGTGGGGGACCTCCGGTGCCTCTTGTGAAGTGGCTTATTCGGCAAGTAAAGCAGGAGTTCACGGACTTACCAAAGCCCTAGCCAAAGAATTAGCTCCTAGTAACATTCAGGTCAACGCTATCGCCTGTGGTGTTATCGATACAGCTATGAATGAACAGCTCTCTCCTGAAGAACGTTTGGCACTGGAAATCGACATTCCGGCAGGGAGATTTGCCACCCCGGAAGAAGTAGCAGGCATGGTTCTGAACGTAGCTAACGCACCTTCTTATCTAACCGGTCAAATTGTTGGATTTGATGGTGGATTCATCTGAAAAGCAGATTTACTTTACTGCCTAAAAGGAGTAAAATGACGATATCAAAAATGAATCTAAAACAGAAATGGGAGGACAATATGATGAAGTACGGAAATCTACACCTTCACTCAACACATTCAGACTGTGAATTCAGACCAGGCCTGTTGCCACGTTTAGCAAAATCATTAGGCTATGGAGCACTTGCATTGACTGACCATGAAGCAATCAGCGGACTTCCGGAATTATTTGCAGCTGCAAAAGCAGAGGGCATGGAAGCCATGGCAGGTGCAGAATTCTACGCAAAGCACAACGGAAAATCATTCCATGTCGTAGGGCTGGACTTTGACTATAAAAATAAACAGCTAAATGAATTTATTGATGTGTTAACTGAAAATCAAGTGAAACACATGCAGGAAATTGTAAAGGACGCTGTAGGACGTGGCGTTTGGCCGAATGTAACTTGGGATGATATTTTAAGACATAACCCTCCTTCTATCAGATGGTTCTGTAATGATCAGATTTATCATGCTTTAGATGAAATGGGTATTGTAGAATTTTCTGACCGCGACACTACTTGGTATGATGCCTTTAAAGCAGGCGAAGCTTATAAAAAATACAAACCACAACGCTTTAGTGCAAAAGAAGTAATTGATGTAATTCATGCAGCTGGTGGTCTTGCAATTTTAGCACATCCGGATGAAGAATCATTTGACGGCGGTTATGTAGAAAGTATGATAGAAATTGGTCTTGATGGCATCGAAACTTGCCACCCTGACATCACAGAAAGAGCTGTAAAACTTGGACATCACATGGCAATGAAACACAATTTATATTGTTCTGGTGGTACTGACCACACAGGTCCAATGAGTGCTTGTGGCGGACAATATGCAATTCCTGCTTATCAAGGTGTAACCTTGGATGAATTTAAAGCAATTAAAGAAAGACGTTTTGGATAGATTACATAAAACCCAAAGAACCGACACCATAAGGTGCCGGTTCTTTTTCATCTAGTTTATTTGTATAGCCAATCAATTGTAAATTTACACCGCTCTGCATCTTCGTGATAATAGCAAGTAAATTGCTCTAACCCATATTTTCTTCCGAGATACTGCCCTGCTATATCCAACAGCTCGTTTTTAATCAAAGTTGCTGCCTGTGTGTAAAGTCCTTCATTGGCAAATTTAAAAACTGTGCTTTCGCCCCTATTATTAATAGTTGCATACATAGCATTAAGCAAGTCTTTTCTATTGACCGTCTCATAAAACATCTTATTCAAACGGTAGTAGTTTAAATCACCAGAATTACATTCTGGATAAACATATCCTTCCTGCATCTTGTGTGTTGCTGACAAGACGCTGGTATCGCAACACAAATAGTCATATAGCAAGGTTTGTTTTACTTGAGTTTCTCCTTCTTCTACAGTAAACAACGGATCTCCCCATGTCGCATCTGTATAGTAAAACTTATCATCACATTTCACAATATTCCATGCATGGTCGTCAATGTCACCATCTCTTCCTGCTGTGCCAATGACATAAATGCATTCTATTCCCAAACGTTCTAACAAATATTTGTTTGCTTTGGCATAGCCTGCGCATACAGAAGCTTTTCCTACAAGAGCACTATAGATATTCTGATTGTCCGGTGCACCTTTTTTATATTCAACACCGTTGATTAAAGTTTCATATATATACTTGATTTTTTCATATTCACTGACATTTTGTGGAGCTTGCGCCAAGATAGCATCTGTAGCCGCCTCAATCTGCTGCTTCTTCTTCTCTTTTTCTTCAGGTGTACAATTATATTCGGGTTTCACGATTGTATAGGTATCCTGATAAGCGGTCGAAGTAGCACTACCTTCAGTCCAGAAAATTTCCGGCGAGTCAAGAATGACTGTCCCTAATACTTCATTAGCTTTCTCGCCTGTTGCACTATGCACTACGATTTCATCCTTGTGGTCTAAAATCCCCTGATAAATTTCGCAATAAAGTACCCGTTCCTCTTCATCAAGTTGCTGATAATAAAAACGGTCTTTAAAAGAACTCGTATCGATAGTTACCGCTATGTACTCTGGCGTCAAGAACTCTGACAAAATATCTTGCAGACCAAAACTACATCCAGAAAGTGTGAGAATTGCAAAAATTGCAACCATAAAAAGGATGATTCGTTTCATATACTTACGCATCTTCTCTCCTCCTTGCCGGAACCCCTATATAAATTCCTTTTTCCTTAATATTTTTCACAACTGCTGCTCCCAAACCAATAACACACTCATTGCAGATAATAGTGCCATTCTTTATAGTGGCCCCTGCGCCAATCCAAGTGTGGTCTCCGACTCTCACTTGCCCGCACACATGGGCTCCAACTGCAACATGCACGTAGTTACCTAGTTCACATCCATGGTCCACGGAAGAACTGGTATTGATAATACAGCCTCTGCCAACCGTAGTTTCAGCCTGGATTACTGCGCCCGCCATAACAACAGTACCTTCCCCTATTGTCACTCTACTCCCAAGCACAGCAGAAGGATGAATTAAGGTTGCAAAGGTCGCACCTTTGGAAGACAACTCCTCCATGATGCCACTTCTGAATTCTCCTTCGCCAATAGCAACAAAAAAATCAGCCTCATTTATATAATTTATTGCATCGGCATTCTTTCCAATGACTGGATACCCCATGCATTCTTTTTTCTTTTCAAAGTTACAGAGGAACGCAATCTCTGTGTACTGTCCAGTAGCCATCGCTACGTCTGCCACTACTTTTCCATGTCCGTTTACGCCGATTATAATTAACTTTTCGTGCATAGCTACTCTCTCCACGAAATTTTTAAAAGCACCTTTGTCACCACAGCCACAATCACTGCAGCCGCTATAGCTTCCGGTATACCGGCAGTTGTGACTGTTCCCATAATTAAGCCCCAAACTGCTGTCACGGCAACTTCTTTTGCCTGTGCATATTGCTGCGCGAACAGCAGATAAATACTTCCCATGACACTAACTGTATTTACCATAGAACCCAGAAAACCAGTCACTGCCAATGAAACAACCTGTAACCCTTTTCGGTTCATATGTGATTTCTTTAATAAAATCCAAATCCACCCAGCTGCAATACCAATGAGCACACGACACCCCACGGATATCCAAATGGCTTTTAGTGCTCCAGGTATGCCCGTAGTACTTAAAAATGGTGAGAAGGCAAAAGATAACAATGTAGGCGCCATCGTATTACTGATTAAAGAACAAACCCCAAAGACAAATCCTAATATTCCACCTGCCATCGGTCCTAACAAAATAGCACCGATAATAACCGGAATGTGTACAGTAGTAGCCTTAATAATAGGCAATTGTATCATTCCAAGTGGTGTGTTCGCTAATACAACAATGATTGCTGACATTAGTGCCACGCTAACCATCCATCGTGTATCTATCTTTTTTGCTTTCATGCTATCCCTCCTAGTTGTATTTGGGCAGAACCTTATTTGCGCAATCGCATAATTTCATCTAGTACTTGCTCTGCAGCTTCATCCTTACTCATCATCTCAAGGGCAATTTCTTTTCCTGGTGTGATCATGGTAATTACATTGGTATCTACACCAAAACCTGCACCTGCAACCTTAAGATTATTTGCAACAATCATATCCAAATTTTTATGAACTAATTTTCTGCGTGAATTTTCCAACATGTCTTTTGTTTCCATAGAAAATCCACATAAAAATTGATTCGGCTTTTTATTTTCACCGAGATATTTTAAGATATCTCTTGTTCGTTCAACCGGAATAGTAAGATCTCCATCTGCCTTTTTGATTTTTTCATCACTCACAGTTGTCGGTGCGTAGTCTGCCACCGCTGCTGCTTTGATAATAATATCCTGCTTGTCTGCACGGCTCGTTACTGCTTCAAACATATCCGATGCACTCTTCACATCCACCACCTCCACAAACCGTGGCTTTTGTATAGAAGTCTCCCCTGTCACCAACGTAACTTCTGCACCGCGCAGCATTGCATTCTTTGCAATGGCATAGCCCATTTTACCGGTGGAATGATTGGTGATGTAGCGGACCGGGTCCAATGCTTCCTGGGTCGGTCCTGCAGTTACAAGCACTTTAAGACCTTCCATATCCTTTTCAAAAGCAATCGCTTTTAAAATATAATCTAACAATACATCTGTATCCGGAAGTTTGCCATCCCCGATATCTTTACATGCCAACATGCCTGTAGCCGGTGCGATAATCTCAAATCCATAATGCTCTAATATTTCCAGATTATCTTGTGTAATTGGATTATGAAGCATCTGCGTATTCATCGCCGGTGCAACGATTTTCTTGCAATTGCATGCTAATACTGTCGTGGTAAGCATGTCATCTGCAATACCATGTGCCATTTTTGCAATCACATTTGCTGTGGCTGGCGCTATAAGCACTACATCCGCTTGCTTTGCGAGCGCCACATGTTCTACATTATATTGAAAATTCCGATCAAAAGTATCCACAAGACAACGATTGTTTGTCAATGTTTCAAAGGTGATCGGATTTATGAAGTTCGTCGCATTCTTCGTCATAACCACATGCACATTGCAATGCAATTTGGAAAGTTTGCTTGCAAGGTCTGCAATCTTATATGCAGCAATACTACCTGTTACGCCGAGAACAACTGTCTTTCCCTTTAACATTTCTTTTCCTTCTTTCTATCGTATCAATCGTTGAATTGTTTTGCTAGTATCTGTCCCCGCCACCTTCAAAAGTTCAAACAGTAACGACTCATAAGTTGTCACAATCGCGCCTTCTTGACGTGCGCGTTCCAGAGCCATCTGCTTGTCCATTTCTTTTCTGCTGGACACACAATCAGCTACAAGTACAGGCACATATCCTGCTGCCTTCAAATCAACGACCGTCTGTAACACGCAAATATGCGTTTCGATTCCACAGACAATTACAAATTTCTTCCCTCGCAATTTCCACTTCACAGAATCATAGGCTGTAAATGCAATCTTATCAATATATTCTGTTGTGCCTGCTGCATTGAAAATTGCCTCTGCGGTCATACCTAATCCTTTTGTGTACTGCTGCGTCACCACCATTGGTATGTCCAACGCTTTTAGTCCTTCTAAAAGGATACAGGAATTATGAATCAATTGCTCGCTTTCATTCATTACAGGAAGTAATTTTTCCTGATAATCTACTACGATGGCAATGGATTGTTCTCTTAATATTCTCATTCGTTTCCTCCGCTTATTTTAAATCCAATTCTACCGGGCAGTGGTCAGAACCCATGATATCCGTCAAAATCTTGGCATCTGCAAGGTGTTCTTTTAAAGCCTCTGACACGCAAAAATAATCAATTCTCCACCCTGTGTTTTTAGCTCTTGCGCTAAAACGATATGACCACCAAGAGTAAATATTTTCCATGTCCGGGTAAAAATATCTGAATGTATCAATAAATCCTGCTTCCATGACTTCTGAAAATTTCCCACGTTCTTCATCTGTGAATCCTGCATTTTTGCGATTGGTCTTTGGATTTTTAAGGTCAATTTCCTGATGTGCGACATTTAAATCACCACAGAAAATCACCGGTTTCTTTTCCTCTAACTTCTTTAAATATGCAAGGAAATCCGTTTCCCATTGCATGCGATAATCCAATCGTTTTAGTTCATCTTGCGAATTTGGCGTATAGACAGTAACCATGTAAAACCCTTCATATTCAAGAGTAATTACACGTCCTTCGTGATCATGTTCTTCTACACCAATTCCATACTGTACGGACAATGGTTCCTGTTTTGTGAAAATAGCTGTTCCCGAATAACCTTTTTTCTCCGCATAATTCCAGTACTGATAATATCCTTCTAAATCAAGTTCTAATTGTCCTTCCTGCATCTTACTTTCCTGAATACAGAAAATATCGGCATCAACCTCGTTAAAAAACTCTAGAAAGCCTTTTTGTACACATGCACGAATGCCATTTACATTCCATGAAATCAGTTTCATTTTTATTTCTCCAAAATCTTCTTTATTTCCGACATAAAGGTATTAACATCTTTAAATTCGCGGTAAACAGATGCAAATCTTACATATGCAACCTCGTCCAATTGTTTCAAATGTTCCATTACAATCTCACCAATCACATTGGTCGGAATTTCTTTTTCTTCTCTATTAAAAATCTCTGTTTCGATTTTTTCCATAGTTTTTTGAATGGCTTCTGCTGAAACCGGTCTCTTATAGCAGGCGCGAAGAACACCGCCCTCTATTTTAGAACGGTCATACTGCTCGCGATTATCATCCTTTTTAATTACGATTAAAGGAATTGTTTCTACCTTTTCGTAAGTGGTAAAACGTCTTCCGCATTCATCGCAACATCTTCTTCTCCTAATAGAGCTATGATCCTCTGCCGGTCTTGAATCAATAACCCTGGTATCTACATTACTGCAATATGGACATTTCATATCTTTTGCCTCCTTATGAATAATCCTTGCCTTTTATTTTAACAGATGTATTTTAGTCTTTGCAACCTTTCAGGCATTTTTCTTCAGATATTTCTACCATAATAATATCCTGACCAATTTTTTTAATGCATTCAAATGGAATAACATACTCACAATCGCTCCCAAAAATGCCACAGAATTTAGTGTGTTCCGGCACAATAAGGGCCTGGATACCCCCTTCACACAAGTCAAAAATCAAATCTTCGACACAACCTAATCTCTTGCAGCTACAAAGATTAATAACTTCTTTCTCTCTCAACTCACAAAGACGCATATAATCACCATTTTTCATTATGGTTAGTATATGCGTCTTTCTGTTTATTTGCTAATATTATCCTGGCTAAAACTAACTGGCATCAGTTCTTCCAATGTATAGGTTTCTATGCCCTCCTTTGTGATTAGATAAATCTCAAAATCATCTTTACAAAACTCTCGCATAACTTGCCTGCAAACACCACATGGTGGAAATAGTCCCTCTATAATGCCATCTTTTCCACCGCAAATTGCAATTGCTAAAAAGTCTCTTTTTCCTTCGCTGACAGCTTTAAAAAACGCAGTACGCTCTGCACAATTTGTAGAAGAATATCCTGCATTTTCAATATTACACCCCGTATAAATGCTGCCATCTTCACATAAAAGGGCCGCACCTACGCGATATTCTGAATACGGACTATAGGAATATTTCATAGCCTCTTTTGCCATTTTGACTAATTGCTCTTTCTTCATTACAATCACCTCTTGTTCAGTGGTTATCTCTTACACATTCTCAATTTATTGCCACACCCAATGATTATCAAAACTCCGACTAGCATAACAACAAATGCAATCACATATGCCACAAACAATAAATCCATTGCTGCCTTCAACTGATGACCGGTAGCACGGGTTACAACATAATAATATGACGTTTCTCCCTCTTCATCTTGATAAGAAACTTTCTCTATGACCTCTGTTTGGGATTTAGCAAACTCGCTTTTGTTTGTTCTTGTTGGATACTTTGCATTAATATCAACTGTCTCCTCAAACTCCTGCAAAAACTGATCTTCATGCCATCTCTGATATGCCTTTTCATCTTTACAATATGGAATATAGACAACATCGCGTACTTCGGTTTTATGGTAGACTGTAATCAATGCATCCTGTTCATAGGAATCTGCTTTTGAATGCTTCCATTCCCAAACCGTCATACTTTCGCCAAAATCAGGTGCACTTTCAATACGAAAAGAAACCAAGGTTTTCGATTCCTTATCGACTAATGCTTCATTTACATATTTAGTTTGGTTTACTCTTGCATACTCTCTTAATCGCAAAATGTCTTGTTTTTCAAAGTATTCATTCAAAGGAAGATAAACTGTTTCTGTTTCATCTATAGTCAGACACAAAAAACTGCCTGTAGTTGCGATTAATTTTCCGTCTTCATTATAAATGGCGGCTGAAATGTTTTCATATTCCTCATCTGTTGCTACCAAGTTATAAATATGATTCAAATTGCCTTGCACATTATTCATCTCTGTAGCTTTATCCAATTTAGCCACCAAGTATTCCTGAACTACATCTAGATTTTTGCCGTACCTGTATTCATAATTATCCTTAACTAACAATGTCGCCAACAACATACAAACAAGGTACAGTACTACAAAGCATCCGACAAGTAACGCCATCAGCCTTTTCGGCTTCATCTCTACTGTTGGCACATTTTCGGGTTCTTTTTTCAATAACATTGTTGCTGCCGCGTGATTGTCTTTCATTTCTTCTATCTGGTCTGCCAGCGGAAATTTATCATGATATTGTGTTGCCATAACATGTACCTCCTTTGTTTTTCTTTAATTATAACATAGGCTCCATGCTGTGTATATAAAAATCAGCACCTCCTCAATATGGCAAACTCTCCTCCACACATAAAGCTCCATACCCCACCTGTGGGTTTGGATACTCCGTAATTCCCACAAAAGGTCTTGCTCCTCGTTGAAAATAGGCTTTCACTTTTTCTCCGTACAGAAACGGGTCATTTTCCCTTACAATCCCCCACTCCATAAGAAGTGCCGCTCCGCCTGTGGCAAAAGGCGCGGCAAAAGAAGTACCACTTAACTCTGCAAAAGTTCCACTCGGTAAAGGTGCCAATATATCAACTCCCGGTGCCACAATATCCGGCTTGGCTCTTCTTCCAGGTCCAGCTGGTCCTCTCCCCGAAAACTCTGCATAGGAAAAAGTCAGTGGGTCATATGCACCCACTCCTATGGTTCGATAAGAAGTAGATGGAATCGTTAATGTCCTCTCTTCGGTTGGAAATAAAAACCCAGTGCCTAGGTTTAGCACACTTTGACTAGGAAGCCACAAAGCATACTCACCATTTATAATCTCTCTCGGTGTTAAGATAATTCTCCAAATCCCACTGTCAATGTAATCATCTCGTGGTAAGAAATCCAAGAAAATCTCTTGGTCGATACTAAAAGGGCTCGGTTCCCCATAATACAACAAAATTTGCGTATTCCCTAACACAAACCGTCGAGAACCTAAAACCTCCTGAATCGGACCAATCCTAACTCCTGATGGCGATATGATCGAAACATCCACCAAATCAAAATATGCCTTCCATATCTGTACATTGATAGCAGGCTCATTCTGCTGTATTGCCAACTCTATTATGGTTTCTTCTGATTCTACCAGCACACCAGAAGAATGCCCCGCACTATTCCCTTCATTACCAGTCCCGATGCATATAACACTTTTCCATATATTTGCGATATCCTCCAGAAATCGCTCCAAAAGACTGCTGCCATCGTGTGGACCATAAGTGTTTCCAAAACTCAAATTGATTGCCACCGGCATTTGATATTCCAATGCTTTTTTTACTACATAATCCAGAGCCTGTATCAGTTCTGTTGTTCTCGGGAATCCGTCCTCTCTCGGAATCCCCAACTTCACAACCAGCAACTCACTTTGGAAAGCAACTCCTCTATAGTCTTCTGAATTTCCTGCTACAATTCCTGCAACCGAAGTTCCATGTCCGGAAATATCCTGACTAGGAACAATCTGAAGTCGCTCCTGCCGAGTTGGCGCTACGAGTGCCGCATTGATTTGATCTCTACTATATTCCGTTCCTATCGTATATCCTGATGGCGGATTTCCCGAGATTGTCTGGTCCCATAGATTTCGAATACGTGTCGTGCCATCTGCGTTTCGAAACACCTCATTCTCATAATCTATTCCCGAATCAATAATGGCAACCAAAACACCGTTTCCAGCCAAAGACAATGGCGGGGTTTGCACCGGCGGAATGCAAGAAACCCTTTTCCCATTTTCTATTTGGAAAAAGAGTCTCTTTGGTTTTTCAACATATTCCACCGCTGAACAATTGGTCATCTCGTCAATCAAGTTCTCGCGTATTGTTACAATTGCAAATTCATTCTGCATTTCAACTACCTGTGCTCCAAGTTCCCTGACACATTCTAACGAACCTGAATACTTAACTATTAAATCCCACTCTCGCTCGATGGGATTATACCCTACATTTAACTCCAACGATTTATCCCGTTCTTCCTCGGTCGCATCTAGTGCAAGGTTTAGTATATTTTCTAATTTTTGGTCTGGCATAAAAAGCCCCTCTGTTTTTGCTTATTTCATTATATTACGCCTTTTTCTTTTTTATCAAACGCCTTCTTTTTTTCGCTATAATTCCCAATTCACCCTCTGCGAAAGATTGTAAATAAGCTCTCTTTGTGTTATGATGACTTCAGACAAAAGAAGTGAGGCGTAAACTTATGAATAAAAGAGAAATTCTCGAAATTCGAAAACAATACAAACCAGAAAGCTGTTCCATTACTCGCATTTGCGGTTGCTATGTAAATGGAAACAAAGAAATAGTAGCACAATCCAAAGACGCTTTTTTATCCTTGCCAGATGAAGCAATTTTCAAATATTTGACTATCTTCAAACAAACGCTTTCCGGCACTGTTGGGAAACACCTAATAAACATGGAATTCCCCTTGGAACAAGAAATGCCGGACGGTACACAAAACTTCTTATTAAAGCTACGCAACAGCAAATTACAAGATGATCGTTTGACTGAACAATTTTTCCAAAAGGTCATTGACTATTACAACTACGGTGAGAATTATTATATTATTCTCATTCATGTAGCCTACGATATACCTGGAAAAGCTACCGATGGGAGTGAAATGTTTGACGCTTCTGACGAAGTGTTTGAATACCTACTTTGTAGCATCTGTCCGGTGCAATTATCAAAGGAAGGTCTTTGTTATAACCCAGAAACCAATCAAGTAGAAAATCGCATTCGCGATTGGCTTATTGAGCCTCCGATGAAAGGATTTTTATTTCCTGCATTTCATGACAGGAGCACAGATATACATAGCATTCTCTACTCATCGAAACAACCAGAAGATTTGCAACCGGAATTTATAGAAAACGTGCTTGGCTGTGCGTTTCCAATGTCTGCTAAAAGCCAAAAGAACACCTTCCATTCTGTGGTGTTAAATACATTAGGCGACGAATGTGAATATGATGTAATAAGAAACATACATGATGGTCTAAATGAAATGATTGAAGAAGCGAAAACTTCCCCGGAACCGCCGGTGCTAACCAAACCCGAAATGAAACGTTTATTATCCAACAGCGGGATTACAGATGAACGAATTGAGACATTTGACCAAAATTTTGATCACCTTGCCGGAGAACAAACTGAATTTCTAATTAGCAATATTGCTGAAACAAGAAAATTCAGTATCCAAACACCTGATGTGGTAATTAAAGTTAACCCTGAAAGGGCGGATCTTGTAGAAACCAAAATCGTCGATGGAAGACAATGCCTTGTCATTGAGATCAACGACCAAGTAGAAGTAAATGGTGTCCCGGTGCGGACCTATAATACTGACAAATAAAGGGAGGAAAAATTATTATGTGTTGTGATGTATTAAAAAACAAAACCGTAGTATTTGACGGAGACAGTATCTGCCATGCGACTACAGAACCAAAACCATATAGAGGATGGGCATACAGAATCGGTACGAAATACGATATGGATTGGCACAACTTTGGAATAGGTGGTGGAACTATCACCACTGAATTATATTACGCCAGCGGAGAACCTCGTCACTGGGTGTGCCGTAGCATTGATGAAATTCATAAGCAGTTCCCAACATTGGATTATCTGATATTAGAAGGCGGAACTAATGACGCAGATTTGATATATCCGGACCCGGTTCGTTTTGGAACAGTGGATCCAATGGACTTTAGCGGAAACTATGATGACACTACATTTTGCGGCGCCTGCGAAACTCTTTTTTACAAAGCAATTACCTATTATCCTAACACCAAAATCGGATTTATCGTAGCTCAAAAAATGGGTGTAACAAATAATTATACCGAGACAAATAAAAGAAGAATGTTCTTTTTAAAGGCGATAGAAATTTGTAAAAAATGGGGAATCCCTTACCTGGACTTGTGGGAAGGTTGCCCTCTCAACCCATGTTTGAAAGTTTATTTTGACAGTGACTTGGATGTGGAAGAAAATAAAGCTGCTGGAAAAGCTTATGTAGACGGGCAACATCTATCTACTGTAGGTTATGACCTCATTACTCCAAAGATCGAAGCTTGGATGAAAACCTTATAAACAACAAAGGGGCTGCCACACTCACGAATTTTTATTCGTTAATGCAACAGCCCCTTGTTATTTTTCTAAAATTCCGGACTATAATACGGAGCTAAATCCAAAGGAATGAAATACCCTTTTTCATGTCTGCAGACAGGGCATACGCCAGGTACTTTTTTACCGGTATGAATGTAACCACAATTTAGGCACATCCACTTTTCGTTTTCTGGTGTTTCAAAATACGTACCATCTTTCAATATCTTCGAGATTTGGCCAAAACGATTCCCATGAACCTTCTCAATCGCTGCAATCTGTAAAAAAGCAGAAGCCACTTCCATAAAGCCTTCTTCTTTAGCTTTCTCTCCAAATGCCAAGTACACATCATCTGCTTCTTCGTATTCATTGTGTTGTGCTGCGTCAAGCAAACCTTCTAAAGTGTCCTGCTTGTCAACTGGAAAACCAGCACAAATTTCTATGGTTTGTCCGGATAACTTCCCTAACAAATCATAAAATCTCTCTGCGTGAGCCCTCTCCTGTTCCGCTGTAAACAAAAATATCTGTTGTATGGCATATAATCCCTGATCTCTTGCCTCTTCTGCTGCAAAAGTATATCTGTTTCTAGCTTGACTTTCACCCGCGAAGGCTTTCATCAAATTAATTTTGGTTTGACTGTCTTGAAATTCAATACCCATAACAAAATCTCCTTTTTTTGTAATAGTATTGCTTGGCACTACTTTTTTATTCTAATTAAATCCAAAAATTATATTTGCCAATCGGTATCCCCAAGAAGATATCGTTCTTCCAACTTTGCCCGGCAGATTCATACCTTGTCCCAAAAAGCTATATCTTATTTTTCGATACACCTTTTCATCTGCATTTTTCAAATATGTCCATAGCTCTTTCTTTTTCTCCAAGTTTTCAGGATTCTTGGAACGAATGGCAATAATCGATGAAACTGTCATCATGATTTCCAAATAGTTTATCATATATTCCCGCAATCTCTGGTTAGAAATCTGGTCCATGTCATACATGTCAATCATTGTTTTAGTAACAAATAGCTGCTGGTCAATTCGTTTAATCATATTTTTCTCATTCACAGATTGACCATCGCGCCCGATAAAATATCGATAGAAATCCACATCTAAATAATAATATGACTGCACATATGGTAGTGGGTAATATACATAAATATTATCTACATAAAACGTATGCTTTGGCAATTGTAAGCCACATGCCTTTAGCAATTCTGTGCGATACATTACAGAATGCATCAAAATATATTGTCCAATCCGGAAATGGCCCATATTCCCCCATGTCACGACACGATTTTGCGACATAACATTTCTATAATGAATCACCTTTTTATGTTTTGCGCCCACCTTTTCATACACATAATTAGACACTAACATATCTACCATTTGGTTCTTTTCTACAAGTTCATGAAGTGTCTGCAATATCTTCTTGTAAGCTTCTTCATCAACCCAATCATCGCTGTCTATTACTTTAAAATAGAGTCCTGTAGCATGTTGTAACCCCGTATTCACTGCATCACCATGACCGCCATTTTCTTTATCTATCGCTTTTACAATTGTTGGGTATTGCTCTGCATAGCGCTTTGCAATTTCGCTAGTGCCATCCTTGGAGCCATCATTTACAATAATAATCTCAACATCCTCGCCGCCCTTTAAAATGGACTCGATTGCTTTTTCCATATATTCTTCTGAATTGTAGCATGGAATTGCAAAAGATATATATTTCATCTCATTTCCTCCGTACTGTGTGTAACGCTATGGATAGTATAACCTATTTCCAAAAATTTTCCAACAAAGAAGACCTTATTGTTTTTCTTTCACTTCCAAAATCATACCATTTCTTTCATATTCTTTCTGCGCCTGAATTCCATATCCCATACCAAAATAAAAAGCATCTTTTCCATAGGTGAAACTCAACGCCGGTACCGTATAATAAAAATAGCATTTCTCATTGAACACTTTGCCATCCTTACTTTCAAATATGGAAATTTTAAATTGTTCACTTCCATCTTCCTTTGTGATACTTTCATTAGCAAGCACATATAATTTATTCTTTACAACTCTCAAATCAGTTACTACAACCTTTTTATTCAAATCGCAAAGTTTCGCGGTTTTCATATCATCAGTAACATAAAGATTTCTCGTGGCAATATACTGTTTTCCTTTAAATTCAACCTTCTGATTAATCTGTACATACATATTTCTTTTGCCTGTAAATTTAGAAGGCAATTCACTATAATAAACAAATTTCCCGTTTTCAAACCGATACAGTTCTCTCTCGGCACCTGCATCTGAAGCTAAATACAAATAAGCATATAAGGTATCATCTAATACAAAAAAATCGTATACCCTGATAAGTTCCTTGTCTTTGGTACTTATATTTTTATCTTGTTTGTAAAAATGTACAGGTGTCCACTCTTCTTCATCTTCGCTCATCACTACCGGTGCTTTTCCTGGTTCCACACCTAACCCAGCAAACAATTTACCCTCAAATTGAACCAAATCAAAATTGTGTATGCCTCCCGGCAAGGTGTTTTTTGTTGTCCATTTCCCATCTTCACAACAATAATAATTCCCATACTGCCATGAACCCTGCGGATCACTTCCCGGAGTATAAAGCTTGTTATTAAAAATATAAAACCGTTCTATCTGCTCATCTGGAAGGTTACCTCTATCCTTCCATGTGCGCTCTTCTAAACTGTAACTCCAGATATTGACAGGTCCTTTATTGTTATCATAGTCCCCGCTAGCCACATACAGTTCGTCCTCATAGATTTCCACGTCCCAAGCACAGCGCTCGATGGAACCGGTTGTGTAGTAATCGTTAAGTGGTATACCAAGTTCTGTGAATTGAGCCTCATAAGGCTCATTGCTAGTTTCGGCTGCTCCTTTTTTCCCGCAACCTGTATGTAATAACAACAATATAAAAATCAGTATATAAGCACAAATCCTTTTCATGAAATCATTCCTTTCATTTCCAAGTCATTATATAATGTTTGCCTTTATGTCGTCAACTTGTTCCCCTGATGGCAAACAGAAAAATAAGTTGTTGCATTCTTTTGCCCCTTGTTGTAATATATGTATATATTATATGTAGTTTCAATTACTACATATTAAGGTTTGAAAATTTATTTGAAAGGGGCTTGATTATGAAAAGAAAACACCTTAAGGAACCCGGAAGCGCTATAACACACTGTATCGGAATGTTAATGGCAATATTCGCAGGAGTTCCATTACTTTTAAAAGCATGGAAAGAGCCAAGTAAACTATATCTTATATCTTTGTCCATATACTTGTTGAGCATGATTTTACTGTATGCGGCAAGCACATTATATCACTCTTTGGATATATCGGAATCTGTCAATCGCCTATTAAAGAAATTTGACCATATGATGATTTTCATACTGATTGCCGGTACCTACACTCCCATCTGCCTTCTTGAATTAAAAGGACTGATCGGTATCACTCTACTATGTATTGTTTGGAGCATAGCAATCATCGGTATTATCATAAAAGCTTTTTGGATAAATTGTCCGAAATGGTTTTCGTCATTACTCTATATTGGAATGGGCTGGACATGCGTACTGGCTTTCTCGAAACTTTTGGACGCCTTGTCTGCCGGTGCTTTCGGTTGGCTCTTGGCCGGCGGAATTATCTATACCATTGGCGGTGTAATCTATGCGCTAAAGCTTCCTATGTTTGATCAGAAACATAGAGCCTTTGGCTCTCATGAGATTTTTCATTTATTTGTGATGGGAGGAAGCATCTGCCATTTTGTAGTCATGTATGTGTTTATATTGTAAGTTTTGTCTATAAATCTAATTCCCTTTTTTGTTTTTTAGATATATTTTTATAAAGTAATTTCATTGCCAACTTCTTTTTTAGCTCATATTGTGTTATGATAACAACAACTTATTTTTTACAAAGGAGTAATGACTAATGCCTGTTTATGATTTCAAACATGCCTCTAATGAGAATACCATTTCCGAATGTACATACACTGCATTTCATTCTAATGTAAGTACCCCTTCTCCGGAAAATCCAATACTTCTCATAGATAATAAAGACAAACAATGGGATTCCGTTTCTTATGGTATCTTTACCAATCCAATGAAACGTACGACTTTCGAGTTTAAAATAAACGGAGAAACAAACTGCGCTGATATTCTAAAAATCGATTCCAGGTTTATAAGTCTTCTTCGCTGGTTGGGAGAAAATCATATTCATGTTCAATTATCCGGTGCGAACCGCGAAGATGGATATGCTGTATATAAAATTCAAGAAACAGCTTTTGGAGATAGCTCAAAACTTTCTGCCAAAGATGGTTTCTTGCAATTTATGATTGAACGATTACTCAATAGTTCTATTCCGGAGAACGATACAGAAGCAGATGATATGGATGAGACTGGAGATGACATGAAATTGACTAGCATACAAAGCATTTCTGATTTCATAACTTGCGCAGGAAAAACAATTCCAGATAATATCCGCCTGTGGGCAAGACGCAATCTTGCTGTAGCCCGTTCTCACGAAGTCACACAAGAAGAACGTCGCCATGCACAACGCGCCCTCTCAATTATGATGAACATTCAATGGAAAAATGATTATTTTGAATCTATCGATCCAATAGAAGCTCGCAGGATTCTGGATGAAGAATTGTACGGTATGGAAAAGGTAAAACAAAGAATCATTGAAACGATTATACAAATCAATCGTACGCACACTTTGCCTGCATATGGGCTCCTTCTTGCAGGACCTGCCGGTACAGGAAAATCCCAAGTGGCCTACGCAGTAGCCAAAATTTTAAAACTTCCGTGGACAACGCTTGATATGAGTTCGATTAATGACCCAGAACAGTTAACGGGAAGTTCACGCATTTATTCCAATGCCAAACCTGGGATTATTATGGAAGCTTTCTCCATGGCTGGAGAATCTAATCTTGTTTTCATTATCAATGAATTGGACAAAGCCGCTTCCGGGAAAGGGAACGGAAACCCAGCAGATGTGCTCCTAACACTTTTAGATAATCTTGGTTTCACCGATAATTATATGGAATGTATGATTCCGACCATGGGTGTATATCCAATTGCAACCGCCAATGACAAAAATAAAATCAGCGCACCGTTGATGTCCCGTTTCGCCGTGATTGATATTCCGGATTATACAATGGAGGAAAAGGAAATCATCTTTTCTGATTTTGCTCTCCCGAAAGTTCTGAAGCGCATGAGTCTTCGGAGTGATGAATGCATAATTACACCTGAAGCAGTTGACGCGATCGTTCATAAATACCAATCCTCTACTGGTATTCGTGACTTGGAACAAGCTGCTGAACATATTGCTGCACATACGCTATACCAAATTGAAGCAAATCATGTGAAACAAGTTGTTTTCAATAGAGAAATGGTAATAGAATTATTAGGATAAGTTCTAATCAACACACTAAAAAAGCACTTCGAGTTTGATATGTACCCTCTTTACTGGACCGAACCAGTAAGGAGGGTCTTTTTATGCGTTACTCTTATGAGTTTAAAAGAAAATGTGTTGAATTGTATAGGAAAGGAAAATGGCCAGATACACCAGAAGGTGTACGAGAAGACACT
>JAZRND010000023.1:0-8107 GCA_045648005.1 Faecalimonas sp. | reverse complement strand
TACTTTCACAAGCACGTCGTTCCAATCAAAGAGACCTGCTGAAAGCATTGTAACCGAATCAGGTATGGTCAACTCTTGTACTGTATCCATAGCCCCGGTAAGGTCTGTGATAGCGACTACCGGATATCCTCCTAAAGTAGACGGAATCGTCAGATTTGTCTCTTCAGAATCGCAACTGATAATGATAGCCGTCTCATCCTGAATCAGATACTCAAAACCATCTGCACTTCCTGTTTCGCAGATAGAAACAGGAACCGTATATGCTTTTCCAAATATATACACTGTTGGCGTATATGTATTTCCTACATACCAATGCTCCGCGTTCTGATTATCTGCTGTACTTATACTACACGAGTAATCCTCCAAGTACACCCATGGTCCAGTTCCTTTAACTGTTGTTCCATCTTTCAAAGTAATGGTGTATTTCAGTTCATAATACCATGATGAATATAAAAACCACTCATTCGGAGTTCCTTGCTCTTGATACCATCCACCGAAATTTTCTTTCAAAACAATCGGTTCAAATTCAACGGTTTCTACTGGTGATTCTTCAATAGTAATCGATACTTCTTTTTGATACCCAAGAACATTGATGGTTCCGGTATAGGTATTTCCTTCTTCCCAAGGAGTTTCTACGCTTTGAGTATCCTTGTATGCAGAAGAAATCGAATAATATCTTCCGTTATAGTAGAAACCATTTCCATTGTTTCCGCTAACCTTGGTGCCATCTAGAAACTCAATAGTATAGTTGAGGTTGTTATGCCAATAGTAATGACAATATCCATTCATATAAGACGAATTTGTTCCTGGTTTAATAGACACCGACTCTACTGTCATGCTCTTAATCGGAGTATCTATAATACTTACTTGAACTTCTTGAGTATACCCAAGAACTTTAATAGTTCCAGTATATGTGTTCCCAAGTGTCCATGGAGTGGTTGCACTTTGATTATCAGATGCGTATTCTGAAACCCAATAAAGTTGACCATCGTATTCTACTGTTGCATCTGAACCAAAGCCAGTACTTCCACTAGCTATTTGACCATTTTCAAATTCAATTGTAAAATTTATATGTCCAGTCCAATCGTAACGGAAATATTCATCCTCTGTTCCTTGGTTATAAAGGTAACCATCTTCATCTTCTATAAGATAGATAGGTGCTACTTCTATTTTTTTAATAGGTGTATCAATTATAGAAATCTCAACATCTTTTTCGTAGCCCATTATTTTCACTTTTCCGGTATATGTATTATTTACTAACCAAGGGTTTTCGGCACTTTGTTCATCAAACATACAAGCATTCCAATCATACCTAGTACCATTATACGAAAATGGTTGTCCATTGACGCCATTGATGACCGTCCCATCTTTCATGGTAATAGTATAATCTACTGCATGGTTCCAACTATAATCCCAGTAAGAACCTGTTTGCCATCCCAATGTACCTTCCACAATCTCAATCGGCTCAATCTCTATGCTCTGCACCGGTGTTTCCTCAATTGTAACTGGAATAATTCCTTCAACTCCACCTACTGTTGCCGTTACAGAATAGGTATTTCCCACATACCAATGTTCATTATATTGAGTATCTGTAACATCTATCCGATATCTTTCTCCATTATACTCCACATAGGTACCTGTTCCACTTACTACGGCATTATTTTTCAGCGTTACCGAATACTGTATTTGGGACACCCAGTTGTTGTAATGATAGTATTCGTATTCAGTTCCTTGATTCACATAATATCCCATGCTCTCTTCAATAATAGAAACTGGTTCAAATTCGATACTCTTAATTTGAGATTCTACCACAACAATGTTAAAAGACCCGGCTTGTCTTGTATACACTTCTAATATATACGTTACGCCTGCTTCCAAATAGTGGCTCATAGAAAAATTCCAATTCGGACCTCCATCATCATCTTGTGCCAAATATGAGCCTGGACTCGGTTGGCCATTATACAACGTTATTTTAGGGTCAATTGCCTGTATCGTTGCTAATGACTTGAAACAATAATAACCGTCCTGCTCTGGTGTAAATGAAAACCAAGTGGTCTCATAACCCATTTCATTCAAAATGCTGGTTTCCTGATTTAGTACTAATGCTGGGTACTCTACACTATCAGATGCTTCAACAATATTTCCGTTCACACCCATAGACAGAAGCATCACTGCTGCCAAAAGTACTGCCGTTGCTTTTTTCAAAGCTTTCATTTAAGTCTCCTCCTTTATGATATATATTAATGTTTATTGCACTTTTCAAGTTCCGTGCCTGAAACATAATATCCTTTTTGGACTGTGGTACAGTTTGTGCTAAACGCCATTCCACTCTCTTCGCAATAAATATATTTCTTCAAGCTAGAGTGAAGTCCAAAATTGTCTTTCAACTTCGCATTCTTTAAATGTACCGTATTCATTGTTCGAGAAAACAGCACCGGTGCCATATTTTTATAGTTTTTACTATGCCAGATAGCACAACTGTACTCTGGCGTGACACCTACAAACCAATTATCTTGATTTCCGTCTCCCGTCCCCGTTTTTCCTGCCACTTCTACATTTTCGCAATAGGCTTCCACACCAGTACCTCCGGTTTTTGTCACCCCTTGCAACAATTTGTTCATAATATCTGAAGTTCGTGGATTAATTACTTCTTTGGATGCATATTTTCTAGTATAAATATCTTTGCCTTCTGCATCGCAAATCTTATCGACCGCTCTTGGTGTTTCATATTTTCCACCATTGGAAAATATTTGGTAATACCCTGCCATATCGATTGGCGTAACGCCTTCTTTCAAATATCCCAATGCAATATTTCCGATGATTTCTTCTTCGTCATAAATTGTGGCGGTGTACTGTTCGGATAACAAGGACATTCCAAATTTTTCTTTTAAAAACGAAATGGAATTCTTTACTCCTACATCCTTAAGACATTTCACAGCTACTGTATTTAACGACCGTCTGACAGCTTCATAAATAGTTACATCTGCATTTTTATACTCTCCATTTGCATTTGCCGGCCAATCTCTTTTTGTTCCATCCGACGCTTCTATCTGTTTATACGCCGAATCCTCGTACACACTTGACCAATGAATAAGATTTTGCTCAATAGCTTGCATATACACACTCAACGGCTTAAATGCGGAGTACGGAGATTTCAAATTCATGGCATAATTCACATCATCTGTTTTTACGCCATGACCATATGCGGCAACTATATTTCCTTCCAAATCTGTTGCAGCTGCGCCACAATCAAATCGATCATTGTAAGGATTGCAGGCCATGTAAAGTGCTGTCTGCACGTTGTTATCAAAATATGTATAAATGCTGTATTCATTTTTCCATAAAAGTGACTTCGCTTCTTTTAAACTGCACTCATTCTTTGCTGCAATAATCTGCGTCGCTTCCGAAATTGCCACATCACAATAAGGAATTTTAAATTGGTCCAACTCATAATTCTTTTGAAGTTTTGCAATCAATTCACCTGATTTATCATATATCGCAATTTCTTTCTTGGGTTGTGCCCAGAGAACAACGCCTACAATAACGCCAATCAAAACGAGTCCCACAACACAAAAGCATATTATCTTTGTCTTCTTTTTCATCATTCAGTCGCCTTCTTCAACTTGTTAATATATTCTAAAACACTGTCTGAAAACTCTAGTGTTGGCTGTTCTTCAATTCTTCGACCCAATGCACTTAAACGCGTTTTGTTACTTTCTAATTTTTCATATGTGGCGAGAACTTCTTGATTACATATATTTATACTTGCTTCATCACCTTGCTCTGCAAATAGGGTTATGCCATTAATAAGCATTACGCAATATTCTTTGTGTTCCGTATATTTAAAAGGATACCGAGAAATCGCAGCATTCTTATTAATGATTACCTGTTCGAAGTCCCCTATCGTATATGCATACTTTGCTTTTACACTATACGGTGCAAAATATGTATCATTTTGCTTAATAATCTTATCCGCTATTTTTGCCGCATATTTCAACTCCGACTCTTCTTCCATCATCTTCAGTGAATTACGTGTATTGTATGGATACATTGTGTTTGCTATTTCCAATTGCTCATAGTGAGCAAATAAGAGGGCTGTTGCCATATATAAATTCAAAACGGCCATTGCAACCACTGTTCCTTTTAACCAACTTGTAACTTTGACAGTCTTTGTTTTTCCCTCATTCCAATCCACTAGTATAATAAGGAAGAAAAACATTGCAACAAATTGCAAATTAAAATCAAATAGTGTGTGCAAACAGAACGTGCCAACTATCAACTTCCTTTTCAGCGATACCGACTTTTTGAAGAAAAATGCTGCCATAGCAAATGCAAATAAAAGTCCTGGTATCCAACCTATATCCAAAAAGATTTGTAAAAAATCGTTATGTATATAAACAACATTGTAAAGCCCGGTCTGAATACTATTTTGTATATAATAATACCCCATGTATCCCATACCAAACGGATACTTTAAAAGCAATGGCAGAGAATCTACCACATATAAAAGTCTTCCTACTAGGGTGCTTGCGCCGAAATCCATGCTCAAATAGCGATTAATAATTGCATGATCTTTAAATACAAACATAAGCACTGCCACCGCCATTGCCGATGCTATCATTACTCCCACAAAGATAAGTCTTACCTTCTTATTCGCCATCAAAAGAATCATAGCAAAGTTAGAAGCTAAAAATAAAAGAAATACAGTTCGACTTCCGGTATATAAAATTCCACCAATTAATACACAAATGGAAATGTAATCGACTACTTTCAATTTACTTTTTTGTAACAACAATAATTCGCAAATGAGCAAAAACAATGCAAAGGTATTTGGATATTGAAAAACACCGGCAAATCTTTCTGCTACTACAAAAAATGCTTTCAAAGCTGGTATCTGTGCTCCTATGGCAGAAATCAAAACTAATACCACTGCAAAATATGGAACGATGTCCAAGACTTCGTTTTTCGGTTTCTCTTGCCATAATAAAATCAGATATAATCCTATAGGTAAGTACTTTAAAAATCCAATAAATGCCATTCCAGAATCAGTGGCCCAAAAACAGGTGAGTCCATAAAACAGACATATTGCCATGATTGCCAATGAAAAAGCATTGATTCGAATCTCAATTCTTTTTTTCGAAAAGACTCTCGTCAAAAAATAAATCGAAATGGCGACATTTAGAAAACACGAAACATACTCATTAAATCCGCCAGTCAAAAAAAGCGTGGCTAAAAATACAATGTCTGCAAAACGTAGCTTGTCTTTTATCTTGTCAAGCATATACTCGCTCCTCTTTTCTCGTATGTCCCTTGTTCAGTGCGTCTTCTGAAACTTCGCCCATCTTCCCATACTCTTTTTCATTCTATCATATACAGTTTTCTTTTGCAATGCCCATTACGGTTCTTTTGTTTATAAAATATCCCTTCTACGCATTCATAAGAAAAAGGGTGAGATTCTTTCGAATCTCACCCTTTCTACTTTCTAAAACAACTTATTACTTGTACTGATGTGTTGATAAATTCTTTGCATATCTCCATAGTTGACATTGTTGTCACCATTGACATTTGCCACAATCAGTTCATATCCTGTAACTTTATTATCTGTGCTGATGTGTTGATAAATTCTTTGCATATCACCATAGTTGACATTATTGTCACCATTGACATCTCCTATTAGTTGCACTTTTACATCTTGAACTACAGAGTCTTCACCCACTGTAACCTCATAAGTACGAGTTACATGGTTCGCTTTAGATACTGTAATGGTATAAGTTCCATCCAATACATTTGTGAAGTTGTATTCACCATTTGTGGCTTGAATGCTCTGGTATTCTTCTTCTCCCTTGAACAATTTAACAGTAACTGTTCCTGCTGTATTTGCACTGGTGATTGTACCACTAATGGATACCCCCGGTAATTCTACCAATCCGTAATAACTAAAATGAGTGGTTATGAATACCAAGAATCCATCCACATATGAAGCATTCATGTCTTCGCTTTCGCCATTTTTCAAGTGATAAACTCTACAGTTTCTTCCGTCAATTCCTGCCGGAACAGGGATGGATACCGTAACTGCTTCTGTCGGTTGTACTTCAACTTCTTCTTTCTCAAAGCGGATGTCGAAAATCAGGGAATTGTCTTCCTCAAAGATTTCCGGAACTTCTACATCTTGAATGTTAGTAAGTTCTTTTTCTTCTACAATCAACGTTGCCCCTGCTTCAATTGCTTCTTTTGGAGCACTTACTTCTACTTTCACTTCTTCTTGACTTGTATTGTCAACATACGTAATATTATCATCCTTAACTTCTACATTAAATTGAGTTTCGAAGTCTTCATAAGAAAGAGTAATCGTTTGTACGCCAACTTGGATTGGATCATATCCAGAAAGTTCATAATCTGTAATTTCTACTGATCTTCCATCATCTAGGATTCCCTTGAATACTAATCCTGCTGGTCTAAAGCTTTGGTTCAAATCGTAAACTGTCTTGTTTGGCAATTTTTCAAGTACAAAACCCGTGAAAACAGGTGGGTATACGTAAAGATAATACTCAACACTAAATTTGCCTATATGGAATGTAATGGTTCCCCAACCAGATACCGTACTATCGAATCCAGATATCATATCTGCTGTAATTGACATATCTATATATCCATTCGAGCCATCAACATATCCGACGTAAAAAGGATAATAACCCTGTTCAGGCGCATTTGCGAACCATTCCTCTTTAGAAGATCCATATGCTACATATCCACAAGTATCCACTTGAATAAATTCTTTAATTTTTTTCCAAACATCATGTCCGTCTCGGTCAGACAAAACGGTATTCTCTGCATTGGTTGAATAATATTCATTTTCTGGATCCACAGTGATTGTTTCCAATCCAAAGCATCCATGGAAAGCGCTTTCTCCTATGTTTTTCAGAGATTTTGGAAGATGTAATGATTTTAGATTCATCTCTCCATCGAATGCGTAATTCGCAATCAAAGTGGTTCCTTCTTTTACTGTAATCTCTGTATCTTCTGGCATCGCACCTTTATAACCATATAAATAATTGTCAAGGTAAACGACTCCGTCCGGCTGTGCCTCCCACCATGCAGTTCCATCAAATGCTGTTCCGTCAATTGTTTCCAAATCTTCCGGAAGTGAAATGGATAACAGGTTCTTGCTTTCTGCAAAAGACATATAGGTTACATCTGTAACACTATCCGGAATGACCACACTCTCTATGTCTGTTCCATAGAACGCATAATCTTCAATGGCGATTACTCCATTCTTTAAATCAATCTCTTTCAACGGACAATTAAAGAAGGCTCCTTCGAAAATGTAAACGTCCTCTCTTTCAAAGATAACTTCCTCCAATGTAGAGCCTGCAAAAGCATAATAGCCTACTTCTGCAATGTTCTCTGGCAGAATAACCGTTTTTAAGTTTGTTCCGCTGAAAGTTCGCAAAGCAATGGAATCTAACCCAGTTCCTATTGTCACTGTTTCTAGTGGTGTGTCGGCAAACACCTCACCACCCATATAAGTCAAGCTGTTTGGTAAAACAACATTCTTAACCTTTGTCATATAGAATGCGGCATTCCAAATAGTTTCTACGCCTTCAGCTATAGTCAATTCTTCCACATCAGATTCACTGTATGCAAAATATCCCACTTCCTTAAGCGTACTTGGAAGATTTACTTTCTTCACTGCCGTCCTTTGGAATGCTCCTGTTTCCAAAGTTTCCAAAGTCGCCGGAAGTTCTGCTTCCACTAACTTTTCACAATCTGAAAACGCTGCTTCAGAGATTCCTTTTAAGTTATTAGGTAAAACTACTTTTTCTAATTCCATGCTGTAAGCAAATGCGTTGTACACAATCTCCGATACATTTTCAGATACCACAACTTCACTAAAGCTACACTCCATGAATGCGCCTTCTGAAATAGTCGTAACTGTATTTGGCATTACATATTTGCCAGTCTGCTCTGTATCACAAGCATAAACAACTGTCTTATCCTTGTTGTAAATAACTCCATTTTCTACAGCATAATCTGTATTACTGTTTCCAAGATCAAGCTTCACGTCATAATAACGTATATTTTGTATTAAGCAATCAATATCTGTCAC
>JAZRND010000022.1:0-3693 GCA_045648005.1 Faecalimonas sp. | reverse complement strand
GATCAAAGAATTATCAGTATTAGAATTAAACGATTTAGTAAAAGCATGTGAAGAAGAATTTGGTGTATCTGCAGCAGCAGGTGTTGTAGTTGCAGCAGCAGGTGCTGGTGAAGCAGCAGCAGCTGAAGAAAAAGATGAATTTGATGTAGAATTAACATCAGCAGGAGCTTCTAAAGTTAAAGTAATCAAAGTTGTTCGTGAAATCACAGGACTTGGATTAAAAGAAGCTAAAGACGTTGTAGACGGCGCTCCAAAGGTAATCAAAGAAGGCGTTTCTAAAGCAGAAGCTGAAGAAATCAAAGCTAAATTAGAAGCTGAAGGTGCAGAAGTTACATTGAAATAATTCTGTTACAGGATGAAAAATGATAAAAGAGTTGTACATAAAACATGTACAACTCTTTTTTTGACATTTTTTACAAAAAATTAGTTGACACCTTGACAATTCTATGATACATTTTAATTTGCACTATTGTGGAGTATTGTGCGTTATTTGTGCAAAAATACCACAAAAATATAGAGACGAGGAGTGAAACGTCAATGGAGAAAAACAGAATTCATCCAATCAAAAGCGGAAAAAGTTCGCGTATGAGCTATTCCAGACAAAAAGAAGTTTTGCAGATGCCTAATTTGATCGAAGTGCAGAAGGATTCTTATCAATGGTTCCTGGACACTGGATTAAAAGAAGTATTCGCAGACATCTCACCAATCGCTGATTACAGCGGTCATTTAAGTTTGGAATTTGTAGATTTTACTTTATGCGAAGATGATGTGAAGTATACAATCGAGGAGTGCAAAGAGCGCGACGCAACTTATGCTGCACCTTTAAAGGTAAAGGTTAGACTTTATAATAAAGAAACAGACGAAATTAACGAACATGAAATTTTCATGGGAGACTTACCGCTCATGACCAAAACAGGTACTTTTGTAATCAATGGTGCAGAGCGTGTTATTGTAAGTCAGTTGGTTCGTTCTCCAGGTATTTACTATGCAATCGGACACGACAAAGTTGGTAAAGAATTATTTTCTTCTACTGTAATTCCAAATCGTGGAGCATGGTTAGAGTACGAAACTGATTCCAATGATGTGTTCTGGGTTCGTGTGGATAGAACAAGAAAAGTTCCGATCACTGTGCTTATTCGTGCATTAGGTGTTGGAACCAATGCTGAAATCCTTGAAATGTTCGGTGAAGAACCAAAGATTTTGGCAAGCTTTGGAAAGGACGTTGCTGAAAATTATCAGGAAGGTTTATTAGAGTTATACAAAAAAATTCGTCCGGGTGAACCACTTGCAGTGGATAGTGCAGAAAGTCTTCTTACTGCTATGTTCTTTGATCCAAGACGTTATGATCTTGCAAAAGTAGGACGTTATAAATTCAATAAAAAGTTAGCCTTCAAATATCGTATTGCAGGACAAGTCTTGGCAGAAGATGTTGTAAGTGCTGTTACAGGCGAAGTTATTGCTGAAAAAGGTGAAAAATTAACCAAAGAAAAGGCAGAAGAAATCCAAAACGCAGCAGTAGCATATGTGTGGATTCAAGGGGAAGAACGCAATATCAAAGTTCTTTCTAACATGATGGTGGATTTACGTGCAGTGGTAGATATTGACCCACAAGAAGTAGGTGTGACAGAACCTGTATTTTATCCTGTATTAGCAGGCTTGTTAGAAGAAACAGCAGGTGATATTGATGAATTAAAAGATGCAATTCGCAAGAATATTGCTGATTTGATTCCAAAGCACATCACAAAAGAAGACATTTTGGCATCTATTAACTACAATATTCATTTGGAATATGGTATGGGAACAGATGATGATATTGACCACTTGGGTAACAGACGTATCCGTGCAGTGGGTGAATTATTGCAAAATCAATATAGAATCGGGTTGGCAAGATTGGAAAGAGTTGTTCGTGAAAGAATGACAACTCAAGATTTGGAAGGAATTTCTCCACAATCACTCATTAACATCAAACCGGTAACTGCAGCAGTGAAAGAATTTTTCGGTTCTTCACAGTTGTCACAATTTATGGATCAGAACAACCCTCTTGGTGAGTTGACCCACAAGAGACGTTTATCAGCGCTCGGTCCTGGTGGTTTGTCAAGAGATAGAGCCGGTTTCGAGGTGCGTGACGTTCACTATTCTCACTACGGAAGAATGTGTCCGATTGAAACGCCTGAAGGTCCAAACATCGGTCTTATCAACTCTCTTGCAACATATGCAAGAATTAACGAATATGGTTTTGTGGAAGCCCCATATCGTAAGATTGACAAAACAGATCCGAAAAATCCGATTGTTACAGAAGAAGTTGTATATATGACAGCAGATGAAGAAGATAACTATCACGTAGCACAGGCAAGTGAACCGTTAGATGAAGAGGGACACTTCATTCATAAGAACGTATCAGGTCGTTATCGTGAAGAAACTCAAGAATACGAAAGAACAGCATTTGACTACATGGATGTGTCACCAAAGATGGTATTCTCTGTAGCGACTGCACTGATTCCATTCCTTGAAAATGACGACCCGACTCGTGCGCTTATGGGTTCTAACATGCAACGTCAGGCAGTTCCGCTTATGATTACAGAAGCACCGGTTATCGGTACAGGTATTGAAAATACAGCGGCTGTAGATTCAGGCGTGTGCGTGGTTGCAGAAGAAGCAGGTGTGGTAGAGCGCGCCACTTCAACGGAAATCATTATTAAACATGAAGATGGAACAAAGAAAAACTATAAATTGACTAAATTCTTGCGTAGTAACCAGAGCAACTGTTACAACCAAAAACCGATTGTATTTAAAGGTGAAAAGGTAGAAAAAGGACAAGTTATTGCAGATGGTCCTTCTACTGCAAATGGTGAAATGGCTCTTGGTAAGAACCCACTCATTGGTTTCATGACTTGGGAAGGTTACAACTACGAAGATGCTGTACTTTTAAGTGAAAGATTAGTTCAGGATGATGTTTACACATCTATTCATATCGAAGAATACGAAATCGAAGCACGTGACACCAAACTCGGACCGGAAGAAATCACTCGTGATATTCCAGGCGTTGGTGATGATGCATTAAAAGATTTGGATGACAGAGGTATTATCCGTATCGGTGCTGAAGTACGTGCCGGAGATATTTTGGTTGGAAAAGTAACTCCAAAGGGAGAAACTGAACTGACAGCAGAAGAAAGATTACTTCGCGCAATCTTCGGTGAAAAAGCAAGAGAAGTAAGAGATACTTCCCTGCATGTACCACATGGTGAATATGGTATTGTTGTAGACGCAAAAGTGTTTACAAGAGAGAACGGTGATGAACTGTCTCCCGGTGTAAATCAGGCAGTACGCATTTACATTGCGCAGAAGAGAAAGATTTCCGTAGGTGACAAGATGGCTGGTCGTCACGGAAACAAGGGTGTAGTTTCCCGTGTACTTCCTGTGGAAGATATGCCTTATCTGCCCAACGGACGTCCCCTGGATATCGTTCTGAATCCTCTGGGCGTACCTTCCCGTATGAATATCGGACAGGTTCTAGAGATCCATTTGAGCCTTGCTGCGAGAGCGCTCGGATTCAGTGTATCTACACCAATTTTCGATGGTGCGAACGAGATTGATATTCAGGATACTCTTGAGCTTGCAAGTGATTATGTAAACACTTCCTGGGAAGAGTTTGAAGCAAAATATAAAGATAAAGTAGATCCGAAGGTTATGGAA
>JAZRND010000021.1:0-4510 GCA_045648005.1 Faecalimonas sp. | reverse complement strand
CAAAATACAAGTAAGTATAGATGTCTGCTGCCGATAAAGAACCGCCCGGATGTCCAGCCTTTGCACTGTGTACAGAGGTGATGATTCCTTTGCGGACTTCATTTGCAATCTTCTTGAGTTCTAATGTGTTCATAATTGCCTCCTATGTTTTATAGTTCTATTCTTCCTTCGAGTGCTCGAAGTAAAGTTACTTCATCAATGTATTCCAGGTCACCACCTACCGGCACTCCACTGGCAATTCTACTCACCTTAATACCGGTTGGTTTAATCAGTTTGCTGATATACATAGCTGTAGTTTCGCCCTCTAGACTGGAATTGGTCGCTACAATAACTTCATCCACATCCCCTTGCAGGCGCTCCATAAGTTCTTTTAATCGAATATCTCCCGGTCCAATTCCAAGCATTGGTGAAATAGCACCATGAAGTACATGGTATACACCATTGTATTTGCCCGTCTTTTCATAAGCTGCCAAATCTCTGGAGGTTTCCACCACCATAATCGTTTTGGAATCTCGTTTAGAGTTGCTGCATATCGGACAAAGTTCTTGATCCGTCAAGGTAAAACATTGCGCGCAATAACGCACATCTTTTCTGGCCTTTGTCATGGTCGCTGCAAACTGTTCTACTTGTTCTTCCGGCATATTAATGATATGAAATGCCAAACGCTGTGCCGTCTTGGTTCCAATCCCCGGAAGCCTAGACAATTCTTCAATTAATTTACTTATCTGACTACTGTAATAATCCATTTATATTCTCCAAATTTCTTTAAAATGGCATGCCAGGCATTCCACTGCCCAATCCACCTGTCAACCTTGACATGGCAGATGCCGACGCTTCTTCTACCTTGCGAAGTGCTTCGTTGGTTGCTGCCACAATTAAGTCTTCCAACATTTCGATATCATCCGGGTCAACCACCTCTTCTGCCAATTTTACTTTCAATACTTCTCTCGAACCAGAAACTGTAATCTCTACAGCACCGCCACCTGCAGTTGCCGTAAATTCTTTGGTTTCCATTTCCTTTGCCTGCTCTTCCATCTGTCTTTGCATTTTTTGAGCCTGCTTCATTAAATTCGCCATATTTCCCGGCATTGCACCGCCCGGGAATCCTCCACGTTTTGCCATAACATAACCTCCTAGTCTTCAATTGTAAGGTCCATTTGAACCATTTTTTCTATATCTACAAAACTATCTTCGAATCTACGCCCTGGCTCAACACAGTGCGTCTCGATTTCTATGGTCTTGCCGATTTTTTCTTCAATCAAACGTTTAATTTCTTCCTTATGTCCTTCTGTGCCTGCAAATCCTGCTGCTACTTCATCTTCAAACACAAGTAAAAGTTGGTCTTGATTACCCACACTCAATCTGGCCTGCCTCAAATAAACCTTCAGCATGCCGGATGTCTGATTCGCAATCATACGAAAATTTTTGGCCACTGCCTGTACATCTTCATGAAGTGCCTTTGGCAGCTCCGGCTTTGGCGCGGCTTTCGGCACTTCTTCGCCACGGTTTACATACACCACTTCTGTCTGCACAGCCTGTACACCTTGCTCAATCTTGTCTTCCACTGCGCGGATGCGGGAAAGAATGCTGTCTTGATTTGTTTCCATTTCCGGCTTACAAAGTTTAATCAACGCAACTTCCAGTAAGACTCTCTTTTGAGTTGCATACTTCAATTGGTTTGACAACTCTGAAAAGACGCGAATATAACGAATCAGTGTATCATAATCAATAAGGTCCGCTTCTTCTTTCAACTGGATTAGATTTTCTTCTGAAACATCTAACACATCTTCCATTCCATCAGAACTTTTTGCAAGAAGGAGATTTCTCAAATACCACGTGAAATCTGTTGTTAATTGCGCCAGCTCTCGTCCTTGCATAATTAATTCTTCTAACGTAGTAAGAACTTTGACAACATTTTTGCTAATTACATCTCTTAACAACTTGCTGAAAACCTCTGTATCCACAGCACCCAGTACTTCCAGCACATGCTGATACGTCAATTTCTCACCGAGATAAAATGCTATACATTGGTCCAAAAGGCTCAAAGCATCTCTCATGGAGCCATCTGCCATTTTTGCTATATAACGAATTGCTCTCTCTTCTACATCAACGCCTTCCCTTTGCATTAAATCGGAAAGTCGTTCTGCAATAGTATCTATAGAAATACGTTTGAAATCATATCTCTGGCATCGAGATAAAATAGTAATCGGAATTTTATGAACCTCTGTTGTAGCCAAAATAAAAATCACATACTCCGGTGGTTCTTCTAACGTTTTCAAAAGGGCATTAAATGCTCCCGTAGAAAGCATATGAACTTCATCTATGATGTAGACTTTGTACTTTCCTTCTGTCGGACGATATGCAACTTCCTCACGAATTTCACGAATGTTATCCACACCATTATTTGATGCAGCATCAATCTCAATCACATTCATAGATGTGCCAGCGCTAATTGCCTTACACATTTCGCACTGTCCACACGGGCTTCCATCTACCGGATGCTCACAGTTGACTGCTTTTGCAAAAATCTTTGCCACAGATGTTTTTCCGGTTCCTCTAGTGCCACAGAAAAGATAAGCATGCCCGATACGTTCTGCCTTTATTTGGTTTTGTAATGTTTTACTTATATGGTCCTGGCCTTTGACATCTTCGAACTCGCCTGGACGAAATTTACGATACAGGGCTATATATGACATGGTTTTCCTCTCTTTTCTATGTTTTTCTTTACCCTACCTTATAGTATAACTCATTTTCAAGGTGCTAACAACACAAAAATGTTGTATACTATATAAAAGAATATACTAATAAAGAGACATCGAAGGAGTTTACATATGAACAAACAAGACCTTTACGCGAAACTTGCTTATTTAGAATCATTAGGAGAAATTGTACCGGAGCCAAGTCTTTTAAAAACGCCGGAGCAAATCGAGGGGATTCGGAAAAGTGCCAAACTGAACACTGCTGTTTTAGACTATGTGGCAGAACACATTTGCGCAGGAATGAGCACTGCAGATATTGATAAAATGGTGTACGACTATACCACCGTTCACGGTGGAATCCCTGCCCCGTTAGGTTACGAAGGTTTCCCAAAAAGTGTTTGCACTTCTATTAACAGTGAAATTTGCCACGGTATCCCAAATGAAAATGTGATTTTACAAGAAGGGGATATTATAAATGTAGATGTGTCTACAATTCTAGACGGCTATTACTCTGATGCCTCTCGCATGTTTGCCATTGGTGAGATTTCAGAAGAAGCCGAACGCTTGTTGAAAGTGACACAAGAGTGTGTGGAATTGGGACTTGAAGCGGCCAAACCTTGGGGACATTTGGGCGACATCGCAGACGCCATCAACAGCCACGCAAAGGCTCATGGTTATTCTATTGTAGAAGAAATCGGCGGTCATGGAATTGGTCTTGAATTTCATGAAGAACCCTTCGTAAGCTATGTGGCTCCGAAGGGTACAGAAATGGTCCTTGTTCCCGGAATGATGTTTACCATTGAACCTATGGTCAATGAAGGAAGTCCGGAATTCTTTGTTGATGAAGATAACGGTTGGACAGTCTACACTGTTGACGACTGTTTGTCTGCTCAAATTGAATACATGGTTTTGGTAACAGAGACAGGAATTGAAGTGTTGACAAAATAAAAAATCAATTGGGGACGTAGTAAAATTGAATTTACTACGTCCCCAATTGATTTTACCCCTGTCCCTTTTTGAACATTCCGACCAAACTCAGGTATATTAAATACGCACTTTTCCCACAATTTTCTTCACTTTAGTGGTGTCCCTATTTCGTAGCCCAGGCTTGTGAGAATCTTTTGGATAAAAAATTGCGTATTCGCCATCTCTTAATATCAACTGAGATGCATGGTTTGGCTCTTTGAAAAAGACTACATCTTTGCCATCATCATATGCTTCATCCACTTCCATAAATGCAGCAGCGGTTACATCGATTCTCTCTTCGCCTTTTACAACATACTGAATATCAATATATTTCTTATGTGCTTCATGGCGTCCTTGGCTCGGATCCTTTGTCTCATATTCCTGAACGATATAATAAAAATCATCATTTACTACATATTTCCCGCACCCTAACGCGGCTTGATCTAAGTTTTTTATTATATCTACAGCATTTTCAATTTTCCTACTTAACATATTCTTTTACCACCTTGGAAATGACATCTTTAACATACCAGTGAGCATCTTCACCCAGTAATTCCATCGCTCTGTCCAGTGAATCTTCTTTTAAATAATTATATGGCAGGTGGCAATAGGTTCCAACTCTGACGCCTTCTTTTCTTAAAACTTCTTTAATCAATTTCTGTGGATTACTTTCCAGTGAATAGAACGGCATCAGTTCTTCAATACGCTTTTTACCTGCTTCCATGCCTTTTACATCACCTTTTGCGGTTGCTTTCACCCAGTCAGCCCAGATTTTAGGAACTACATTAGAAAGTGCTCCTACTCCACCTGCTCCTCCGAGCTTATGGTTATCCAAGAATTGATGG
>JAZRND010000020.1:0-55271 GCA_045648005.1 Faecalimonas sp. | reverse complement strand
CTGATTTGGTCGAATAGTGCAAGGTATGTGTCTACATTTTCTTGGGTGTATCCACCAAGTTCATTTAATTCGTTCGCTACACCTTCTGCACCTATTTTGTCCATCTTATCTAATATAATGAACACTTCATCGTAATCTTCTTCTCTAAACCCGCTGTATGCGGCCATTGCTTTTAAGATATTTCTGTCATTGATGCACACTGTAAAGTTTTTAAATCCCAATTTTCCAAGCATTGCTGTGGTCGCAAGAATCAACTCAATTTCTGCCAGATTGCTTGGTTCACCAAGGATATCAATATCACACTGTACAAACTGACGGAAGCGCCCTCTTTGCGGACGGTCCGCTCTCCAAACATTTCCGATTTGCATCGCTTTAAACGGAGAAGGTAGTTCATTTGCATGATTTGCATAATATCTTGCCAAAGGCACTGTCAAGTCATAACGAAGACCACCATCTACCAAATCTGTTTCGCTTTGAGCTTCGTCTAATTTTAACTTCTCTCCGCGTTTTAATATTTTAAAGATAAGTTTTTCGTTGTCGCCGCCCTGCTTGCTGCAGAGATTTTCAATATGTTCCACACATGGTGTTTCAATAGATGAAAACCCAAATGTTCGGTAAGTATCTTTTATCATCTGAATGACATAATCTCGAATTTCCATTTCTACCGGAAGCATGTCCTTCATGCCGGTAACCGGCTTTTTCTTTAATGCCATAGTAATTCTCCTTTTCGCTTAATCATCTCGTCAATTCTACGTATATATTGTTCAATATCTTTCACATTTTCAGCACGTACAATCTTCTTTGGATTTCCCGTCTTTTCGTCGATTACAACTCGATCTTCCGGGACCACAATCTTTGTAGATGCGCCTGCTCCGACGGCTACAATAGATTGCTTTTCCTCCATAATAAGTATATTGTATATTCCTGCTTTGTCAACCTTTGCATAGCCAACATTTTCAAAATTTCCGGCGATATTTTTCTGTCGATACAGATAATATGGCTCCAAATTCATCTTTCCGGCGTAATCTGCCGCCAGTTCTATCATTTCTGACAGTGTTGCCGCCACTTCTGCTTCTTCATTCCCAGACCTTTCCATGCCCTTTTGCTCCTGGGAAAGTCTGGATGCACGCTTCATCGCTAATGCGTGAATGGTAAGACTGTCCGGCCCTAATTTTTGAATCTCTTCCAAGGTGTCGCGCATATCCTCCACTGTTTCCTCCGGAAGTCCTGCAATCAAATCCATGTTAATGTTTTGGAAATCCATTTCTTTGGCCAAAGCAAAAATATGCTTCACATCTTCTACCGTATGCTTTCTTCCTATCAAATCCAGAGTTTTTTGTTGCATGGTCTGTGGATTAATAGAAATTCTGCCAATATTGTGGTCCTTAAGTACCTGGAGTTTCTCCTTTGTGATGCTATCCGGTCTGCCGGCTTCCACAGTAATTTCCTTCAAATGTTCATAGGAAAAATGTGTCTCCAAATGCGTGAGCAGACGGTCTAACTGTGCCGGTTCCAAAGTGGTAGGCGTACCGCCTCCAATGTAAATGGTATTTAACTTTTTATCTTTTGATACATGTGAAATAAAGTTTAGTTCCTTGCAAACTGCGTCCAAATATTCGTCCACTCGTGGTCTCCACGCTGCAATCGTGGAAGACGTAAAGGAACAATAAGAACAGGTTGTCGGGCAAAATGGAATTCCGATATAGAGGCTGTATCCATCTTTATAGTCCAATTGCTCTAATAATACTTTTTCCTTCTTAGCCACTTCAAGTCCCCGCTTGGCTTTTGCCTCGGTAACCCGATAATTATCTTGCATCCAGTCGATGGTTTCTTTATCTGATTTACCCTGTTCAATCAGCTCCATCATCGGCTTTGTCGGGCGAACTCCAGTCATAATGCCCCATGCCAGTTCTCGTCCGGTCAATTCCTTCAACCACTGATAAACCCTGTGATTGACATAGCGTTTCTTTAATTTTCTATCTGTAATATCTTGAATTTCAGTTCCTTCAATAACAAAATGCTTTTCTTGATCAGAACCCTCTTTAAACACAATGTCTACGATTTGGGAACACTCTTTGTTCACCCTCTGTTCAATGGCCACACCCGGCAAGAAAGCCTTGATGATGTGGAACATGTCGTATGCAAACATTTCATCATTTACTTGTATTTTTATCATTCTACACCTCGTTTAGGAACATCACAATTGTTGTGTTCCCTAATAAGTTAAATAAATGGATTATACATTTTTTCGTCTGCAATACAGGTCACTTCGTTATGCCCAGGATACACCATGACATCGTCCGGCAGACAAAACAATTTCTCACGAATGGAACGAACCAGTGTAGACATGCTACCTGTAGGAAAATCGCTTCTGCCTACGCTCTGGCAAAACAAGGTATCACCACTGATTAAAACGTCTTCCTCTTTGATATAGTAACAACAAGAACCGCAAGTATGTCCCGGTGTATGAATGACCTGCAAAGGAAGACCTGCCAATTCTATTACTTCTCCATCTTTCAAACATACCACCTGGTGATATGCATAACTGCTACCAAACATGGCAGATAAATTTAGAGACGGGTCCTCTAATATTGTCTTTTCTTCTTCATGCAAATAGATAGGAACAGCAAATTCCTTCACAAATCCATCCAAGCCCATCACGTGGTCAAAATGACCATGAGTCAAAAGAATGGCTTTTGGAATGTACCCGTTGCTTTTGATATGCTGTACCAAATAATCCGGACAAGTAGCCGGGTCAACAATCAGCACTTCCTTCGTCTCTTCATTTATCAACAAATAACTATTGGTTCCCAAGGAACCCAGAACAAACTTCTCAAGTTTCATAATTTTACCTCTCTTCAAAGAAAAGTCAGAACCTTTCTTGGTTCTGACTTAACCTGTAGTACGTTCAATATCAAGAACTCCCGGTATTTGTCTTAACTTCTCTACCACATGATTGAGTTCATCGCGTCCGCTGACCACAAAGCTTAAATCCAAAGATGCAACTCCCTGCTTGCTGGTGTGGGTATTCAGACTGTTAATATCAATCTTGTTCTCTGTAAATACTTTGGACACTTCCATAAGAAGTCCTTGTCGATTGTTTGCAAAAATCTTAATACTGGACATGTATTGCCCAATTTCTTTGGCAAGTCCTGCTTCCCATTCTGCATCGATGAGACGAATGCGCTCTGCCTCAGACAAATTCAAAATGTTGATGCAGTCCGTTCTGTGAATCGACATGCCGCGTCCTCTTGTAACGAAGCCGACGATTTCATCTCCTGGCACCGGGTTACAACATCTGGAGAAACGCACTGCCATATCATCAATGCCTTTGACGATAATACCACTCTTGGATTTTGTGACATGGGCTTTCTTCTTCGTTGCCTCTTTGACACGTTCAATAATGGTCTCGTCTGTAATGACCTCTTTATGGTCTTTCATGTACTCTTCCAGAAGACGGTTGACAACTTGGCCCTCCTTCAGTCCCCCGTGTCCCACAGTAGAAAGAACACCTTCCCATTCTCTGAAGCCGTACTTTTCCTGTACAACCTGCATGTATTTCGGTTTTGCAAGATCACTGTAAACCAAAGATTTGCTCTTACAATATGCCTGCAACAGCTCTTTTCCACGAATAATATTTTCTTCTTTTAATTCTTTTTTAAACCATTGATTAATCTTGTTACGAGCTTGGGTGCTCTTTACAATATTTAACCAGTCACGGCTCGGGCCTTTTGAATTTTGGGATGTAAGAATCTCAATTCTGTCGCCATTTTGAATCTGATAATCAATGTTTACAAGCTTGCCGTTTACACGGGCTCCCACCATCTTATTTCCTACTGCACTGTGAATAGAATAAGCAAAATACACTGGCGTAGAACCATTTGGCAAGTTCTTTACATCTCCATTTGGCGTAAAGCAGTACACATCTTCCGCAAATAAATCCAAACCACCTTTTAAGAGGCTTAAAAATTCACGGTTATCTGTATCCTGTTGCCATTCCAAAATCTGACGAAGCCAGCTTAATTTTTCTTCTTCTTGGGTAGCAACACTCTTCTTGCCATCATTGGACTCTTTATACTTCCAATGGGCTGCGATACCATATTCGGCAGTTTTGTGCATTTCCTCGGTACGAATCTGGATTTCAAATGGCTGTCCCATGGTGCTCATCAAGGTGGTATGCAATGACTGATACATGTTTGGCTTTGGCATGGCAATATAGTCCTTGAAACGTCCCGGAATCGGTGTGTACATCTCATGGATTACACCAAGCGCTGCATAACAATCCTTGACAGAATCCACAATAATGCGGACAGCAAACAAATCGTAAATCTGGTCCACAGTTTTATCCTGGTTGACCATCTTTTTATAAATACTAAAGAAATGTTTTACGCGCCCCTTTACTTCACACTCAATGTTCGCATTTTTCATATGGCTTGAAACTTCATCCACAATATGCTGTATAAATTCCTCGCGTTCTGTTTTACGAGCATTAATCTGATTCACCAAATCTTCAAAAGTTTCAGGTTTGGAATACTTGAGCGCCAAATCATCTAGTTCAGTCTTGATCTTCGAAATACCGAGACGCTGCGCCAGCGGTGCATAAATATCTAAAGTTTCTTTTGCAATTTCGATCTGCTTTTCCGGTCGCATAAACTGCAAAGTTCTCATGTTGTGCAAACGGTCAGCCAATTTAATCAAAATGACGCGGATGTCTTTTGCCATAGCAAGAAACATCTTTCGGAGGTTTTCTGCCTGTACCTCTAATTTATCGGAAGAATAAGACAATTTACCTAACTTGGTAACTCCGTCAACCAAAAGAGCAACTTCTGCCCCGAAAAGTTCTTTGATTTCCTCATCTGTAAAAATAGTATCCTCCACAACATCATGCAGAATGCCTGCTACAATAGTCTCTTTGTCCAATTCTAGTTCAGCAAGAATAATACCCACCCATAATGGATGAATAATATACGCTTCTCCAGACTTACGACATTGCCCCTCGTGGGCACGATAAGCCACATCAAATGCCTTTTCAATGATAGAAATATCATCAGACGGGTGATACTTTCGAACACGCTGTATTAACTTTTCATACAATGCTTTTGGGTCTTGAAAGTCTTCCGGTGCTTTTACTGCATGACCATCCACAATCTCAAGTCCGCTATATGGATTTTCTAACACTTTTCCTTCAGACATATAACTATGCCCCCTCTGATGACTTATTTTCCCGGATAAGCAATCACTGTTTCTACGTCATATCCTTCTAGTTTCTTTCTGCCCATAAGGCCCTCTAATTCCATTAAAAACACAATCTTTACAACCTCTCCACCTAATTGCTCAACTAATTTCACAATGGCTTCAATGGTTCCGCCGGTTGCCATCAAGTCATCGATAATAACAACCTTCTGCCCCGGCTTAATAGAATCTTTGTGCATTTCAATCACTGCACTTCCATATTCTAAATCATACTCTATTTCCACTGTCTCACAAGGAAGTTTGCCCTTCTTGCGAACTGGGATAAATGCCTTTTTTAAGTTATAAGCAAGCGGCACTCCAAAAATAAATCCTCTTGACTCTGGCCCTACCACCACGTCAAAATCAACATCTTGGATTTTCTCTTGCATCAAATCAATAGCCAAATGCAGACCTTCTGCATCTTCCAAAATACTAGTGACATCTCGGAAAATAATTCCTTCTTCAGGAAAATCCGGTATACTTCTTACATATTCTTCAATTGATTTTTTCATTTTTGTCACTCCCGAAATTAAAAAATATACGATATTATAGCACTATTTTGTCGATTTTTCAAACTTTTTAGCGCCACATTTATTGATAATTTTGAATTATAATTTGAAAAGTTTTCTTACCCTCATACTCGTTGACCGTTGGGTAATACGTAAAGGCTGCTTTTTTATCCGGTTTCTGTTCAAAATATGCTAAAAACTCTGCCGTGTTACCAAAGTACACAGCGTCCATAACTTGTCCATCACTTCCTCGTACTCGCAGCTTTAATACATTCTGATTTTTTCCAAAAACTTGCGAATTTAAAATCTCCAAATCCTTCTCTGCAAAAATCGGTTTTGGATTTCCTTTGCCAAAAGGTGCAAGCATCTCAAGTTGTTCAATCAGTTCATTGTTTATGTACGAAAGTGGTAATTGCATATCTATCGAAATCTTTGGAATCAAATCTTCCTCTGTCAATGGGGCTTGTTCATTTAACAGTCTCCTAAACTCCTCTAAATTACATTCCTCCATAGAAAGCCCTGCTGCAAGTTTGTGGCCTCCAAATCGGGTTAACAGATGCTTACATGCATTCAACTCCTCATACATATGATAAGCATCAATAGAACGCCCAGACCCTTTCAGTCCATTCTCCGTTCTAGTCACAATAAAAGTCGGCTTGTAATAACGTTCTCTTACTCTTCCAGCCACAATTCCAGCTAAACTCTCGTGGCAGTCTGGTAAAAAGACCACTAACACATGATCGTTTTTCAAATCTGACTCTTCTATCTGTTTGATAGCCTCTTCAACTGCCACAGCAGTCATATCCTTACGATTATCATTTAAGGCCTTTAAATCTCCCGCCAAAATATCTGCTTCTCGTTTGGTTTTTGCGCATAGCAAATCCAATGCTCGTTTCGCCGTATCCAGTCTGCCACTGGCATTTAAACAAGGTCCCAAAATGAAGCCAATATGATAAGCAGACAACTGTTCCACTGATATTTTATTACACTCTATCAAAGCTTTTAAACCCAAATTGGTAGTTCGTTTAAGCATGTCCAAGCCTTGCTTCACAAAGATACGATTCTCGCCCACTAAATCCATCACATCACCCACTGTGGCGATAGCTACATTTTCCATTAAATAATCGACATCTTCAATGTCCTTGCCCAACACCTCAAATAATGTTTCTATTACTTTATAGGCTACTGCTGCGCCACACAATTCTTTAAATGGATAAGTGCAATCCTGTCTCTTCGGATCCACAACCGCATCTCCCGGTGGCAAGATATAATTCTTGTTTTTTCCCTGTTCCTCATATGGAACTTCATGGTGATCTGTCACAATTACACTCATGCCCAAGCGCTTTGCATAAGCAATCTCCTCATTGGCTGCAATACCATTGTCACAAGTAATAATGGTGTCGATACCATCCTGATAAGCTCGCTCTATCAATGTGATATTGAGCCCGTATCCATCCTTCATTCGGTCCGGGATGTCTACATCTACTTCTCCTCCGAGGGCCCGCAAACCTTCTAGTAAAATATAGGTCGCATTAATACCATCAATATCATAATCTCCGATGACGCGGATTTTCTTTTTCTCTTGCAATTTCTCTATCAAAACGTCAACGGCTTTTCCCATATCTTGCATCAATATTCCGTCATGCAAATCGGCGATTGTACCATTCAAATAAAATTGAATATTTTCTTCTCCTACAATATCTCGATTGCGTATCAGTCGAGCCAGAATCGGATGAATTTGAAATTTTTCTGCAATTTCCTGAAAAGGCGCTCCTTTTCGCATGATAACCCATTTTTCCATAAGAAACCTCTGTAAAAATTAAAATAAAGGACAGAAGAAAATCTTTCTTCTATCCTTTTTTATTATGACGTCCTTTTGTTTTTCTGTAAAGAGTTTTTTGTTATGACAACATGCCTCCCAGCATGCCCCCACCCACGCATAAGAGCAAGGTTGTTATGACATTTAAACCATTGGTGTTAAAATCGCGATAAACCCCATAAGAAATCAGTAATAATAAGCCAAAATACACAAGCCCTAATATCATGCCCCATAGGAATTTGCGCCTTGGCATAAGTTTCCCTATAATAAAACCTCCCACAAAGGTGGATACTACATATATGGCCACTACACTTCCTAATACAACCTGTTCATCCAATTCAAATTTGTATACAAAAAATGTGAGTCCCAGAAGCAAAAGACCTGTCACAATATATGATGCCAATAAGCATTTTAGCATCTGCATAACCTTTTCGCCAACTTCTCTTTCACGCATAAAAATCCCTCCTCGTTTACCTCAATTTATGAGAAGGAAGGACAAATTATGCTTTATTGTTCCATTTGACGTCCTAAAAAATTAGATGCACATGTTACCACGCGTTGTTCCGTTTCCCCTAATTTCTTTTTCTCTTGTTTGTCTAATAAAATTACGGCACCTAAAACATCACCTTCACAGATAACCGGATTAATAATTTCACCGTAGAACGTATCCTGCATTTCGTCTGTAATCGGCACGAATTTCTTTTCGCCGGCATATGCGATGACTTGTTCTCTTTCTGCAATTGTATTTTCTAATTTTTTGCTGACATATTTATCCTGCAATTCTTTTTTACCATAACCTGCTGCCGCAATAATCTGGTCATGATCTGTGATGCAAATGGTGCATCCCAAAGTGGTCGCCAAACTGTCTGCATAGTCTTTTGCGAAACGCGACATTTCTCCTATTGGAGAGTATTTTTTCAAAATGATTTCCCCTTGGCGGTCGGTAAAGATTTCAAGAGAATCTCCTTCACGAATGCGGAGAGTTCTGCGGATTTCCTTTGGGATAACGACACGGCCAAGGTCGTCAATTCTACGAACAATTCCTGTTGCTTTCATATATAAATTTCTCCTTTTGTCATTTTTACTCTGTGTGTATTATCTGTAAAAGAAGAAATAATATACCAAAGTGTAGTTTTTAATTCCATGAAATTACATGGAGTTAAATTTGCTCACAACAATTATCACACAATGTTTTTATCCACGGTACATCTGTTCATAAATGGAAACGAAGTTCTTAACTTCTGTTCCAATGCTGTTTTCAACTCAATTCACCTTCTTCCACCGTCGCCTCTATTAATCCAGTAACAATTGTATTTAATTGTGTAGCATTCTTGGAAGTAATAACAGATTCTCCCAATTCTTCTTCCAGTTCTCTCCTAGCATTCCCCGCAATACTTCCACCTCGTTGTGCCACTTTCCTACTCTCTGTAAATGTTTCTGGTTTCGTTCTGGCAGAAATATCCTTTGTTGCAGTTTCAGCAAGCATATTCAATATAATTTCTGTCGTGCTCATATTATCTCGGAGATTTTCTTTTTTCAGTCCTTTCAAATCTTTGTATTCTCTAGTTGTCATTCCGGACCATGCACGACTGATTTCATCTGTTAAAATAGCAAATTCATTCCCACTCTTAATTCCTCGTTGTTTCCATTCTGTTGTCAGTTCATTTCTCACACGGATAGACAATAATCTCTGATGAATCCAATCTTCACTATACCCTTTCTTCATGTATGTATCTAGCGCACGATCTATCGCTAATTCCGGATCGATAGTTTCTTCCATTCTTTCACGTCCAACTTGTGCTAACCACATTTTAAAAGGCTCTGCTTTCTTCGATGGAATGGATTGAATAATACGTAGTAATTGTTCGGTATCTGCAACATCTGTTTTATATCTTTTTCCATCTTTTGGCGATTTCAATTTCAGTTGCTGACAATTTGTCAGCAACTGATTTGCACCTTCTTCTTTTAATCTTTCTTTCAACTTTGCCCAATAATTAGTTGCTCCTCTCGGCGTCTCTTGCTCTGTCAAAACACCCACAACATCCACTACTGAAAAATACCACTCTTCTTTTTCTTCATCCCACGCTGTTCGAATCTGTTGTTCTTCAAATAATCGAATCTTATCGTTCATGTTTCGTATCCCCTTTCATTAGCTTTTCCATTCTAATCTTATATTCCATCAATCGAAACAGATAATCTGGCATCTGTCTATTACCTAATTCCCAATCCTGAACTGTACGATATGGAATATTAAAATACTCCGCAAATTCTCGACGATTCATTCCCGTTCTTTTTCTAATTTCAATTAATTGTTCTTTCATATCATATCCCTCTTGCAATATACGCTCTGCGTGTATTCATTATATATCATCTAATATTATAAATCAAGTGTTTTTAGCCAATGTAGACACTATCTATTTTGTCGCAAATCTTATAAACTTTTGCAACAAAACTAATCCTCTTTAAAAAATAGAAAACCGGATGAAACATAACGTTCATCCGGCACCATAATATGTAAACCACACGTCATTGTTATTAAAATACAAATCTAAAAACATTCTTTCCACGTCTTGGAATTTGATAGTTCTCATTTAATTCTGGTCCACAAGAATGTGAACCTATACCACTCATAGCAATATCAACACACACATTGACAAAGTCATTTTCTTTTAGTTCAAACAAATGCTTGGTTTCACAAAGTTGCTTGGTAGTAAACGGGTTCACAGAGCAAGAAAACAGATGCTCTGCGGTCAGGCTAAACAGCTCTTTCACTTCTAGAGATTTACAAGCGTAATGACTGCCAGACTCTTGCGGCCTAATATAGTTATAATCATAATTCTTTTCGGCCGTGCTTTCATAATATCCATACTCACATGCAACATGCTTATCTATATAGCTCTCATATGGTCCGTATCCCACATAAGAAAACTTCTGATATGCTTTATCAATGCCAAACTCTATACCAAATCTTGGTATATTTTTCACATAATCCGCTATCTGATACCCTATTGTAATCACCAGCTCGTTTCCTTGAACCTCGTAAATGAGTTCATATTCCACTGCAGGCAATAAACAGTTTGTTGCCAAACAGCCCTTAAACGCATAAATCTCTTTTCCCTTTTCACAAGAAAATACATGAGATTTACAAGAATCTAGATGCAACTCCCCTTCCCAGTATGGAAATAACTTTCTATCATTATCAATATATCGAAGTAAATTAAAATGCATTGGAGTTTTCAGTACTTCTCTGCCATCTACTCGAATAGAAATGAGTTCACCCGTATATTCATTTACTGTAATAGCAATACTATCAGAAACCCGGCTGACATATGCCGGATGTTTCACTTCACAAACTTCTGACCTTGTTTTGCCACCATAAACCGCTTTCATTTCCGACGTATTAGATTTAAATTTTCTATCTGGCGTCAAAAGACCATCTATGCAGAAATTTCCATCATGTTCCGTTTCACCAAAATCCCCACCATACAGGAATCCTTTTTCAGTCTTAATTCCGTGGTCAGCCCACTCCCATACAAAGGCCCCCATCATTTGCTCATTGTTGTATATCATTTCCCAGTATTCTGCGATATCCCCACAACTATTCCCCATAGAATGGGTATATTCACAAAGCACGAATGGACGAGTTTCTTCCGGATTGTTCAAGACTTTTTCGCGAATAACTTCCGGTGAAGGATACATCATACTAACCATGTCTACTAAGTCTGTATAATAATACTTGGAATCTGATTTCTGTATACCTTCATAGTGTACAGGTCTTGTATGGTCGCGATTTTTTACATATCGTGCTCCCTCAAAAAATGCTTTTCCAAAAGAGCTTTCATTACCAAGCGACCAAATAATAACACTCGGACGGTTTTTGTCGCGTTCAACCAATGCCTTATGCCTATCTGTGATTCCTGCTGTAAATAAATCATTTTCTGCAAAATCAGACCAACTTGTTACATCTCTTCGCCCTCTGCAATAAGCAGCTCCATGCGTCTCTACATCTGCTTCATCCATAACATAAATACCATAGTAATCACACAGTAAATAAAACTCCGGACAATTTGGATAATGCGAGGTGCGAACGGCATTTACGTTCAATTCTTTCATCAGAAGAACGTCTTGCACCATATCTTCCAAACTAACAGTTGCCCCCTTTTCACAATGAAAATCGTGCCTGTTCACGCCTTTCAATTTTATTGGCTCACTATTAATTTTAAAGACTTTACCTTCAATAGTAACTGTTCTGAATCCAACCTTCTCTACAATCTTTTCGCCATTGGCATAAAGTTCCAGTTCATATAAATATGGTTTGTCGGCTGTCCATGCATTGACTCTAGGCACTACTATCTCTTTTTCTGTTTTAAATGGAATGAATACTCGTTCTCCTTCAAAAAGCAATTCAATATCCACATTACTTTCATTGTAGAATTTAAGAATGCCGTCATTACCACAAAAGCTTGTCTCTATTTTATAATCAGTAATATGATTTTCCGGACGAATCAACAAATATACATCACGAAAAATGCCAGAAAAACGGAATTTATCCTGACACTCTAAATAACTTGACGCGCACCATTTCAAGACCAATACATCAATTCTATTATCTCCGTCAACTACATGTTCCGTAATGTCAAATTCACTTGTAGCATGACTGATTTGAGAATATCCCTGAAATTTCCCATTGACATACAGATAAAAAGCACTATCAACGCCTTCAAAATTGATATAGTACTTTTCTCCTTCTTGCTTTTTCAAACACACCGCCCTACGATAATGCCAACAAGGATTTTCATAAGGAACATATGGCGGGATAACTGGGAAAGGATAGCGTGCATTGATATACTGAATTTGGTCATATCCATGCATCTGCACGCAGGAAGGAACTGGTATAAGTTCTTCTAGTTCTTCATTCACATCGAAATCTTCCACATGTACGTGCTGTTTGATCTTCCACATACCATCTAGTGAGGTAAACCTAGAACTCGAAACGCGGTCAATAATTCCATATTTGCTTTGTATTGTATCATCTTCTCCAAACGGAATGTAGTAACTTCTATGCGGCATTGTTCCTATACGCTCAAACTTTTGAATCTCTTTCATCACAAATCCTCTCTATCATTTTTCATCTTTCACACCCTGAAGTTCTGTGGCTATTTCCCAATGAACCACATCAATATATGCCGGATTGGTTGTCGCCGCACTTCCTGTATGCACTGCTTTTATGTAATCTCCTACCTCAACATCCATTTTAGGAAGGGACGAAATTTCAAAATAAACAGGCTCATTATTGACCTTTTCACCCTTGTCGGACAGTGGTTCTACCAATACATAAGATTCATCAATTTCTAAAACAAGTGCATAAAAAGGATATCTTGCATTAGACACTTCATACTCCCACAACGCGTCAATGGACTTGAAATTGTTTGGAAAGAAATACATACTGTTGTTTTCATATGTATTATAGTAACTGACTAATCGGTTCCAAACGACTAATTTATAAGTTAATGCGGTGTACGCTCTAGTTCCTCCATCTTTATATGTACCTGACGGTATGGGCACAAATAAAATCACTAACATAATTACTACTATAATTAGTATCTTGTTTTTCTTTTTCATTGATGCACCTCCGTTCTTATTTAATTATATTATGGCATAATTATCTTCCTTCTACAATAAGTTCACCTAAAAAAGCGGAGTGCACATATCAACATCACTCCGCTTTTACATTTAGTTTCTCTGTTTTCTTTCTGTAAATTTGATCATCAAAAAACATGCTCCGCTGACAACTAATAGCGTTCCCCACAAAGCTGTCTTCATATGGTCGCCGGTATCAGGTCGCTTGCTAGTAGCTTGGCAAATATTGGTAATAACAAATCCATTGTTCGCATCCCCATTATACGTCGTTTTATAGCGGTCGACAGTTTCTTCTATTACTGAATACTGCCCATCCGCAGGAAGATTCTCAAAAACGTGTGACCACCCGTTGGCAGCGCTTAACACCTCACTGTCTACAACTTGCCCATTTCTGATCAAAGATACTAGAACCTCTTTCGGGCGCCATCTCAAAGCATCATTGTTATCTTCCCACTTAACCACAACATGAATAGCCTTACTATTGGGCACATTGGTTTCTATCTTTGGTGTAGAAGTAACATTATAGTTTAAAGCTCCGTTTGATACTTGTGGCAAAAACACAAAAAATGGGTTGAAATAGTGTTCCTGTCCTTCCTCACATGCAACCAACCATATAGCCGGGTCAAGTGACTCAAAGACACTTTCTCCATTTTGAGACATCTGTTGCATTCCCGAAATCTGATTAGCTTTTACATATTCCCAAACAATCTTGGCATTCTCTGCAGACGGTTGGTTTACTAATCCAGCAATAGAAATGCCTGAATTTTCAAAGCCTGCTGCTGGATAGTAATCTGTATTTCTAATTTCTGCTATTTTGTAAAGAGATACCTTTAAACCATGAATTGATTGCTTGTTTTGATCTTCTGCAACCACTGCCAATTTTGATTTTGGCGTAGCCGCCATGCTTTGGAACGAAGCGCCACAGACAAGTATCCACGCCAAGACAAATAGGCTTATTACCCTTTTCCACGACATTTCTTTTTACCACCTTTTTTTACTGACTTTTTTACTTTTCTTATAATAAGATAAATGACAACAATTCCAATCAGGGATCCTGTTAGCAGGTATTTCAGTTCGACGTTTAATATATCATTTTGTACCAATATATTACCATGCCCGGACAGACTCTTTTCATCTAGTCTTACACCGCGAACAAGTAACCTATGTGAATTCACGCCATATGGAGTGCATGTAACTAATGTCACATAATCTTTCCCATTAACTACACCTATCTTTGACACTTCATGAGGTTCTACAACTGAAATATCATCTATCTGATAAACAAGAGTTTCGTCTAACACATGAATAGTAAATGTGTCACCAAGATTCAAATGATCTAGATTTGTCAAAAGTTTTGCAGATGGAAGTCCTGTATGCCCTGCCAGAACTGAATGTGTACTTTCCCCACCAATTGGTAGGGCTGTCCCTTCCATGTGACCAATTCCTTTTTGTAGCAAATTTTCTTCCATACTATGATAAATAACCAATGACACACTGATTTTAGGAATCTCAATATATCCCATAATACCATTTCTGGCTACATTTAGAACGTTTTCATAAGTTAGACCAAGCTCCTCCAATTTATTCTCGTTATGCAAATTTGCATTATAATCTAACGCATCTTGCATAGCTTTCTCGTATGTTTCTTGGTCAATATCGGCAAAAACCTCTGTATATTCCCCAATTAATTTTTTATTCAAATGAGCATTGTAAAGTTCGCTCACTGTAGGATAAAAAAAGAGGGAAAGTCCACAAACGAAAACAACAACCATGACTATTGTCGACATATGCTTCTTCATTCAACTTTCCCTCCCTCATTAATGTTTTTTCTTCAGAAAAAGAAATATATAATTAGCCTGTATAATTACGCAAAGCTATTTCTTTTTCTTGTAGTAAAAAAACCCACGGCACCTGCCATTAAAATAATACCTAATACTGTGAATAATGTGGTACCCATTCCACCGGTTTCAGGAAGTGCTGAACCTGGTGCATTAGTGATACCAATATAATATTTTTGTGCTGTTTCTTGAACAGAAACACGGGTGAACTGTCCCGGTCTATCCTCTGTAGCACGACTTTCTGCAATATTTGCATTTGCAATTGTTCCTGCCGGACCTACACCATCTGTCAAAGTGAATCTGAAATCGCCCTTTGCAATTTGATATCCATCCGGTGCTTTAGTTTCACGAATAACGTACTCACCTTCACCTAAACCAAAAATTAATATTTGTCCAAGTGAGCCACCATCTGTGTAACCAATATCTGTACGTCCATCATCTCCTGTTAACTCATCCACTGTTTTTAATGTCGTTACTGTACCCGCCGGGTCATAAATGTATTTTGTGAATTTGGTACCATCTGCTCGTTCTTGTGTGCTTTCTTTAAATTTCAATAAGGTTGTTCCATCTGCAGCATAAATTTCAAACTCTGCTCCCGGAAGACGTATTGCAGAAGCATTTCCACTTGCATCTTCCATGTATTTAGTAAGTGTAAACTGCCACAAGAAAATAGATGCGCTAGAATCTACACTACCTACAGAAGATGGTTGGTTCGGGTCATTACTATAAGTCAAAATACTAGTGTTTTTGTTTACAAATTCAGCCGTTTTTAAGACTGTAGCATCATAAATAATTTCCACTAGCGTATCCTGCGGTAACAGTGTGATATCATGCATAACTACTTTGAATTCAATTCCGTCATCATATTCTTCTTGGGTTAATTCACCATCCGTCACTTCATCATATACACTTGCGTATGCATCTGGATTGGCAATAACTTCAGAATTACCATGCTCATCCATCGGTTTGGTAATAACAATTTGAAGACTTCCCGGCACTAATGCCAATGTATGGTCCATCTTATCTGCTATTTCAAAACGATATGTATCACCATAAAGATCATGGTTTGGAATTGCTGTTACGATCCTAAAAGTTTCCACCTCTCCTATAGAAGCTGTGGTACCCAGTTTCCAATCAGGTGTGCTATTATCACTATCATCCACCACTTTTTCAATATGCGGTCTGTCAGCTTTCAATTTGATCACCTTGTTTTCACCTGCGTTAGAAAGCATTGCTGCTGAACGCACCGCTGGTTTACCAGTTTCAATGACTGTGGCATCATAAAGCAAGTAATACCCAAGTCCTAATCCTTCAAACTTATATGAGTTGACACCTGTAGAAATCGTTCCACTTGTCGCAGTATAGGCAATGCCTTTTGTTTGAATGTACTGATACAATTTTGCTGCCATTTGTGAGAATGCAAAAGAATCTGTTTCCAAACTTTTTACATACTTCACTACATCATGAATGGTTCCACTCATGACATGCGTGTCATCTCCGTTCAAGATTACACCTGTTGGGCCGAAGAAGAAATCTTCATACTTGTTTTTTCCCCCTTCGACAATCCATTGATAGGAAACATTTTCGCCATTTTTTGTAGCTTCAAAGATCTTATACAGATTTAACGTCTTACCTTCTACACTAGCGTTAGTTCCCGATTGGTTTTCCACTGTGATACTGCTTGTCCCTGCTGCAAATGACATCATTGATGCACATCCTAAAACAAGGGAAAGACATAGTACCACCGCTAAAATCCCTTTTTTCATTTGTTATACTCCTTTTTTCTTTTATTTATGTAAATGCCTGCCACAATTGCCATGAGCAATGTGCCAAAAGCATATAACATACTTGTTCCAACTCCCCCGGATTCTGGTAACGGTAATGCATCTGCATTTTTTACTATTAAATTATAAACCGCATCCCCTGCCTCCGCGAAATAATTTGATTCTACAAGTACTCTACCATCTTCCTGTATCTTAAAGTAAATATAGTCTTGTAGTGGCAAATATCCATCCGGCGCAACCGTCTCTGTAAGCCGATAACGGAAACCACATTTCATATGGTCGAATATCAACGTGCCGTTTTCTCCTGTCGTAGCAGTTTTTGACACTTCTGTCGCAATTACGCTGCCATCCTCATCTACCACTTCCAAAAGGAAGGTAGCACCACTTAACTGTAATGTTTTTCCTAAATCAGTTTTTATTAATCGAAGCATTACACGTTTGGTAGTATTTGTCACGCCTAGCAAAATATTTTCTACCCCATTATCTCCCGTAGAATGTACCGGCAAATCATAAGATGCTAACCAGTTAACAAAAGTCCCATCAGTTTTACAATGTTCTGTTCCGATTTGAATCTCCTTTAACGTCCATGCAATTTTTGCACCATTTACATAAATCGGAAGATTTGTCCACGTATAACTCCAATTATTTTTACTATTTAAAACCACCTGTGGTTCAACACCGGCAATGATGTTGGTAACTAATCTGCCATTAGCCAAAAGCTGTACTGTTACTTCTTGCCATTCTGTTTCCGGACATTCCCAAGTTTTCTTTGCTGTTACTGTGACAGATTCCGTACTGTTTCCGATTACCAAAATACCGTCCGTATATCGAATCAGTTCACTGTTCCCACTTAACATACCAATTGTATGTTGGTCATCCGTATAACCGATTTCTATGTCACCAATAGGTGTGTATCCTGTTGGCGCCGTGACTTCTCGTATCACAATTGGTCCAATATCATAACTAAAATCTTCAATAGCAATTTCAAAATATCCATCGCTATTTCCACCCAGTATGTTATATGCACCATTTTGATTATTAAGAGAATATATCCCACTTTCGCTATTATAGTCAAAACGCAAGACGGATCCATTTTGTAGTAACTGGAATGATGCACCACCTAATGCTGCGCCCGTTCGGCTGTCTTGTTTTTTAATAAGTATGGAATTACTTCGATTGTACAAATTGGTGAATTCAGCGCGTAAGACCTCGTCAATTCCTTCGTCTAAAGCATAGGTCTTACCTGTAACTGTAACCTGATTTCCACTGCCGGTAATCAGATGTCCGCTCTCTACATCCAATACACTGTATTGCGAATATGTTGAAAAATTAACATCCGGTTCGTTCAATATGGTCGGATGTTCTGTAATCGTCCATTTTTCTCCATAGTCAACCGCTGTAATTTCCCACATGTATCGTTCTGTGCTCGACTCATAAGTTGTGTAATTATTTAAATTCAATATGGTATGCTCGTCGTCATGTTGATTATAAGCATCAATATAAAATCCTTCTTTAGCTTTAGTAATCAGTGTCTTATTACCCGCAAAATTTTTATAAACATGAATAACACCTTCTTTTCGGACCAATTTACCATCAATGTGCCATGCATCATCCTGACACTTAAACACATACCAACGAATTGCATACTCTGTTTCACTTAAATCTTCAACTTTAACAGCCTCTCCGTCTACAGATAGATATCCTGTCTTCGCATACTCTGCCAAGCTGCTAAAAATATAATCATCACTAGGAAAGGCCCCTAGCCAAACACCGTCTGCCTTCTCTCCATACAAAGCACGTATTTTTTGGTCTGCCCCAAAAGAATTATCTGACGTACTGTCTGCAACGTGATATTTGTTATGTAAGGTGTTATAACCTAACAATGGGTCCACACCACCTACATAAGATGCAAACAATTCCCTAGTGTACTTATTGGCATCTTGCCCTGTAATATTACCGCTGGTATCGACTGCTACAGAGTCAAAACGTACAAAGAACGATGCTGTTCTTACAGCCTCCGATTCCCATATACCAGTAAGTGTGATCTCTCCACCATTTTCATAATATACTAATTCATCCCATACCAAAGTTGTATTTGGCTGAAGGATTTCATTCGTGCCTTCCAATTGCCACCCCTTAAATTGAACAACACGTGAGAGTCCCGTGGAATTACCCGACACCTTTCCTTCAACCATATGTTGCGATACATTTCTGACAACAGCATTAGTGCCCTCTGTATATCCATCTGTGACAGATGTAACAGTTGTCCCTGTAAGAGTCGGCTTTATGCTGACTGTAACCCCACTAACGGTAGGAAAATTCATATTGTAATTAATATTCACATGAGTAACAGGACCTATGTCCTCTGCGGTAAAGGTAGTTTTCTTCTCAATTGTTACTGCCTCACCTGCTGAATACGTTTTGGTTCCATCATCCCATTCATAATTGCCTGTTGGCAATGTAATGGATGTTCCGGTTTGAACGTAACGCAGTTTTGTGCTGCCGTCCGGATACACATATCGGACGGAAGAAAAAGGAAACGAAGTAACAGTCGAAGGATTACTATAAGATACCAGACGTACATGTTTTACTTTTTTTGCATTACTAGTATTATACTGCGCGCTCCCAAGTGTTGTAGTTGTCTCCCCTAAACTAGTAGATGTGTATACTGTATTTGTACCGACAGCCGTCTGTAATTTAAAAGAGGTATAAGTAAAATCTGTTCCTAATTGTTCATTAACTAAACTTAAAATCTGGGATGTTTCAACTGTTCCTGTGTATGTAAAACCACTTTTGACACTCGTAAACTTCAAACTTCCTATACATGTCCAAACACGATCTAAATACACATAAAAATTAGCATAGTAATCATTTGAAGTTATACTTGCATTAATTTCGTCTACATAAACATCGTTGCTAACAGTGACTTCTTCCCCCGTCCCTGTGCTGATATTGTTGATATTTTCATTTAAGACCAAATTCGGCAATGTTTCATCGTCTGCAATCGTTTCATTTAATTCAGCTACTGAATTTGATGAGTAAACCATATTTTCATTTGTATTCATTGTGTTATTAAACACTAATGCAGTAGACACCACGTCCTGTATTGCATTTTCTAAAGAGCGCTGACCATATTGGTCTAGCAAGGTCAATATTGTATTGATATCATTGTCTTTCAAAAGTACAAGATAACAATTCCCATCATGGGTATGTGCCGGTTTTTTGCATTCTAGGAAATCGCCGTTATAACAGCTATCCGTATGTGTATGCTCTTCAATACCACATCGTAATTTTTGTTCTAAAGCTACCGTTGATTGAATGCTAATGCGAAAGAGCACAATGCTGATAGCAATAGACACAATGGACATCGCTGCAATGTACAGCAATTTCCCAATATTTAATTTTCTTTTGCTATTTCTCCTCATTTGTACTCCGTTTCTTTTCTAATTCATTATTTTATCTCTTGAAAAGGTTTCAGAGAAAAAACGATTTTCCCTACAAGCCTATCTTTTGTTACAATTCCAATCTCATCTAGCCTACTATCCATAGAAATAGCTCTATTGTCCCCCATGACAAAATAGCTATTTGAAGGCACATTGTACGGAAATCTAACGTCGCTTTGTCCCAGTGTTTTATCTGTGACATATGGTTCATTTAATTCCTGCCCATCCACCTTGACTGTCCCAAAAACATCCACAGATATTTGTTGGTTTCCGGTTGCAATCACACGGCGAACTAACACCTTGTTATTATAATAAAAGGCAATAATATCCCCTGATTGAATCTCTGACAATTTACTGACTATCAAGATTTGCCCATCTTCCAAGCTCGGAGCCATGCTAGTACCATAATATTTCACTACTGGCATTACAAAGGTGAAAATATTAATCAATAAAGATATCACAACTGTTACGGTAACTAATATCTTGATGGTAGTCTTCCAAAATTTCTTTTTAGAAGAAGAATCCGTCGCACCCATAAATGGCTTTCCCCTCCAAATAATGTTGTTTTAATTTTTTTTCTAATGTAGTGTTTTCCGGAAGTTCTTTAATATCAAAGTTATAATCTGCTTTACGGAAAACAAAATCAAAGATGCCATTTCCATCATTTTTACGTGTCAATCTATGAAAGCGTCTTGAGAATTTCACTATATTCGAATCCTCGCCTAACATTTCTTCTAATTGTGGATCCATAAGCCAAGACTCACATGCAAAAGCCTTGTATTTAAACTCCGGATAATACGCTTTCAAAAAAGATTTTGTCTCATCTAATGTCTCATCTATTAATTCCGGTGTCATTTTACCGATAGGCGGTATATGTATATGTACGACTGAATCACCATGTTGCAACATCAATTTCCAATCAGATTTTAAAAGCTTTACTTCATCTTTTGACACCAAGCTGTTTGCAAGAAATGGGTAACCTACCCAAGCATTTTCCGTCTCCTTTACAGATGCGGTCCATGCTCCCTCTTCATCTTTGAAATGTACGGCCCCTAGTGCACGGCCACTGCGATGCAACACCAAATCATGTGCAAGGCTAATAATATCACCTGCTGCATTTTGAAAAACAATGGCTTTGGCATCAAATGCAGCAAAAAGTTCTATTTCCAATCTATTAATAGGGAAAAGTTTGCCTTCTATATATTTTTGTGACCAATTCAACAAATCATATCCCGGCTCTCCATTATGACTCAAAATATAATTCCGCGCCGCATTTACTGCATAACGTAAGGCACCGTCAATATACTTTTTCGGAATTCCTTTCCTGCGCATATCTTCGGCTGCTCCCTCTAATTGAGAGCACATAGCAAGACCGGTAACCATTTCATAAACCGCCCGTTCTTTACCATCCGGAGTTATTGGTCTTTTAAACTGTTTTAAGTCCTCTGCCTTGTGTTCTTTATCATTCAAGATTATAGACAACAAAACAAGGAACCTACTTAACATTACATCCTCTGAAACTTTAGAGGCTGCATATGTATAAATGGTTCCATAATCTGAAAAGCACCCGTACTCTTCCTGCAAACCGTGGTAAAATGCTTCGTTCCCCAGAAAGCATCCTTCTTGATCATAGCGTTTCATAGCTTCATCAAAAATTGCATACCAACGCATAGGATACTGTTTGCATCCCACATTTTGCATTAATTGCTCAAGTGTTAAGTTGTTGATTTTTGTCATTTTTTATACCCTCTCAAAAATTATAAAACCCCACATTGGGAACCATACACCTTTTTGTGTGAAATGTCAAGCATAACTGACCACTTTTAGATTGTATTTCCTTGATTCTTATGCTAAAATAGACCCAATATTGAAATTAGGAGAACTTTTTATGAGTCAAAAGATTCCAATTGAAACTTCTGCGAGACATATTCACGTCTGCGAAGAAGATTTCAAAAAGTTATTTGGTCAAGAAGCCGAACTAACATACGTACACGAATTGAGTCAACCAGGACAATATTTATGCAAAGAACGTATCACCGTTGTGGGTCCGCGTGGCAAATTTGAAAACGTCGCAATTTTGGGTCCGTTTCGTAAAGAAACTCAGATAGAGTTATCTATGACAGATACACGCAAAATCGGTGTTCCGGGAGTAATACGCCAATCCGGTCATATTGAAGACACCCCGGGTTGTACTCTGATAGGTCCTTGCGGTTCCATCGAATTAGAAAAAGGCGTAATTGTTGCAAAGCGTCACATACATATGACACCTCTGCAAGCGAGCAGGGCTAGGGTTAAAGACAATGACGAGGTCTTCGTAATCACAGAAAGTTATGAGCGAGGGCTCATTTTTGCCGATGTTGTGGTGCGTGTCAGTCCATCCTTCCGCTTGGCCATGCATGTGGATACAGATGAAGCAAACGCATTTGCAAGTGACGAAGCGCCTACGGGAGCTATTTTAAAATTATTTGATGGGCAAACATACAGCTTACAACAGTGGGCTGATGAAATACAATCAGGAATCAACCGATAGATACAGGAGGTTTTTATGAGTAAAACAGATGAAGTAAGAAAAGCCATGGTAGAAGCCATGAAGGCCAAAGACAAAGAAACGAAGGATGCTCTTTCCCTTTTATTAGCAGCATTAAAAAACAAAGCGATTGACAAGAGAGAGGACTTGACAGAGGAAGAAGAAGTTCAGGTAATTTTGAAAGAAATCAAACAGACAAAAGAAACGTTAGAAATGACTCCTGCAGATCGTACAGAATTGATTGCAGAAGCAAAGAAGCGCATTGCGGTGTTGGAAGCATTCGCACCAAAAATGATGGATACCGATGAAATCAAAGCCGTGATTGCCGGCGTTCTCTCTGACCTTGGAATTGAAACTCCAACAGCAAAAGACAAAGGTAGAATCATGAAAGAACTGATGCCAAAAGTAAAAGGCAAAGCGGATGGAAAATTAGTAAACGAAGTATTAGGTTCTATGATGTCATAAAAAATTAACAGGGTGTCATTCATGTGAATGACACCCTGTTTTTTCACTTTATTTTGCTTCTTCTTTATTATCTGCTGTATCGTCTGTTTTCTCGTCTGTAGTTTCAGTCTTTTCTTCAGTGACAGTAGAAATCTTCAAACCATCCAAGCTAATTTTATTCCACACTTCTGCGTGAAGAGTAATTTCTGCATTGTTTTTCCAATCTTCTACTGTTTTGTCATAAAACTCTGTTTTCTTTTCTTCTGCAAGAGTTTCTTTTCTGGTTTGAGTTGCCTCTGCATCGAACTCGCTTGTGAGTTGCATTACATAATATTTTTCTCCGCCTTTAACAACTTCAGAAAATCCATTCAATGGCAACGCATCTGCTGCTTTAATTACTGCTTCATCTAAAGAAGTATTTTTTGCATCAAATGCAAGAGTCTTTGTTGCAGTTCCTTTTTCTTGACCATATGCTTCCAAGTTGCCATTCTGTTTTGCATTTTTCAAAAATGCTTCTGCATCTTCTTTTTTGTCAAATTCAGCATATGCCATTTTCTTTTGTGCCGCTTCTGCATCTGTAACATTCGTGTCTGCTTTTGCTTTGATTGCATCTGACATTTTCTTATCTAATGTAAGAAGTTTTAAGTATGCAACAATAACATCTTTTTCTCCGGAAACTGCTTTTTTAGCATCATCCTTATTTTCTTCCACGAAAGATGTTGCTGCCGCTTCAATATCTTTTACATCTTGGTCTGAAAGTGTAACCTGATATTCTTCAGCATGTTGAGTTACGATATACATTCTTTGCAACTCTTCTAACAATCTGTCTTTCATATCTTTTTCATATGTGACACCGTCTTCCATTTCTATAGTCCATGCATTTTCTCCCATGTAAGAAACATACATTCCTTCTACCATGGATTGTTGCCATCTTACGAAGAAGTTTGCAATTCCCATTGTCACTTCTGTTCCATTTACAACCATTACAACTTCACTGTTGTCTACAACGGCTGCTTCTCTTTTACATCCTGTAACTCCTGATATGGTGAGCGCTAATACGAGTGCAAGCGCAATAACCTTCTTTCCTAATTTCATCTGAAATAACCTCCTTAATGCTTCTAACAATGTATTATAACTCTTTTTCCTCAATCAAGCAACGTTTTTATGCTATTTAAGATATTTTTCACAAGTTCTAACACATCTACTTCTTTATCTTTATTGTTCTTTGCTTTCTTTTTGTAGACAAAATACGGATTTGTATCCACTTTAAATGTAAGTTCACCTTTGTACTGCTCCAAAAGCATTGGTATCTTTTCTGCACGCACTTTGGCTCTTTCATACATGACAAACTTCAAAGAATCGCCCTTTTGTTCCACACTAACTACATAGACTTGATGGGCAAAAGCCTTTAAAAGGGCAATTTGCAAAAGCTGTTGCACTTTCTTTGGCACGTCACCAAAGCGGTCCGTCAATTCTTCTATCATATCTTCCATTTCGTCTTGATTCTCAATGGATGCAATTCTCTTATAAATATCCAACTTCTGATATTCATTCGGAATATAACTAGCTGGTATAAAAGCATCTACATTCAAATCCACGGTTGTCACATATGGTTCTTCCTCTATTTCACCTTTTAAATGCTTCACGGCTTCATTTAGCATTTTACAATATAGGTCATAACCTACAGCCTCCATATGTCCATGCTGTTCCGCGCCTAAAAGATTTCCCGCGCCACGTATTTCCAAATCTCGCATGGCAATCTTGAAACCAGATCCCAGGTCTGAAAATTCTCGGATAGCCGCCAAACGTTTTTCGGCCACTTCTTTCAGAAGCTTATCACGGCGATACATCAAAAAGGCATAGGCCATTCGATTAGAGCGTCCCACACGACCACGAAGTTGGTACATTTGTGATAAACCTAATTTATCGGCATCGTGAATGATCATGGTGTTAGCATTGGAAATATCCAAACCAGTCTCAATGATAGTGGTTGAAACTAAAACGTCAATTTCACCATTGATAAAATCTAACATAATGCTTTCTAATTTGTGTTCTCGCATTTGCCCATGAGCATAGGCCACCGTGGCTTCCGGCACTAATTTTTGTATTCGTGCTGCAATCTCATCAATATCCTGCACCTTATTGTAAACATAATATACTTGACCTTGACGCGACAGTTCTCGCTGAATCGCTTCTCTCACCATCTCATCATTGTATTCCATAACATAGGTCTGAATTGGCATACGGTCGTTTGGTGCCTCTTCCAATACACTCATGTCTCGAATTCCGATAAGGCTCATATGGAGCGTTCTTGGAATCGGTGTGGCTGTCAAAGTCATAACATCCACATTTTCCTTCAGTTTTTTGATTTTTTCTTTGTGTTGTACACCAAATCGCTGTTCCTCGTCAATAATCAAAAGACCTAAATCTTTATACTCGATATCGTCGCTTAATACGCGATGAGTGCCAATAATAATATCTACTAAACCTCGTTTGGTATCTTCAATTGTCTTTTTTTGTTGCGCAGGGGTCCGGAAACGGCACATCAAATCTACTCGTACCGGGAAATCCTTCATACGCTGTACAAAGGTATTGTAGTGTTGCTGCGCCAAAACTGTAGTTGGAACTAAATACACTACCTGCTTATCCTCCTGTACCGCTTTAAAAGCTGCCCGAATTGCTATTTCTGTCTTACCATATCCTACATCTCCACAGATAAGGCGGTCCATAATCTTGGTGCTCTCCATATCCTTCTTTACTGCATCTATGGCAAGCAATTGATCATCTGTCTCCTCAAACGGGAACATTTCTTCAAACTCTTTTTGCCAGACAGTGTCTTCCCCGTACACAAATCCCGCTTTTTCCTGTCTTGCTGCATACAGTTCCACCAAGTCTTTTGCAATTTCTTTTACTGCACTTCGCACACGACTTTTTGTTCTGGTCCAGTCTTGACCTCCCAATCGATTCAGTTTTGGCTTTTTTGAATCTGCACTGGCATATTTTTGAATTAAATCCAATTGCGTAGCAGGAATATATAAGTTCCCACCGCCTGCATAAGATATTTTCATGTAGTCCTTGGCAACTTTATCTACCTCTATTTTCTCGATTCCTTGGTAAATTCCAAGTCCGTGATTTTCATGAACTACATAATCCCCCGGTTTCAGTTCGGCAAAATTTAATATTTTCTGACCATCATAAGATTTTCTTTTTTTCTTTTTCTTGGTTCTTCCAAAAATATCTGTTTCGGAAATCACCATAAACTTCAGCATTGGATATTCATAGCCTTCTGCTACATGTCCATAGGCAACCATAATTTCGCCGTCTTGAACTTCACGGTCAATATCTTCGCTATAGAAACTGCTCAAATTATAATCTCGCAAATCCTCTGCCAAACGTTTTGCCCTTGTTCTGGACCCTGACAGTAACACCACGCGATATCCACTTCTCTTTAGACGTTTCAAGTCGCGAGTGAGCAATTCAAAACTGTTATTATACGGATTCACATTCTTGCTTTGCAAATGAAAGACTTCTCTGGCTCTTAATTCTTTGCATTTCATATCTAATGCAGAAAAAGCCACACCATAGAAACTGTTAAGCTTGTCTGCCACCTCCTTGGTGGTAAATAGTTTCATTTCCTCATCCGATACATCATAACCACTTTCAAATCGGTTAGCCTGCGCCTGTACAAACTCGGCCTCCACATGCTCACCTTTTTCAATCAATCGCACTGGTTCATCTAAAAATACAATCGTTTTGGCTCGTTCAAAATAATCCAAGAAGGAAACACGTTTTGCCTGCTCTTCCGGAAATTCACTGGCTGGATAAATCGTGATTTCCTGCAAGTTTTCAATCGAACGTTGGCTCTCTACGTCAAATGTTCGAATGGAATCAATCTCATCTCCCCAAAGTTCAATACGTATAGGAACCTCTTCGTTCAATGGATAAATATCTAAAATTCCTCCTCGAACAGCAAACTGTCCAGGGCTTTCTATTTGTTCTTCACGCCCATATCCCAAAAGAACCATATCTTTCTTTATCTGTTCAAAATCTACAACGTCACCTGTATGAAATACTCTAATTCGTTCCTTCAAAGTTTCTAAAGGTAACAATGCGTCCATAAAAGCGTCGAAGCTAGTAATGACTGTTGCTTCCTCTTCCTCTAAAAGAGCCTGCAACACTTCCATACGCTGCGCTGTTAAATAATTCCCACGCAAATCCGCTTGATAAAAGAGTAAATCCTTGGCCGGATACAGATAGACATGCGAATCTAAAAAACGTAACTCTTCATAAATCTGTTTTGCTTTCAGTTCACTTGAAGTAGCGATGATTTTGAAATCAAAACCATCGCCAAGTGCATGCATCATATGTGTTTTTTGGGAATTCACACAGCCTGCAAACTGTATCATCCCAGTGTGCTCTTTCCGCTTTTTGAAAACCTCTTCAAATTCAGCCAGTTCCTGAAGCGGTGCAATGAAAGCTTGCATCCTCTACTCCTTCACAACCTTCTTATTATATACATTCATGGCAGCTTCAATATCACCCTGCAAAATCACCTCAATGGCCTCCACAGCATGCTTGTAGCCTTCCTCCATAATCTCTTTTTCACCTTTAGAAAAATGTCCCAGCACATAATCTACCAGATCATATTCTTTCGGCTTTTCTCCAACGCCTACCTTAATGCGCAAAAAAACATTAGACCCCAAGTGCTGGATTATATTCTTGATTCCATTATGTCCTCCTGCACTTCCCTTTTTACGAATGCGAAGTTGTCCTACATCCAAACTTATGTCATCATATATCACCAAAAGTTCTGCTTCTGTATCGATTTTGAAATAGTCTACGATTCCTCGCACACTCTCACCACTTAAATTCATATAGGTTTGTGGTTTTACAAGAAGGACTTTCTGCCCTGCAATAATTCCTTTTCCACAAAAAGCACGACTCTTTCGCTCTGTTACTGATATATTATATTTATCTGCAAGAGTATCAATCACATCAAATCCTACATTATGTCTAGTACCTGCATATTCATTTGTGGGATTTCCAAGTCCAACAATCACAAACATATCCACACCTCTTTCTCTTCTGCTTTCTCTATTTTACAAGAATGTACTTGGTTTGTCACGCAAAACCAATGAATAATTTTCCATTCTTCTTCATACATTATAAAAAAATCTTAAATTCCTTTAGGAGGCACTTATGAGTTCAAAGACGAAAATTGTTGTCTTGCATATGAAAGAAATTATTTACACTGCCGTTTTTATTGCACTCGGCATTTTATTACTTATATTGTTGGCGTTTATGTTCTTTCCTAAACAAGAGGATAGCCGAAATACAGACCCTCGTTATGTTCCGGGAATCTATACCTCCACAGTCACTTTAAACAATACAAACCTAGAGGTGGAGGTCGTAGTAGATGCTACCCACATTAATGCCATTCGCTTCAGTAATTTGGACGAAACAGTCACGACAATGTATCCTCTCGCAGCTCCAACTATCGAATATATTGCCGAGCAAATTTATGAAACTCAATCACTGGAAAACATTACTCTAAATGAGGAAAGCCCTTACACATCACAAGTAATTGTAAACGCCATTGAAAATGCTTTAAAAAAAGCTGAAGACCACTAGTCTTCAGCTTTTGTATTATCCTTCCACAACCAAATATCTTCCACTCGGCAGTGCAAATACTTCTGATGCTTCTTCCAAATCTTCATCACTCATGTCAGAAATATCAGTACCATTCTCCTCAAAATATTCTCGCACTTCTTTTAAAGATTTCAAAACCACTGCCATGCAGTCTTCTAAAAATGCCTCTGCCTCTTCCAAACTGTCAGCCACTGGTTCATCAAATAATTGTAACTGCTTCTTTAGAAATACTTTTAAACATTCCTCATCATATTCGTACATACTAGTTATCTCCTTTCACAATTGAAATGATTTCTTCTGCTTTATCGATAATATATGTGGCATTATGCTGTACTAAAAGTTCTCGAGTTCTAAATCCCCAAGTCACCCCTGCTGTATCAACCCCCGCCGCATTTCCTACCATCATATCGGCTTCTGAATCTCCAATGTAGAGACAATCCTCTTTTGAAACTTGCAATCCATCAATAATCATATTTAACGCAGTCGGGTCCGGCTTTCTCGGAACGCCTTCCTTTTGACCTTGCACATTTTGAAAGGTATCTTTTCCAAAAAACTCCTCTACGATTTCTATGGTTGCCAAATGAGGCTTGTTAGACAATACCGCCATTCGGATACCTTGATTATGGAATTCCCGAAGCATATCCAAAATCCCATCATATGGAGCCACGTGGTAAGTACATTTATCCTTGAATATTCTGGTGTAAATTTCCATCGCTTCTTCAATTCTCTCAAACTTTTTGTCGCCAGCAGCCTCTAATGACTGTTCTAAAAGACGTCTAACACCATGCCCGACAAATGCTTTCACCTGCTCATCTGTTATCTGTTCCAGTCCCATTTCCTTCAATGTTGCATTGACAGAATAACTCAAAGAATCCAACGTATCTGTAAGTGTTCCGTCTAAATCAAATATACATGCCTTATACATACTGTTCCTCCCTATGATTTATGCATTTATCATAGTATGAACTGATGCAAATTTCAATAAAAAAAAGAGTTTGCAAGCAAACTCTTTTTACTTCAAATAATTTCGCATGACCTTTAGCGCATGTTTTTCCAATCTGCTAACCTGGGCTTGGGAAATATCAATCTCTTGAGCCACCTCCATTTGTGTTTTCCCTTCAAAGAAACGCAAGCGAATAATATAACGTTCCCTTTCATCTAGACATTTCATCGCTGCTTGTAGTGCCAAACCCTCTACCCAGTTTTCTTCGCGATTTTTTTTATCACTTATTTGGTCCATTACATACAACGCATCTTCCCCGTCATTGTACACTGGTTCTTGAAGACTCATAGGTGTCTGTATGGCATCCATGGCAAAAACAATTTCTTCTTTAGGTATACCAATCTCTGTAGCAATTTCCTGCACGGTAGGCTCTTTCAAATTCCGCTTTATATAATTTTCTTTGGCATAAATTGCTTTATAAGCGATATCACGTAAAGAACGGCTGACACGAATAGCACTGTTATCTCTCATATATCTTCGTATCTCGCCGATAATCATGGGCACTGCATAAGTGGAAAATTTGACATCCAGCTCTGTATTAAAATTATTAATGGCCTTGATGAGCCCTACGCATCCGATTTGGAATAAGTCATCAACATTTTCATTGCTATTTCCAAATCGTTTTATCACACTTAAAACCAAGCGTAAATTTCCTTTAATATATTCTTCTTTTGCCTTTTGATCTCCTTGCTTAATTCGCACAAAAAGTTCTTTTTTCTCTTCTTCCTTTAACAATGGAAGCTTTGATGTATCCACACCACAGATTTCTACTTTATTAAGAGCCATCCTGCCATCATCCTCCTACTACTTTTCGTAATAGTAAAATGATGCACAAGATGGCTCCAAACTATTCTATCCTATCTGCAAATAAAAAAACTTTTAGTCCTTGACATCCCATTTATCAATTAGATTTTGAATCTGACCTTCGAATTTTGCCAGATCTTTATTTGCCATTCCTTCGCATTTCAGAACAACTGACATTAAGCGTTTGCAGGCCAGAACCAGTCGGTCAAATGCGTCTTGAGCACGTTTACGGGCAGGTTTTACTTCTGTCTTCTTGGCAATGCGGATTCCTTGGTTTAGAATCTCGTTCATGCCCAAATCCACACACCCGCCGGAATATGGGGCAAAAGCTTTCCATCCGCACGTTTCCGTAATTGTTTGAGCAAATTCATCTGTAACTGCATCTTCACCATGCACTACAAAAACATGCTCTATCGGGGTTTCGAAGCCACCTAACCAGTCCAAAAGTCCCTTCATATCTGCGTGCCCACTGATTCCTTTCAAGGATTCAATTCTAGCAGCCACTTCAATGTTTTCACCAAATAGTTTGACAGAGGTTGCTCCCTCAATCAGTTTGCGTCCTAACGTACCTACTGCCTGGTATCCTACAAAAAGAATGGTACTCTCCGGTCTCCATAGATTGTGTTTTAAATGATGGCGTATTCTACCCGCCTCACACATGCCGGATGCGGAAATAATTACTTTTGGATTCGGATCAAAATTAATTAATTTAGAATCGTCACTTGTGACAGATAACTTTAGCCCTGGAAATACCAATGGATTCACACCACTTTGAATGACCTTCATAGCCTCTTCGTCGAAACAACTCTTTTCATTTTTCACAAAGACCTTGGTAGCCTCTATGGCAAGGGGACTATCCACATACACTTCAAAGTTTGGAAACTCCGGAACTAAATTTTGTTCCTTAATTTCACGCAAAAAATAAAGCATCTCTTGAGTTCTACCTACTGCAAAAGAAGGAATGACTACATTGCCGCCTTTCAGGAAAGTTTCTCTCAAAATTCTCGTAAACTCACCCAAATAATCCGGTCGTTCTTCACTGTGAATACGATTTCCATATGTAGATTCAATAACTACATAATCCGCTTCTTTTGTTAGAGATGGATTTTTCAAAATCGGTTGTTCCACATTTCCAACGTCTCCGGAAAATACAATTTTCTTGGAGCATGATTCTTCTGTCATCCACACTTCGATACTCGCAGAGCCAAGTAAATGGCCCACATCACTAAATCGAACTTCTATGCCGTCACACAATACAATTTTCTGTCCATAATCACACGGAGAAAATAAAGCAATCGCATTTAAAGCATCTTGAGTAGTATATAGTGGCTCATACAAACTTTCTCCGGAACGTCTGGCCTTCCTATTTCTCCATTCCGCCTCAAACTCCTGAATATGTGCACTATCTCGCAACATGATATTACACAAATCAGAAGTGGCAAAAGTAGTGATAATTTCCCCTTTAAATCCATGCTTACACATCAATGGAATTAATCCTGAATGATCAATATGAGCATGGGTTAACAATATGTAATCGATATCACACGGCGAAACCGGCAACTTTTGATTTTCATACAAATCTGGACCTTGTTCCATGCCGCAGTCCACCAAAATTTTCTTTCCGTTTGTCTCCAAAAGATGACAGCTACCAGTCACCTCGTGGGCCGCACCAATAAAAGTAAGTTTCACATCATCAACCCCTTTTTCTTTTATTATAGCACTTTCCCCTTTCTACTGCGATATTTTTGTATAAATTTTATATTTCATATCGTACAATTTCACGTTTTAATCTCTGCATAATTTTCTTTTCTAAACGAGAAATATAAGATTGTGATATTCCCAATAAATCTGCCACTTCCTTCTGTGTTTTTTCCTGCCCGTCATCGGTTTCCAAGCCATAGCGCATCTGTACAATCAGCCGTTCGCGACTAGACAGGCAGTTAATTGCCCTCACCAACAATTTTCGTTCTGCCTCATTTTCTAAATCTCTGTAAATGGTATCTTCATCTGTGCCCAAAATGTCAGAAAGCAATAGTTCGTTGCCATCCCAATCTACATTTAACGGCTCATCAATAGATACTTCCAATTTCGTCTTATTATTTCTTCTCAAATACATTAAAATCTCATTTTCAATACAACGGGATGCATAGGTCGCCAACTTTATATTTTTATTTGGATTGAAAGTCTGTATAGATTTTATGAGTCCAATAGTTCCGATAGAAATCAAATCTTCTACGCCAACCCCTGTATTATCAAATTTTTTTGCAATATAGACCACTAACCTCAAGTTGTGCTCTATCAGCAATTTTTTCGCTTCCCCATCTTTCGTTGTTCCCAGCTTTTGTATTGCTGCATTCTCCTCTTCTGCTCCTAACGGCGGTGGTAATACATCTGCCCCTCCTATGTAATGGATTTCATTACACTCCGGAAACAAAAATGTCCGGATAAACCGTTTTGGCACGGCTAGTTTCATAATCATCTTAATTCCTCCTAAAATAAATTCGGATTTAAAATCATCTCATAGTCTTCTCCTGCCGAAATATCTTCTTCACTGATGCCGATTAATGGCCGTTCCACAGAATAATTCTTTTCCCCTCGGATACACATACGCTCCACTTCCAGAACAGGGATAACTCCTGCCTCTTTTCCAATAGACCGGTAAGGAATGTAATGCACCTGCTCTATAGCCTCTGTCCCCCAAATCCGGCTTGCAGTTGTTTTGTTGAGCACACTGACTGGTCGATCACTGACAGGGTCTCGAAGACTATTTCCGGTATCAATTATTCCTTTTATCTCATATATCTGATTTCCCAGATATAATTCCACATCACATCTGTATCGATTCCATCTTTGCACATAAGAAATAAATTTCCAGATTCCCAAAACTATGTAGTAAGCTCCCAGCCCGATTGTCAAGATGAGACTCCCACTTTTAACATATGGTTGGAAAACCTCCATAATACCGCCTAACATAAAACTTCCTATGTACAGCATGATGAATGATTTCACAAAAGCTCTTATCGTTTTGATTTTTAATCCCACTCGAACCATGCACGTATTCACAAGCGTATGAAAGAGCATTACTTTTATCCATGGATATGGAATTGGCAATATGACCACTACACAGGTCAGAAAAGAACCGACTAATGCCCCCAGACAAACTCTTCCGTGTGTGGCAGAACACGGCAGAAATTTTCGTACAAGTAAAAGCACTATGTAGTCCATCATGAAATTGACTAAAAAAAGCACATCCACATATAATTCGTAATACACCTTTCACCCACTTTCTCTTTCGCTATGAAATTGATTTGGTACTCAAGCAAGCTCTATTATAGAAATTCAGGGCAAAAAAAAATGTCGAAGCGTTTGCGATTTCTCGCAAACTCTTCGACACATTTCGTCTCGTTATTATTTCTGTTCTAAAAAATTTCTAAATATTGACTGTAAATCATCTTTATTCAGTATACGGAAGTGCTTCATATCCTTCCCAATCTGCCAAATGTCTGCTTAATACCATTCGGTCAAGATTATCAACTTCTCCATCATTATTTACATCAGTTGCTACCATATTAATAATGTCTGCTGTATATCCTTCCCAGTCTGCCAGATAACGAGAAAGCGTTAATCGGTCAAGATTATCAACCACGCCATCACTATTCACATCTCCTACAACCATCGTTATCCTATGAATATTAATAGTCTCTCTGCGATTTTCTGATGTTATACTTGTAAGAATTTCTCCACTTTCATCCACAAATTCGTATGGCAACATTATTTCAATGTCTTCATCCATATAATATGGTGTATTAATTACCTCAACACACAAATCAGTTGAAAACATACTGTTTGTATTACAGCCCGAGTATAATTTAAAACTGCTGATGTCAATATTTTTCAATTTCCAACAACCAACAAAAAGTTCACTCATATCTACTACACTAGATGTATCAAAACCACCCACATCCAATGTTGTTAAATTGCAACATCCCGAAAACATTTTAGACATATTCGTTACATTTTTTGTATTACAATCTTCAAAAATAACTTCCTCAACACTATTTTTATATTTCCCTAGTAATCCATACAACGAACCTGTAAAAGTACAATTTCTAAAAAGCACTTTTTTCACAGTATAGTCCGGCATATCCACATATTTTGAGCCATCTTCATCTGTATATAATTCAAATGCATCATCACCTATAATGGTTAAAGTTTGTGTGGTTTCGTCATATTTATAATAAAAATTATCATTTACACCCAGCGTACCTGTATGTTCTTCCTCGATTAATTCAAAGTCTCTATTGTATTTCACAGCATAAGCGTAGGCTGTAGAATCAAAATACCCATAAAGCGTAGTATTTGTCGGAATTGTATAACCACTATCATAGATGATACAATCCGGATTTCCGAAGCGGATAGATGCCAAAGACTTACAACCATAAAAAGCCATGTATCCAATACGTGTTATACTTTCCGGTAAATCAATCGCTGTAATTCCACAGTAATTAATATAATTTGATGGCAACCTATTTACTGATGTACCAAAATTCACAAAAAAATCCGTTTCGCAATCATATACAATAGCCTTATTGTGAAGAAGATCATCATCATTAATATTGCTTGCATAATTCAAAGTCTTCAAACTATCACACGAACAAATAATATTTCCTCCATTCGTCGATAATGTAGAAGGTATTGTAACTGTCTCTAATTTTTCACAAGCAACAAGGATATTACCACCCATGGTTGTGATTCCTTCTGGAAACGTTACAGAACTCACACCACAATTATACATAAATTGACTTGGAATTGCTTCTATATCCCCAACAAAATGTATCTCCAAATCAGAAGTATTGCCACAATTATTAAACACATAACCGTTTGAACTTATCATTTGCGCGTTTATTGCACCATAATATATATCCGATAAATTCTCACTTTCACTTACAACATTGTTACTAATTGCCGTTACCGTAGAAGGAATGACAACAGTTTTTAACGCATTACAATTTATCAGTGAATTAGCGTTAATATTTACTACCCCTTCTGGATATGCAAAAGTGGAAATTCCACAATTTTCTATAAAGTTCGCTGGTACTGTAGTGACATTCTCCCCTAATACAACTTTCATATGAGGATTGTCTATATTTCCACAACCTTCAATGATTGGACTGCTCGGAGATGCGATGCAAGTCGCATTATAATAAATTGTATCAATATTTTCACAGTCTGACACAAAATTATATCCCATCGTTGTAACCGTTGTAGGTACTGTGACATACTCCAATGAATCACAATTTACCAAGCAATTTTCATTAATTGTAACAACACCTTCCGGAAAAGTAATAGAGGTAATACCGCAATTTGCAATAAAATATTCTGGAATGTCTACAATTCCTTCCCCAAAATTTATCTCAAAACCACTTTGGATATTATAGAATATATTTACTAAATACCCTATTGCATTCTTTGCATTATAATTTACTGTTTTAAGATTATGACATTCCGTAAACACATAGTCACTTACATAATTTTCGCTGAATTTTGTAAGTGTAGAAGGTATAGTAATAGTTTCCAAACGCTGACAGTTCGCAATAGCATATTCTCGAATTAACGTCATTCCTTCTGGAAATTCAACAGATTTCACACCACAATCATATAAAAAAGTAAACGGAGTAGAATTTATATTTTCACCAAAAATAATAGACATTTCTTCTGCATTATTTCCGCAATGTGAAAATACTCCATTAAAGTAGCTTCCTTCTGCATCAATAGCATTATAATACACGTTTTCCAAGTTTTCACAATTAGAAATCACGCTTGGCGCATCAAAGTCTATATCAAATAGCGTTACAGTACTTGGAATTGTAACCGTTTTTAGATTTGCACAATCCATCAGAGTCCCCGCATGCATAGTGGTGATACCTTCTGGAAATACAATGGATGAAAGACCACAATTTAGAATAAATCTTTCTGGTATTATAGTCACATCTTCGCCAATTATCACCTTAAAGTCACTGTCGCAACCATAGAAAAAGCTTCCTAAGTACCAACCCTCACAGGCGATTGCATTATAATATACTGTTTCTAAACTATCACAATTATTTATAACATGAGTAAGGTTACGTGATGTCACCCCTGAAGGAATCGTAATCTCTGTTATATCTAATTTCTCTGCAAAACATCCGGAAAATCCAGTAACAGGAAATCCATAAATCTCTTCCGGCACGTTCACCACAGTATAGTCTATTCCAACATCCAAATAGCCATGATATTCTCCCATGATAATCTCGTAGTTATTAATATCAAATGTATATTTGCCATATTGATTGGACAAAGCATCAAAAAAGGCACTCAAATCTTCATCTATACTTTCTGGTGAGGTCATAAATCCTGCAAGTGCATCAAGTTTGTTTGCCATTGACAAAGCTTTCATACTTAAATCTGCCGTGATAGTAATGGCTTCCATCACCTTTCCAGCCACCTCAACCTGTGGTATAACTTTACCCACAACATCAATAGCAGACTCGGCTATTTTTTTCATCAAATCTTTTTTAGTGTCATCAGGATTTTTTATCAATGTATCCGCATCCTCGATAGACATTGCACATCCTATTGTAGCCAGCCTGGCGCCCAACACCATCTTTTCGCGTTTAACATTAAGATTCGAGGTCTTTAATGCTTCGTCAAAAAACTTAATAGCAGTTTCGCATGCTACCATTCCAACAACGAAAGAATAATTATCCTTAATTGCATCCTCGATTGTAACACCCTCATCCATTTCGCTTTTCTTAACAATACTGTCAATATTATTTTTTGCATTCATATTTGCCAGTTGTTCCTCAAGTTCTTCGGCAAACAGCGTTTCATAATATGTGTTAATTTCTGATTTTAATGTATTTTCTACGTCCTCTCCGAAGGCGGCCCCAAACTCCTCTACGTTTAACCCAAACGATACGGTAGTGGTTTCCTTATATCCCTCCAAAATATCTTCTGCTATTTGACTTCTAATAGCATCTATTTGTACATCGTTAAATTTTGCTATTGGATACAGTGTTAGTCCAATCTCGCAACAACTGGCATTACTTCTACAAGTCGCAAGCCAACTATGTGCTATTTCGTCCAACACCTTTGCTTCATCATATCGAGTTTCTGCTCTTACATTTTCACTAGGAATATATAAACTGGTCATTACCAAAACCAAGCAAAGCCAAACAGTAATCCATCTACGTATTTTCATAATCTACATTCTCCTTTGGATTGAATGATGCACCATTCTTGGTGCATCATTCAGTTGTACATGGTAATTTCTCATAGCCTTCCCAATCTGCCAAGTGTCTGCTTAACACCATACGGTCTAAGTTATCTACAACACTATCCTGGTTTACATCGGCAGCAGCCATATTCAGAACGTCTGCGGTATAACCTTCCCAGTCTGCAAGATAACGAGAAAGTGTTAATCGGTCAATGTTATCAACTACACCATCACCGTTTACATCACCTATTAGAACAGACGAAGGTTCAACAGTAATGTCTCTATTAAGAATACTTACTTTATACTTCTCAACATTTCCGTCCTCATCGGTATATGTTTCAATGTAGTAATATAAAAGCCCATTTTTCGTCTTACCGAAACCAGCACCGCTTGAACCCTCAAAATCATAGAAATCAGCAATATCTAATATCAATGTTTCGGATGTTTCATCGGTGTATGTAATCTTAACGTTCATACCATCACCATTCCAAGTCACTTTGTCAAGTTCAATTGAACTTACTTCCTTACTTTCAGTAGAAGTAATATCCTCAATTAAGCAACTTGCTCCCTGATAATATGCAATATAACAATACACATCTCCGCCATAATATGGCGTAATTATAAACTGATTACCATCAACATCAACCTTGTAACGCAGTTCTCCCCACCAAGGGTCATACTCATATTTTAAGTTATCTTCACTTAAAACTACAGCTTTAGTAGTCCCGTCCGTATAAGTAATAGTAAACTCCATGCCTACAAAATCAGGAGCATAATTGTCTGCATAGGACGTCTTGTTTGGTTGTTTAGTAACCTCTATTTTTGCTACCGCTGATTCTTTCAATACTACAGAATACTCGGCAGTTTTACCCATATACTCAAATTGTACAGGGAAGTTACCAATTTCAGGATTGTACGCATCATAATGCAATGCGTATCCATACCCGTTAATATTGTCCTCTTCGTCAATATCATCATAAGTAAAGGTCTTGCTTGTACCGTCTGTGTAATATACAGTAAATGTTAATCCTGTCAAATCTGTTGGATGAAATTCATAGTCACCATCAGAATACAAATATCCATATTCTACGTCACCATATACATACTCCCTTGTAGGAGCAGTATTAATTTCAATGCGCTCTACCGGGTTGACACTAATAGACACAGGCAAATGTGTTTCCACACCCAGATACGAAACTATCAAATAGTTGTCATCACCCATAGTCCAAGGCTCATCGTACTGATCATCATCAAAGGACAACCTATATCCGTCAACTTCATCATAAATACCAACAATTTTTTCTGTACCATCTGTGTAACTAATCTTTACCATAACATCTGACGGAACAGAATACCAATAAACATATCCATTGTCCCCTTGGTATCCGTTTGTGTTCTCAATGCAAGTAACTCTACCAGAAACAACCTCAATGCTTGCCACCTTATTCTCTTTAACGGTAATTGGCAAATTAACCGTATGACCGAGATAAGATATCATAGATTTATTATCTGTTCCTACAACCCAAGGCTCTTGATATTGGTTTTCACTCCAATCAATACGGTAACCGTCTATGTATTCTCCCACTTTTGAAGTAGTTGAAGTACCATCTTTATATACAATATTAATTACCGCATCACTTGGGATGTTTGGATAATAATAAAAATACTCACCATTACTATTTGCAGAAACATAACCATTATAATTTTCCACATAACTATACGAAGAACCTGAAACAAGCTCAAGGTGATCAACTGGGTTATCTATAAGTGTAAACGTCAGAGTGACAGACGCGTCGCCACATGTAAGTTTAACATTTCCTGTTTCTTGAACATCAAAAGCATCTCTACTAATATACTCTCCATCGATATACCAATCAAAGTTGTATTTCCAATCAGTCGTCGTGCCATCCGACCATGTTGCCTTTAATTTTAAACCATAGTAACTTATATTATCTCCGCTTACATAGTTTTTGATATATTCAGTTTTTTCCGGCATTGAAACAATTTCCAATGCTGTAATATATTTTGTTTGCTCGACGCAAACTTTGAAACTTCCTCTGTTGTCTGTGTTCCAGAAGCGCGCCTTTAAAATATATGTTACACCAGCTTCTAATCGATATTGAACTTTAAAGTTATTACCATCACCGCCATCATCATCTGATTTAAGTTCTTCCATATCAGAATTCAAAAGGTAACCGTATGTATCGTGGTCATTGTCATAAGAATAGAAAGAATAATAGCCATCTTCATCTGGCGTGAAGTAATAATAAGCTTCATCACCATCAAGGACAACTGTCTTCTCTTGACCAACCTCAATAGTTTCAAAGTCTTCAACAGTAATGACACAATTGAATACAAGGCCATTTTCGGATATAGCTGTAATGGTTGCTGTTCCAATAGCATTTAACGTAATCTGTCCGTACCGATTTACAGAAACAATACTAGAATCACTTGAACTCCAGGTAATGGATTCTGTTATAGCGTGGTTAGGAGCATAAATCACATTTATATAACGGCTAGTGCCAACATAATCGCTATATTCAGAACCGATGTCGAAGCTAATTGAAGTTGCAGGTACTGGTTTTACTACATTAAGATAGTATGTTCCTTCTCCACTTCCGGACCACGAATGGTAATTTGTTGCAATGTAATACGTTTCACCCGCTTCAAACTCATAATCCAAAAACTCATCATAAGTCCATGTCAATGTGTTCATTGATGAATCGTATAACCAAATATCCGGGTCATTACTGTTTGAAAGTTCCGAAATATAAACGCGAAGCAAACCACCTTCTGAAGGAGAAAATCTTACATATTCTTCTCCATTATTAGTAATCGTCACTTTCACAGGTTGCTCCATTGTCAATGTTTCACAGTCCTCTACTGTAATGACACAGGTATCTGTCAAACCATTTTCAGATGTAGCCGTTATGGTTGCTACTCCTTCAGCCAAGAATGTCACAACTCCATTTGTATTTACAGTGGCAACTTCAGTATTATCAGAACTCCAAGTAACACTTTCATAAACGCAACCATCTGGTTGAAATCTTACCTGAAGATTCTTTGCTGCCCCAACATATCCTGTTATTCTGTCACCATTAACAATTTCCATAACCGAAGCCTTCGGTCGGTCATTGACTGTTACCTCGATGCTATCGGTAAGTCCATTTGCAGTAGTTGCCGTTATAGTCGCTGTTCCAGTCGAAACGAAGTTGACATATCCGTAACTACTTACAGTTGCAACATCCGTATTACTTGATGTCCAAGTAATGTTTTCGATAATAGCATTTTCCGGACCAAACTTTGTGTTCAGATTGCATCCATTGTTTACTAAACCACTAATAGAATCTCCATTAGTAATTTCAAATGATGTTGCTGGAACAAGTTGTATAACCTTAACACTGTATGACCCTGTGCTACTGTTTGAATACGGTCTTGATTTCAAGTAATATGTCCGTCCTGCAGTCATGGTATACACAACCTTAAAGTTACTTCCATCTCCACTATCATCATCTGAAGCCAAAGTACTCATATTTGAATCAAGAATATAACCATATGTATCAAAACTATTATTGTAAGAGAAGAATGCATACGTTCCATCCGTAGTAGGAGTGAAAGAGAACATACCTATGCCAGAATCGACCTCTGTAGTTAATACCTTTTCTTCATCATAAACGATGGAAAGCACTTCCCTTGCTTTAACAAGGCAAGTAGCAGTCAAACCATTTTCAGACGTGGCAGTAATAGTAGCACTACCTGCACCCACAATGTTAATAGAACCATTGACATCTACTGTAACTACTGACGTATTATCAGAAGCCCACGTCACACTTTCATACACCGAACCACTTGGCTCAAAAGTTACATACAGATTCTGTCTCTCTCCCACAAAAGCATTTACTGTTTCTCCTGCAGTAATCCTCATAGATGTAGCCTCAGGCGCTTTAGTTACTTTTAATGTGTACGTGCCTATATCGCTTCCATGATACAAGCTTGTTGAAATGTGATAGGTAGTATTTGCCGTCAGTTTATATGTTGAATTAAATTTATAGCCCCAATTCGACCCTACAGAAGTTCCGTCCTCCGTAACAATAAATATTTCCGTGTGCATATCGCTATCAATGGCAAAAATATAGGTTCCATTTTGAGTCGGGGTGAACTTGAAATACCTATCACGATTTTCTTCAGTTATTTCTATTGTTTTTGTCTCATCTAACTGAAGTTCGGGATAATCCGTAACTGTCACCAAAATGCTATCTGCAAGCCCTTTTTCACTTGTTACAGTGATAGTCGCCGTTCCAATTGCAAGCAATTCAATATTCCCATGTGCATCAACAGAAACAACTGTATCATCACTTGAACTCCACGAAAGAGTTTCTTCACGGGCATTTTCAGGAAGTAACTCGGCCGTCAAGGTGTGATATGTTCCTATACAATCGGTCAAGGTGTCACCATTGATTATTTGAACTGAATCAGCATCAACTAACTCAATTAGTCTAATATCAAATGTTCCTGTTTTACTACTTGAATAGTATTTACAGCGTAAAACATAAGTTTCTCCAGCCACTAAATTTGCCTGAATCCGAAAAGCAGAACCGTCGCCACTTGTACTATCATAATCAATGCGATTTCCTTGAGAATCATCTAAATATGCACATGTGAAATCAGTTGACAACGCATTGAATACATACTCTCCATCTCTTTCCGGGATAAATTGAAAATAGCTATATTCACCTCCGGTTTTAATTTCAACTGTTTTAGTTTCACCCACATTAATGGTTGGATAATCGGTGACAACAACTGTACATGAATCGGACAATCCATTTTCAGAAACCACTGTAATTTCCGCCTCTCCAACTGTAAGTAATTGAACCCTTCCATTATTATCAACGGTAGCAACATCCGTGTCACTTGAGTTCCAAGTTATTTCCTCTTTAATACAACCTTGCGGAGCAAAAGTAGCAGATAAATTAACCATATGTCCAACATATCCAACCACTTGCTCTCCGTTGTCAATGTTGATTGTTTCTGCAGGGTTCATTTTTTCCAATTTTATATCAAAGTTGCCTATCTGCAGTGAGTAATTAAATTTAGGAATATAAAAATATGTCTCTCCTTGCTGTAACTTGTATTCTATTCTAAAATTTTCTCCATCTCCACTGCTACTATCATATGCCAATTCATTTTCGTTTTCATCGATCAAATAGCAAAATGTGTCTTGGTCAGAAATGGAATACAAAGCATACCATCCTGTTTCTTGTGGTGTAAATCTATATCTTGCTATGTTATGAGCATCGCTAATAATCACTTTTTTCTGCTCTCCACAAAGAATATCCGGATAATCTTCAACAATAATCTCGCATTGATCAGATAAACCATTTGACGAAGTAACCGTAATCGTTGTTGTACCCGCCTTTTTGGTATAAACATATCCAGAATCATTCACAGTTGCCACTTCCGTATTACTTGAAGTCCAGACACATGTTTCTGGAATAATATCCGTGGTCGGTTCAAAACTGTAAGTTAACCAAACCGACGCGTATGGATATCTAATCAACGAATTGCCTTGGTCAATCGATATACTTTGCGCTGGCGTAAGTTTCTTAAGGTACAAGTTGAAAGGTTCCGTTATAGCATCATAATCTTTAACATAACCAACCTTAAAAATATATGTTTCACCCGAAACAAATTCATGCTCAACACGAATCGGACTTGAATAAGAACTACTACCATTAATATATTCGCCCTCAGTGTTCAAGAGCGTTCCAGAGCGAACCCATTTATCTGTATAAAACACATACCATCCACTCTCTTCAGGTGTAAACTTAAAGTATTGCTGCCGTTCTCCCTCCGTTAATGTGACTGTTTTGAATTCATCATTTTTAATTTCCTCACAATCTGTAAACTGCTTAACAACAACAGTACATGTGTTGGTTAACCCATTTTCAGATGTAACTGTTATCGCTGTAGTTCCTGGTGCAACAAAAGACACTACACCTTTAGCATCAACAGTAGCTATGGAAGTATCTGCCGATTCCCAAGTACATGTCTCTGATATATAATTTATAGGAGCATAATCAACATATAATGTTTTTGAATCTCCAGGATATCCTGATATCTCGCTTATGTCATTAAATTGATAATCCTTAATAAGAACTCTCTCGGCCAAAACAGATTTATTAATTACTACCTTAAACACGCCATTATTCGAATTGGAAGAAGTTTCTAATATATAAGTCTTATCTTTGTGCAGTTGCCCCTCTACTCTGAAGTTCGTACCTCCATTAGAATAAAGAGTATTACCATTTATATCAAGAATTGAACCAGTTGCGCCAGTCTTACCATCTACAGAATAGAAAACGTAATAACCATTTTCTCTTGCGGTAAACGAAATATAATCTGTTTTAGAAACAGATGGATTAATTTCTTTTGTGTCTACAACAATGATATCGCAATTCGTGGATATATCACTATTTAAAATCTTGGCAGTAATAACTGCTGTTCCTGTTCCTATGGCTTCAACATAACCATTAGCATCTACAGTTGCTACATTAGAATCACTTGTTTCCCATACAATCTGAACGTTTTTACAAGTATTCGGCAAGATACACGCAGACAATTGTTTGCTAGAACCAAATAACATAGTCACATTGGTATCTTCCAATTCTACTGCAGAAGCCTCCACTTCTGTAACCATTACAGAATATGTTACAAGCTTTTCTCCATAGTAAACTTTAACAGCAACTTCACCAACTACAGTTGTATCAGCATAAGCAATCCAACCATCTCTAACAACTTCACTAGTACCATCCATATAGGTAACTTTTAAAGTCATTCCATCGGTGTTTATAGTTTCACCCATCTCATATTCCGTTTTAGTCGCAGAAGTAACGATGTCAACAGAAGATACTGTTTCTGATAATTCCACAAACGTATATCCATTTGCAATTGCAATTTTCTCTGCATCAGTATTCTTATAACCATAGATTTTTAGGTTCTTATTACAATTATCAAAAGCATCCTCTGCAATTACAGCTTTTTTATTTTTAATTGTTACACTTGTAAGTGAAGTGCAATTATTAAATGCTCCCTCTTTTATAATCTCTAAACTTTCAGGTAAATTCACAACTTGTAGAGAACTATTGTTGTTGAACGCATATTTCCCTATTTCTTTTAGATTATCTCCCAACACAACAAAAGTAACTTGAGGACAATCAGAAAAAGCATTATCACCAATCCTTATAACAGAATTAGGCAAAACAACCCCGTATTTATTGGTAATTCCCCTAAATCCATCAGCTGCAATACCATTAACTTTTTCTCCGTTAATATGAGATGGCACAGTAATTATCTGGTCTGAAGTATAGCCAGTTGTATCGAAATCACCTGTATTATTATTGGCAAACATTAAAACTTTCTTTTTAGGTAATTGCCAATAAGCATCAACTACAATCTCACCATTTTCTATATAAACATTAGATTTGATATCAGACGCATTAACAACCGCTCTGCGACATTGTTCAAGAAGGTTTTCATATGAACATGTGGCATCAATCTGGTTAAGACAGCCCTCTGCTATATATTTAAGATCCAGGCAGTTAACTGCTGTATCTCCACAAAGACCAATTGCTGCATCCAGTGCAACTTTCACAGACGCCACATAGAACTTAAATCCATACTCCAATTCCATTGCACTATTGCTGTTTTTAACAACGTTGCAAAGAGTTCCGGCAAACCCAGATGTAATACAAGCCTTCATATAATCATCGGCAAAAACACCGCCTTCGAGTGCATATGCTCTTGAAATCAAATATCCCATACCAGAAGCAACATTCCAAATTGTCTTATTAAAAATCTTTGCATCTTTTGAGAATAAACCGTCTTTAATTATATCTTTTAGACCATCCACCATCTTATTGTTTAAATAACGTGCAGCAACATAAAGTTCAAGATTGTCCATCTCAAACAACAAACGCTCTAACCCTTTATAAAGATCAGAGTTCGTGCCGCCTGGAGCGGATGCAACCGTATTCATAAGAGATACAACAACATCTCGTTCATACTGCACCGTCATTACTGCTCCTGAAACAAGTTCTGCCATGGAAATCCCATCACCAACAAACCCCATGGCCAAACCTTCTACACTTTTAATCTGTGATTCAGAGAATGAGGTTACTTGCGAGAGTGCAGATGCCACCGAACCTCCTGTAAAGGAAGTTGTTTTCGTAAAAGCACCATATGCTTTGAATCTTTTCTTGAACGTGGATAACCCTTCACTAAAAATTGCTTCCTCACTAGAAAAAATCTCTGCCATCAAAAGATCTATGGCTTCATCCACTGTATCTTCATGTGTACTAGAGGTTAATCCAACTGCAGCTGCCGCTTCTTTAGTTATAACTGATAATCCCAAATCACTTTTTAGGCATGTCATGAAGGCAATTCTAGCCTTATTACCAGATGAATAACGACCTATAACATCCCAGCAAGTGTTTCTAGCCTCTCCCAAGGTTGTCATTACCGCACAATCCATCAAATAATCTTTATACATACTAATTAATGTATCATCTGTAATAGTAACATCAATAGTCTCAGTACACATAACCTTTCCATCTAAAATCAATGAAAGATCACATTGACCCATAGCCAAAGCCTCAACTCTAACCATGGTAACATTATCTACAGTTTGAATTATTTTGAGAACATCTTCATTACTTACTTTCCACTCTACAGTACCAGGATGATACATTCCTGTAATATCCCCAAAAGAGTATCCTGCACCAATCTGAACAATGTCTCCTGGTTCTATTTCTTCATCTGAATAATAGAAACGGAAACCCGTATTTTTATTGACCACATCATCAACAACTGTAACAGGACACTCTACCGATAAAGACAATGCTTTACCATCGGAACGAGCAAAAGAATAGTCAACGGTAATTATAGCTTCCCCCTCACAATTACCTGTTACCAATCCCTCTTCTGTAACAGTAGCAACCTTTTTATTATTACTTGAATAACTAATGACTTTAGAGTCATACAATGGTTGTGTCCACTCTATAAATAACTCTTGTGTTTCTCCTAATGTTAAGTAAAGAGGATTCTCATTCAATTTCACCGGAGGAACCAAACTGCTATTATTAGGAACTTTTTCGATTCTTGGATATCCAACATTTGACGTTGTAAAAAAGATTTCAATAGAACCATAATACATGTCAAATACATATTGCTCTCCTGCTAAACAACCTGTCTTTCCGCCAGAATATGATCCAAAAATATCCTGTTCATATTCCACAGTTCCATCACTATCATATTTTGTTACTTTTCCAATTCCAAAACCACTAATAGAAAAATGTGTTTGTGCCCATATAGCCCCTCCCAAACACGTTACCGTTGTTGTTTCGCCTGCTTCTGCATAATATGTCCCTCGCAACACTTCTCCAATAGCATGTGCCGTGATGGTAGACATCGGTACCATACCAATTATCAATGTCAATGCTATAACCAGCGATATCACTCGTTTATAAATTTTCATATTACATTCCTCCTATTAATGACTCATGGATTAATAATCCGTGAGTGGATGGTCACCCCATCAATCTGTTACGACATTTTTATTATGATTAACCAGCGTATGGAAGTTCCTCATAACCTTCCCAGTTTGCTAAATGACGTGCCAAGATAAGTCTGTCTAGATTATCCACAGAACCATCTTGGTTTACATCTGTCGCTTTCATACTAATAGATTCCGCAGAATAATCATCCCAATCTGCAAGATGTCTTGCAAGTACTAGTCTATCTAGATTATCAATCACACTGTCTCGATTAACATCTCCGGAATCTGTGTCAGTCCACACTTTGATGCCATCACTTCTCAGACTTGCATAATGTGTTTCATCCTCTGCTACTCTTTGATAAACAGTATATTGCTTATTCATATCGAGGTTATCAAAAAGATTGCTTTCTTGCCAAGTCCATCCATCAATACTGTATTCGTATCCACTAATATAGGCTAATACGATTTGATTTTTCGATGTATTTAAAACAATTGCCACACTAGGCTTGTTTTGATTGGATTTATTAGTTCTCAAGGATTTTCTTGCACTTGTTTCACTGCAATCATTGAGTTCAGTCGCTTTGACTCTTTGATAAAAGTAATATTGTGTGTACGGTAAAAGATTCAAGAACACATTTTCATCCTGCCATACTTCGCCATCCATACTGTACTCGAATTGAACATTGGCAACTAACGTAACCATCGTATCAGTGTATGTCTCAACCACCGGTGCCTCGGGAGTCTTGCTATATCTGCACTGTTCACAGGTATGGTCGTTTTCGTCCGAGTAAAAATGAGTGGCTATTCTCTGATTTTCACACACATTACAAGTGGTATCACACTCATTATCATAGCTATGATTATCTACTGTTCTTACTGCGCTACATACTTCACATTTCGCACTGCACGCATATTGATATACATGACCATCTACGATGTCAATATTGTAATGCCAAGTTGAATAATTGAAAGCATTTGTATTTGTCGAACTTATTGAAATAGTACTTTTATCTTCCCCTTCATACCATACATTCATAATAATAGACATGTAAAACGCTTCACTTCCAATGCTACTTAGTTTTTCATTTAAAGCTATTGTAGAAATATTGCCACAATTGTAGAATGCTTTACTAGAAATAGAAGTAACATTTTCGCCCAGGATTATTTTCTTAAGGCTTGAACATGATGTAAAAGCATCTGTTTTTATTTCCTTTACAGTGTCTGACAGTGTTAAGGACGAGAACTCATCACAATACATAAACGCATAAGAATTTATATATTCAACACCATCAGGAATAATAAGATTTCCTGTCAGTTTTACATTTCCGATATATACTGGTTTTTCTAAATACATGAGATTAGAATAAACATTTAAAAATTCAATCTCACACCATTTGCCTATATCCTTTATTGTCATCTTCTCAACGAGAGTACATTCTTTAAATGCATCGACACCTATTTGCTCTATTCCCGTTCCAAAAGTAACTTCTGTTATATTAGAACCATAGAATGCCTCATAACCAATGTATTTAACTGTGTCTGGAATTATTAATTTATCAATCCATCCTACACCTTTAAAAGCGCCAATGCTAATTGATGATAATTGATGGGAAAGAGTCAAATCATTCGTATTTTCACAATTAAGGAAAGCATACGTTCCAATGCTTACTACATTTGGAATATTGATATCAATGTCCAAGTTCGTGCATGCTGAAAAAGCGCTATTGCCAATCATAGTGAGTGATTCAGGTAAATTGATATTTGAGAGATTAAAACATGATGCAAAAGCCGAATTACCTATGGATTCAACATTTTCTCCAAGTGAAACCGTATTCAATCCTCTACATTGATAAAAAGCATAATCATTTATCTTTTTTACTCCGTTTGGAATGTCAATAGTTGACAATTGAGAACAATTGTAAAATGCCTTCGCTCCTAATTTTTCAAGGTTTTCTGATAAATCAACAGTTTTTAAAGAAGTGCAGCCATAGAATACTTCATCTCCTATTATTTTAACTGTGTCAGGCATTGAAATACTTGTTAAAGAAGTACAATTCGTAAAAGCACTTCCGGAGATGGCTGTAGTTCCATCCTTAACGACATAATCACCCTGAAGTGATGTCTTTGCTTCTACTAAAACATTATTAAAATACAAAACGCCATTATCCCAATCGCCTTCACTATATACTTTTGTTCCAGTAAAGGCTGTTGAAGCAATATCACCAACCGTTTCACCTAAATCGAGTGTTGCTAAATTATCGCATCCGTAGAAAGCCTCTTCTCCTATTTTTTCTAGAGACCCTAATACCGTTACTGTCTCAATCGTATCGCAATTATAAAATGCATATGGTTTGATCTCCGTTACTTCAGCTGGAATTTCCAAATTCACTACTGCCTCACCATTCAAAAATATGTTTTTCGATAAATAAGTCGGGTTCGATGATGCAAACATAAAATCCACATTACACCATGAGGCAATATCGGAAATATTTGTTTTAGTAAGTGAGGAACAACCTTCAAACGCATTTCCTCCAATACTTGTCAAGGTGCTTGGGAATGAAATGCTTGTAATACCTTTACAGTTTCTAAACACATCATTTTTAATTACTGTTACACCTTCTGGTATAACCAAATCGGTTATCAACTCATTGTTTAAATATAAATTTTTAGCATAACACAATGGGTTTGCATAAGAACTGTTGCTTCCGCTAAAATAAACTTCGCACCACGATTTAATATCACATACGTTAACCTTGTTTAATGCTGTACAATCCATAAATGCCGAATCACCTATATAAGTAACAGTTTTAGGGATACTTATACCAGTTAATCCTTGAAAATTTGCAAATGCATATTTCCCTATTTTTGTAATGCCATCTTCCAATACAATTTCTGTCGTAAGCACATCGCCGATGTATAAATTATCAGCATAACACAAAGGATTTGCACACAATGAAGAAAATTCAATTTCAGCCCATGCCGTAATATCTTCAATGTACACATCAGTCAAACTGGTACACCCATCAAAAGCCATGGCACCAATTGTACTAATACCACTTCCAAAATGAATTTTTTTTAGAGGCGATTGGTAAAAAGCATATGAACCTATACTCGATAGAGAATCCGGAAGATCAATCGTCTTTATTCCAGTGCCAGAAAATGCATACGAACCTATGCTAGTGACACCTTCAGGAATTATTACTCCCGTAAGATAATTCTTATCCTTAAATGCATTGTTGGCAATTTTTTTAACAGGATATCCACCTAATTCGGAAGGAATTTCAAGGGTTCCACTGCACAAACCCGAATAACCTGTTACAGTAACGTAACCATAAGATGAGGTTGTATAAGTGATGTTTTCTGATGTTGCCGCGTTTACAGATGATATCCCACCTGATAATAAACCAACAAGCATAGCAACTATCAAGAACATAGATATAATTTTTTTCATTCGCATGTTCTAAACCTCCTAAAGCACTTCATAAAGTCCTAATATCAACTTGATTTTCGTAACTTTAATATGCTCACTAGAAATCTAATGAATATATGAAAATCACGAATGCAAGAAAAGAAAAACGCCCTGGTCCATAGTCCATTACGACCATGGACCAGAAACGCCATCATATCTTATAAGGTTTACTTATTCAGTTGAATTAAGTGGTAGTTCCTCGTAACCACTCCAGTTTGCTAGGTGTCTTGCCAAAATCAGACGATCCAAATTATCAATAGACCCATCACAATTCACATCAGCTCCAATAGGATTGATTTGGTCAGAGGTATAGCCCTTCCAATTAGCCAAATATCGAGTCAATACCAATCTGTCAAGATTATCTACTGAACCATCACTGTTGACATCACCGATAAGCACATCAACAATTTCAATACTACCAGCAACCGTATAGAATTTCACATCTTCAACTTTTGTGTTATAGATATCATGCTTCTCATAATCATATGATATAGAAATGGTATACTCTCCCAAATCAGCAGTATCACTAATTTCGAATGTGAGAATAACAACATCTCCATCAACAACAAAGTCTTGTGTTGCTGTGTCGTTTGCCCAGCAAAGTACATACGGGTCGGTATATTGGTTACTATGTAGCGCAGCTCCAAGTTTTCCTAAATCAGTCACACCGATGAGATTCATTACCGTACTGTCATAATCAACATCCAGAGTCATCGATACAATACCAGGATTGTTTTTAAGAGATAGAGTTATTGCAACTTCTTTACCTGCGACTGTTTCCAAACTGCTCATAATCAGTTGCGGGGAGTTTTCAGGATTAAGTGCCGCATTCACTGTAACCGCAAATGAAGTGGTTAATCCACCATATTCTATTGTTACAATTTTTGTTCCGACAATTTGAGAATCAAAACCACTTGTCGTATAACCCTCATCAACTATCTCCTCGTGGTTATTGCTATAGGTTATTTTCAATTCCAAACCAGTTAAATCTAGCGACTCTCCGATTTCATAAACAATTTTCTGAGGCGGCGTTTTTATTGTGATATCAGTAACTTTTAACTCGTTAACAATTACTGCAAAAGAAGTAGTTAATTCACCATATGTTACTGTTACAGTTTTTGTCCCGGCTGTTTCAGATGTGAAACCATTCGTTTCAAACCCATCGGTTATTATTTCGGTTGAACCATTGCTATATATGAGTTCTATTTCAAGTCCTTCTGCATCAAAAACATCATCTATTTCATAAAAAATCTTATCAGGAAAAGATTTCACAGATATAGATTTCACAGTAAGTTCCTTTATAATAACTTGATATGTTGTTTCTACACCTTCGTATGACACGGTTACAGTTTTTGTCCCGGCCGTTTCAGAATCGAAACCACTTACTATAAATCCTTGCGCAATATTCTGCGTGGAACCATCACTGTATGACAATTCCAGTTCCAATCCAGTCGTATCTAATTCTTCTCCAATTTCATATATCATTTTTGATGGAGTTTTAATTATTAACAAAGATTCTGGCGTGGGTTCCTTAACTACAACTTCAAACGAAGTTGTGGCTTCTCCATATGTTACTACCACCGTTTTTGTTCCTACTACATGAGAATCAAAACCGCTTATCGTAAAACCTGAAGTAGCAATTTCTTTTGAACTGTCACTATATAACAGTTCAAATTTCAGTCCTGTTGTATTCAAGTCTTCTCCTAATTCATAAACCAATTTCTCTGGCAGACTATTTATCGATATAGTTTTTAAATTTTTATGAAACGGAAGATTTCTTAACACTGGATATGGCGAATAATTATTTATTTCCCAAACTGTTTCTAAATCAAAGCCATTAAGGATAAGTGGATCTCTTATCGAAACATTATCACAACGTAACACATCTCCTTCCCCTAAACCTATTCCATTGTAAGAATCATCATTTAAAACATAGTAACAATCTTGAACCGTTGTTCCTCGATTAATTCCTGTTATAGCACCGATCGTCCCCAATCCACTAATTTCCCCAACATTATAACTTGATTCTACGGCATCTGTAGATATAAGATCCGACATATATCCAACTATCCCACCAGCATATCCAGTACTACCAACTGATACATCTCCTTGATTGTACAAATCTTTGATTACCGCACCGCTCAAAGTACCAACAATTCCTCCTATACGAGTTTTTGAACCATTAGCAGTAATATGGCCTACATTATAACAACGGCAAACACTACTGGAAATAATACTTTGCCCTCCACTCGACGTCCAACCAATACTTCCAATAATACCGCCAATATGGGCTTCATACACATTACTAGATGTTACTTTTCCAACATTATAACAATCACTCACATTAGTACCATTCGAAATACTACCAGCAATTCCGCCTGCATAAACAGTTCCATCATAATTGTTATTACTTCTATATATGTGTATATTTGCAAAATTTCCACAGTTGTTAATTTCGGTGTTTTGACCCGAATAACCTGCAATTCCGCCGGCACGGGGATTATAATGAGCAGAATATATTGACATGTCAATTTCTACCGATACATAATTCACACAATTAGATATAGTGCCTGCATTATAACCAACAGCACCGCCAACATATGTTCCTATCAAACTTGTCGACAGAGAGGTACACTTTACATTTATACTACCACGTATCGTTAGATTTTTTATTTCGCCTCTATTTTCTTTAAAAAAACCTGCATACGTATATACATTGCTTGATACAATGTTTTGATAAAATCCAGATATTTCAAACCCATTTCCGTCAAATTTTCCTGAAAAATCGGCAATAGGATCCCACCCTTTACCATCATTATACAGCAGACCCCCTTCTGCTAATGCTTCCTCAAGATTAATATCATTCATAAGAATGTAATTTGCGGTAGGGTTGTTGCGGATGTTGTAAAGTTCCAACACCGTGCTGACCTCTATGTATTCGTCATCGTTCGTGGTTACTGCGTTTGTCGCAAATGTTGTAATTGGCATTGTTGTAAATGTCATTATCAGAGTCAACAGCATGGCTATTAACCGCCTGCTTTTTTTCATAACAATTCCTCCTAATTATTCAGATTAACACTCCCGACTGATTCTTATATTCATCATCACGTGGTGAGGTTCTGTCTGAAACTCCGTTATATTTACTCATATTCTTCTCCCCAAAGACATAATCCGGTGGCAACGTATAGTTACGCCACCACCGGAAAATTATTTATCTACTTTGCTTCACTTTCTTTTTTAATACCACATAAGTAGTAAAGTAAGTTCCAGAAACAAACAGTAAGGCTATCCAAAGAAGCATGTTATTACCATCTCCATTTGGATGAGAATCTGCAATATCATTTCCTGTGGCAGAATCGCCAGCAGCAACCTTCTCTGTGCCAACAAAAGTATAGTAACTGAATTCCTTTGCTTCAAATGTAGCTTTTCCACCTGCAAGTGTAAATGGAATTAATTCTGCTACACCATCATCTTTTATGTGTACGAGCTTGATGTCTGTAAGTTTTTCAAAAACTTCCGTAGGAACAGGAATGGTTACCTTAACTGTTCCATCAAGGTCAAGTTCTGTTTCAGCAATTAAATCGCCGTTTGTATCACTTTCTCGGAGCATCAGTTTGAGATCGAATATTGCTGCAAACTTGAAATTCTGTTCTAAACTAATAGATTGCTTAATTGCATTTTCAATATTAGTCTTTTCATTAGCATCAATAGAATTTTGAACTTCTTGGGCAACAAAGAATACATCTTCAGATATATTTGTATCACCTACTGCTTCTACTTCTGCCTTAACACCTTCAATATTTTCTGACTTAATATCAGGAACGAGTTTCGCTGTAGTTACTGTAATAATTTCCTGGCATTCTGTACATGTTCCAGTTTTCTTGCCACATTCATCTACCGTGGCATCCTTGCTGATATTCCATTCGTTGACAATGTGAGGAACTTTATCAATACTCTCACCATCAGAAAGTTTTGTGCCACAACCACTACAGTAAGTGTCGCCAGTATATCCTGGTGTATTACAACTTTCTGTAACTGCATCTCTTACTTCTGTTCCGCCCACATGGTTATTAGCATTCAAATCACCATAAGATACTCCACAGGTCTCACACACTGCCTTATCTTTGCAAGTAGCTATTCCGCCAGTATGGTCAGCGTGAGCAAACTCTGTTCCACATCCACATGTATGGAAGTGCTGTGTTCCGTTTGATTCCCAATCATTTTCAGCATCCACATGGTTGCCTGTTGCATCAATAGATGTTCCTGTTTCTATCTTTGTATTACAGTCTTTACACCATGTAT
>JAZRND010000019.1:0-87629 GCA_045648005.1 Faecalimonas sp. | reverse complement strand
GAAAAAACAAAGTAATATAATAGAACGGCATGAGAATAGAAGAAGCAGTTTACACCAATGCCCCGGAGTGAGCTGATTCCTATATAAAAGAGACAATGAGTTGAAAATGATTTAGGAGGAAAACCAATGAAAACTTACATGGCTAATCCAACAAAGATTGAAAGAAAATGGTATGTAGTTGACGCACAAGGATGCACATTAGGACGTTTAGCATCTGAAGTTGCAAAAGTTTTAAGAGGAAAAAACAAACCAGAATATACACCACATGTTGATACAGGTGATTATGTAATCGTAATCAATGCAGAAAAGGTTGCAGTAACAGGTAAGAAATTAGACCAAAAGATTTACTACAATCACTCTGATTATGTAGGTGGAATGAGAGAAACTACTTTAAGAGAAATGATGGACAAAAAACCTGAAAAAGTAGTTGAACTTGCTGTAAAAGGCATGCTTCCAAAAGGACCTTTAGGAAGAGAAATGTACAAAAAACTTCATGTATACGCTGGTGCAGAGCACGCACATGCAGCTCAAAAGCCAGAAGTATTAACATTCTAATTAGGTGAAAAGGAGGAAATAACATGTCTAGCGCAAAATTCTACGGAACAGGAAGAAGAAAAAAATCAATCGCAAGAGTATATTTGGTACCTGGAACAGGTAATGTTACAATTAATAAAAGAAGCATGGACGAATACTTCGGATTAGAAACATTGAAAGTAGTTGTACGTCAACCATTGGTTGCTACAGAAACTTTAGATAAATTTGATGTATTAGTAAATGTTCATGGTGGTGGATACACAGGACAAGCTGGAGCAATCCGTCACGGTATCTCAAGAGCTTTACTTCAAGCTGATGCAGAATACAGACCAGTTCTTAAGAAAGCAGGATTCTTAACACGTGATCCACGTATGAAAGAACGTAAGAAATACGGTCTTAAAGCAGCTCGTAGAGCACCACAATTTTCAAAACGTTAATTTTGGAGCGAAGCGACAAAAAGCAAGTTGTTTATATCCCGGAAATACATTGTATTTCCGGGATTTTCTATCATCATTTCGAGGCGATTCAGCCTAAATTTCAAATATATTTAAGTAAGTCCGTAAAAATTAGCAGGCGTTACGGCCGACTTCAAAGAAATCAAATTGCAAGTCCGTAAAAACATCTCAAGTTTACGGTTGCACAAATCAAATCTTCAAAACAAGTCGTAATGGCTCCCCAATATTTACGGTTGCATAGAAAAATTTTCAAAATTCAAACGTCATCACCCCCATTTTCTTACGTATTAAAATCAGAACCTATCACATTTGAACGTAACAAGTCATAAGGTGACCACAATCATTACGTTTCATTTCTTTAAAATTCATAAGAAAGAGGTACAATATCATGAAAGGATTAAGAAACCTATTATTAGAAGAGCAATTCAGATTAGAAAAGATAATTAGCGAAACAAAACCAAGATTAGAAAATGCACCAGAAGGAAGATTGCGATTGTCAAAAAGCCATAATCATGTGCAATACTATTGTTGTACAGAAAAAAAGAAATCAGGAGAGTATGTTTCTAAAGAAAATCAAATGTTGATACAGCAGTTGGCACAAAAAGCATATGATGAAAAGATTTTGCGTTTGGCAGAAAAAAGGATTTCGCAGATTAAAAAACTAGTAAAAGACTATGCGGATGATGAATTAGAAAAAATATACCTTGAAGGACATGTCGAAAGGCAAAAATTAATTGCACCTGTGGAACCGACATGGGAACAAAGGCTGAATGAATGGAAAGCAAAAGAATATGCAAGGAAAGGATTCTATGACAACACACCTATTATCCTGACTGAAAAAGGCGAGCGGGTTCGTTCAAAATCCGAAAAAATTATGGCTGATTATTTTTATAAGAAAGGCATCGAATATAAATATGAATGCCCATTGTATCTAAAAGGGCTAGGGATTGTGCATCCAGATTTTACTTTCTTATCGAAGAAGAATAATGAAGAAATCTATTGGGAGCATAATGGGAAATGTGATGATGCTACATATGCAAAAAATATGGTAAAAAAGATAAATGCGTATGAGGATAATGGGATTTATCCGGGAGAAAGATTGATTCTTACATATGAAACGGAACAGACAATCCTAAATACAAATAAGATAGAGCAACTGGTGCAGAAGTATTTATAGGTCGTAGGTTTGCTTAACAGTATTTATAGTACTCGTAGCAAATTTATATAGCATTTTCTGGCAACATGTGTTATAATAGCACAGGTATAAAATCATTCAGGAGGATATTCCAAATGACACCATACATAATAGGCCAAATATTTGGCGTCCTAGTAATCATTGTAGGAATTGTAAGTAACCAAATGCCAAAACGTTGGCAAATGCTTTTGGGGTTAGGACTCATGAACCTCTTATCCATTATAAATATTTATTTAGTCGGAGGCGGAATTGCAGTGTGCCTGGTCTGTGCAGTAGCAGTTATCCAATGCCCAATTAATGCATATCGTGCAAAGAAAGAACTTCCAACACCGAAGGCAGAAGAAATTCTATTTTGTGTTTTGTATCTTGTAACATGGGGAATTGGATATGCTATTTCAGTCAAGAATGGAACAGCAACAATGCTTGACTTTATACCACTGGTAGCAACCATCTTCTTTATTGGAGCGACAGTGGCAAAGACAGAAAAACAAATGCGATTGTGCATGCTGGGGAATTATTCCTCTTATATTATATATCAAGCTCTGTTTAAAAATATAGCAGTGATTGCTCAAATTATGAGTGCGACATCTGTGGTAATTGCACTTTGTAGATACAAAAAGCAAGGAGACGAGAAGAATGAAGAACAATATCATTAAAAAAGAACCGGTTGTAGTGAACCCTATGTTCTTACATCAGGACGAAAAGCGAGTAAAACTATCAGGAGAGTGGAATTTCCGATTAGACCCAAATGATGTTGGTGTGCAAGAGCGATGGTTTGAACATCCATTTGTGTTTCTGGAACAAATCCAAGTGCCGGGGTGCTGGCAAGGACAAGGCTTCGGTAGCGATGAGACTGAAATGCACAAAGAGTTTTTCACAGCCATCAGACCATTCCGCGCAACTTATGAGGGGACAGGTTGGTATTCAAAAACTTTCACTGTTTCTGAAGAATGGAAAGGTGAGCGCATTTGGCTAAATTTCGGTGGTTCTAATCCAACCACTGAAGTGTGGTTAAATGGCGTGTACCTTGGAAAGCATCATTTGCCATTTGTGCCATTTGGATTTGATGTAACTGAACTAGTTGATTTTGAAAAGGAAAATCATGTGGCAGTCCGCGTTAGTGAAGAAGATAGATTGCTTGGCATGACCTATTATTATTGTGGAAAATGGTCGGGTTTGTATCGTGATGTGGAACTGGTTGCTACCGGACAAGCGTACATAGATAATTACAGTGTACTTCCAAACGGGGAGACAGGTGAAGTTGTTGTCAAGGCTACAGTCGTTGGAGCAGAAGGAAATGTACAACTTCGCGCAACCATCTATGATGGCGACAAAAAGTTAGTTATTATGACAATTGATGCAGAAAACGGAAAATCAGAGTTCTCTATACAATTGACACAATTCAAACCTTGGACTTTAGATACACCAAATCTTTATCGAATTGAGTTCGAAGTATATGTGGATGGAGAAGTATCCGATTGTCGTGTGGATCGATTCGGTTTCCTTTCTCTTTCTACAAAGGGCAAACATTTCTTAATCAACGGAGAACCATATTACATGCGTGGAACAGGTGATTTTGGAGAAGACCCGAAAAACGGAAGCCCGAGTACAGAGCGTGACCATTGGCGTAAATGTCTAAAAGCATTAAAAGATATGGGATACAATTACGTTCGTTGCCAAAGCTTTGTGCCTGTGCCGGAATATTTCGATGCGGCTGATGAAGTGGGTATCTTGATTCAAAGTGAAATGGGTATGTTAGGACCAATTGCAGGTAATTCCATGTACCATACTTACAATATGTGGCCAAAGCCAACACCAGATTTCAGAGAAGATTTCCGCAGCCAATGGAACAGTATTGTAATGCGTGACATTTGTCACCCGTCTGCAAATATTTATTGTATGGGTAATGAGTTGCCACGTACCTATTTCCCAAAGACAGCATGGCGTTGTTATAATGAAACGAAAAAGCTGAAACCGTCTAGCTTTGTTATCTGGTCTGATGGAGGACATAGACATGAATTTCCGGAAGCACTTCCGGCAGATTTTATTAATGAGGGAGCAGAAGTAGATGCTATCTGTGATAAGCCGGTTATTCAGCATGAATTTATGTGGTGGAGCTCTTATCCGGATGTAAGTTTGAAAGAAAAATATAAGAATTGTGCCAGCAGACATTTTTCAGCAGATATGGCAATTGAAGTGGCTGGAAAACGTGGTACTACCCACATTCTTCCACAAGCCGCAAAGAATACACAAGTGTTGCAATTCATGGAAGCAAAAGCGAAAATGGAACATCTGCGTCGAGATTACCCGACACTTGCAGGGGTATGCCACTTTAATGCAATGGATACAGGAATGTCACCGCAAGGTCTCATCGATATGTTCTATGAACAGAAATATGTGACACCGGAAAGATGGCAGATGACAAATGGCGATACTGTTATTTTAAACAGTTTAAATTTCAACGACCGCATTTTAATTTCTAATACTGAGTGGTCATGTGATTTCTTTGTTTCTGATTATTCGCACCCAGCCATGAAAGCACCACAGTTTAAGTGGTACATGGAAGGTGAAAGTGGAGTTGTGGCAGCAGGTGAATTAACATACAGTCATGGTGCATATAAGGCTGTACCGATAGGTACTGTGAAGGCAACCATTCCTACAGTGGAAAAGCCACAAAAGGTGATTTTAAAAGCTACACTTACAGAAGGCGAAAAAGTAGTTGTGAACGAATGGGATTTGTGGATATTCCCAGAAGCCATTTCTCTTCAAAAAGAAGTATGTGTGTCAGAGAATGGAGAATATGATAGTAAAGCAAAAGTGGTTGTTACACCTAGATTTACCGAAGAACTAGTAGACTATGCAAAAGCAGGTGGAACAGTTATTGTATTGGCTTCTGAAGGTATGGTAAGACCATTTAATTCAGTGCTTCACTTGGAAGAAGGAAGATATTTCTTTACTAGACCGGCAAGCTTCCCGCCATACGAGGAATTGCAGTCTGGAACTATTATTAAAGACCATCCAATGTTTGGCGATTTGCCGCACGAAGCTTATGCTGATTTCTTATTCTATAATATGCTCGGTGAAAGTCCGGGACTTGATTTAGAACCTTTGGGATTGAATGATTGTGATCCGGTTATCCGTATGCTGCATTCTTACCAAGTGGGACGCTCTATGGGCTGTATTGTAGAGCGTAAACTAGGAGAAGGTCTTTTGATTGTGACTTCTCTAGATATGGATAAGAAATTCCCGGAAGCTACATATCTCTTGTCGCAAATGTGCAAATATGCAATTAGTGGAGAGTGGGAGAGCTGTCCGGAAATCACAGAAGATTCGATTGAAAAAGTAATCAGCGGAACCAATGTAGACGTGGAAGATGAATTTTAAGAAAGCATAAAGAAGCCCCGAAATCGCATTTGATTTCGGGGCTTTGTATGTGTTTCTTATTCTTCACAACATGGATCAGGTTTTACCTCTTGAGGAGCAACCTTTGGTGATTTGTCGATAGCGTCTTTTCCTTGAAGACCAAGCATTTCGCCTACAAACTCCAAGTTAGCTGCAGAACTTGCAAGTTCTGTAGGAACAATAATCTTTGTCGCACGTCCGTCGCCTACCGCTTTCAAAGCATCCAGTTTCTTGAGAACCAGTACGTTCTCGCTCATATCAGACTCATTTAACATTTGAATACCTCTTGCTTCTGCTTCATATACTAAACGAATCGATTCGGCTTTACCCATTGCTCTGGCGATTTCAGCTTCTTTGTCAGCTTCCGCTGCTAAAATCTTGGCTTGCTTATCACCTTCCGCACGTTTTACAACTGCCGCCTGATGAGCTTCAGCTTCCAAAAGTTTTTCTCTCTTTTCGCGTTCCGCCTTCATCTGTTTTTCCATGGCGTTTTGAATCTCCGTAGGCGGAATAATGTTCTTCAATTCTACACGGTTTACCTTGATTCCCCATGGGTCAGTAGCTTCATCTAACACTACTTGCATCTTACTGTTGATGGTTTCTCTGGAGGTTAAGGTTTCGTCCAATTCCAATTCACCAATTACGTTACGAAGAGTAGTGGCAGTGAGGTTCGCCAAAGCCATAATCGGGTCTTCTACACCATAGGTAAACAATTTAGCATCCACGATTTTGTAATAAACTACTGTATCGATTTTCATTGTTACGTTATCTTTTGTGATAACCGGTTGTGGCGGGAAGTCGGCAACTTGTTCTTTTAAAGATACTTTGCGAACAATTCTCTCCAAGAATGGAATTTTAAAATGCAATCCATTTCCCCAGGTTGTTTTATAACTTCCTAAAAACTCAATTACATAGCACTGTGCTTGTTGCACGATGCGGATACATTTGATTGCTGCAATAATTAAAAGCAGTCCTAAAATAATTAAAAATGGCATAACTTTTCCTCCTTTGTTTTATATTATTCATCATAACCTTAAATTAAAACGGCGTCAAATAAAATGGAAAAATTTATATCAGGCCAAAATGTTTTAATGCGTTTGCAATTCCATCTTTATCAATATCTGTTGTAATATGTGTGACGTGGTCAAATAGCACAGGATTTGAGTTTCCCATTGCCACGGATTCTTTTGTAAAGGATAACATTGGTAAATCGTTTGTGGAATCGCCGATGCTAATCGTTTGCTCCAAGGGGATGTTTAAGTAATCTAGCAAAAATTGGATAGCGGTTGCCTTGGAACAGGCTTTTGGCATAATTTCCAAAAATGTGGTATCACGCTGAACAAGCGTATAATCCTTTTCAGCGAATTTTCTGAATTCGGTTATGTCTTGGTCGTCTTTGTAAAGAACAATGTACTTGTCAAAAGGGACCATATCACCTTTCTGAAAGAAATAGAGAGGAAATCCATGCTGTTGGTAGTACTCTAAAGACCCTTGATGGAAAGGATGAGTTCCACCTTTGCTGAAAAAGATTCCTTCCGGTCCTTCTACAACTCCCTCTAGGTCATGTTCAAAAATTTTGTCCAGAACCTCTTTGCGGTGTTCTTCATCTATGCTAGCGTGAAAAATTATTTCCCCTTTATATTCGATATATGTGCCACAACCACATATAAAACCGTCAAACCCAATATCCTTGAGACATTGGTCGATGGCCACATTCGGCCTTCCGGTATTTACAATCAGTATGTGCCCGTTCTCTTGCGCTTTATGTATGGCGTCCACGGTACTTTGTGGAATTGTATGGGTGAAATCATCTATTAAGGTTCCATCAACGTCGAAAAAGACAATTCGTCTATTCATCTTATGTGCTCCTTTCGTGTTGTCATGGATATCATAACTTTTTCTATTATGCCAGTCAAGTTATAAACAAGTGTCGAAAAGTACTATTTTTTCCACTGTAAAGGTTTACTTTAGTCTAAAAATATATTAGAATAGGTCTGAATAAAAATCAGAAGGAGATATGGTTATGAAAATTTCACCATTACAAAAAGCTAGATACGAATATAATCCAAAACTTCCGGAAATGCTTCGCAATGGTATTGCAGATATTTGCGTAAAAGAGGGAGCAGAAACCCAAAGCGTTGCAGATCAGGAAAAAATCAAAGCACTTTTCCCTAATACGTATGGAAAAAAAGAAATCACATTCCAAAAAGGTCAAAACACATCAGAGGCAAAGAAACAAGTGGTAGGCGTTATCCTTTCAGGAGGACAAGCACCAGGTGGACATAACGTTGTTTGTGGCTTGTATGATGCTTTGAAGGCAACCAATAAAGACAATGTTCTTTATGGTTTCAAGGGTGGCCCAAGTGGACTTATTGAAGATGATTATTTAATTTTTGATGATGAATACATCAATCAGTACAGAAATACAGGTGGTTTTGATATCATCGGTTCTGGTAGAACAAAATTGGAGACAGAGGAGCAGTTTGCTATCGTTGCAGATGTTTGTAAGAAGCACGGCATTACAGCAATCGTTATCATCGGTGGTGATGATTCTAATACAAACGCAGGTGTTTTGGCAGAATACTTTGCAGCACACAATACAGGCGTACAAGTAATCGGATGTCCAAAAACTATCGATGGCGATTTGAAAAACGAAGATATTGAATGTTCATTTGGTTTCGATACAGCAACTAAAACTTATAGCGAAATCATTGGAAATATTGCAAGAGATGCAAACTCTGCTAAAAAATATTGGCACTTTATCAAGGTTATGGGACGTTCAGCTTCTCATGTAGCTTTGGAATGTGCACTTCAGACACAACCAAATATATGTTTAGTTTCTGAAGAAGTAGCGGCGAAGAAAATGTCACTTTCCGAGATTACTAATTATATTGCAGATGCAGTAGAAAAGAGAGCAGCAAAAGGCATGAACTTTGGTATTGCTGTTATTCCAGAGGGTGTTGTAGAATTTATCCCTGAATTCTCTGTATTGATTCAAGAAATCAACGAACTTCTTGCAGGTGGTAAGGCAGATGAATTCAATGCATTAAATACATGGGCTGAAAAGTATGCATTTATTGAAAAAGGGTTAACAAAAGAATCAATGGCAGTATTTGCACTTCTTCCAGAAGCAATTCAACAACAATTGTTCTTGGAAAGAGACCCACATGGAAATGTACAAGTTTCCCTCATTGAATCAGAAAAATTATTCTCTGCACTTGTAAAAGAAAACTTGGCCGCAAGAAAGGCAGCTGGTACATACAAAGGTAAATTTAGTGCACTTCATCATTTCCTTGGATACGAAGGACGCTGTGCATTCCCTTCAAACTTTGATTCAGACTATTGCTATTCATTGGGTTACAATGCATTTATGTTAATTCAATATGGATACAATGGATATTTATCAAAAATTGCAAACTTATCAAAACCGGCAAACGAATGGGTTGCAGGTGGTATGCCGATTACAAAAATGATGAATATCGAAAGAAGACATGGAGAAGACAAACCGGTTATCAAGAAAGCACTTGTCGAATTAGATGGAAAACCATTTAAATACTTCGAAGCACACCGTGAAGAATGGGCTGTTGAAACATGCTTCGTATATCCGGGAGCAATCCAATATTATGGACCGGCAGAAGTTTGTGATGTAACAACTGTTACACTTGCACTTGAACATGCAGAATAAATAAAAGAATTCAAAAAGGACGTAGTAAATTGATTTTTACTACGTCCTTTCTATTACTTCTTAATTAAAGTAATTTTTGGAGTTGTAAGAATACCCAATCGACGAAGCTGATATTCGTAACACCACTTGTCGCCGGAGGTTCTCCATACTTCCGGTGAAATATACTCGTGTTGTTCGTCTGCTAAATGAACCGGTCCAAAACTGTTGAAACGGTTGCCATACAAAGTAAAATGTAGTGTGTGACTTCCACTATCTACATGGCCAAGATTCGCAGAATATGGCGGGTAGATAATAGGTACAGGTTTGTTGTTATCTAAAGACACTTCCTGCATTGCTCCGATGTAGTAGTGTGAATTTGTGTACAATTCTCCGCCGGCTGTTTCAACTGGAACATGGTAAGTGATATTTCCACTGTAGAAAGGAAAACCTTGCGTCACAATGCTTCCAAAAGACAACTTGTCTGGTTTTGGGACAATGCAAGTGTTTTTACCGTGTACCTGCACGCCGAAATCCCCGAGGAGATAAGCCCATTCTACAGTGATTCTCTGACTGATTGGAACCATTGCTTCCAGTATATTTTCGCCTTTTTGGATTTTTGGGATAGAAACAGTTTTAATAGACTTATCTGTAAACCAACCATTTGGGGTATTGTCTAATTTCTGTCCATTCCATTTAATAGAAGACATTTCCATTCGTTCCATAGCAAATTTGGCATTTTCATATTCGATTTCTGAATAAATGTGCCAACGCAAATGTACAAAGTGAGCAATTGCTTTTTCCGGAATGGTCCATGGTTGTGCTACATTCGCAATATCCTCTGGCCATCCCAACATCTTTCTACAAGCGATATCTACTCTCAAGAGTTCTTCTTCGGATTGCCATTCACCATCATCTAATGCAAATTCTGCACGGTCCAAAAGGAGTACATTCGGTTCACTCAAGGTGTAAGAAACAGTAGCAGGAAGAGAAAGTTCAACCCCTTCTGAACTAGGAGTTTCCACTAATACGGCCTGACTTTCATTCATCGCTGGTTCTAACCAAATAAGAAGACTGTCAAAATCATACATTCGATATTGCAATTCTGTGTAGCCATCTTTGATTTTATGAGTAATGGATTCAGTTTCTCCATTTAGCGTGTTATATAATGTTGCACTCCAATTTCCATTTACGCGAATTCGCAAATCTTGGTAGTTGGAAATGTGTTTGTTGTATGGTTGCGCTCCATGAGTAACAAATAGCCATTGTCCCCCACCATCTTGGCGCAACTGATGCAAAATATTATCAGTCAAGGCACCGCTTTGGTTTCGGATTTCTACATCTCTTGCACTTTCAAGTGCCTGCAAAATAGTACCTTTTTGGAACGGAACCTGTTGTGCCTGCTTTGCAAGAGATTGTCCGCGTTCGCTTGGCACAGCATCCTCTAAAGTTGGTACATTTCCGGCAAATACCAATTTGCCACCGGCGTTCACAAAAGCTTCCAAGCGCTCTAGGGTAGAAGAACGTAAGGTTTCACAACCAGGCACTAGGATTACATCGTATTTCATTTCCCCGACTGATAAAGGTGCGCCACCCTTTTGACAGAGTTCCGGAAGTAAAGATTCGCAGATAAAATCAAAACTAATATTTCCAAAGAGTAACCATTTGGTAACGTTATGGAAATTTTCATCTAAATTTGTACGTTCAGTAGCGGTCATTTCTTCAGGACCCCAGTGGAGCCAATAACTTTCGATAGGATGAATCACTCCCACTTTCACAACCGCTTTTCCACGTGACATTGCTGTGCTGACACGGGCAAAATGGTCTTCCACCAAAGAATATTTTTCCCACCAAGGCGATTGATAATGAATAGAAGCAGGATAGTCTCTCTTTGCCTCACCTTCCATTGATACATAAGATAAATGAGGCACCCGAACAGTTACACCGAGAGCAGCCTGCCAATCTCCGAATAACTTGTGTTCACGGAAATCAAAATCCCAGTTAGTAGCTCCGTAAAGTTCGCTTAACATGGCTTCTTTGCCATACTGGTGTACTGCCGATTGAACTTGTTTTGCCGTAGTAAATTCGAATCTTTTGCACAGCATATCCATTCCCGGAATTCCAAAACTTCTATATGCTCTCATTACTTCGCCTACGGCAAATGTCTGTACTTCCAATTTCGGTTCTTTGTACATATGACCGGTTAAGGCGATACCGTGGTCTTTACACCATTTTCCGCAGTTGTCTGCATAGGCTTCTGTGAAACGCTCACACACGTGGTCGTGATAATGATATCGTATACGGGACACCTGTCCATTTGCTAACTCCCAGATTAGTTCAGGTACGCCGGCAAGTAAATCTTCTCCGTCATATGCTTTTGCAAATGTCTCTGCTAAATCATCAGTCCAAGGTAGACCCACATCTGTTTTGTCGGTTGCGTATTTCAGCGTTCCTTTTTTAGAAAATTGAGGCTCGTCTGTAAAAATAGAAGGAATTGTTTCGCCGAATTCTTCAGAAACTACTTGGTTGTAAGTCTCATATGTAACTTCTATAAAACGATCAATAGCCTCTTTGTTTAAAGTGTCAACATAAGTCTGTCCATTCCACCAAGTTGTCTCCGGTAAAGTTTCCAAGTAAGCATACCATTTCTCATAAATGGCATCTTCCTGTTCTTCGATCATGCGATAACTCAAGAGATAACCAACTTCGTCCAACTCCACATCATAACAAGCAAGTAGTTTGCCGTTTTCCAAACGTCCGGACATAGCATTCATACTGTTATACTGTGTCAGAACAGCACCCTCTGCGCCATATGCTAGGGGTGTAAATAATAAATATTTACCGCGAAACCGTTCTTCTTTGGTGACGATTCCGCCGGCTGGACCCGATGGCCATCTGTCTTCGTCGTAAAGATATGCGCGCATTCCTTCCTCTTTTGCGTGTTTCACCACCGTTTTTACAATATCCATGTGTTCATCACTTAAATAGGTAGTTGCCATGCCGGTACGAGGGTGGAGATGTGCACCACCAAATCCCATTTGTTTAAAAATGTTCAGTTGCCATTTCAATTCTTCTTTATCTAACTTTGAATTCCATGCCCAGAAAGGAGCACCGCGATATTCAGAAGTTGGATTTTTGAAAAGTTCCTTACTTAATTTGGCTGTCTTGTTTTTCTTATAAAGCATGCTAGATTCCTCCAGTACTTATTATTTATATATACCGTTTACAACGACATCAAACACTGCTTCTTTGCCGTTTAATTCTATGTTTCCATAATTTTCCGGGAATGTTACCGTAACTTTTACCTCATCTCCAGGATGAGAGCCGATGAGTTGTTCTTCAAAGTCATCGATATAGGTTCCAGAACCAATGGTAAGATCTGCGCCTTGACCTTTTGTGTTCCCACCTTCGAATGCTACACCATCAATTCTTCCTACGTAGTCAATATTTACAGTATCTCCATCTTTTACTTCCAGAGAAGATTTGGTCTGCAAAGTCTTTTCTGTTGATTTTTTAGGAAATGGATTCGCAATCATAACTCCTATAAATACAAACAACACAACTATCGGAATGCCAATTTTGCAAATGCTTGAAACCATCTTGCGGATGGCATTGCGTTTTTTTTCTGCTGCGCGTCTTTCTTGTGCTAGTTTTTTGTTTTCTTTTTTCATGGTAAATCTCCTTTGTTTTTGCTAATTAGGATTATAACATAAGCGAGAGTATATTTGTTAAAAATTTAAAATAGTTTTTGTAGCACTTTGTAGAAAAATGTGGTATAATCATGCGATAATATGAAAAAATAAGTTAGGGGGGTACCGTGTATGAACGGTAATACAATTCAGATTTTAATTGCCATGGTAATCTATATGGCAGTTGTAATTGCAATTGGACTTGTATATGCAAAAAAAGCAAATCAAAATTCAGAAAACTATTTTCTTGGGGGAAGATCTCTTGGACCGTGGGTTACTGCGTTAAGCGCAGAGGCTTCTGACATGAGTGGCTGGCTTCTTATGGGGCTTCCAGGTGTAGCATATTGGTGCGGACTTGCAGATGCATCATGGACTGCAATTGGGCTTGCAATCGGTACCTATTTGAACTGGCTCATTGTTTCTAAAAGATTGCGCCGTTACAGTGTGAGAGCGAATAACTCTATTACACTTCCGGACTTTTTCTCAAACAGATTCCGTGAGAAAAAGAAAGTGATTATGTCACTGGCTGCATTATTTATTTTGATTTTCTTCACAGTGTACGCAGCAAGCTGTTTCGTGACTTGTGGAAAATTATTTTCTACATTGTTTGGAACATCTTATGAATCGATGATGATTTTAGGTGCAGTTTTCGTATTAGTATACACAATTCTTGGTGGATTTTTAGCAGAAAGTGCATCTGACTTTATGCAAGGTGTTGTTATGATTGTTGCGTTAACTGTAATTGTGGCAGTCAGCACAGTAAATGCAGGTGGATTTGGTGCAGTAATTGAAAATGCAAAAACGATTCCAGGTTTCCTTGAATTTTTTGGTATGGCAAGCCCGACATTGGGTGCAGGTGGAGTACAATTAGTAGAAGCCGGAAAACCAGTATTTGGTGCAGCATCCGAATATGGCGTTTTAAAAATTTGTTCTATGCTTGCTTGGGGATTAGGCTACTTTGGCATGCCACAAGTATTACTTCGTTTCATGGCCATTCGTAAAGAAGAAGAGTTGAAGAGTTCACGTAGAATCGCAATGGTTTGGGTAGTGATTTCATTAGCAGTTGCAGTATTTATCGGTATTGTTGGTAGAACAAGTGCACAGTTTGCAACAACGCATTTGACAGCACCGGAAGCTGAAAATATTTTCATTACTCTTGCAACTAGCTCATTACCACCGATTTTGGCAGGTTTTGTTATGGCAGGGATTTTGGCAGCTACAATTAGTTCTTCAGATTCTTACCTTTTGATTGCATCATCAGCTGTAGCAAAGAATATTTATCAGGGAATATTTAAGAAAGATGCAACAGATAAGAAGGTAATGAATGTGTCTCGAATTACTTTACTTGTAATCGCTTTGATTGCAATGATAATTGCTTGGGATAAAGATAGTGTTATCTTTAATATCGTATCCTTTGCTTGGGCAGGCTTTGGTGCAACATTCGGACCACTTATGTTATTCTCATTGTTCTGGAAAAGAACAAATAGAGCAGGAGCAATTGCCGGTATGGTAAGTGGTGCAGCAATGGTATTCTTGTGGAAACTTGTGATTAGCAAATTGGGAGGCGTGTTCGGAATTTATGAATTATTGCCGGCATTTATCGTTTCTTCTATTTGTATTGTAGTGGTATCACTTTTAACAGCACCACCTTCAAAAGAAATCGAAGAAGATTTTGAATCGATTAAATAAAAAAGGTGTTGACTTTGGTTAAAGTATAAGGTATTATAAGTAAGTCGTTTGGAGTACACAGTGCTCCAACTTCGCGGATGTGGCGGAATGGCAGACGCACAAGACTCAAAATCTTGCGGGGGTGACCTCGTGTGGGTTCAAGTCCCACCATCCGCATAGAAAAAGATATCCCAGACGAATGTCTGGGATATCTTTTTTTGTGGCGGCGAGTCCCTTAAACCCAAGGTTCAAGGTCTTTGCTTCGCTACGGTCGGCGCAGGACAAACGTCCACATAAAAAATAGTGCCATAGATAATTGTTTGGCGTATTGCTAGCAAATCATCTTGCCAACCACCAATTTTTCAAGTATAATTTTAAAATATGGAAAAGGAAAGGAAAATGTATAAGTTTTATACAGGAAAGGGAAATTATGGAAAACAAAAGAGAATCAGGGTGGATAGTGGCATTTAAGTTCGTTCCACTGATTGTATTTGCTTTGATGGTAATTGTGTTAAAGCTGGATTTGCTGTTGGCAGCACCGATTGCTACATTTAGTGCTATCTTGGTGTACATGATTATTTACAAAGCAAAATTTGATGATGTGTTTGAGAAATGTATTGGATCAGTGAAAAAGATTGTTATCATCTTTTTCATCTTAATGTTTGCTTATGGGGTAGCAGAATGCTTCATGGCAACGGGAGTAGGAGCGGCTCTTATCAGAGTTGCGTTGGAAATGGGTGTTACCGCACGTTCCATTGCACCGGTAGCTTTGATTGTAACTAGTTTATTATCTATTGCTACAGGAACATCTTGGGGAACATTTGCAGCATGTGCACCGATTTTCCTTTGGTTAAATCATTTGGTAGGTGGAGATACGCTTTTAACACTTTGCTCTATCGCAGGAGGTTCTTGCTTTGGAGATAATATAGGTATGATATCAGACGTTACTGTATTCTCATGTGGTTTGCAAGACGTTAAGATTATTGACCGTTTGAAACATCAATTGGTTTGGGCATTTGGATGTCTTGCTATTGCCATAGGCGTTATTTTCTTGGCAGGCTCAAGTCTTCCAAATGTGCAAGGAGATGTGGCCACAGCCATTGCGCAGATTCCAACAGAAGCTCGAGAGGCTTTAGCTATAGAGCGTCCATCAGCATTAACTTTATTGGAACAGGTAGAAGTAGGAGTCCCTTATTACATGGTCATTCCGTTGATTGTCGTAATTGTGCTTTCTTTTATGGGATTGCATACTATGATTTGTCTGGGTGCCGGAATGGTATCATCATTGGCTTGTGGAATGATAGCAGGAACCATTAATTTCTCAACATGGTTAGACCTTATTTTAAAAGGCTTTGGAGATGCAGGCAGTTGGGTTATCGTTATGTTAGTTTGGGTAGCAGCCTTTAGTGGTGTCATGAACGGCATGAACGCCTTTGCACCATTGGCAAAATTGATTACCAAGATTTCTCGAAATGTGCAACAACTCATGGGTTGGTGTGGTGTCCTTTGTTTCTTTGGCAATGTAGCTTTAGCTGACGAAGCAGCACAGGTTGCAACCATGTCACCAATAGTACGTGATATTGTAGAGAAAAATGTAGAGTGTAAGGATGAAAAAGACCAATACAAACTTCGTGTCAGATTGGCAACCTTTACATCTGCTATGGGCATTTACGGATCAGAAATGGTGCCATGGCACAGCTTCACAGTGTTCTTTGCAAGCATAGCAAGCGCAGTATATCCATTACAAAATTTCAGCCCAATTGATATTGTATCGAAGAACTATACCAGTTTTATTATTGTAGGCTCGATTTTAATACTTACATTTACCGGACTTGACCGCTTTGTACCGATGTTCGGACTTCCGGGAAAAGACCGAGTTTGGTTAAAAAAGAATTAATAACAGTGAATCCCTGAACCAATAGGTTTGGGGATTTTGTGTTTGAACGGCATATAAAACTATTGGCGAATTTCCTGAATGGGATTATAATAATAGAAAAGGGAGGTTGGTTTATTGTGAAGAAAATAAAAAATATTTTATGGGGAGTACTGTTGATTGTAGTTGGTATTATATGGGGATTAAATGCCTGTGAAATCACAAATATTGACATTTTTTTTGATGGCTGGTGGACACTGTTTATTATTGTTCCGTGTGCCATAGGGATCTTTACAGAACCAGATAAGACAGGTAACCTGATTGGCCTTGTTATTGGCGCCGTGTTACTTGCTTCGTGTCAAGGATGGTTGAAATTTGATTTGATATGGAAGTTAATCGTTCCGTTTATTTTAGTAGTTATTGGTTTGAAGATTATTTTCAAAGATGCTTTTGAACGCAAAGCAAAAGTAGTGATTGATAAAATGAGGCAAAAAGGCATATCCCTAAAAACCTATTGTGCAGCGTTTTCTGGACAAAACGTGAATTATGAAGGAGAGCGTTTTGAAGGTGCAGAGCTGACAGCGGTATTTGGCGGCGTCGAATGCGATTTAACCCAAGCTATTATAGAAGAAGACGTAATCATTAATATTAATAGCATTTTCGGTGGCGTAGATCTTTTCGTGCCAAGTAATGTCAATGTTAAGATTTCATCGACTTGCATTTTCGGTGGCATTTCAGATAAGCGCGCCGTAAAGACAACGAACAACGAAGTGACTGTATACATTAACGCGATTTGCATGTTTGGAGGAGTAGATATTAAATGACACAAATACAGAAAGTGATTAAATATTTTGCAATGGCGTTTGCAATTTATTCAATAAAAAAACAGAGTGCACTCTAGACAAAGCTATAATCTTCTAGTACAATAGGTGTATTATTTCAGAAAACAATTTATTGGGTAGAAAATAGGGGAAAGGAAAAAGAACAGATGAGTAGTCTTACAGAAATTAGATGGCATGGCCGTGGCGGTCAAGGTGCCAAAACAGCAGCACTGCTTTTAGCAGATGTAGCTTTCCAAACAGGAAAATATGTACAGGGATTTCCGGAATACGGTCCAGAGCGTATGGGCGCACCAATCACAGCATATAACCGTATTAGCGACACCCCGATTCGCGTACATTCGAATATTTATGATCCACAGTATGTAGTTGTAGTGGATGAGTCACTTTTGGATACTGTGGATGTGACAAGAGGATTGAAAAAAGACGGTGCGATTTTAGTTAACACAGAACGCACAAAAGAAGAAATTATTCCTAAATTAAAAGGATATGATGGAAAAGTATATATCATTGATGCAAAGAAAGTTTCTTTGGCAACTATGGGAAAATATTTTCCAAACACACCACTTCTTGCAGCAATCGTAAAGGTGGCAGGAGTCATGGAAGAAGAGACTTTCCTTCGAGAGATGGAAGCATCTTTCAAACATAAATTTGCCACAAAACCAGAAGTAATTGACGGCAATATGGCAGCACTCAAAATGGCAATGCAGGAGGTGCAATAATGGCAAGCGATGTTAATAAGTTAGGCGTAAAAACAAAATGGCAGGATTTAACGGAAGGCATGATTATCGTGGGTTCCGGAACTTCGAAGGAATTTAAAACCGGTGAATGGTCTTCTGTGAAACCGCAGTTTATCGAAGATAAATGTAAACAATGTTTATTGTGTGTACCGGTATGCCCGGATAGTTGTATTCCGGTAAAAGACATGAAACGCGGTGCGTTTGATTTGGAACACTGCAAAGGATGTGGTATTTGTGTAAAATCATGTCCATTCGGTGCAATTACAATGGAAGGGGTGAAATAAGATGGGAAAAAGAGAACGTTTATCAGGAAACGAAGCAGTTGCAATTGCGCTCCGTCAAATCAATCCGGACGTATTTCCTGCATTTCCAATCACACCTTCAACTGAAATTCCACAGTACTTTGCTTCTTTTGTAGCAAACGGACAAGTAGACACAGAGTTTATTCCTGTAGAAAGTGAACACAGCTCTATGAGTGCAACCATTGGTGCATCTGCAGCAGGTGCAAGAGCTCTTACCGCGACCTCTTCTTGCGGACTTGCGTACATGTGGGAAGAATTATACATAGCCGCATCCAACAGACTTCCACTTGCATTGGCATTAGTGAACCGAGCTCTGTCAGGTCCAATTAACATCAATTGCGATCATTCAGACAGTATGGGGGCAAGAGATGCCGGATGGATTCAAATTTATGCGGAAAATAACCAGGAAGCATATGATAATATGGTACAGGCTTACCGCATTTCAGAACACAGAGACGTACGTCTTCCGATTATGATTTGCCAAGATGGTTTCATCACCAGTCATGCAGTAGAAAATATCGAGTTATTAGAAGATGAGGTAGTAAAAAACTTTGTGGGTGAATATGAACCGGAAAACTACTTACTCAACCCAAAGGAAACAATGGCGGTAGGACCTTATGCAATATCAGATTATTATATGGAAGCAAAGCGCAATCAGGCAGAAGGTATGAAAAATGCCGTAGCTGTGGTACAAGAAGTGGCAAAAGAGTTTGCAGGCATTTCCGGTAGAGAGTATGGTCTTTTTGAAGAGTACTGTATGGAAGATGCAGAACGAGCAGTTGTGATGATTGGTTCCGCAGCAGGTACTACAAAGGATGCCATTGATGCACTTCGTGCAAAGGGCGAAAAAGTTGGTCTTATCAAGATTCGTTTATATCGTCCGTTCCCAGCAGACGAACTTGCAGAGGCTCTGAAAAATGTAAAAGCAGTTGCAATTATGGATAGAGCAGAAGGCTACACAAACCATGGAGGTCCTCTTGGTGCAGACGTTATGGCAGCTATGTTCCGTGCAAAATCCACTGCGCATGCAGTAAATTATGTTTACGGTCTGGGTGGACGTGATGTGCGCGTGGAAGACATGGAAAACGTATTTGCAGAATTGCAACAGATTATTGAAGATGACAATGCAGGTGAAACCTATCGCTACATGGGAATTAGAGAATAAGGAGGAAGACGATTATGGCATATAATTTTAAAGAGACAATGAATAAACCGGAACGTCTTGCTCCGGGACATAGAATGTGTGCTGGTTGTGGCGGTACAATCGCAGTAAGAAACGTACTTCGTGCTCTTCACGAAGGAGATAAAGCAGTTATTGGAAATGCAACAGGATGCTTGGAAGTATCTACATTTACATACCCATACACAGCGTGGGAAGACAGCTACATTCACAATGCATTTGAAAATGCCGGAGCTACCATGAGTGGTGTGGAAGGTGCTTACAACGCATTAAAGAGAAAAGGTAAATTAGACGAAACCTATAAGTTCATCACGTTTGGTGGTGACGGCGGTACTTACGATATCGGATTCCAGTCATTGTCAGGAGCTATGGAACGTAATCATGATATGGTTTACGTTTGCTATGACAATGGTGCATATATGAACACGGGTATTCAGCGTTCTTCTGCAACGCCAATGTACGCAGATACTACAACTACTCCTGTAGGAACTGAAAGTAACGGTAAGCCACAGAACAGAAAGGACTTGGCAGCAGTCATTGCGGCTCATGATGTTCCATATGTGGCACAGACAACTTTCGTGCAGAATTTTAAAGATCTGCACATCAAGGCGGAAAAGGCAATTTATACTCCGGGTGCTGCATTCTTAAATATCATGGCACCATGTCCACGTGGTTGGAGATACAATACACCGGACATTATGGAAATCTGTAAGTTGGGTGTAGAGACTTGCTATTGGCCACTATTTGAAGTAGTGGAAGGCAAATGGATTCTGAACTATGAACCAAAGAAGAAACTTCCAATCGAAGATTTCTTGAGTAAGCAAGGCAGATTTAAACATTTATTTAAGAAAGGCAATGAATATCTGATCGAAGCGTTCCAAAAAGAAGTGGACAGAAGATGGGATGAATTGCAGTTTAGATGCTCAAAATAGAAATAAGAAACATAACAAAAGTCTATCTTTTAGGTAGGCTTTTGTGTTATATTAGGAAGTGAAAATTGTAGTTGGAGGGAATATATGGAAATTATAATTATACGCCATGCCGAGCCAAATTATGAAATTGATTCTTTAACCGAGAAAGGTATGCGTGAAGCAGAATTATTATCCAAAAAAATGGAAAAGATAGATGTTGCAGCATTTTATTGTTCACCTCTTGGAAGAGCTGTTGCAACTGCGAAACCAACTCTGGAAAAATTAGGACGTGAAGCAGAGGTTTTGGAGTGGCTTCGCGAGTTTGAGGGACGTGTCGATTTTGGAAACAATGAAAAACTTCCACGCTGTTGGGACTTAATGCCGTCATATTGGACAAATGTTGCTGCGTATTATTCAAAAGATAACTGGTTGCAAGATGAGGTTATGCAATCAGTAAATGTAGAAAAAGAATATCAATGGGTGACATCAGAGTTGGATGCGTTATTAGCGAAACATGGTTATGTTCATGAGGGCAATCATTTCCGGGTGGAAAAGGCAAATCATGACCGCATCGTGTTTTTCTGTCACTATGGAGTGAGCTGTGTAATGTTAGCTCATATTCTAGGAATTTCACCAGTCATGTTTTGGCAGAGTTTTGTTATGCAACCAAGTGCAGTGACAAGTATCATTACAGAGGAACGAGAAGAAGGATTTGCCATTTTCCGTATGCGCTCCTACGGTGATATCAGTCATTTGTATGCCGGTGATGAAGAACCTTCCTTTATGGCTCGTTTTTGTGAATGCTATGAAGATGACACCCGCCACTAGGAGATTGAAATGGTAGTAGTTATATTATTATTGATTGGTTTATATTTTGTATATCGCTATGCTTTTGGGATGGATGCCAAGCGGTTGGCAGGCGATGATGAGATTCCGAATGTGGAAATTTATCGTCGTTACGAAAAGCAAGTCAAGGATAATATTCAAAGGATTAAGGACACTCCTTTTGAAAAGGTGACCTTTGTTACAAAAGATAGAGTTCGTTTGGTGGGACGATATTATCATCACCGAGATGGCGCACCATTGGTCTTGATGTTTCATGGATATCGCAGCAGTGCTTTGCGAGATGCTATGGGAGCTTTTCTGTTTAGTAAGGAATGTGGGTACAACCTTTTGATTGTGGATCAACGCGCTCACAGAGAGAGTGGTGGACGCACCATTACGTTTGGCGTGAAAGAGCGACATGATTGCTTGGAATGGGTTAATTATGTTGTGAAACGATTTGGCAAAGATGTGAAGATTATGCTGATTGGGCTGTCTATGGGCGCATCTACAGTCCTGATGGCAACGGAACTAGACTTACCAGCCAATGTAAAAGGGGTCGTTGCAGACTGCGGATATTCCACACCGAAGGATATTTTAAGCTCCGTTATCAAAAAAATGCAGCTGCCGGTAGAACCAGTCTATTGGGCAGTGCGTTTAAGCGCTATGATATATGGAAGATTCGACCCGGAAAAAGCATCCGCAAAAGAAGCACTTAAGAAGTGCAAAATCCCGGTACTTTTTATTCATGGAGAAGCTGATAATTTGGTTCCATGCCAAATGAGTAGGGATAATTATAAAGCATGCGCATCAGAAAAAGAACTTTTTACCGTCCCAGACGCTGAACACGGAATGAGTTATTTACTAGCTCCGAAGGAATATGCCAAACGAGTAAAAGGGTTTTTAAAGAAGATTTTTGAAGACAAATAAAAGAAACAGAGGATAAGCCATGTTTAACGAATTAACACAAAAAGACATTGATGACATGATGGCAGAGATAGAACATCGCAAATGCGTGGTTCGTAAAGAACTCCTAGAAGATGTTAAGACTGCAAGGGCTCATGGAGACTTGAGTGAAAATTTCGAATACAAAGCTGCCAAACAGGCTAAAAATCAGAATGAGAGCCGCATTCGCTACTTGGAAAAAATGGTGAAAACAGCTATTGTGGTAAGCGATCAATCCAAAGAGGATGAAGTTGGAATTAATAAGGTTGTAGAACTCTATTTTGAAGAGGATGACGAAATCGAGGAGTTTAAGATTGTCACAACTGTGAGAGGAAATTCCTTAAAAAACCTTGTCAGTACCGAGTCCCCAATCGGAAAAGCAGTGTTTGGGCACAAAGTAGGGGATAGAGTGTGGATTGAAATCAATCCGACGACAGGATATTTTGTGGAAATCAAATCCATTCGTTCAGATAATGCGGGCGAGGAAGAACTTCGTAAATTTTAGGCGAAATCATATTGGAAAAAGAGAAGGATTAAGATATAATAAAAGAATGACAAAGGAAAAGGAGACAAGCATCATGGAAATGTTATCAATTGAAAAAGAATTACAAGGTAATGCCTATCCGGGAAGAGGAATTATTATCGGTAAAACACCGAATGGAAAGAAAGCTGTAACAGCATATTTTATCATGGGTAGAAGTGAAAACAGCAGAAACCGCGTTTTTGTAACCGAGGGAGAAGGGATTCGTACACAAGCTTATGATCCAACCAAGCTTACGGACCCAAGTTTGATTATTTATGCTCCGGTTCGTGTACTGGGAAATAAGACTATTGTAACAAATGGAGATCAGACAGACACTGCTTATGACGGTTTGGACAAAGGACTTACTTTTGAACAATCTTTAAGATGTCGTGAGTTTGAACCGGATGGACCGAACTATACACCACGTATTTCAGGGGTAATGCAGGTTGAAAATGGTGAATACCATTATGCTATGTCTATTTTAAAGAGTAATAACGGAAATCCGGCAGCATCTAACAGATACACATTTACCTATGAAAATCCAGTAGCAGGAGAAGGCCATTTCATTCATACATATAAATGTGATGGAAATCCATTGCCAAGCTTTGAAGGGGAACCGAAGTTAGTAAATATCTTGGACGATATGGATGCATATACCGAATTGTTATGGAATAGTTTAAATGAAGAAAATAAAGTATCTTTATTTGTTCGCTATATTGATATTGCAACAGGAAAATATGAAACTAAAATCGTAAATAAAAATCAATAGGAGACAAAAGATGAAAGAGTTAGAATTAAAATACGGATGTAATCCAAATCAGAAACCATCAAAAATTTATATGAATGAAGGAGAATTGCCAATCAAAGTTTTGTGCGGAAGACCAGGGTATATTAACTTCTTGGATGCTTTTAACGGCTGGCAATTGGTAAAGGAACTTAAAAAAGCCACAGGACTTCCGGCGGCAACATCCTTTAAACACGTTTCGCCGGCAGGGGCAGCAGTGGGATTGCCATTAGATGAAACCTTGGCAAAAATTTATTGGGTGGATGATGTAGAAGAATTGTCACCACTTGCATGTGCATATGCAAGGGCGAGAGGTGCAGACAGAATGTCTTCTTTTGGTGATTTCATTTCTTTGTCTGATGTGTGTGACGTGGCAACTGCGAAACTCATCAAGAGAGAAGTTTCTGACGGTGTCATTGCACCGGGATACGAACCGGAGGCTTTGGAAATCTTAAAGGCAAAGAAAAAAGGTAATTACGCAGTTATTGAGATAGACCCAAGCTATGAACCAAACCCGATTGAACATAAAGAAGTGTTTGGTATTACTTTCGAACAGGGAAGAAATGAATTGGTTATTGATGACGCACTGTTGGCAAATGTGGTAACTGAAAACAAGGATATCCCAGAAGAGGCCAAGATTGACCTTGCCATTGCTTTAATTACTTTGAAATATACACAGTCTAACTCTGTATGTTATGCAAAGGGTGGTCAGGCAATTGGTATTGGTGCAGGACAACAATCACGTATTCATTGTACACGTTTGGCAGGGCAAAAGGCTGACAACTGGTGGCTTCGTCAATCACCACAAGTATTGGGTTTGCAGTTTGTAGACGGCATCGGCAGAGCAGACAGAGACAATTCTATTGATTTGTACATTGGAGATGAATACATGGATGTACTTGCAGAAGGTACATGGCAGAACATTTTCAAAGTAAAACCTGAAGTGTTTACAAGAGAAGAAAAACGTGCATGGTTGGATAAAATGACAGATGTTGCATTGGGTTCTGATGCATTCTTCCCATTTGGAGATAACATTGAGCGTGCACACAAGAGTGGTGTAAAATATATTGCACAACCGGGTGGTTCTGTGCGTGATGACAATGTAATAGATACATGTAACAAATACGGTATGGCTATGGCATTTACCGGAATCCGTTTGTTCCACCACTAGAATTAGGAGGAAAAGAAAATGTTAGCAATTATTAATGCGGAATTAGTATTAAAGGATCATTATATGCCTGACGCATATGTTCTTCTAAAAGACGGCAAGATTTTTGATTTTGGTTTCATGAAGAAAGCACCGGACTTCAGCAACTGTGAAGTTGTCGATGCAAAAGGTGCGTATGTAGGACCTGGACTGATTGATATACATACCCATGCAGCTAATGGATATTGGTTCTTTGAAGAGCCGGAATTGGCAGCACAATTTATGTTGGAACATGGCACAACAACACTTTTGCCAACTTTGTATTTCAACATGCCAAAGGAAAAATTAGTTGAGCAAGTAGATATCGTTCGTGATGCATTGAAAGACAAACCACACACCAATTTTGGCGGTTTTTATATGGAAACACCATATATGAATCCAAAGTTTGGTGCAGATCGCGAGAATAATCCATGGAAAGGTCCAATCTGCAAAGATGACTATCAGCCATTGTTAGAAAAGGCAGGAACAGATGCGAAAGTGTGGGTACTAGCACCGGAGAGAGAGGGTATTGAGCAGTTTGTAATCGATGCAAAAGCTGTAAATCCAGATGTGAAATTCTCTGTGGGACATAGCGAAGCTACGCCGCAGCAGATTGAAGAATTAATGCCATATGGACTTTGCATTGGAACTCATCATACAAATGCAACCGGAACATTAGAAATTTATCCGGAATGCCGTGGTATTTGCGTAGATGAAGCAGTAAACTATAATAAAGACATTTACGCTGAAATTATCAGTGATACAGTTGGCATTCACGTAAATCCATACAATCAACGACTCATTCGTCGCATTAAAGGAGATGACAGAATCATTTTGATTTCTGACCAATGTGTATTTGACGGACCGATTCCACCAGGGGATTTGTACGACGGAGCCTTTGATATTTTGTTCGACTTTGCAGGCGAGATTGCAGGTTCTAAATTGACATTAGACCAAGCATGTAGAAACTTTATGAAACATACAGGTGCATCCTTGGTTGACTTGTTTAAGTTTGCATCAACCAACCCGGCAAAAGCAGTGGGCTTTGGGGATCGTGGTGAAATCAGAAAAGGATTGAAGGCAGACCTTATCATTGTAGATCACAAAATGAATGTACAAAAAGTTATTGTAGATGGTGACGTGGTAGTAGAAAACTAAAAAAGCGGAGGCAGTTTATATGGGAAAATATTTTGGAACAGACGGCTTTCGAGGCGAAGCAAACGTAGTGTTGACAGTAGAGCACGCCTTTAAAGTTGGACGTTTTTTGGGCTGGTATTTTGGACAAAATCATCGACCAAGAGTTGTAATTGGAAAAGATACCAGAAGAAGTAGTTATATGTTTGAAGATGCTCTTTCAGCAGGATTGACTGCGTCAGGAGCCGATGTATATTTACTTCATGTAACTACAACACCGAGTGTATCTTATGTAACACGTACAGAAGATTTCGACTGTGGAATTATGATATCGGCTAGCCATAATGTGTTCTATGATAATGGTATTAAACTTATCAACGCACAAGGACGCAAGATGGAAGCAGAGGTAGAAGCAAAAATAGAATCATATATCGACGGAGAATTTGGTGAGATTCCATATGCTACTCGTGAAAATGTAGGACGCACTGTAGACTATTCTGCAGGACGAAATCGTTACATCGGGCACTTGATTTCTATGGCTTCTCGTTCCTTCAAGGATAAGAGAGTAGGCTTGGACTGTTCAAACGGTAGCGCATCTACCATTGCAAAGAGTGTCTTTGATGCTTTGGGCGCGAAAACTTATGTGATTCACAGCGAGCCAGATGGAACCAATATCAATAAGGATTGTGGCTCTACACATATTGAACATTTGCAGAGATTTGTAGTAGAGAATCGTTTAGACGTAGGTTTTGCATATGATGGAGACGCAGACAGATGTTTGGCAGTAGACGAAAATGGTCGCCTCATAGATGGGGATTTGATTCTCTATGTATGCGGAAAATATTTAAAAGAGTGTGGCAGATTAAATGGTGATACCATTGTAACCACAGTTATGTCAAATCTAGGACTTTATAAGGCTTGCGATAAAATTGGCTTAAAATATGAAAAGACAGCTGTGGGAGACAAGTATGTATCTGAAAACATGATGCAGAACAATTATTCTCTCGGAGGCGAGCAGTCAGGACATATTATTTTTAGCAAGTATGCGACAACCGGAGATGGTATCTTGACATCTCTATTGTTAATGGAAGTTATGTTGGAACAAAAACGTTCTTTAGCTGAACTCACAGAAGAAGTTACCATTTATCCGCAACTGTTGAAAAATGTGCGTGTGGCAGACAAGAAAGCCGCCAGAGAAAATCCGGCAGTTGTTGTCGCTGTAGAGGCGGTGGAAAAGGCCCTTGGCAATGACGGACGTATCTTGGTGCGTGAAAGTGGAACAGAGCCTGTGATTCGTGTTATGGTAGAAGCGGAATCTGACGAACTGTGCAACAAATATGTAAAACAGGTAGTAGATGTGATTTGCACAGAAGGATTAATTGCTATTGATTAATCGCATAAATAATTTTCACAAAAGGATGCATAATATTCTTACAAGGAGGAGAATGTTATGCGTCTTTTTTTGCCGATTACGGATGTTTACGCAAGAGAAATTTTGGATTCCAGAGGAAATCCCACAGTGGAAGTAGAGGTGCTGGCAGGAAATAAATTCTATGGACGAGCAAGTGTACCTTCCGGTGCATCTACCGGACGTTTTGAAGCAGTGGAATTGCGGGATCAGAATGAGCGTTATTGTGGAAAAGGTGTACAAGTTGCAGTGGATAATGTGAATACACGAATTGCTCCGGAGATTGTAGGGATGAATGTATACGAACAGTCTCATATTGATTCAATCATGCTTTCTTTAGATGGCACCAAGGACAAGTCAAATCTAGGAGCCAATGCAATGCTTGGTGTCTCTATGGCAGTTGCAAGGGCCGCAGCAGAATCACTTGCTATGCCACTATACCGCTATTTGGGAGGTGTGTCTCTTGGTATAATGCCGATTCCAATGATGAATATTCTAAATGGTGGGAAACATGCAGATAACACAGTGGATTTTCAAGAATTTATGATTATGCCGGTTGGGGCTTGTTGCTTCAAAGAAGGTTTGCGTATGTGCGCTGAAATTTATCACACACTGAAAGACTTACTTAAAGAGCAAGGGTTAAATACAGCAGTTGGTGATGAGGGGGGCTTTGCACCTGATGTTCCTGATGCAAAAGCTGCACTGGAGTTGATTTCCAAAGCAGTGGAAAAAGCAGGGTATCTTTTGGGGAAAGACATTGCATTTGCCTTGGATGTGGCAGCTTCAGAACTTTATAATAAAGAATTTAAAAAGTACGTGTTCGAGGGAGAGGATGTGATTCGCTCTGCCGATGAAATGGTGGATTATTATGAAATGTTAATTCAAGAATTCCCGATTATTTCTATAGAGGACCCGATGGATGAGGAAGATTGGGAAGGATGGAAAAAGATCACCGAACGATTAGGGAAAAGAATACAACTGGTGGGCGACGATTTGTTTGTGACAAACACAGAAAGACTGAAACGAGGAATTGAAACAGGTGTGGCAAATGCCGTATTAGTAAAAGTCAATCAGATAGGTACTTTGACAGAATCTTTTGAGACCATTGAACTTGCAAAAAAATCAGGTTATAGAACCATTATATCTCACCGTTCGGGAGAAACAGAAGACAGTATCATAGTGGATATAGCAGTAGCCTTCCGAAGTGGTCAGATTAAAACAGGTGCACCTTGTCGCTCGGAAAGGGTGGCAAAATACAATCAATTGTTGCGAATTGGAGAAGAATTGGCGTGTTTTGGAAAAAATAAATAAGAAATGCTTGCAGATAAGGAACTCTTGTGCTAAAATACTTTTGTTATATGTGCAGGAGGTGTATTATGGATATCTTAAAAATCATTTTGACAGTTTTATTTGCTATAGATTGTGTCGTTTTGACAGTCATTGTATTACTTCAAGAAGGTAAGTCAGCAGGACTTGGAGCATTAAGTGGTGCTTCAGAAACTTTCTGGGGACAAAACAAAGGACGTTCTGCAGAAGGCATGTTAGTGAAGATTACAAGAATTGCAGCAATCTTATTTGTCGTATTAGCAATTGCATTGAACTTAAAAGTATTTGCATAAACTGATAATGTGAACAAGATGACGAAACACTCTTATTTCTTTGGATAAGGGTGTTTTTTTACGATTTATGGTAGGAAGGGGTGATAGGATGGACCAGACATTTGAAAAGAGAAAAAAGATTATTTATGATTTCATATGCGATGAGTTTTACGTGCCTATGAAGTTAAAGGAACTTGCCATTCTATTGCAAGTTCCCAAAGAGCAAAAAGGAGAATTAAAGAGGATATTAGATGCGTTAGAAGCAGAAGGGAAGATACATGTTTCTTCCAAAGGGAAGTATTCCAAGGGTGAGGCAAGGCATCTTGTAGGAACTTATACTTCTCACGCAAGAGGATTTGGGTTTGTTACTATAGAAGGTGAGAGCGAGGATATTTTCATCTCTGAAGACGATGCCAATGGGGCCTTTCATAATGACCAGGTGGAAGTCGTGATTAAGGCAACTCCAGCCGGCAAGCGCAAAGAAGGAAAAGTAATTAAGATTTTGGCGCGCGGCACCACCACATTGGTAGGATATTTTCAGAGAAATAAATCTTTTGGTTTTGTGATTCCGGATAATCAAAAGTTTACACAAGACATCTATGTTCCCCTAGAACGCTCCAAAGGTGCTGTGACAGGACATAAGGTGGTTGTGGAGTTGACCAAATATGGAGATGTCAAGCACAAACCGGAGGGCAAGGTTATTGAAATTTTAGGGCATGTCAATGACCCTGGCGTAGATATTATGTCTATTGTGAAGGGTTATGACTTACCTATGGAATTTCCGGAAAGAGTCTTGAACCAAGCAGAACGGGTAGCCAAGGATGTCAGCGAAGCAGATATGGCTGGGCGCATGGATTTGAGAAATTGGACCATGGTAACCATTGATGGTGAAGATGCAAAAGATTTGGATGATGCCATTTCCATTGCAAAAGATGGAGATAATTATATATTAGGAGTTCACATTGCGGATGTTAGCAATTATGTTCAAGAGAACAGTGCGTTAGACCGCGAAGCACAAAAAAGAGGAACCAGTGTTTATCTTGTGGACCGAGTGATTCCTATGTTACCGCATACCTTATCTAACGGCATTTGTTCATTAAATGCAGGTGAAGACCGATTGGCTTTGAGCTGTATTATGACAGTGAATGAAAAAGGAAGTGTCATTGATCATACAATTGCAGAAACAGTGGTTCACATAGATGAGCGTATGAGTTATACTAGTGTGAAGAAGATTTTGGAAGAACAAGATTCGGAAGAAATAGCACGGTATCAAGAACTGGTACCGATGTTTTCATTGATGAAAGAACTCTCTAGTATTTTACGCAGTAAGCGTATGAAGAGAGGTTCTATCGATTTTGATTTTCCGGAAACTAAAATGGTGTTGGACAAACAGGGAAATCCGATAGAAATTAAACCTTATGACAGAAATGTTGCAACCAAGATTATTGAGGATTTTATGCTTCTTGCCAACGAAACAGTGGCGGAGGATTACTACTGGCAAGAAATCCCATTTGTGTATCGTACTCATGAGTCGCCGGATGATGAAAAAATCAAGAAACTAGCGACCTTTATCAATAATTTCGGACATTCTATGCATATCGCAAATAAAGAAATCAGGCCGAAAGAAATTCAAAAGTTGTTGGCAAAAGTAGAAGGGGCTGCGGAAGAACCACTGATTAGCAGATTGGCGCTCCGTTCTATGAAACAGGCAAAATACACGTCGGAAAATACAGGGCACTTTGGATTGGCGGCTTCTTATTATTGCCATTTCACATCGCCGATTCGTCGATACCCGGATTTGCAGATTCATCGAATTATAAAAGAAAATCTGCGAGGAAGAATGAACGAGGAACGTAGGGAACACTATGCAAATATCTTGAGTGAAGTCGCAAAGCAATCTAGCCAAAGGGAACGACTTGCAGAAGAGGCAGAACGAGAGACTGTGAAGCTTAAAAAGGTGGAGTATATGGCACAGCGTATTGGTGAAGAATTCGAAGGCGTTATCTCTAGCATAACCAAATGGGGGATTTATGTCGAATTACCGAATACGATTGAAGGATTAATTCACGTGACAAATATGTATGATGACCGTTATAATTATATAGAGGAACGATACGAAATGGTAGGAGAGCACACGGGCAAAACTTACAGGTTGGGCGAGACCGTGACCGTTAGGGTAATAGGAACGGATAAATTACAGAGAACCATAGATTTTGAATTTGTTGAGTAGAAGTTTGAGAAAGGAATGAGAAGGATGCCGAAAGATTCAATTAAATTAATTGCGAACAACAAAAAAGCATATCATGATTTTTTTATCTTGGATACCTTTGAGGCCGGATTGGCTTTGCATGGTACGGAGGTAAAATCACTTCGCATGGGCAAGTGTAGTATCAAGGAATCCTTCATTCGTATTGAGAACGGAGAAGTTTTTGTATATGGTATGCACATCAGCCCGTATGAAAAAGGGAATATTTTTAATAAAGACCCAATGCGAGTTAAGAAGCTTCTTCTTCACAAGGCAGAAATCAACAAGATGCTTGGGAAGGTCAAGGAGAAAGGAATTTCTATTGTACCTCTTAAGGTGTACTTGAAAGGAAGCTTGATGAAAATAGAAATCGGACTTGCCAAAGGTAAGAAACTTTATGACAAGCGAGATGACATTGCGAAGAAAGACCAGAAAAGAGAGGCAGAACGAGATTTCAAAGTGCGAAATCTCGGATAAGGAGGACGTTATGGTACCAACAACAAAAGAAGAATTACGAAAACTAGTGTCAGAAACCACAGTGGAGATGTATGAAGAAATGACGCCTCAACTGATAAAATTAATTGATGAAACTAAACATAACGATTCACTCACAGAGGCGCAGAAACAGGATGAGATTTCCTTGCATCTGATGGGATATACCAAAGCCTGCACCAACGAGATTATCATTGAGGTGTTGGCACAGATTTTGAATTTGTAGAAGGTTTAAAGTTTTTCAAGTATTCTCTTGGTGAACAACCGTAATGTTTTTTAAATGATTTTGAAAAGTGATAAATATCTGTATAACCAACAGATAGGGCCGCAGTAGTTGGCGATTTTTTGTGAATCGTCATAATCTCTGCGGCTTTTTTTAGTCTCAAATGAATTAGATATTCACTTGGGGACATGCCCACTCGTTCAGTAAAAAGAGTATAAAAATAACTGCGATTCAGACCAAGTGAATCAGCCACTTTTTGAATGGAGATGTCTGATGCATAATTCGCTTGTATGTAATTGAGTGCTTTGTCAATGTAATCTGGTTTTTGTTCATTTTCCTCTAAAAGAACACTCACTAATTTCCAAAGGCATGACGAAAGAAATGCGCTGCGACCATTTTCCATGGTGCGGCAGGTAAGCATTTCAGCAAAAATAGGGCCGGCATTAGGACAGGATAAAACAGGTTCTTGAAATACATCGGGGATACTGTCTGCAGTGAATCCAATCCATATGTAACTCCAAGGGTTCTCTTTGTCCGCTTCATAGTAAGTCTCTAGAAAAGGAGGTATGACAAAGATTTGTCCTGGACCGATTCTATGAACTACACCATCTCGTGTAAATGAACCAAATCCAGATGTCACATAATGAAGTAACCAGTGAGGACGTATGGCTGGTCCATAGCTATGGGACGGTTCGCATTTTTCGCGTCCTAAAAGACACGGATTTAATCCAGAATAATGTTGATTTATAATGATTTCAGAGTGTTCCATATAAAAATTCTCCTATAAATATCTTATATCTAACATTATAACAAGTAAAACCAACAAAAATCAATTTTAAAACACAAAAATGACAACTATAATACAAATAAATCAGCAACAATAATACAAATAAGGAGAAAAGAGTATGAAAATCACATTTATGGGAGCGGGAAGTACCATTTTTGCAAGAAATGTAATTGGTGACTGTATGTGTTCGGAGGTATTAAGGAATAGCATCTTTGCCCTTTATGATATTGACGCCGATCGATTGGAAGAAAGCCGAATTATTTTGGAAAAGATGAGAGAAACCATGGGAGGTTTTGGCGAAATCCAATGTTTTGTCGGTGAAGAAAATAGAAAAGAAGCTTTGCGTGACGCTACTTTCGTCATTAATGCCATTCAGGTAGGTGGATATGAACCGTCTACTGTAATTGATTTTGAGATTCCTAAAAAATATGGCTTGCGTCAAACCATTGCAGATACACTCGGCATTGGTGGTATTATGAGAGCGCTTCGCACCATTCCTGTTATGGAAGCCTTTGCTCGTGATATGGAAGAAGTTTGTCCAAATGCATGGCTTTTAAACTATACAAATCCTATGGCCATGCTTACCGGATATATGCAACGTTATACAAAGATAAAAACCATTGGCTTGTGCCACAGTGTACAGGTGTGTGTCCAAAAACTGTTTGCATTACTTGGTATGGAGGATAAATTAGATGGGCACAAAGAATTGATAGCAGGAATTAACCACATGGGTTGGCTTTTGGAAATCCAAGAAAAGAACGGGGTGGATTTGTATCCTGAAATCAAAAGTAAAATCGACGAAAAGCTTGCTGATCCAAAATGTAAGGATAAGGTTCGCTTGGATTACATTCGGAATTTTGGATATTACTGCACGGAGTCCAGCGAGCATAATGCGGAGTATAACCCATTTTATATTAAATCTAAATATCCGGAACTTATTGAAAAGTACAACATTCCATTGGATGAGTACCCACGCAGATGTGTAAACCAAATTGCGTCATGGAAAAAAGAGTATCAGAAGATTTTGGACGGAGGTATTCGTGAGGTAAAACGTTCTCGTGAATACGCATCCCACATTATGGAGGCAATAGTTACAGACGTTCCATATCAAATCGGTGGAAATGTTTTAAATAAGGGTCATTTGATTACAAATCTTCCGGAAGATGCTTGTGTGGAAGTACCGTGTTTAGTTAATGCATCAGGAATTCATCCATGTTACGTAGGAAACCTTCCGGTACAATGTGCTGCAATGAATATGACAAATATCAATGTGCAGCTACTTACCATTGAAGCAGCAAGAACTTTGAAGAAAGAGCATGTTTATCAAGCAGCTATGTTAGACCCACACACAGGAAGTGAACTTGATATTGATACAATCAAGAAAATGGTGGACGAACTATTAGAAGCGCATAAAGATTTTTTACCTGAATACAAATAATAAATTGAGGACATAGCAAAGTCTGTTTTGCCATGTCCTCTTTTGATTTTTAGTATTTTTCAGGTTCTTCGTATTCTACACCTTGTGTATCTACCGTTACTGATTTCATTACCTGTGGATCCATCGGTTTGTCGCGAAAATCCGTTGCAGTTTCAGCAATTTTATTTACAACATCTAATCCTTCGATTACTTTACCAAATGCAGCATAAGAGCCGTCCAAATGTGGAGATGTTTCATGCATGATAAAGAATTGTGATCCTGCTGAATCCGGGTGCATTGCACGAGCCATCGAAAGAACACCAGGTTCATGTTTTAAATGATTCGGGAATCCGTTTTGCAAGAATTCTCCTTTGATTTGGTATCCAGGACCGCCAGTTCCACTTCCTTGTGGGCATCCGCCCTGAATCATAAATCCACGAATTACGCGGTGGAATATAAGTCCGTTATAGAATCCTTTATTTACCAGAGAAATAAAGTTTTTTACTGTATTAGGAGCAACGTCAGGATATAATTCTGCTTTCATGATATCCCCGTTTTCCATTTCAAATGTTACGATAGGGTTTGACATATCTTTAATTCCTTTCTAAAATTAATTTTTACTGTTTCATATTTTATAATTTGGCATCATGTTTGTCAACCGAAGTAGTTCAAAACAATTAGAAAAAAGAGCTACTCATTTCTAATCTAACTTGACAAATATTCCATTAGAGACTACAATACAAGTACATATCTGGAAACATTCTTTAACCATTCGGTTGCGTTTCCCCGTATGAATAATTTAAATGTGTGGAAAGCAACGAATAGAAAGAAGAATAGTTGTATACGCAGGTTGCTTTCCGCAGTAGAAAGGAGACATGCGTATGCCAAGACAACTAAAAGAATTAAATTTGTTGGATGATTTTCTGTTCAACAAGCTGGTCAGCCATCCAGAATATGGCGAAGAATTTAGTAGGGAGCTTCTGCGAAATCTTTTTGGACGGGAGTTTGGAAAACTACAGGTAGTAGCACAAAAAGTCTACTACGGAAGTGATATCGATGCTCATGGTGCAAGATTAGATGTGTATCTGGAAGAGGAAGATGGAAAAGAAAATGCCACAATTTTTGATGTGGAGGCAGAAAAGGAAGATCTAGGTTTTTCAAGCCTTCCAAGGCGTGTCAGATTCTATCATTCCAAGATAGATGCGGGGACATTTAAAGCGGGCGAGGATTATGAGAACCTGAAAAATGTAATCGTTATCATGATACTTCCAAAGGACCCATTTGGCTATAATCATATGGTATATACGGTTCAGAATCAATGTCTGGAAATACCTGATATGTCATATGATGACGGAGCAAAGACCATCTTTTTCTACACCAAAGGAACAGAAGGGAACCCAGCAACGGAACTAAAGGAATTTCTTACATACATGGAAGAGACGAATAAAGATAATGCAAAAAATGAGTCTCTTAAGAAAATCCATGGAATGGTAGAAAAGGTCAAAGATGACGGAAAGGCATCGGTGAAATGTAATGAAACAAGGGAGAACAGTTTTTTGCTGCTCTCCCTTTTGGAGTCAAAGGATTATGAGAAAACTTTTATGAGATGTTTCGCGAGAAATGTGGATAATTAACGCAAACTGTGTTATACTCATATGATGCAAGAAAACGAAGAAAAGGAGCGTCAACAGCATGATAAAAGCGGAAAATCTGGTTTTTGAATACGAAAAACACGATGACGAAGGCAATGTCATCGGAGTTCGTCGTGCCATTGACGATATCAATTTAAATATAGAAGCCGGACAGTTTATTGCTATTTTAGGGCATAATGGTTCTGGGAAATCCACATTGGCAAAACATATGAATGCTATTTTAGTTCCAAAGGGTGGAACTATGTGGGTGAACGGAAAATGTACTAACGATGAGGAAAATATCTGGGCTGTACGTCAAAGTGCAGGCATGGTATTTCAAAATCCAGATAATCAGATTATCGGAACGGTAGTTGAAGAAGATGTGGCGTTTGGACCGGAAAATCTAGGAGTACCTACAGAAGATATTTGGAAACGAGTAGAAGCAAGTTTGTCAGCCGTTGGCATGTTGGAGTATCGCTATCAATCGCCAAATAAATTGTCAGGAGGGCAAAAGCAGCGAGTTGCCATTGCAGGAGTTGTAGCAATGCGCCCGAGATGCATTGTTCTGGATGAACCGACCGCTATGTTAGACCCGGATGGTCGCAAGGAAGTTTTAAAAACTGTAGAGGAATTGCGCAGAACCGAAAAAGTGACGGTGATCCTGATTACACATTACATGGAAGAAGTAATTGGAGCAGACCGAGTGATTGTCATGGACAAGGGACATGTTGTCATGGATGGCACGGCAAAAGAAATTTTCAGCCAGGTAGAGTTGTTGAAAAAGTACCGACTGGATGTGCCACAAGTCACTTTGCTGGCTTATGAATTACAGCAAAAAGGATACCCGATTCCAAATGGTATCTTAACCAAAGAAGAATTATTAGAGGCATTAAATGCCAGCAGGAAGTCAGGTGTTACAAACCAAGTTCTGACGTCTCGTACAGGAGATAGCGAAAAAGACCTGGGTCAACCGATTTTAAAAATGGAGCATGTGAATTATATTTACAGTCCGGGAAATGCCTTTGAAAGACATGCTTTGAAAGATATTAATCTAGAAATTTTCGAAGGAGAATTTTTGGGAATTATTGGTCACACTGGTTCCGGGAAATCTACGTTGATTCAACATTTAAATGGACTTATCAAGGCTACGGATGGGGTGATTTATTACCAAGGTGAATCTATTTATGCTGATAAATATAACATGCGTGCTTTGAGAAACAATGTAGGATTAGTATTCCAATATCCAGAACATCAGCTTTTTGAGATGGATGTTCTGACAGACGTTTGCTTCGGACCAAAAAATCAAGGGCTTTCAGAGGAAGACTGTAAGACAAGAGCGATAGAAGCATTAGAACTTGTTGGATTGCCGGAAAAATATTATCAGTCTTCCCCATTTGAATTGTCCGGTGGGCAAAAACGCCGTGTTGCAATTGCAGGCGTGTTGGCTATGAAGCCGAAGGTACTAATCCTCGATGAGCCGACGGCAGGATTGGATCCAAAAGGTAGAGATGAGATCCTAGATCAGATTGCCCATTTACAGCAAGCAGGACAACTTACAGTAGTTTTGGTTTCTCACAGTATGGAAGACATTGCCAAATACGTAGACCGTATTGTGGTTATGAATAAAGGTACAAAAATGTTGGATGGCAAACCGAAGGAAGTGTTTGCCCATTACAAAGAATTAGAAAATGTAGGTCTTGCGGCACCGCAAGTTACCTATGTGATGCATGCACTTGCAGAACAGGGATTACCTGTGGATGTGGAGGCGACTACCATTGGAGAGGCAGTGGAATCCATTTCTAAAGTGTTGGAAAAATAGATTGGAGACTATATGATTAGAGACATTACACTTGGACAGTATTACCCGTCCAACAGCAAATTGCATAAGCTAGACCCACGGGTAAAAATCATGTGCACTTTATTGTACTTGATTTCACTGTTTTTGGTGAAAGACTTGGTGGGTTATGGAATCGCTACTATCTTTCTTATTACTGTAATCCGTATTTCCAAGGTTCCTTTTAAGTATATTGTCAAGGGATTAAAACCGATATTAATGCTTCTTATGATTACAGTGTTTTTCAATCTCTTCTTGACAAGGACGGGGAAGGTTCTCTGGGAGGGATGGATTTTCACAATTACAGATGAAGGTATACGTACTGCGGTATTCATGGCTGTTCGCTTGATTTATTTAATATTGGGGTCTTCCCTAATGACATTTACTACGACACCGAATGCATTGACTGATGGGATTGAAAAATTGTTATGGCCATTTCGAAAAATCAAATTGCCGGTTCATGAAATTGCAATGATGATGTCTATTGCATTAAGATTTATACCGATTTTGTTAGAAGAAGCAGACAAGATTATGAAAGCACAGATTGCAAGAGGTGCTGATTTGGAAAACGGTAATATTTTGCAGAAGGCAAAAGCCATGGTTCCGATTTTGGTTCCTTTATTCGTATCTGCATTTCGCCGTGCAAGTGACCTTGCCATGGCGATGGAAGCACGGTGTTATCATGGTGGCGAAGGTCGAACCAAGATGAAACCATTAGTCTATGAGACAAGAGATTATATCGCATATGCCATTACAATTGGCTATTTTGTGATTGCAATTATTTTGTAAAACTACCCCTTTTTGAGAGGTAAAGCTATGAAGAGAATTAAACTGACAGTTGCATACGACGGCACCAATTATTGTGGTTGGCAGGTGCAACCGAATGGAATTACAATTGAAGAAGTGTTGAATAAAACCTTGAGTAAATTAACAGGTGAAGAAATTTGCGTGATTGGTGCGAGCCGAACAGATTCGGGTGTTCATGCCATGGGAAATGTAGCTGTTTTTGATACAGGTACAACCATACCCCCGGAGCGCATCGGGATGTCCCTAAATCAACGTTTGCCGGAGGATATTGTGATTTTAAAGTCTGAAGAAGTGGCTCCGGATTTTCATCCGAGGTACTGCAACTGTAGTAAGACATATGAGTATCATATTATCAATACGCGCATTCCAATACCAACCAAGCGCCTAACCAACTATTTTGTTTCCTATAACCTTAATATTGAAAATATGCGAAAAGCCGCTGCTTATCTAGTGGGAGAGCATGACTTTGCAAGTTTTTGTAATGTCAGAACCAATGTGGAAAGTACAGTGCGTACAATTACGGCGTTGGATATTTTGCAAAATGGAAATGAGATTACCGTTCGGATTACGGGGAATGGATTTTTGTACAATATGGTGCGTATTATTGTAGGGACTTTGATACGTGTGGGTCGAGGATTTTATGAACCGGAACAAGTAAAAGAGATTCTGGAAGCGAAAGTGAGAACAGCAGCAGGGGTGACAGCCCCGGCCCATGGTTTAATGCTTATGCAAATTGATTATGAATAGAAAAGAATTGGAAATTATTTCCAGTTCTTTTTTTGCTTGAAAACATAAATTTTTAGAAATTACACATACTAATGGCGAACATGTAAACCAAATATGAGGAGGAAGAACCATGGCAGAAATTTCAGTATTAGACTTACAGAACTTACGTCATCTCATTAGTGGATACGACACCACACATTGCAAAATGACCGCATATGCGAATCAGGCACAGGATCCGGAAATCAAGAAATTATTCCAAGATGCAGCTGATTCCGCAATGAAAAACAAACAAGAGTTAATGAGATTCTTATAAGAGGAGGAAGAGAATATGGATGAAAAGACAATGGTTTCCGATGCTCTTGTAGGAGTAAACGGAGAATTAAAAATGTTTGGAGAAATGATTCCGCAGACAGAAAATAAAGAATTGAAACAATGCTTAAAGCAACTTCGTAATCAATGCGAAATGTCACAAGAAAAATTATATCAAGTAGCTCGAGAAAAAAGCTATTATGTGCCTGCTTCTAAAGCAACACAGGAAGAAATTCAACATGTGAAAAACATTTTGACACAGCTTGCAATGAAATAGAATTCATAAGCATAAAGAAAAGGCTGCCATTGACAGCCTTTTCATATTTTTAGAAAAATACATTTGAACCGACGATAATTCCGTCCCGTCCTGAACTTACTGCACGGAAGGAAAGACATCCACCAATATTGTTCTTACCATTTAAAGCATCTCTGGCGGCATCCCTACATAATGCTTTTGTTCCACGCGCCACGATTTGTGCCACCTTTCCACTAGTTGCAGGTGGAAATTGACCGCGAGCATAAATGACTCCATATAAAGTGTTGGAATGTTTCGGGTGTTTCATTCGGTTGACAACCACACTTCCTACAGCTAATAAAGCTTCGTAATTGCTACTTCCGGCTTCGCATTCGAGCAGTGCGGCCAAAAGTTCTACATCACTTTCGTCATAAATGATGGTGCTTCCATTGTAGTAACCATTGTATGAGTCAGTCGGTTTAGAAGCCGTGCTTGGCGAAATTGGTTTGACTGGTTGATTTGCGTTAGTTTGGGCCTTTGCAGCTTCTTCTTTGGCCTTTTTTAATTTGGCTGTATAGGAGGATAAATCTGTGGAAGTGTTGGCAATCTTATCCTTCAAATCTTTTTCCTTTTTGTTCAAACTACTTTGTAAAGAGTTTAAGTAAGCTTGGTCTTCTTGGAGCTTTTCTTGTTTTTCTGCAACATTTTGACGAGCCACCTGCAGTTCCCTTAACATATTACGGTCATATTCTGTCATAGCAGAAACCATATCTGCACGAGTAATAAACTCGGCTAAAGAACCGGAAGAAAAAAGAATTTCTAACAAACCTATGTTGCCATTTTCATACATATATTTAATTCGAAGCATCATAGAATCGTATTGTGCATCTTCTTCGCCCATTGCGAGAGCAAGTTCTTCTTTGGTTTTTTCTAAACTTTCAGAAGTTTTTTTGATAGTAGCGAGTATATTGTTGAGCTCTTTTTCAAGAGCCTTCAAATCTTTTTGCAAACCTGAAAGTTCTGACTCCAAACCAGAGGTTTTATTTTCTAAATCTTTCACTTTGGTTGCCTCTACAGGGCAAACAAAACTCATGAATAAGATTACTGACAAACAAAACGCACAAATGCGAAGTCCAATTTTTGAACTACTAAATTTCATAAATAATCCTTTCTAATTAAAGTGTGTTAAAAAATTATACTATAAATTGCTTTAAAACGCAAATTTTGTTACAATGACATATAGTATGATGAAAAGAGGAAAAATATACAGTATGGAGAATAAACATATTAAGATGGTGGGACTAGATATGGACGGAACTCTTCTGACTAGTCAAAAAACCATCACGGAGTATACAAAAAATGTGCTAATGGAAGCTATGGCACAGGGGTGTTACGTTTTGTTGGCAACAGGGAGACCGGTTTCGGCCATTCCGAAAGAGTTGTTATATTTCCCGGGTATGAAATATGCAGTGACATCAAACGGTGCAAGAATCTTCAATGTAGAAACAGGGGAATGTATTTACGAGTGCCTGCTATCTGTAGACAAAGCTTGCACTGCGTTAGAAATTTTAGCAGATTACGACGACTTGCAGGAAGCATTTGTAGATGGCGTCGGATATACGAAGAAAGCTTGCCTTGATGAAGTAGAGCGTTATGTTTCAACGTCGGCAGGAGTCCTTTATATGCGAAGTACTAGAAATGCTGTAGAAAGTGTGATAGAAAAAATAAAGGACATAGGGCAATCGTTAGATAAGATCCAAGGCATTTTTATTTCAATGGAAGAAAAAGAAGCAGCGCTTCAAAGAATCAGTCAAATCCCAGAGGTTGTGATTACCAGTGCATTGGGAAACAACTTGGAAGTCAATGCCGTTGGAGCAGATAAAGGATTAGGCCTTTTGAAACTTGGAGAATTACTTGGCATTTCCAGGGAAGAAATTATGGCTTGTGGAGATGGCACCAATGATTGTAGCATGATTACAGCAGCAGGTGTCGGTGTTGCAATGGGAAATGCACCGGATGAGGTGAAAAATATTGCAGACTATGTTACACTTACGAATGATGAGGATGGTGTGGCAAAAGCTATTGAAAAATTTGTGTTAGGAAAATAAAAGGAGAAAAATAACATGTTTGAAATTTTTAAAGTTTTTATTCTGGGTATCGTGGAAGGTATCACAGAATGGCTCCCGATCAGTAGTACAGGACATTTAATTCTGGTAGACGAATTTGTGAAACTAGGAGCTAGTGATGCATTTAAAGAAATGTTTAATGTGGTGATTCAATTGGGAGCTATTTTAGCGGTGGTTGTATTATATTTCAACAAATTGAACCCATTTTCACCAAAGAAATCGAAAGAGGAGAAGGTACATACCATATCCCTTTGGATGAAAGTTGTGGTTGCATGTATACCGGCAGCAGTTCTGGGAATTTTATTTGACGATTGGATGGAGGCTCATTTTCACAACTATATTGTAGTATCCATCATGTTGATTGTGTATGGTGTATTATTTATTATGATTGAAAATTGGAATAAGAAGAATCAACCGAAAGTGACTACACTTACGGAGCTTACTTATAAGACAGCATTATTTATCGGTTTGTTTCAGGTGTTGTCCTTAATCCCGGGAACCTCTCGTTCCGGAGCCACCATTATAGGTGCATTACTTCTTGGAGTTTCAAGATATGTGGCGGCAGAGTTTACGTTTTTCCTTGCAATTCCGGTTATGTTCGGAGCCAGCGCTCTGAAACTATTAAAGTTCTTTAGTGAAGGCGCAGGAATGACCGGGATGGAAATCGTTATGTTGGGAGTAGGATGTGTGACAGCATTTGTTGTTTCCATTGTGGCAATTAAATTCCTAATGGGATACATTAAAAAGAATGATTTTAAAGTATTTGGATACTATCGAATCATCCTTGGAGTTCTGGTACTTCTATATTTCTTGTTATTTTAATAAAAAATGAATATTTTTTCAAAAAAATGTATAAAAACGCTTGACAATGCATAAAAGATATGTAAAATGTAGTTTATCCATTGAATTTTTATACAAAAATTTAAATATTATCAAGTAGGAGGAAGCAAACATGAAAAAAATAGTTAGTTTATTATTAGTAGCAGTCATGATGTTGTCTTTAGTAGCATGTGGCAACTCAAACAAAGAAGGAAAAGAAAAATTAATCGTTGGTACAGAGGCAGGATTTGCGCCATACGAATATTTAAAAGGAAATGAAGTTGTAGGTATCGATATGGATATCGCAAAAGCAATTGCAGAAGCAATGGGTATGGATTTAGAAATCAAAAACATGGATTTTGATGGTGCGTTAGAAGCAGTACAAAGTGGCAAAGTTGATTTTGTGGCAGCAGGTGTTTCTGTTTCACCGGAACGTCAACAAGTTATGGATTTCTCACATGAATATGTAAATTCAACAGAAGTTGTAGTGGTGAATAAAGCAAACCCAACAGTAAGCGTTGCCGGTGATGAACTTGCAGGTTCTGATTTGGATGGAAAGATTGTAGCTGTACAACAAGGAAACATTGCAGATATCTGGGTAAGCAACAAAGATAACTGTAATCCAAAAGAAGTAAAACGTTACACAAAATTCGCACAAGCTGCAGAAGATTTGAAAAATGGTAAAGTAGATTGTATCGTAATGGACAAATTCCCGGCAGATGAGTTGATTGCAGCAAATGCAGAATTAACTGCTTTAGATGGTGTATTGTTTGAAGATAAGTATGCAATCGCAGTGAAAAAAGGTAATACAGAATTGTTGAATAAAATCAATGAAGTGATTGATAAATTAATTAAAGACGGCAAGATTGATGAGTTTACAGCGACTCATGCACAAAGCAAATAATTAATTTCACAGCATGATAGAAATCACAAATCAGTAGGCGCAGTATGCGTCTACTGGTTTTGTGTTGTAGAAAGATAAATCAGAAAGGACAGAACAGAATGGACGCTCTTAAAAATTTCTTTCAAAGCTTTTCGGAAGAGTTTTATATAGCAGTAATCAAAGACCAAAGATATTTGGCATATTTGGAGGGGCTTAAGTACACTATACTTATCTCCATTTTTGCTATTTTATTAGGTATTGCGATAGGTCTTGTGGTAGCAGTTGTGAAGGTTGCGTCTTCGCAGAATAAAAAACTTTGGATCTTAAATAAGCTTTGCAATATTTATATTACCATCATTCGAGGTACACCGGTAATGGTTCAACTTCTTATTATTTATAATCTTATTTTTACCGCAAGAGATACCAATGAAGTCGTGGTGGGTGCAGTTTGCTTTGGTATTAACTCTGGAGCTTATGTTGCAGAAATTATTCGCGCAGGTATTGAATCCATTGACAGAGGACAAATGGAAGCGGGACGTTCTTTGGGACTTAATTACCTTCAGACTATGAAAGAAATTATTGTGCCACAGGCAATTAAGAATATTCTTCCTGCTCTTGGAAATGAATTTATCGTATTGATAAAAGAAACATCTGTTGCAGGTGTAATTGCGGTGACTGATTTGACCAAAGCAGCACAATATGTAGGTTCTGCTACCTGGAGAATTCTTCCACCATTATATGTGGCGGCAGGATGCTATCTCATTATGGTATTAGGATTGACAAAACTGTTGAACATCTTTGAAAGGAGGTTGGCACAAGGTGATCATAACTAAAAATTTGCAAAAATCTTTTCAAGGACTCCAAGTACTATGTGGAATCGATGAGCATATCAAAAAAGGAGAAAAGGTGGTTATTGTAGGACCTTCAGGTTCGGGAAAATCTACGTTTCTTCGTTGTCTAAATTTATTAGAAGTTCCAACAGACGGAGAGGTTTGGTTTGAAGGAAATTTAATCACAGGGAAAAATTGTGACATTAACAAATTGAGACAAAAAATGGGAATGGTGTTCCAACAATTCAACCTTTTCCCACATTTGACTATTAAAGAAAACATCATGTTGGCGCCTGTTAAATTAGGTATTATGACCAAGGAAGAAGCAGAACAAAAAACCAAGGAGTTATTGGAGCGCGTGGGTCTTCCTGAAAAAGAAAATGCCTATCCAAAGCAATTATCAGGTGGACAGAAACAACGTATCGCTATTGCAAGAGCTTTAGCTATGAACCCAGATGTGATGTTGTTTGATGAGCCGACGTCTGCGTTAGACCCGGAAATGGTTGGAGAAGTATTGGAACTTATGAAAGAGTTGGCGGATGAAGGAATGACCATGGTGGTTGTAACTCATGAAATGGGATTTGCAAGAGAAGTGGCAACCCGTGTGCTCTTTATCGATGAAGGTAAAGTGAAAGAAAGCAACACACCAAAGGAATTTTTTGAAAATCCACAAGATCCAAGACTTAAAGATTTCTTATCAAAGGTATTATAAATGAAGTATGAAAGAATAGAAACGGGGCGCTTTTTGGAGCGCCCTAATCGCTTTATAGCATATATAGAAATATTTGGAAAAAAAGAAACTGTTCACGTGAAAAATACCGGACGTTGTGCAGAATTGCTTCAACCAGGGGCTACTGTTTATGTGCAAAAGACGGATAACCCAGAACGAAAAACCCAGTGGGATTTGATTGCAGTGGAAAAAGGAGACCGGATTGTCAACATGGATTCCCAAGTTCCTAATAAGGTAGTAGAAGAGTGGCTAAAGAAAGGGAAGCTATTTCCAAACGCAACATTAATCCGACCAGAGACAACGTATGGAAACTCTCGATTTGATTTTTATATTGAGATCGAAGAGCGAAGGATTTTCATGGAAGTCAAGGGAGTTACTTTGGAGGAAGATGGTGTTGTGCGATTTCCGGATGCGCCTACAGAACGAGGCGTGAAGCATGTGGAAGAGTTAGTCGAAGCGGTTAAGGCAGGATACGAAGCTTATATCTTTTTTGTAGTGCAGATGAAGGATGTGAAGTATTTCACACCACACTGGAAGAGGCATGCTGCTTTTGGTGAGGCGCTCAAAAAAGCAAGCCAGGAAGGCGTACAAGTATTAGCCTATGATTGCCTAGTTGATGGGGACAGCATTGTTATTGACGAAGAAGTGCCGGTCATTTTGGGCGAGGAAAGGTTATATCAGTTGGCAGAACCATTGCTAACTTGGTACCAGGAAAACAAGCGCATTTTGCCGTGGCGTGGTATGAAAGACCCTTATCGCATTTGGGTTTCTGAAATTATGTTACAACAGACAAGGGTAGAGGCTGTCAAACCATTTTATGAGCGATTTTTAAAGGAACTTCCAACAGTAAAAGATTTGGCAAATGCACCAGAAGATAAGCTTTTAAAATTATGGGAAGGGCTCGGCTATTATAACCGTGTGCGCAACATGCAGAAAGCAGCACGCCAAGTTATGGACATACATGGCGGCATTTTTCCGAACTCATACGAAGAAATTCGGAAGTTAACAGGTATTGGGAATTATACGGCGGGAGCCATTAGTTCTTTTGCCTTTGATATTCCAAAACCCGCCATAGATGGGAATGTACTTCGTGTGTTATCTAGGATTCTCGAGAGCAGAGAGGATATTATGAAAGCCAGTCTGCGAAAGAGCATGGAAGAACGCGTGGAAGAAATTATCCCTAAATATGCGGCAGGAGATTTTAATCAGGCATTGATTGAACTTGGTGCAACTGTATGTGTGCCAAATGGTGCTCCGAAGTGTGATATGTGCCCAGTAGCTTATTTATGCAAGGCAAAAGAGCATGGAACCCAGAACGAATTGCCGGTCAAAAGCAAGGCGAAGGCAAGGAAGCTTGAAGAACAGACAGTGTTTATTTTCAAAGATGGTGAAAAAGTGGCTATACGAAAACGAGGTAATAAAGGTCTGTTAGCAGGGCTTTATGAATTGCCAAATGTAGAAGGTCATCTTACTATGGAACAGGCGCTCGCATATAGCAAAAGCATAGGACTTGCGCCACTACACATTGAAGAATTAGGGGAAGCCAAGCATATATTCAGCCATGTAGAGTGGCATATGGTGGGCTACCGGGTTCGAGTAGATGAATTGGAAAAATCCTGTTCAGAAAGGATGCTCTTTGTGCATCCGGAGGAAGTTGAAAAAGAATTTCCTATTCCTGCGGCCTTTGAAAAATATGTAAAATATGTTAATGTAAAAATAGGTCAAGAAAAATACGAGGAGTAGAGGGTAAGAACATGTATGATGTAATCATAATCGGTGCGGGAACAGCAGGATGTGTAGCCGCACGTATGTTAGCAGAACAAGGGAAAAGGGTTCTGATTGTTGAGAAAAAACATCACATTGCCGGGAACTGCTATGATGAGAAAGATGAGTATGGGGTACTGATTCATGTGTATGGTCCTCATATTTTCCATACCGGGAAGGAAGCAGTTTATGAATTCTTGTCACGTTTTACAGAATGGTATGAGTTCCGACACGAAGTAGTTGCTAATGTACATGGAAAATATATGCCGGTGCCATTTAATTTGCACACCTTAAAGATTGCTTTTGGAGAAGAAAAGGCAAAAGAATTAGAAACAAAATTAGTGGCGATTTACGGCATGGGAACCAAGGTTCCGATTTTGGATTTGATGAATCACGAAGACCCGGAGCTTCAGATGATAGGAAAATATGTGTATGATAATATTTATGTTTATTACACTATGAAACAATGGGGCAAAAAGCCGGAAGAAATAGACCCGGCGGTAACAGCTAGAGTGCCGGTTAGCATTTCTTATGACAATGGCTATTTTGCTGATAAGTACCAAGGGGTGCCATTACATGGTTTCACTTCAATGTTTCAAAACATGGTGAACCATGAGAACATAGATATTCACCTTCATACAGAAGCCAAAGATGTTCTCACAATTAAGGAAAATCAAGTTCTTTATGAAGGGATCTTATTTGAAGGTGATGTGATTTTCACTGGGCCGATTGATGAATTTTTTGATTGCAAGTATGGGCGCTTGCCATATCGTACTCTGCGATTTGATTTTGAACATTATGAGCAGGATGATTTGCAGGGACATTCTGTTGTAAATTATACAGTCAGCGAGGACTATACGCGTATTACGGAATATAAATACCTGACAGGGCAACAATGTAAAGGAACCACTATTTCCAAAGAATACCCATTTGCCTACACTGGTGAGGAGGGACAAATCCCTTATTATTCTATCGCTAACGAGGAGAATCACACCCTATATGCGAAGTACAAAGGGATGGTAGCTAATATTCCGAAATTCCATTTACTTGGTAGATTGGCGGAATATCAATACTATAACATTGATGTAATGGTTGAAAAAGCCATAGAGTTGGCGGAAAAAATCAAGTAAAACAATAAGAGACGTAGCAAAAAGGAATGATTTTGTTACGTCTCTTGTTTTGTAATTAAAACTTTTTTGTTGTTATAACTCGGATTTTTTCCGATGCACAACGGGCGGTTAGCTCGTTTTGTAAGAAGATTGGCTCTCCATCCGTATGCAATGGCAGAGGTTTTGCAGACTGAATATGAATGTGTTCTGCGCGATGCATGTACACACCCTTAAAATACACATGTAGTCCGGCAAATGCTAAAGGAAAGAGCATCAATGCCTTCAATTTCGATACATTGGAAGCAACTACAATATCCAACTTGTTGTCGTTATTTTTAGCCTTCGGAGCAAATTTTACGCCACCGCCTTCGTAGGGATTATTCATGATTGCAACAAAGTAAGTTTTCGGGTATGTCACCTTTTTCTCGTGGTTTAATGTGATGGTTACCTCGCAAGGAGTAGTGAGAAAGAGGCGATGAATTGCAATGCCCACATAAGTGAGCTTGCCAAGTTTCAACTTGTTTAGGAAATATTTTAGGTGTGAAACCACCGATTCGTGGCAAATATCAGCATCAAATCCCATTCCTGCACTTACAGCGAAACGTCGCATTTTATTTTTATAGCGAAGTTCGCCGACGTTCATTGGATGAAGATGTGGTTTGGTTATTACCGCATTCAATGCATCCACAGGATCTTTTGGAAGTTCCAATCCTCTTGCAAAGTCGTTGCTGGAACCGATAGGTATGTATCCCAAAATCGTATTATCAAAATCTACGATGCCATTCACCACTTCATTAACTGTGCCATCTCCTCCAAGAGCTACTACCGTATTCTCACTGCCGTCTGATGTGATTTCCCGAGCAATCGATGTGGCATGTTTTTGATATTTGGTAAAGTGCACTTTGTATGTAATATCTTCTGATCTTAAAATGTCTTCTAACTGGTTCCAAACCTTTTTTCCAAGTCCGGATCTGGCATTAGGATTCACTATAAAATGGTACATTAGATATCTCCTCCTTTATCCTGCTTTTTATTATAACAGTTTCGACAAAATGCAACAAGTATTTAATTGACGACTGTGAAAAAGAAAGATAAAATATGGTGAAGAGGAAGAAATCTATCTATAAGGAGATATGGAAAAATGAAAGCAAAATTGATGGAAAGATTTGAAACCATATTCGGAAAGGGAGAGGACGTTCGGGCTTATTTTGCGCCGGGGCGAGTCAACCTTATTGGAGAACATACAGATTATAATGGTGGACATGTATTTCCTTGTGCATTAACCCTCGGAACCTATGGTGTTGTAAGAAAAAGAAATGATAACAAAATACGCTTTTATTCCCTGAATTTTGAAAACGAAGGAATGATTAGCTCTAGTTTAGATGATTTGAAACCGTGCAAGGAAGCGGGATGGACGAACTATCCAAAGGCAGTCATGTGGGCCTTTGAACAGAAAGGATATCGTTTGCCGCACGGGCTTGATGTTTTGATTTATGGAAATATTCCGAATGGTTCCGGCCTTTCCTCATCCGCTTCATTGGAAGTGTTGCTTGGAACTATGTTAAATGATCTATTTGGATTTGAAATCTCTATGGTGGATATTGCCCTTCTGGGACAATATGCAGAGAATAAGTTTATTGGTTGCAACTGTGGAATTATGGACCAGTTTGCCAGCGCAATGGGAAAGAAAGACCATGCCATTTTTTTGGATACAAATACACTCAAATATGAATATGCACCTGTTTTGCTGGAGGGTGTGAAAATAGTGATTGTAAATAGTAAAGTAAAACATAGTTTAGTGGATTCTGCCTACAATGAACGACGTAACGAGTGTGAAATTGCATTAAAAGAACTTCAGACGGCTGTAGACATTCAAAGCCTAGGAGATTTGACAGAAGAAGAATTTGAAGCTCACAAACATAGCATTCAATCCGAGATTAGGAAAAAGCGCGCAAAACATGCGGTGTATGAAAATCAGAGAACGATTCAGGCTGTAGCTGCTTTAGAAAAAAATGATTTAACTACATTTGGAAAACTTATGAGTGCTTCTCATATTTCTTTGCGGGACGATTACGAAGTGTCTTGTAAGGAAATTGATATTTTAGTTGATCTTGCTTGGAGCATAGACGGAGTGGTAGGAGCACGTATTACCGGCGGTGGATTCGGCGGTTGTACTGTTAATCTGGTCAAAGAAGAGTCAGTAGAAGAATTTGTGACTACGATTGGACAAAGATATCGAGAAGCAGTTGGGCATGAGGCGGAATTTTATGTGGTAGATATCGGAGATGGCGCCCATATTTTATAAATTCTTAACTTGTGAGGAACTAGGGCTTGGGTTATAATATAGTCCGTACCAAGAGCAGAAAGGAAATACATATGTCAGATAGAATTGAATTTGAAGAAATAGACGAACAGGAAAAGAAAGAAGTGGCAGAGACCCAAGAAGACAAAGAAGAGTATGAAAGAATCTGTTTTCTTTGTCATCGTCCGGAAAGTGTGACGGGGAAGATGATAGACCTTCCAAACAACATTTGTGTGTGCCCGGACTGTATGCAGAAAAGTTTCGATGCCATGAATAATATGCCATTTGATTTGAGTCAGTTGAGCAATACGCCTGGTATCCACTTTATGAATTTGTCTGATTTGGATGGCATGGTGCCGAAGAAACAGAAAATCAAAAAGAAAAAAGAAGGAGAGCCGCGAAAGCCGATTATTGACATTAAAGACATTCCGGCACCGCATAAAATAAAAGCTCAATTAGACGAGTATGTGGTAGGTCAAGAACATGCGAAAAAGGCCATGGCGGTGGCAGTGTATAATCATTATAAACGTGTGGCGACTGATACCATGGACGATATTGAGATTGAAAAGTCCAATATGCTGATGATAGGACCAACCGGTTGTGGAAAAACTTATCTTGTCAAAACACTTGCGAAGTTATTGGATGTGCCTCTTGCAATTACGGATGCCACTTCTCTGACAGAGGCTGGTTATATCGGAGATGATATTGAAAGTGTTGTGTCAAAATTGTTGGCAGCAGCCGACAATGATGTAGAAAAGGCAGAGCAGGGGATTATTTTCATCGATGAAATTGACAAAATTGCAAAGAAGAAAAATAGCAATCAGAGGGATGTCAGTGGGGAGTCTGTACAGCAGGGTATGCTAAAGCTTTTAGAAGGAAGCGAAGTGGAGGTTCCGGTTGGTGCAAATAGCAAAAATGCCATGGTTCCTCTTACGACCATTAACACCAAGAACATTCTCTTTATTTGTGGTGGTGCATTTCCGGACTTGGAAAATATCATCAAGGAAAGATTAAACAAACAGTCATCCATGGGATTTATTGCAGACTTGAAGGATAAATATGACCATGAAAAGAATCTGCTGTCCAAAGTTACCGTGGAAGATTTGAGAAACTTTGGGATGATACCGGAATTTATCGGACGTCTGCCTATTATCTTTTCATTGCAAGGCTTGGACGAAGCAATGTTGGTTAAAATCTTAAAAGAACCGAAAAATGCAATTTTGAAACAATATCAGAAATTGTTGGCATTAGATGAAGTGAAATTAGATTTCAGTGAAGAAGCACTACATGCTATTGCGGCAAAAGCCATGAAAAAGGATACCGGGGCCAGAGCGCTGCGCTCTATTATCGAGGAATTTATGCTGGATATTATGTATGAGATTCCAAAGGATGATAATATCGGAATGGTCACAATCACAAAAGAATATATTGAAGGAACAGGGACTCCGATGATTACTATGCGTGGTCAGGCAAAGTTACCGAGTTAGTTCTTTTATAGATGCGCAAAAGCAAGACGCAAGAACCGGGTGGAATTTTCCATCCGGTTCTTTGATGTCAACAGGGTACTTCTTCTCATATAATAAATGAAAAAGAGGAAATATGGCTAATTCTTGTCGAGAACAGATATTATCAGAGGACTATCGAGATTTTTTGGTAAGTAATTTACAGGAGGATTTATTTCGTGAGAAATTTCCAAGCAATGAATGCGAGCAGGAAATAGGTTTTTTCTATAAATCTATTTATGTGAATCAAGAACAGGCAGATCCCATTCAATTTGACCGTTACCCCTATAATTCTGTGCCAAAATGTTTTACACTTTTGGATGTCAGCGCGATGGAACAGGCGGGAATTTTGGCGGTGCAAAATTATCCAACCTTGTCTTTACAAGGAAGTGGTGTTTTAATCGGCTTTGTAGATACGGGAATTGATTATCAGAATCCTATTTTTCGAAATTTAGACGGGAGTAGTCGCATTGTGGGAATTTGGGATCAAACCATCCAGGATGGGATGCCACCCAATGGTTTTATATATGGAACAGAATACAGAAAAGAACAGATAGATGCGGCACTACGGAGTGAAGCGCCTCTATCGGTGGTGCCAAGCGTAGATACAAACGGACATGGAACCTTTATGATTAGTTTAGCTGCAGGTAGTGTTAACGAAGAAAATCAATTTATTGGAGCGGCACCGGACGCCGGTATTGCTGTAGTAAAACTCAAGCCAGCAAAACAATATTTAAAAGATTTCTATTTAATCAGTACTGATGCACCTTGCTATCAAGAAAATGATATTATGCTTGGGATTGCTTATCTTAATCAACTGGCAGAGGAACTTGACTTGCCGCTTGTGATTTGTATTGCGTTAGGAACCAATCTGGGGAGTCATGCAGCCAGTTCGCCTCTTACGAATCTTCTAGAGGTTTATGGCAATATAGCGAATCGGGCAGTGGTCATTGGTGGTGGAAATGAAGCCAATCAAAGGCATCATTATTTGGGACAGATAGAAACTGTGAATCAAGAGCAAGCAGTAGAGGTTCGAGTGGGAGACAACGTGAATGGATTTTGTATGGAATTATGGTGCGACGCACTAAATCTTTTGGCAGTATCCATTGTATCGCCCAGCGGTGAACAGACCTATCGATTTCCTGTCCGGAGTGAGCGAACGGAAAGCTACACATTCGTGCTTGAAAGAACCACTGTGACTATTGATTACAAGGTGTTTGTAGAAAGACTAAACGCGGAACTCATTTTCTTCCGATTTGTAGGACCAACAATCGGAATTTGGAAAATCAATGTGGAAGCCATTCAGATTCAAGAAGGGCAATATCACATGTGGCTGCCGGTTTCAGAGTTTTTGGAAAATGAAGTGTTTTTCTTGACATCCAATCCAGACTATACTATCACAGAGCCCGGGAGCACCATTTCCGGAATTACGGTAGGATTTTACAATGGAAACGACAATTCTGTTGCCATTCAGTCCGGGAGAGGGTATACTAGAGGTGAAAGAGTGAAGCCGGATTTTGTAGCACCCGGAGTAGATGTGATAGGAGTAACAAATCGAAATCAGTTTGTTGAGCGAACAGGTTCCAGTGTTGCTGCAGGTATCACGGCAGGGGCAGCGGCTATCCTTATGGAATGGGTGGTGTATCAGTTGCAACAAAAAACCATTGATTCCACACAGATTCGCAATTTACTAGTCTTGGGAACTACAAAGCGACCAAATGAAAGTTACCCGAATCGGGAGTGGGGATATGGGCAATTGAACGTGTACAATACATTTGAAACCATAAGGCAAATATAAGAAAAAGGAGTTATGAAAATGAAAGAATTTTTTGAAAATTTAGTGAAAGTAGTGACAGAAAAGGCAGAAGTGGTATCGCAAAAAACAGGAGAAGTGGTGGACGTTGTTGCCAAGAAGACAGAACAGACTGTAGAAGTGCAGAAGCTCAAAAGCCAGATTAGCATAATGGAGCGAAACAATGAAAGAGATTTTAAGGACATTGGTAAAATTGTTTATGATAAATATAAGAAAGGTGAAGAATTAGAGGATTCTATTGTAGAATTGTGCGAAGCACTTGCAGCAAGAGAAGCAACCATCGAGGAAACCAAAGAGGAAATTGCAAAGACAAAAGGCTATGATGTGTGCAACAAATGCGGCCAACACGTAGAACCAAGTGCAACTTTCTGCCCAAAATGCGGAGCGAAAATGGAAGATGAAGCAGAGTTCGAAGAAGAATAAAAAATGGTTGAATATATCGCGTTAATGTGATAAAATCATGTTAGATAAAAGAATAAAGATTTCTTTGTCACCGGATGAAGAATGAGAGCACTTGAGTTGTTGCCGTAGGTCGTAGAAGGCAATGATCAAGTGCTTCTTTATTTTATAATAGGGAGGAACCACTATGGAATTTGAATTAAGAAAATTTATACCACCGAACTTTGAAGAAGAGCGATTTGTAAACGCTCCGAATGCAGTGTTAAAACCTGCGCCGGCAGATAAAGTTGCACCTGAGCATTATCATGCAATGAGTATATTTCCGGAATATTTCAAGATTGACGGAAAGTGGTTATTAGCAAAAGAAAGTCGTATGGACTGTGTTCCAGTGTATGAAAATGGAAGAATTGCAGTGCGGGAATTCCGTAGATTAAAAAAAGGCGATTTGATTGTGGTTGGCAGAACGGAAAATTGTCAGGAAGGTATTTATGTATATCCGGATGGATTCCGTGAAGAGCACGAGGAACAAGATGTGTTCGCATTTCGCCAGAACCGTTCTCGTGAAACAGCGTTTTCAAGAGACTATGACGAGCTTTATCATATTTTGAAACATGAGAGAGACCATGGAAAGATTGTATGGGTATTAGGTCCTGCATTTGCTTTTGATAGCGACGCCAGAAATTCTTTCTCGAGACTTGTGGAAAATGGTTATGTGGATGCTATCCTAGCTGGAAACGCATTGGCAACTCATGATTTGGAAGCTGCTTATTTGAGGACTGCATTGGGACAGGATATCTATACGCAAAAGAGCCAACCAAATGGACACTACAATCATTTAGATACCTTAAATCGTGTGCGTTACCACGGAAGCATTCCTGCATTTATCCAAGGTGAAGGTATTGATAACGGCATTATCTATCAGTGCGAAAAGCATAATGTCCCGTATGTGCTAGCAGGTTCTATCCGAGATGACGGACCATTGCCTCCGGTTTTTGCGGATGTGTATGAAGCACAAAATGCAATGCGCGATCAAGTTCGCGATGCAACAACAGTTATCTGTATGGCAACTATGCTACATACCATAGCCACTGGAAATATGACACCATCTTATCGAGTGCTTCCAGATGGAACTGTGAGACAAGTATATTTTTATTGCGTTGATATTTCAGAATTTACCGTAAATAAATTGAGTGACCGTGGTAGCTTATCTGCGCGTGGTATTGTAACGAATGTACAGGACTTTATTGTTACATTAAGCAAAGGATTAGGACTAGAATAATATGAAGATAACAATTATTGATGGTCAAGGTGGGAAATTAGGAAAGACCATAGTAGAACAACTTAAAAAAATGCATCCACAGCAAGAACTGTATGCCATCGGCACGAATTGCTTGGCTACAGCAGCTATGCTGAAAGCGGGAGCTGATTACGGTGCTACAGGAGAAAATCCGTGCATTGTTAATGCGGAGGATTCCGATATTATTATCGGGCCTGTAGGCATTGTGATAGCCAATGCGCTTTTGGGAGAGATTACGCCTGCTATTGCGACCGCAATCGGAGCAAGTAAGGCCTATAAAATCTTGGTTCCGACAAATCGTTGCAATCATTATGTGGTAGGATGTAGTGAAACAGGAATTAGTGAAAATATACGTTTGGTATGTGAAAAAGTGGACTCCTTATTAAAGTAGGAGCCCATTTTTCTGTTTAAAATAGGGTTGAAAAACACTTGTGAAGGATATACAATGGAGACAAGGAAAAACCTACGAAAGGAACTTAAGAGTATGTATAACGGAAATGAGAATATTACCATTTGTGACCATCCATTAATTAAGCATAAAATTACGATGATTCGTAATAAGGCAACAGGAACCAATGAATTCCGTGCCATTGTGGAAGAGATTGCTATGTTGATGGGTTATGAAGCATTGCGAGGATTAGAATTAGAATATGTGGATGTAGAAACACCACTAGAAGTAGCCTCTTGTCCTGTTATTGCAGGTAAGAAACCAGCTATTGTACCGATTCTTCGTGCCGGACTAGGCATGGTTGGAGGATTGCTTAAGTTGATGCCGGCGGCAAAGATAGGACATATTGGCCTGTATCGTGATGAAGAGACTCATGAGCCACATGAATATTACTGTAAATTACCAGCTCCGATTGAACTCCGTAAGATTTTTGTCGTAGACCCGATGCTTGCAACCGGTGGTTCTGCAGTGGCAGCCATTGATTTTATCAAACAACATGGAGGAAAAGACATTACATTTATGTGTGTAATTGCCGCACCGGAAGGCTTGGAAAAATTACAAAAAGCACATCCGGATGTGAAGATTTTTGTGGGAAATCTAGATAGACAATTAAATGAAAGCGCATACATTTGCCCAGGATTAGGAGATGCGGGAGACCGTATTTTCGGAACAAAATAGTTATAGAAAAGCAAACGAATAAAGTGAGACTGCAAAGGCGCAGTCTCATTTTTGTTTTTAGAAGTATTCTGTGAGGAGAAAATAGAAAAACACTATTGACATATTTTAATCGTGGTAGTATATTAACAATAATTTAATAAGATAAACCGTTGAAGCGGAGATAAAGGCAATGATGCCTATACAGAGAGCCTGTGTGGATGAGAGTCGGGTTAGAAACAAGTTGTCAAATGGACCGCCGAGGGTGCAGTCAAATGCGTAATATGCAAAGTATTCTGCAACGTGAGGCATACGTTAGTTGCCGAGGATATGTTGGTATCCGGTTAAGCGCACGGGGGACCGTGAATTCAAGGTGGCACCGCGGATAAAGATTTTTATTCGTCCTTGACAGATAAGATGATTCTGTCGGGGCGTTTTTTTATGCGTTTTCCCGATAGAGACAAGGAGGAAAACATATGTTATTAACAAAGCGATGGCGCAGGAGCTCAATTGGTTAGAAAAGAAAACTAGGAGTCAATATTTAGGAGGAAAGAAACATGCAATATAATGGAGTGGAATTTGATACATATTTTAAAAATTATCCAGATGAAAAGGGTTACTTTGGGAAATACGGCGGATGCTATATTTCAGAAGATTTAAAAAAGGCAATGGCAGAGATTACAGAGGCATATTTCACCATCTGTAAGTCTCGTAAATTTATCGACGAACTTCGAAGAATTCGTAAAGAATTCCAAGGAAGACCAACACCGATTTCTCATTTGGAACGTTTGTCCAACAAATTGGGAAATGTACAACTTTATGTAAAACGTGAAGACCTGAATCATACCGGAGCTCACAAGCTCAATCACTGTATGGGAGAAGCTCTGTTGGCAAAATACATGGGCAAAAAGAAAGTAATTGCAGAGACTGGAGCAGGTCAACACGGAGTTGCACTTGCAACAGCAGCAGCATACTTTGGCTTGGAATGTGATATTTACATGGGTTCTGTTGATATTAAAAAACAGGCTCCAAATGTAGCGCGTATGAAGATTTTAGGTGCAAATGTGGTAGAAGTAACACATGGACTTGCAACCTTGAAAGAAGCTGTGGATGCAGCGTTTGATGCATATAAGAGAGAATACAAGGATGCTATTTACTGTATCGGTTCTGTACTTGGACCACATCCGTTCCCAATGATGGTACGTGATTTCCAGAGTGTAGTTGGTATCGAAGCAAGAGAGCAGTTTACTGAAATGACCGGGGAACTTCCAGATGCTATCGTAGCTTGTGTTGGTGGTGGGTCTAACGCTATGGGATTCTTCTCTGGATTCCTCAACGACCCAGTAGATATTTATGGTGTAGAACCATTGGGACGTGGTGCTAAATTAGGAGATCATGCAGCGAGCTTGAAATACGGAACAGAAGGTATTATGCATGGATTTAACAGTATTATGCTAAAAGATGAAAATGGAGAACCAGCTCCGGTTTATTCTGTAGCAAGTGGTTTGGATTACCCATCATCAGGACCGGAACATGCATTTTTACATGACTTGGGAAGAGTAACTTATGATGTAATCAACGACGAAGAAACTATCGATGCATTCTTTGAATTGTCTAGAATGGAAGGTATTATTCCTGCAATCGAAAGCGCTCATGCAGTAGCTTACGGCATGAAACTTGCCAAGACCATGGGCAAAGGCTCTGTATTGATTAACTTGTCAGGACGTGGCGATAAGGATATGGATTATATTATTGAAAATTATGGAATTCGATAAGATGAAATGATATGAGGCGGACAGTGAAAACTGTCCGTTTCTTTTGTTTACAAAAAATTTATAAAAGAATTAGCACTCACTTGTTGACAGTGCTAACAACATATGTTATACCAACCATATAACAAGTAAATATATGATATGGAGGTATTGGTATGAATATTCAAAAATTTACACAGAACTCCTTGCAGGCAGTTCAAAATTGCGAGAAACTTGCCTACGAATATGGAAATCAAGAGATACAACAAGAACATTTATTATATGCATTACTAACTCAAGATGACAGTCTGATTTTAAAATTGTTAGAGAAGATGAACATTCCAAAAGAAGTGGTCTTGGGACGCGTAGAGCAGGCACTTCAAAAACGGCCAAAAGTACAGGGAGGACAAGTCTTTGTAGGACAGGATTTGAATAAGGTTCTGATTCATGCAGAAGATGAAGCAAAACAGATGGGTGACGAGTATGTTTCCGTGGAACATCTGTTTTTAGCGATTCTTAAATATGCCAACAAAGAGATAAAGACTATTTTCAAAGAAACAGCAATTACCAAAGAGGAGTTTTTAAAAGCATTGGCCAGTGTGAGAGGCAATCAGCGAGTGACCAGTGATAACCCGGAGGCGACTTACGATACTTTAAATAAATATGGCCAAGATTTGGTTGAGCGTGCCAGAGAACAAAAATTAGACCCGGTTATCGGGCGTGATGCAGAAATTCGAAACGTGATTCGCATTTTGTCCAGAAAGACAAAGAACAATCCGGTCCTAATCGGAGAGCCTGGAGTTGGTAAAACTGCGGCAGTCGAAGGTCTTGCACAGAGAATCGTGCGCGGTGATGTTCCGGAAGGATTGAAGGATAAAAAGATTTTTGCTTTAGATATGGGTGCATTAGTTGCCGGGGCAAAATATCGTGGAGAGTTTGAAGAACGCCTAAAGGCTGTACTGGAAGAAGTCAAAAACAGTGATGGAAACATCATCTTATTTATCGATGAGCTTCATACTATTGTAGGCGCAGGAAAAACAGATGGAGCCATGGATGCCGGAAATATGTTAAAGCCAATGCTGGCGAGAGGAGAACTGCATTGTATCGGCGCCACCACTTTGGATGAATATCGCCAGTATATTGAAAAAGATGCTGCTTTGGAACGTCGTTTTCAACCGGTTATGGTGGATGAGCCTTCTGTAGAAGATGCCATTTCCATTTTGCGTGGATTGAAAGAACGATATGAAGTATTCCACGGCGTGAAGATTACAGATGGTGCCCTAGTAGCGGCGGCAACCTTGTCTAATCGATATATTTCTGACCGTTTTCTTCCGGATAAGGCCATTGATTTGGTAGATGAAGCCTGTGCCTTGATTAAGACAGAACTTGATTCTATGCCAACAGAATTGGATGGACTGCAACGACGCATTATGCAGTTGGAAATTGAGGAGGCAGCATTAAAGAAAGAAGAAGACCGATTGAGCAAGGAACGCTTGGAACATTTGCAAGCAGAACTGGCAGAATTGCGAGAAGCCTTTAAGGGACAGAAAGCTCAATGGGACAATGAGAAACATTCTGTTGAAAGATTGCAAAAGATTCGTGAAGAAATCGAGCAAGTGAATCAGGAGATACAAAAAGCGAAACAAATTTATGACCTAGAACGTGCAGCAGAACTGCAATATGGAAAACTTCCGCAACTGACAAAGCAGTTAGAAGAGGAAGAAGAACTAGTAAAAGAGCGCGAAATGTCATTAGTTCATGAAAGCGTGACTGATGAAGAGATTGCCAAGATTATTTCCCGCTGGACAGGTATCCCGGTTTCTAAATTAAACGAAAGTGAACGCAACAAAACGTTACATTTAGATGAAGAATTGCATAAGCGTGTGATTGGACAGGATGAAGGAGTCACCAAAGTAACGGAGGCTATTATTCGTTCCAAGGCAGGTATTAAAGACCCGAGTAAGCCAATTGGTTCCTTTTTATTCCTGGGACCGACCGGGGTTGGTAAAACCGAGCTTGCAAAAGCTTTGGCAGAGAGTCTTTTTGATGACGAGAGCAATATGGTCCGCATCGATATGAGTGAGTACATGGAGAAATATTCTGTATCTCGACTAATTGGAGCGCCTCCGGGATATGTGGGATATGATGAAGGTGGACAACTTACAGAAGCAGTTCGAAGAAAACCATATTCCGTAGTGCTTTTTGATGAAGTTGAGAAAGCCCATCCAGACGTCTTTAATGTACTTTTACAAGTATTGGACGATGGGCGAATCACAGACTCGCAAGGGCGTACTGTGGATTTTAAGAATACAATTCTTATTATGACATCTAATATTGGTTCATCTTATTTGCTAGAAGGAATTGATGGGAATGGAGAAATTCAAGCAGACAGTGAAAACATGGTATTGCAAGATTTGCGTGCTCACTTCAGACCAGAGTTCTTGAATCGTTTGGATGAAATCATTATGTTCAAACCTCTGACGAAGAAGGATGTGACCAAGATTGTCGACTTGTTGATAGAGGATGTTAATAAGCGCCTCGCGGACAGGGAAGTGTCGATTGAACTTTCCGAAGCAGCAAAAGAGTTTGTGGTGGATGGTGGTTATGAACCGATGTACGGTGCCAGACCACTGAAACGATATTTGCAAAAGCATGTAGAAACCTTGGCGGCCAAACTCATTTTAGAGGGAAATGTAGGCCGCGGAAGTGTCATTGTAATGGACATTGCAAATGGAGAATTATATGCTAAAATAAAAGAGTAAATTATTTTAGAGAGGAATTTGAAATGCAATATAGAACACTTGGGAAGACAGGATTACAAGTTTCCGTTATAGGATTGGGTGGAATTCCTGTGCAGAGAACAGATAAAGAAGGCGCAAAAGAGATTATAAAAGCGTGTATGGAGCAAGGCATCAATTTTCTGGATACAGCAAGAGCTTATTCCGTATCTGAAGAATTTTTCGGTGAGGCCCTAAAACCATATCGAAATCAATGGGTCATTGCAACCAAAGCTATGCCACGAGACTATGAGGGGATGAAAGCAGATATTGAGACAAGTCTTCGCAATCTGCAAACAGACTATATTGACTTATATCAGATGCATAACTTGAAGTCAGAGGAAGAATTGAGTCTTTGTTTCAGTGAAAAAGGGGCTTACCAAGCACTTTTGGAAGCAAAACAAGAAGGAAAAATTCGCCACATCGGTGCAACTGCACATAAGGTGGAAATCTTTGCAAAACTTTTAGAGGATTATGCAGACAAAATAGAAACCCTTATGTTTCCGTTTAATATTGTGGAAAGTCAAGGCTTGGAGTTAATGGCTGAATGCACGAAGAAAAACATCGGTTTTATAGCCATGAAACCTCTTGCCGGCGGAAATATTGATGATACAGTGTTGGCGATGAAATACATTCTGAATACACCGGACTGTACGATTGTCATTCCCGGAATGGGAAATATAGAAGAAGTGAAGCAAAACACTAGTGCGGCTGTGTTTGAACCTTTGAACGCAGAGGATAAAAAAGCGTGCAAAGCCGTTGTAGCAGAACTTGGAAATGAATTTTGCAGACGTTGTGGTTACTGTGCGCCATGCCCGAAGGGAATTGATATTTCCCAAAGCATCATGCTTGCCAATTATAAGCGCAAATATGGATTAAGTGACTGGTCTGATATGCGTTATGCTGCGCTAGAACACAAGGCGAATGAATGTGTGAAATGTGGACTTTGCGAAACTAGATGTCCATATGAATTGCCGATACGAAAAATGTTGGAACAAGTAGTAGAAATAATGTCTTAACACTTCAAAAATGGAGCGAGGGTTTTGAAACAGATAATCTTTCACATTGATGTCAATTCTGCTTTTTTAAGCTGGACGGCGGTAGAACAATTGAAAAACGGTGCAGAGAAAGATATACGAGATATCCCTGCCATTATCGGCGGTAATCGAGAAGCTAGACATGGTATTGTGCTAGCCAAATCCGTTGCGGCAAAGAAAAAGGGAATTGTGACCGGTGAACCCATTGTGCAGGCTCTTCGCAAATGTCCGGAGATTGAAATTTTCCCGCCAAACCATAAGATGTACAATGAGTACAGCCAACGTTTGATGGAGTTTTTGCAAAACTATACACCGGATATTGAGCAGGTCAGTGTGGACGAATGTTTTATGGACTTCACAGGAATTGCTCATAGATATCATTCTCCGATTGTTGCAGCATTTGAAATCAAGGATGCAATTTATAAGGAGTTTGGATTTACTGTCAATATCGGTATCTCTGTAAATCGATTATTGGCAAAAATGGCCTCTGATTTTGAAAAGCCAAATAAGGTGCACACACTTTTTCCAGAGGAAATAGCAGTGAAAATGTGGCCACTTCCGGTTTCGGAATTATATATGGCGGGCCACTCCAGTGTGGAAGTATTAAATAAACTAGAAATACGTACCATCGGCGAGTTGGCAAAGGCAGATCCGGAAATGTTGGAATTGCATTTGAAAAGTCACGGAAGAACCCTTTGGGAATTTGCCAACGGCATTAACGGAGATAAAGTGGTTCGGGACCATATTGAAAACAAAGGTATTGGAAATTCTACAACCATGGCGAAGGATGCAACTACAGAAGAAGAGGCAAAAGAAGTTCTTCTCTGGTTAGCCGAAACAGTAGGAGGTAGACTACGCGGTGAGCATCAAAAGGCAGGAATGGTGAGTGTAGAAATTAAGTACAGTACCTTCCAAACCAATTCTCATCAGAAACAGCTATCGCGGGCTACGGCTACAGACCAAGTGATTTATGAGACGGCTTGTCAACTGTTCCGAGAACTTTGGAATGGAGAACCTGTGCGTCTTTTGGGCATTCGCACATCGAAACTAGTAGATGATGAAGCCCCGGAACAGATGAATATCTTTGATTTTCAGGAAGAGCTGGAGCAGAAAGCAAACAAAAATTCCAAGCATCAGAAGTTGGATAAGGCATTGGATGAAATTCGAAAGAAATTCGGGGAGGATGCAATAACGAGAGGTACGTTGATGAAATAGTAAAGAACAGGATTCAAGTCCTGTTCTTTTTGCATCATTTCCGAAAGTATGTTATTATATAAATAACTATGTGGAAAAATAGGGAGGCTTTCGTTTATGAAACTAAAACAGCTGTTAGAACGATTAGATTACAAGGTACTACAAGGTAGTGATGAGATAGAAATAACAGAGTTTACAAATGACTCAAGAAAGGAAATAGGAGAGGGTTCTGCCTTCATCTGCGTGAAGGGTGCAGTCTTTGACGGACATGATTATGTAGCAGAAATGGCAGAACGAGGCGCCAGTGCAGTTATCGTTGAACATGAGGTAGAGGCGCCGGCAAATCTTACTGTCATTCAAGTAGAAGACAGCAGATACGCACAGGCCTTGGCTTCAGCAGCATATTTTGGATATCCGGCAGACCAATTAAAAGTAATTGGTATTACAGGAACCAAAGGGAAGACTACAACTACTTACATGGTGAAATCCATTTTAGAAGGTGTGGGTCACAAGGTCGGATTGATCGGAACTATCGAAAGCATTATTGGCGACGAGGTTATCCCATCCAAGAACACCACGCCGGAGTCCTTTACTATTCACGAGTATTTTCGAAAAATGGTGGATGCAGGGTGTGATGCCGTGGTAATGGAAGTGTCATCTCAAGGATTGATGCTTCACAGAACGGCAGGAATTCCGTTTGAAATCGGTATTTTTACAAACCTAGGTGAAGACCATATCGGGCCAAATGAACATAAAGATTTTGATGATTACAAGCGTTGCAAAGGATTGCTGTTCAAACAGTGCAAATTAGGCATCGCCAATGTAGATGATAAATGTTTTGCAGATGTATTTCAGGAAGCTACCTGTAAGGTAGAGACTTTTGGATTTTCAGAGAAGGCTGACCTTCGTGCAAACGATGTGAAATTAGTATCTACACCGGGACATTTGGGAGTGGCATATAAGGTTTCCGGACTGTTGAACTTCGATGTGGAAATCGATATACCTGGTACATTCAGCGTGTATAATTCTTTGACTGCAATCGCAGTGTGCAGACACTTTGATGTGCCTGTAGAGAAGATTACAGCGGCTTTAAAGGTGGCAAAGGTAAAGGGAAGAATCGAGATGATAAAAGTGTCTGAAGAATTCACCTTGATGATTGATTACGCCCACAATGCCATGAGTCTTGAAAGCCTTTTGACCACGTTAAAGGCTTATAACCCGAAACGATTGGTATGCGTCTTTGGATGTGGTGGAAATCGTGCGAGAGCAAGACGTTTTGAGATGGGTGAGGTGTCAGGAAAGCTGGCAGACTTTACCATTATCACCTCCGACAATCCAAGATTTGAGGAACCGGAAGCGATTATAGAAGATATTAAAACGGGAATTGAGAAAACAGATGGTGAATACGTTGCAGTGGTGGACCGAAAGGAAGCAATTCGCTATGCCATTGACAAAGCGCAAACTGGGGATGTCATTGTCCTTGCAGGAAAGGGCCATGAGGATTACCAGGAAATCAAAGGCGTGAAATACGACCTAGACGAAAGAGTATTGATAGCCGAAGTAGTAAAAGAAAGTAAGAGAACAGATTTGATTCGATAGATAAGAGGAGCAGTTATCCATGTATGCCAAGGTCATTGTAGACATTACACATGAAAAACTGGATAGAGTGTTTGAGTATCGCGTTCCACAAGAGTTGGAAGGTGTCTTAAAGGCCGGCATGGAAGTGGTGGTTCCTTTTGGGTTGGGAAATCGTGAAAACAATGGTTATGTCATTGGGATTTCAGAGACTTGTGAGTACGAAGCAGACAAGGTGAAAGATATCCTTCGACTGGCAGAAAAGAAGCTGGCTATCGAAGGGAAATTGGTGGCCCTTGCAGCCTGGATGAAGGAGCACTATGGGGGCACTATGATACAGGCATTAAAGACAGTTCTGCCAATTAAAAAGGAAGAACAGAAAAAAATGAAACGCTATGTCAGACTTCTTTTGACGGAGGAAGAGGGGCAGGCAAAACTAGAAGAGTATTTGAAGAAAAATCAGCGTGCCAGAGTGCGTGTGCTCGCAGCTCTGCTAGATAATCATGTCTTGGAATATGAATTTGTCATAAAGAAATTAAGTGTCACCCGAGAAGTTCTAAAAGCATTGGAAGAACAAGACGTGGCGAGGATAGAATCAGAGCAGGTATTTCGAAATCCAATTAAAGACAGGGAGCAACGTTGGCAACCCATCGAGTATACCGAGGAACAGCAACAAGCCATTGACCGATTTCGGGCAGACTATTTGGCAGGTCTTCAAAAGACCTATCTACTATACGGAGTAACAGGAAGTGGGAAAACGGAAGTGTATATGGAAATGATAGCCAGAGTCATCCGTGATGGAAAGCAGGCTATTGTATTGATTCCGGAAATTGCATTGACTTATCAGACCGTCATGCGTTTTTACAGACGTTTTGGAAATCGTATTTCCATTTTGAATTCCAGAATGTCCAACGGAGAACGTTACGACCAGATGATGAGAGCAAAAGAGGGAACTATTGATGTCATGATAGGACCACGCTCGGCTCTTTTTACACCATTTCCTAATCTGGGGTTGATTGTTATTGATGAGGAACATGAACCTACTTATAAAAGTGAGCAGATTCCAAGATATCATGCCAGAGAGACAGCCATTGCACGGGCACAGTTAGAAGGTGCCAGCGTAGTATTAGGTTCTGCAACCCCATCTTTGGAAGCTTATTATCGGGCGCAAGAGGGAATCTATGAATTATTAACTTTAAAAGAACGTTCCAAGAAGCAACAACTTGCAGAAGTTTATACTGTAGATATGCGACAAGAATTGCGTGCAGGAAATCGGTCCATCATCAGTGCACAGTTACATGAGTTAATAGAAGACCGTTTGATGAAGAAGCAACAAATCATGTTGTTTCTAAATAGAAGAGGATATGCAGGATTCGTGTCCTGTCGTTCCTGCGGGTATGTGGCGAAATGTCCGCATTGCGACGTTTCTCTCACTGTTCACAGGGGTGGGAAATTAGTGTGTCATTATTGCGGACATGAGGAAGCGGAACATGCCATTTGTCCAGAATGTGGTTCCAAACATATCGGAGGTTTCCGCGCAGGGACCCAGCAGATAGAAGCGTTGATTAAATCAGAATTTCCAAATGCCAGAGTTTTGCGGATGGATATGGATACCACCAAAGAAAAGGATGGCCATGAAAAGATATTAGAAACCTTTGCCAATGAAGAAGCAGATATTTTGATTGGGACACAAATGATTGTAAAAGGTCATGATTTTCCAAATGTGACTCTAGTTGGTGTGTTGGCAGCAGATATGTCTTTGTATGCCGATGATTATCGAGCTGGAGAGAGAACCTTCCAACTGCTAGCACAGGCAGCAGGACGTGCTGGAAGAGGTCGAGAAAAAGGGCAAGTAGTGATTCAGACTTATAGCCCGGAGCATTACGCTATTGAGACAGCGGCGGCACAGGATTATGGGACTTTTTATGAAGAGGAAATTGCATATCGGAAGCTGATGGGGTATCCACCGGCAGAACATCTTCTTGCTATTTTGTTATCAGGGGAAGATGAGGTCCTATTAGAGACTGCAGGGGAATATTTGAAAAAATATGCAGACAAAGTAAATCGGCGACAGGTTGCTATTATCGGTCCGGCAAGTCCTTATGTGGGTAAAGTGAACGATGTTTATCGCCGTGTGTTATATTTAAAACATGCTGACTACGAAGTGCTCACCGATATGAAAGACAAATTAGAGCAGTATATTGAAATTAATTCCGGATTTGCAAAACTTCGGATTCAGTTTGATTTCAATCCAATGAATATATTTTAACAGATAAAGGAGAGAATAAAAATGGCAGTAAGAGAGATTCGAACAGAAGGAGATGCAGTGTTAGGAAAGGTGTGTAAAGAAGTTACAACTATGACTCCTCGCACCCAGATTTTAATAGAGGATATGATTGAAACCATGTACGAAGCTATGGGTGTAGGTCTGGCAGCGCCACAAGTTGGTATTTTAAAACGAATTGTGGTAATTGATGTGGGAGATGGACCGATTATCTTGATTAATCCTGTAATTTTAGAGACTGACGGAGAACAGACAGGAGATGAGGGATGCTTAAGTGTTCCGGGCAAATCAGGTGTGGTTACCCGCCCGAATTATGTGAAGGTGAAAGCATTAGATGAAAATATGGAAGAAGTGGTTTATGAAGGCGAAGGCTTGTTAGCACGCGCTTTCTGCCATGAAATTGACCATTTAGATGGACATTTATATGTAGAAAAAGTAGAGGGTGAACTTCACGAAGTAACGTATGAAGAAGCAGATTTAGAGGAAGAATAAGGAGGAGACAAAAATGAAGGTCATTTTTATGGGAACTCCTGACTTTTCAGTGGGTACCTTGGAAGCCTTGGTGCAGGCAGGTCATGAAGTGGTTCTTGCCGTGACACAACCGGATAAACCAAAGGGACGAGGCAAAGAAATGCAATTCACACCTGTGAAGGAGTGTGCGTTAAAATATAATATACCGGTTTATCAGCCGTTAAAAGTACGCGAAAGTGCGTGCGTGGAAGAATTGCGCAAATATGACGCGGATATTATGGTGGTTGTTGCTTTTGGGCAAATCTTACCGAAAGAAATTTTGGAGATGACACCTTATGGATGCGTGAATGTACATGCGTCCTTGTTACCAAAATACCGCGGTGCAGCACCGATTCAGTGGTCTATCATTGACGGGGAAGCAGTAACCGGTGTGACAACTATGCAGATGAATGAAGGCTTGGACACCGGGGATATGCTCCTCAAAGTGGAAATTCCTATCGAAGAGAAGGAGACAGGCGGAAGTTTACACGACAAATTAGCGGAGGCGGGAGCAAAGCTCTGCGTTGAGACTCTAAAGGCTTTGGAAGAGGGGACAGTCACCCCAATTCCACAAGGAGACAGCCCGACTTCTTATGCGAAAATGTTAGACAAACAGTTGGGAAATATTGACTGGAGTAAAAAGGCTGTAGAGATTGAACGACTGATTAGGGGACTTACACCTTGGCCAAGTGCCTACACTAATTGGCAGGATAAGGTGATGAAAATCTGGGATGCATCTGTTTCCAAAGAGTCACACAGTGCAGTCCCAGGAACTATTGTAAAAGTAGAAAAGGAAGCCTTTTATGTGCAGACCGGAGAAGGCTTATTGGCAGTAAAAGAACTACAGATTCCAGGTAAAAAACGTATGGATGCAGGAGCATTTATGCGAGGATACGAAATTAAAGAAAGTGAGATGTTAGGGTAATGTTTTATCCAATGTATTATTTTGATCCAACTTATATATTGATTTTAATCGGAGTGGTTTTGAGTTTAGTTGCTTCAGCAAGAGTCAAAAGCACCTTTGCAAAGTATTCCAAAGTAAGAAACAGTCAAGGATTTACGGGAGCAGAGGCAGCGCAACGTGTGTTAGAACGAGCTGGTATTTATGATGTGCGTATTGAACATGTTTCCGGCAATTTGACAGACCATTATGACCCAAAGAGTAAGGTTCTTCGTTTGTCAGATTCTGTCTACGGACAGAGCACAGTAGCTGCAGTAGGAGTGGCCTGCCACGAGTGTGGTCATGCGATTCAACACGCCCAAAGTTATGGCCCTTTAAAACTCCGAAGCACTTTGGTGCCGATTGCAAATTTTGGTTCGCAGATTGCTTGGCCGTTGATTTTGATTGGATTTATTTTCACATCGGAAACTTCAAGCCTTTTTATTAATCTAGGTATCATTGCATTTTCATTGGCAGTGGTATTTCATATAATCACTTTGCCGGTAGAATACAATGCTTCTAATCGAGCTATTCGTATGATTGCGGATACTGGCATGATGTACGGAGAAGAGATTCAGGCGGCAAAGAAGGTGTTGAGTGCGGCGGCCTTGACTTATGTGGCAAGCGCGGCTACAGCTATTTTACAACTGCTTCGTATTATTCTTCTCACAGGAGGAAGAAGACGGAATGACTAGAGAGTTAATCTTGGGGATTTTGTTAGAGGTGACACGGGATGGGGAATATAGTCATCTTGCCCTTCGCAACGTGTTGAATAAATACCAATACCTAGATAAAAAAGATCGGGCGTTCATTACTAGGGTTACAGAAGGAACCTTGGAGCATATGATTGAAATCGATTATATAATCAACCAGTTTTCCAAGGTGAAAGTCAATAAAATGAAACCGGTTATTCGAACTATTATAAGAAGTGCAGTTTATCAAATGAAATATATGGACAGCGTTCCAAATTCGGCGGCGTGTAATGAGGCGGTCAAACTTGCAGTTAAGAAAGGCTTTTCAAACTTGAAAGGCTTTGTAAATGGTGTGCTTCGTAGCATTGACCGAAATCTGGAACAGCTTACATATCCGGATGATCTGTCCATTCGATACTCAATGCCACAGTGGATTTTAGACCAATGGTTACAAGAATATGACAAAGAAACAGTGGAAATGATGTTGCAGGATTTTCAAAAAGAAAAACCTACCACCATTCGCTGTAATCTGAATCTTACTACCAAAGAAGCATTGATGGAAACTTTGAAAAAGGAAGGCGTTCAGGTAAAAGAACATCCATATTTACCGTACGCATTACAGATTTGGGGCTATGATTATTTGGGAGATTTGGAAAGCTTCCAAAAAGGTGCTTTTTATGTGCAAGATATAAGTTCTATGTTGGTATCTCATCTTGCTAATCCACAAGAAGGGGATGTGGTTCTTGATGTCTGCGCAGCACCGGGAGGCAAGGCGCTTCACATGGCGGAACTGCTGGGCGGAAGCGGACGTGTGGAGGCGCGAGATTTAACTTCATACAAAGTGGATTTTATTCGAGAAAATATAGAACGCACAGGCGTCACCAATATGGAAGCCGTGCAATGGGACGCAACGGTAACCGATGAGAGTATGTTAGAAAAGGCAGATATTGTAATAGCAGATTTGCCTTGCTCCGGCCTTGGCGTGCTGGGCAAAAAAACAGACTTAAAGTATAAAATGAGTGCCCAAGCACAAGAAGAGTTGGTTTCATTGCAACGAAAAATTTTAAGCACGGTGCAAGCTTATGTCAAATCAGGAGGAACTTTGATTTACAGCACATGTACGATTCACAAAGAAGAAAATATGGGAAATGTACATTGGTTTTTAGAGAACTTTCCAGAGTATCAATTAGTTCCGCTGAAAGAACGCCTGTGCGAGGATTTGCAAGGCAGTGTGAAAGAAGAAGGTTGCTTGCAACTGCTTCCGGGCATACATGAAAGTGACGGATTTTTTATTGCGAAATTTAAGAAGGAGAACTATGGATAAAAAAGACATACGCTCTTATGATTTTGAAGAACTGAAAACAGAAATGGAAGCAATCGGGGAAAAGGCATTTCGCACAAAGCAGATTTATGAGTGGTTGCATGTGAAATTAGTAGATGGATTTGAAAAAATGACCAATCTGTCAAAGAGCTTGCGTGACAAATTAGACCGAGAATACAGAATTCCAATGGTGAAAATGCTAGAACGCCAAGTATCCAAAATCGACGGGACTAATAAATTTTTATTTGAATTAGATGACGGACATGTGGTGGAAAGCGTGCTTATGAAATACAAGCACGGGAATTCTGTTTGTATTTCTTCTCAAGTTGGATGTCGCATGGGATGCAAGTTTTGCGCCTCTACTATAGGTGGACTGGAACGAAATCTGTTGCCGTCAGAAATGTTGGGAGAAATTTATCAGATACAGAAAATATCGGGAGAACGAGTTTCCAATATTGTGGTCATGGGAACCGGGGAACCTTTAGATAACTATGAACATTTTGTAAAGTTCGTTCGTTTGCTTTCTGATGAGAGAGGCCTCAATATTAGCCAGAGAAATATTACTATTTCAACTTGTGGTATTGTGCCGAACATGAAACGGCTGGCGGAAGAAGGATTGCAGATTACACTGGCCCTTTCCCTTCATGGGTCTACCCAGGAAAAGCGAAAGGTATTAATGCCGATTGCCAATAAATATGAGCTGACGGATGTGCTGGCTGCCTGTGATTATTATTTCGAAAAAACAGGGCGGAGAATTACCTTTGAGTACAGTTTGGTTCATGGTGTAAATGACCGGGATGAGGATGCCAATGAGTTGATTGAAATCTTAAAACATCGAAATTGTCATATCAATCTCATTCCAGTTAATCCAATCAAGGAGAGAAATTTTGAAAAGCCAAGCCGAAAAAGTGCAGAGAATTTCAAAAATAAACTTGAAAAAAGCGGAATAAATGTTACTATAAGAAGAGAAATGGGCTCTGATATAGATGGAGCCTGTGGACAACTCAGACGACGTTACGTAGAGAGAAAATAAAGGAGAAATATATGAAGACATTTTCAAAGACGGATGTCGGTATGGTTCGCGATGTGAATCAGGACTATGTATTTGTGTCCGACACACCAGTTGGAAGTCTTCCGAATTTGTTAATTGTTGCTGATGGAATGGGTGGTCATAAGGCCGGTGAGTATGCTTCTCGATATGCCGTAGAAGTGGTAAAAGAGGAACTAGCTCAAAGCAAAGAAGAGACCCCGGAAGCAATGATGACTCAAGCAATCATAACTGCAAACCGAAAGTTACGAGAAGCGGCGCAGCAGGATGCTCGATTACACGGAATGGGAACAACCTTGGTTGTTGCCACAGTAATTGACAAGACCCTGTATTTCGCAAATGTAGGTGACAGCAGATTGTACCTGATCAACAATGGCATTAAGCAATTGTCGAAAGACCATTCGCTGGTGCAGGAGATGGTCAGACTCGGAGGAATCAACCAAGAGGAAGCGAAACATCACCCAGATAAGAACATCATTACGAGAGCTGTCGGGGGACGGGAAAAAGTAGACGTAGACTTTTTTGAATATCGCCTAAAAGTAGGGGATACGATTTTAATGTGTACTGACGGTTTAAGCAACATGGTAGAGGATGAAGAAATCCTTGGAATTGTACGAAGTTCCAGAGATGTTGTAGAGGCGGTTGAACAATTAATAGAGAGCGCGAAGGATAATGGCGGAAGTGACAATATCGGAGTGATCGTTGCACAGCCTTTCGCGGATGAGGTGAGATTATGATTAAACCAGGAGTTATAATAGGCGCAAGATATGAAATTATAGACAGAATTGGATCGGGCGGAATGGCTGATGTTTATAAGGCAGTGGACCGTGTATTAAAGCGCTATGTAGCTATGAAAGTTTTAAAAAGAGAATTTCGTGAAGATGAAAATTTCGTGAAGAAATTCCGTTCAGAAGCGCAAGCGGCAGCAGGACTTACACACCCGAATATTGTAAATGTTTATGATGTTGCTGAAGACCGTGGACTGCATTACATAGTTATGGAGTTGGTGGAAGGCATTACCTTAAAAGAATATATTGAAAAGAAGGGTAAACTTACACCGAAAGAAGTTATCGGTATTACCATGCAGGTTTGTGCAGGTATTGACGCAGCACATAGTAATCGTATTATTCATCGCGACATTAAACCGCAGAATATTATGATTTCTAAAGAAGGTAAAGTTAAAGTGACTGATTTTGGTATTGCAAAGGCTACCTCTTCAAACACAATCAGCACGAACGCAATGGGATCTGTTCATTACACTTCGCCGGAACAGGCAAGAGGCGGATACAGTGATGAAAAAAGTGATATTTATTCACTGGGTATTACCATGTATGAAATGGTTACAGGTCAACTTCCATTTGATGGGGATACTACAGTGTCAATAGCATTAAAGCATTTGCAAGAAGATATCGTTCCACCATCAGATTTCGTTCCGGATATTCCTTATAGTTTGGAACAAATCATTTTGAAATGTACACAGAAAAGTCCGGACAGACGCTATGGAGATGTTTCTTTGTTGTCAAGAGATTTGAAACGTTCCGTACAAGATCCGGATGGTGATTTTGTAAGAATTTCACCACTCGTTACAGTGTCAGATACAGTGATGATTACACCGGAAGATTTGGAACACATTCAAGGAAGTACCAAATTCAGTTCAGGGTATGATTCTGAAGATTACGATGAATATTACGACGAAGATGAGCGTCGTAAACAACGTCGTAAGGCAAATGAAAAAGGAACCGAAATGGATCCGAAGATGACTAAACTTATTAAGACATTAACCATTTCTGCAGCAGTTATTTTTGTTGTGGCAATGCTAGTTGTAGTTGCTAATGTGGTGGGTATTTTCAAAGGAAATGTAGGACCTGGAATCAGTGCTACAGATGAAAAATACAAAGTGCCTAATCTTGTAGGTATGACATTAGACGAAGCAAAAGCAGCTTGCTCTAAAGTTGGACTTACTTTATCCGTAGAGGTAGAAGAAAAAGCTTTGAAATATGATAAGAACTATATTTTTAAGCAGATTCCACAAAACGGAACCAAGATGCTAGAAGGTGCAAAAGTCCAAGTTCATGTTAGTACCGGGTATAAGGATATTACCGTGCCGGAAGTGGCAGGAAAAGGGCAGGATGCAGCAATCAATGCATTGGAAGAAGATGGTTTTGACAGAAAGAAAATGGAAGTCAAACATGAAGAAAGCATGACTGTGAAGAAAGGTCTTGTTATTAAGACAGACCCGGCAGCAGGTACAACAGGAAATCATGCTTCTGAAATCGTGATTTATATCAGTTCTGGTGTGGGTAAAACAAAGATGCCTGATTTGGTTGGAAAGACTAAAACAGAAGCAGAAAAATTGATTAAAGATGCCGGATTGGTTAGCAAGGTTGTTGAAGTTGAAAAAGTAGGCTTGACAGAAGAAAATATAGATATGGTTATTGAGCAGTCCGTAGAGAAAGACAAAGAGTTAGATAAAGGCACAACTGTAGAATATATGATTGCAGTGAAACCAATGGTAACCGTTCCAGAAAATATTATTGGAATGAAGTTTGATGAGGCTGTTGATAAACTTAATAGTTTGAATTTTACTGTGGAGTTAAGAGAAACAGCGAGTTCAAAAGAAAAAAACAAAGTTATTTCTGTTAGATATGATGGAAACGATGTGGCTGGCAAAAAAGTAGAAAAAGGAGTTACATTAGTTGTCACATATAGTAAAGGATTGAACGCAAGTTCAGAAGATACAACAACTGGATCAGACAATGAAAATTAACTGATAAGGACTTATCTATGCAAGGAAAGATAGTAAAAGGAATTGCCGGATTCTACTACGTTCACGTAGTAGAGTCCGGTCTTTATGAATGTAAGGCTAAAGGGATTTTTCGAAAAGAAAAAATGAAGCCCTTGGTTGGTGATATAGTAGAAATTGACGTGCTGGATGAGGAAGAAAAGAAAGGCAACATCATTGATATTCAGGATAGACAAAACGAACTGATTCGTCCCGCAGTCGCCAATATCGATCAGGCATTGGTGGTATTTGCAGTTACCAAACCAAAACCACATTTTAATTTGTTGGATCGTTTTTTGGTCATGATGGAAAGTAAGAATATTCCGGTTATTTTGTGCTTTAATAAGAAAGACATTGCAAACGAACCGGAAATACAGACCCTCAAAGAGATTTATCAATCTTGTGGTTATCAGATTGTTTTCACCAGTGCTCTTGAAAATGAAAACGTAGAAGAGTTAAAAAAACTACTCCAAGGAAAGACCACTGCAATAGCAGGACCTTCCGGCGTAGGAAAATCTTCTTTGATTAATATTTTGCAACCGGAAGCCAAGATGGAAACTGGAAGCATCAGTGAAAAAATCGAGCGCGGCAAACATACTACCCGCCACTCTGAACTAATCTGGATTGAGAGAGATACTTATATCATGGATACACCGGGATTTAGTTCCCTTTATACCAACGAGTTTGAAAAAGAAGAACTGAAATATTATTTTGCAGAGTTTTCCCAGTATGAAGGCAAATGTAGATTTCAAGGTTGTGACCATGTGCATGAGCCGGGTTGCGCAGTAAAAGAAGCCTTGGAAATGGGGAAAATACATGCGATAAGATATGAAAACTATTTAGAAATGTACAAAGAATTAAAAGAAAAAAGGAGATATTAGAATGATTATTTTAGCACCATCTATGTTATCAGCAGATTTTAAAATTTTAGGAGAGGAATTAAAAGCAACCGAAGACAACGGTGCAAAATACATCCACTATGATGTAATGGATGGTATGTTCGTGCCAAGTCTTTCATTTGGGCCGGGAATCTTACAGTCTATTCGTCCAGCCTCAAATATGGTTCATGATGTTCACTTGATGATTGAAGAACCAATTCGTTACATCGAAGCTTTTGCCAAAGCAAGTGCAGATATTATTACTGTACACATTGAAGCTTGTAAAGATTTGGATGCAACAATTGAAAAAATTAAAGAGTGCGGATGTAAAGTTGGTGTATCTATTAAACCAGCGACACCAGTGTCAGCTTTGAAACCATATTTAGATAAAATCGATATGATTTTGATTATGTCTGTAGAGCCGGGATTTGGCGGACAGAAATTCATTCCAACTTCATTAGCTAAAATTGAAGAAGCAAGAGCTATGGTAAATGAAAGTGGCTTGAATATTGATATTCAGGTAGATGGTGGAATCTATACTCACAATGTAGAGGATGTACTTAAAGCAGGTGCCAACATCATTGTAGCAGGTTCAGCAGTGTATAACGGAGATACAGTGGCAAATACAAAGGCCATGATGGAAATTTTGAAAAAGTATGAATAAGCAAGCAATTATCATTAGCGGAGGCACCATACAGGAGGCCTTCGCTATGCATGTATTAAATGAACTTCATGCGGATTACGTTATCGGAGTGGACAGCGGTTTAGATTTCTTATACAAAAACAAATTGAGTCCGACGCACATAGTGGGAGATTTTGATAGCGTGGAGCCTGAAGTCATTGCATATTATAAAACAAAAACAGATATTCAGATTCGAGAATTCAATCCAGTGAAAGATGCGACAGATACGGAGATTGCATTGCGACTGGCTCTGGAATTAGTGGCAGAGAAAATTTGGATTTTAGGAGGAACAGGGACAAGATTGGACCATGTCTTATCCAACATTCAGATTTTAAAAATTGCATTGGACGCTGGAGTAGAGGCGTATCTTTTAGATGAATGCAATCGTATTTCTGTGTGGGAGAAAGAAATATGTCTCAAGAATCAAGAGTGTTTTGGGAAATACTTCTCTCTTTTTCCATTAGGAGAGGCAGTGCCTGATGTTACCATAGAAGGGGCAAAGTATCCGGTATCAAATCAGAACATGAGTCCTTATGAAAGCCGATTTGTCAGTAATGAAGTAGAAGGGGAAGAAGTGAAAATTACGTTTCCAGAAGGTGTGTTAGTTCTGATGGAGACGAGGGATAAGAAATAGAAGATTAGAAATAGCATCTCGATATTAGGGGTGCTATTTTTGGGTTAGTCATCTTGAGAATTTAATTTGTCAAAAAGAATAGTGATTGTATTGGTTGGAATATGTATACGGTCTTTTTTGAGCAATGTGCGTTTTCTTTGGTTGGCTTCATAGTCGCGTTCATCTTTTGTAAAAGCAGAACAACAAAGAAAATCACATTTCGCCGAACCATCTAGCGTAGTTTGAATTATGAAAACGTAACTATCAATATCTACGTGGCTAGCAATTAAATAGTCTGCTTTTATATTGGTGACAAAGGGATACATTCGAGGCATAAAAGAATAAAGAGTGAATTCATTATCTAGGGATTTTTTGAGATGTATTAAAGCTTCTAATCGCGGTTTGACCATTTTTTGATATTGAGGAGATTTTTGGATATGTTCAAAGGTTATCTTGCCTTCAAGGATTCTGTCTACGATTCTGGTAGATGTATAGTTTGGAATTGAAATGTCTTTCAAATATTGAAAACCGGCTAGATGTGGATAGTCTTCGTATGAAAAAGTAAGATTGATAGGATACAAATTCTTTTTATAACCATATACAAACTGGTATTTGTATTCAGTTAGTTCTCTTCAAGCCAATGCTGATTGTTGTAAAATATTCATTTTATAACCACCTTTAGTAAAAATTAGGGACCCTGTATATTCAAGGTCCCATAAAAGCGTTTTCTTTCAGTTCCGAAGAACCTATTCGGTTTGAGGTTATCGCATAACCCAAGGGCTGGTTCCACAAATGACTGCATACCGACACAGTCAATTGTTTCATAACCAACGATAGCTGATCTTGTCGCTATCTTCTACAGATATTATAGCACAAAATAGACTTACGTCAATTATTTTAATTGTGCTTTGATAGTATATGCAACATAGGTAGATTCATTTCGCCAATTATGAATTTACTTTTTCCTTTCTTCATGGTATAGTAAATGACGGTTATATTTATGGTTTTTTAACAAGGGAGATAGAAAAATGAAATTAGGAATCGTAGGATTACCAAACGTAGGAAAAAGTACATTATTCAATTCATTGACAAAGGCAGGAGCAGAATCTGCAAACTATCCATTCTGTACCATTGACCCGAATGTAGGAGTTGTAACTGTCCCGGATGAACGTTTGGATGTGCTTGGAAAAATGTATAATACCAAGAAAATTGTTCCGGCAGCAATTGAATTTGTCGATATAGCAGGACTTGTAAAAGGAGCTTCCAAGGGTGAAGGCTTGGGTAATCAATTTCTTGCAAATATCCGTGAAGTTGATGCAATCGTGCATGTAGTTCGTTGTTTTGAAGACAGTAACATTGTACACGTAGATGGAAACATTGCGCCTCTTCGTGATATTGAAACCATCAATTTGGAACTTATTTTTTCAGATATCGAAATTTTAGAGAGACGTATTGCGAAAGCAGTAAAAGTTGCTCGTAACGATAAAAATGTAGCAAAAGAATTGGAGTTGCTGGAAAAAATCAAAGCACACTTGGAAGAAGACAACATGGCAAGAAGCTTTGAAGTTAATGATGAAGACGAATTGGCACTCTTGGAAAGCTATAATCTTCTTACTTATAAACCAGTTATTTTCGCTGCAAACGTAGCAGAGGATGATTTAGCAGATGACGGTGCAAGCAATGAAGGTGTATGTGCAGTCAGAGAATATGCTGAAAAAGAAAACTGCGAAGTATTTGTTGTGTGTGCACAAATTGAACAGGAAATCGCAGAGTTAGAAGAAGATGAAAAGAAAATGTTCCTTGAAGATTTAGGATTAGAAGAATCTGGACTGGAAAAGCTGATTAAAGCAAGTTACAGTTTGCTTGGGCTCATCAGTTATTTGACAGCGGGCGAACCGGAAGTACGTGCTTGGACGATTAAGAAAGGAACCAAGGCACCACAGGCAGCAGGAAAAATCCATTCTGATTTTGAACGCGGATTTATCCGTGCTGAAATTGTAAGTTATGATGATTTGATGGCTTGCGGAACATATACTGCGGCAAAAGAAAAAGGTCTGGTACGATTGGAAGGAAAAGAATATGTCGTACAAGATGGAGATATTATTTTATTCCGATTTAATGTGTAAAAAGAAAGGGAACCAGAAGGATGACAACAAGCATTAACTTTCCGAATTTGGGAATTGAATTAAAAAATGTAGGTCAGTTTATCAATGTGTTTGGGCTGGATATTGCATACTATGGAATGATCATAGGATGCGGTGTTATCGCAGGTATTCTTTTGGCGGCTTTTTTAGCAAAAAAGACAGGACAGAATCCGGATACTTATTTTGACTTGGCACTGTATGCGGTTGTCTTTTCTATTGTTGGTGCCAGATTATATTATGTGGCATTCTCTTGGGATATCTATAAAAATGACTTGATTAGCATTTTTAATATTAGAGAAGGCGGACTTGCCATTTATGGGGCAGTTATCGCAGCAGTTATTACAGTCACCATTTATGCAAAAAAGAAGAAATTGTCGTTTTGGCTGTTGGCAGATACGGGTGCACCAGCATTGATCCTAGGGCAGATTATGGGGCGCTGGGGGAATTTCTTTAACCGCGAGGCTTTCGGTGAATATACAAATAGCCTATTTGCTATGCAACTTCCGGTTGATGCAGTAAGAAATTCCGACATTACAGAGAAAATGTGGGAGAACCTTGTGGTTATAGATGGTATTAGCTATATTCAGGCACATCCGACTTTCCTGTATGAGTCATTGTGGAATGTAGCAGTACTGGTAATTCTTCTTTGGTGTGTCAAACACAAACGCTTTGACGGACAAATTTTCTTGATGTATCTATTTGGATATGGAGCAGGAAGATTCTGGATTGAAGGATTGCGTACAGATCCACTTCTGATTCCGGGTACACAGGTGCCGGTATCACAAGTTCTGGCGTTATTGTTAGTGATTGGTTCTGCTGTAATTGCTTGGTGGAAGTTCAAGAAAACCAGAGAAGAAAAAAACTTTGAAAAAAAATAAAAAGTAGTTGACAAACCCTATAGGCATCATTATAATAATCATTGTTCGGTTGAGAAACCAGAACATGCACGAGTGGCTCAGTGGTGGAGTATCGCCTTGCCAAGGCGAGGGTCGCGGGTTCGAATCCCGTCTCGTGCTTTTTTTAATGCCTCGGAAACTAATGCGAATTAGATTCCGAGGTTTTTTGTCGTCTATAACCCTTTATTCTTGGAAAAAATAATGGTATAATAACCAAATGGTATATATGTAGGAGAGAGAAATATGAATTTAGAAAGATTAAGTAATTACGAATTAATTGAAGATAAAAAGTTAAACGAATTGAAATCAGAAGGTTATTATTTGCGCCATAAAAAGAGTGGTGCGAAAATATTTCTTATGAAGAATAAAGATGAAAATAAAGTCTTTTTTATCGGTTTTCGAACACCGCCGGAAGATAGTACTGGGCTTCCGCACATTCTGGAACATTCCGTATTATGCGGCTCTAAAAATTTTCCGTTAAAGGATCCATTTGTAGAATTAGTCAAAGGATCTTTGAACACCTTTTTGAACGCTATGACTTATCCAGACAAGACGGTATACCCGATTGCGAGTTGCAACGACAAGGATTTCCAGAACTTGATGCACGTATATATGGATGCGGTATTTTATCCGAAGATTTATGAGCATGAAGAAATTTTTCGCCAGGAAGGTTGGAGTTACAACTTGGAAAGTGAAGAGGATGTTCTTACCTACAATGGAGTTGTTTACAATGAAATGAAAGGTGCTTTCTCATCCCCGGAAGGTGTATTGGAACGAGTGATATTAAACAGTCTGTTTCCTGACACCTGTTATGGATACGAATCAGGAGGCGACCCGGAGTGTATCCCGGATTTGACTTACGAGCAATTTTTGGCATTCCACAGCAAATATTATCACCCGGCAAATAGTTATATCTATTTGTATGGAGATATGGATTTTGAAGAAAAGTTAGAATGGTTGGATAAAGAATATTTGTCTGCTTTTGAAAAAATAGAAGTGGATTCAGAAATTCGTCTTCAGAAACCATTTGACAGCATGAAAGAAATTGAGCAAAGTTATTCCATTACAGCTAGTGAGCCAGAGGAAGACAACACTTACCTTGCGTATAATAAAGTTATCGGAACCAGTTTGGATAAAACCTTATATTTGGCTTTTGAAGTGTTGGATTATGCATTGCTTTCCGCGCCGGGAGCCCCACTCAAAACAGCTCTTGTGGATGCCGGCATCGGAAAAGACGTGATGGGTTCTTATGACAATGGAATCTATCAGCCGATTTTTTCGATTATCGCAAAGAATGCCAATGTAGAGCAAAAGGCAGCGTTTGTGAATTTAATAGAGGAAACACTACGCAAGTTGGTGGAAGGTGGAATTGACAAGAAAGCATTAGAAGCAGGGATTCATTATCATGAATTTCGTTATCGTGAAGCCGATTTTGGCAGTTTCCCAACAGGTCTTGAGTACGGACTTCAGATGTTTGATAGTTGGTTATATGACGAAAGCAAACCATTCTTGCATTTGGAGGCACTTGCTACTTATGATTTCTTAAAGGGTCAGATTGAGACAGGTTATTTTGAAAAACTGATTCAAAAATACGTATTAGATAATACCCATGGCGCCGTAGTTGTGGTGAAACCGGAACGTGGCCGCACAGCTAGAATGGACAAGGAATTGGAAGAAAAATTAGCAGCATACAAGGCAAGTCTTTCGGCAGAAGAAGTGGCAGTTCTTGTAGATGCAACCAACGCTTTGGTGGAATATCAGGAAGCAGAAGAAAAACCGGAAGATATGGAAAAAATCCCGGTTCTTCAGAGAAGTGATATCAGCCGTGAAATTGCGCCAATTCAAAACGAAGAAATCCTTTTGAATGATACCATGGTAGTGTTCCACGAGGTAGATACAAATGGTATTGGATATGTAGATTTGCTCTTTGATTTGTCCAATGTTGGGGCAGAGGAGCTTCCTTATGTGGGGCTTTTACAGGCAATCCTAGGTATCATTGATACAGAGCATTTTGAATATGGAGAATTGTTCAACGAAATCAACATGCATACGGGTGGCATTGCAACATCGCTGGAATTATATCCGGATGTTACAAAGGTGAAGGAGAAAGAATTCCGAGCAACCTTTGAAATAAAAGCAAAGGCTTTGTATAGGAAACTTCCAGTGGCATTCCAAATGATGCAGGAAATTTTAACAACATCAAAGCTGGAAGATGAGAAACGTTTAAAAGAGATTCTTGCCATGGCAAAATCCAGACTTCAGATGCGTTTCCTCTCATCAGGACATACAACAGCAGTGGGCAGAGCAATGTCATATGCATCGCCACTTTCCAAGTTCAAGGATTTGACCAATGGAATTGGTTATTATGAAGTGGTGAAACGAATAGAAGAGCATTTTGAAGAAGAAAAAGAAGTATTAATTAGAAATCTCCAGAATCTTGCAAAAAAAATATTCCGCAGCGACAATATGATGGTAAGTTACACCGCGGAGAGAGTTGGATTAGAGGAAATGGAAGAATTGATTGAAACATGCAAGAAAGCATTGTTTACAGGAGAGGTTCCAACAGTTCCATGCGTCATTCACTGTGAAAAGAAAAATGAAGGATTTAAAACCTCATCCAAGGTACAGTATGTAGCAAGAACCGGAAATTTCATTGATGCAGGATTTGATTACACAGGTGCATTTCAGATTTTGCGCGTGATTATGGGATATGAATATCTCTGGCAAAATGTGCGTGTGAAAGGTGGAGCTTACGGGTGCATGAATAGCTTTTCGAGATTGGGCGAAGGGTATTTTGTGTCTTATCGCGACCCGAATTTAGAGAAAACCAACGCCATTTATGAAGGCGTACCGGAATATCTGCGGAACTTTACTGTAAGCGAACGAGATATGACTAAATATATTATCGGAACCATGAGTGGCATTGACCGACCGATGACACCGGCAGCAAAAGGGGACCGATCCATGAACCTGTATATGAATCGGGTTACGCCGGATATGATTTTGGAAGAACGCAATCAGATATTGGATGCCACCCAGGAAGATATTCGGAAATTAGCAGAGATTGTAGAAGCAGTGCTAGCTTGCAATCAGTTCTGTGTCATTGGTAGCGAAGAAAAGATTGAGGAACAAAAAGACATGTTCTTGGAAGTGAAACATTTATTTTAGAACAAAGGAGAATCTATGAGAGCAGATTACAAATCAGGGTTTGTAACATTAATAGGGCGCCCGAATGTAGGGAAATCCACGTTGATGAATTACCTTATTGGGCAAAAAATTGCGATTACGTCTAATAAGCCTCAAACCACAAGAAATCGTATTCAAACGGTGTTAACTAGAGAAGAAGGGCAGATCGTATTTGTGGACACACCGGGTATTCATAAGGCGAAAAATAAACTTGGGGAATACATGGTAAATGTTGCAGAACGAACCCTTAATGAAGTGGATGTGGTTCTTTGGCTGGTGGAACCGAGCACATTTATCGGTGCCGGCGAACAGCATATCGCGGAACAATTGAGAAAAGTGAAGACTCCGGTTATTTTAGTTATCAATAAAGTGGATATGGTAAAGAAGGAAGAAGTATTGACTTTCATAGATGCTTATCGCAAGATTTATGATTTCGCAGAGATTGTCCCTGTTTCAGCACGAAGCGGAGAGAATACAGAAGAGCTTGTGAAGGTGATCTTGAAATATCTTCCATATGGTCCACAATTTTATGATGAGGATACTATCACAGACCAACCGGAGAGACAGATTGTGGCAGAGTTGATTCGTGAAAAATCTTTGCATTGCCTTAACGAAGAAATTCCTCATGGTATTGCGGTGGCCATTGATAAAATGAGTTATCGCAGGAACATCGTAGATATCGATGCAACAATTATCTGCGAAAGAGACTCTCATAAAGGTATCATTATTGGAAAACAAGGCACTATGCTTAAAAAAATAGGTAGCACAGCAAGATTTGAAATTGAGAAAATGTTGGAACGCAAGGTAAATTTACAACTCTGGGTAAAAGTGAAAAAAGACTGGCGAGACAGCGATTTTCTCATTAAAAACTTTGGATATACCAAGGATGAATAGTTGTCAAGGCTTTATTTGAAAAAAGAACTGGCAGATAGTTTCAGTATGATTTTGCTCCCTGTGGAAACTCTAAAATTTATACAAGGGAGGGTTTCACATGGAAGATAAAAATTTATGGGCAACATTTGAAAAAACGGGAAGTATTGTGGATTATTTGAATTACAAAGGAATCCACACAGAAACACAGGAATCAAGAACAGGAGAATGTAAGGTTGAATCAGACAATCACAGTGACCGGAATGATTCTGTCCGCAACGCCTATTGGTGAAAATGATAAACGGATTGTTATCTTGACAAAAGAAAAAGGAAAAATCTCCGCCTTCGCAAAAGGTGCCAGGCGGCAAAACAGTCCTTTGATGGGAGTGACCAATCCGTTTTGCTTTGGAGAGTTTGTGCTTTACGAAGGACGGACATCTCACAATGTCATGCATGCCAACATTTCCAATTATTTTATGGAACTGGGAAGTGACTTGGAAGGGGCTTATTATGGGTTCTATTTTATGGAACTTGCGGACTATTATACAAGAGAATACAACGATGAGAAGGATATGCTGAAGCTCCTTTATCAAACCATGCGTGCCCTCTCTTCTAGAAAAATTAATCGAGAGCTCATTCGCTACATATTTGAACTGAAATCATTGGCGATTAATGGAGAGGCGCCGGAGGTATTTGCCTGTGCAAATTGCGGAGTTAGTGACCGAAAGATGGTGTTTAGTAGCCAAAATCATGGAACCATTTGTGAGGAATGCAAGGGTCTGGCACCGGACGGAATAGGAGTAAGCAGTTCCGGACTTTACACCTTGCAGTATATTGTTTCTTCTACCATTGAAAAGTTGTATACCTTTATGGTTTCTGAAGAGGTGCTCGAAGAACTGCGAAAGATTATGAAACAATATGTAAGTACTCATATCGATAAGAAATTCAAGTCCTTGGAAATATTGGAAATGTGCTTGAAATAAAGTGATGATAAGGATATAATAGATACATTAAGGATTTGAGAACAAGATTCACAGATTGAGAGGAACAGAAAATTATGGAAAAGACAATGGACAAAATTGTAGCACTTGCGAAATCAAGAGGTTTTGTATATCCAGGCTCTGAAATTTACGGTGGCCTTGCAAATACATGGGATTATGGAAACCTCGGGGTTGAGTTAAAAAATAACGTAAAAAGAGCTTGGTGGCAAAAATTCATTCAAGAAAATCCATACAACGTAGGTGTGGACTGCGCGATTTTGATGAACCCACAGACTTGGGTGGCGTCAGGACATTTGGGTGGATTCAGCGACCCACTTATGGATTGTAAAGAATGTAAAGAAAGATTCCGCGCAGATAAGATTATTGAGGATTTTGCTGCAGAAAAAGGAATTGAACTTACAGAAAGCGTTGACGCTTGGTCAAAAGAACAAATGGAAGCATGGGTAGAAGAACACAACGTTCCATGTCCATCTTGTGGAAAACACAACTTTACGGAAATTCGTCAGTTCAACTTGATGTTCAAAACATTCCAAGGTGTAACAGAAGACGCGAAAAACACAGTTTACTTAAGACCGGAAACAGCACAAGGTATTTTTGTAAACTTTAAAAATGTACAACGTACTTCCAGAAAGAAAATTCCATTCGGTATCGGACAGATTGGTAAATCATTCCGTAACGAAATCACACCGGGTAACTTCACATTCCGTACACGTGAGTTCGAGCAAATGGAATTAGAATTCTTCTGTGAACCGGATACAGATCTTGAATGGTTTGCATACTGGAAACAATTCTGTATTGATTGGTTACAGACATTGGGAATTAAAGAAGACGAAATGCGCGTAAGAGACCATTCGCCAGAAGAGCTTTCTTTCTACAGCAAGGCAACTAGTGATATTGAATTCTTATTCCCATTTGGTTGGGGCGAACTTTGGGGTATCGCAGATAGAACAGACTATGACTTGACACAACATCAAGAAGTTTCTAAACAAGACATGACATACTTCGATGATGAAAAGAAAGAAAAATACATTCCATACGTAGTAGAACCATCTCTTGGTGCTGACCGTGTGGTATTGGCATTCCTTTGTGCAGCATATGACGAGGAAGAATTAGAAGGTGGAGATGTGCGTACAGTTCTTCATTTCCATCCGGCATTGGCACCGGTAAAAGTAGGTGTGTTGCCACTTTCTAAAAAATTAAATGAAGGCGCAGAAAAAGTATTTGCAGAATTATCAAAATACTACAACTGTGAATTCGATGACCGTGGAAATATCCGAAAACGTTACCGTCGTCAGGATGAAATCGGAACACCGTTCTGTATTACATACGACTTCGAATCAGAAGAAGACGGAGCAGTAACAGTACGTGACCGTGATACCATGGAACAAGAAAGAATCAAAATTGAAGATTTGAAAGCATATTTCGAAGATAAATTTAGATTTTAATTATTATGGGGCGTAGCGGAGTGCTGCGTCCCATTTGTAACTAACGTTTTGATTTGGAAAACGTAACAGAAGGGAGAAGCGACATGGAAAGAGAAAACATATGGACACTTTATAATGAAGAACAATTAAAAGAATTGGAAATTTTAAGTGAATCCTACAAAACATATTTGGATAAAGGCAAAACAGAACGAGAATGTATTAAAGAAGCGGTAAAAATGGCAAAGACTGCAGGGTATCAGGATCTGGAAGAATTAAAGAAAGCAAACAAAGCTTTGGTTCCGGGAGATAAGGTTTATGCCGTGTGTATGGATAAGACCATTGCGCTGTTTCACATTGGAGATGAACCAATTGAAAAAGGAATGAATATTCTTGGAGCTCACGTGGATTCGCCGCGTATTGACGTGAAGCAAAATCCACTCTATGAAGCAGGAGAATTCACATATTTAGACACCCATTATTATGGTGGAATTAAGAAATATCAATGGGTGACATTACCACTTGCCATTCATGGCGTAGTGATAAAAAGCGATGGCACACAAATAGATATTGTGATTGGGGAAGATGAAAAAGATCCGGTATTTGTGATCACAGACTTGTTGATTCATCTGTCACAAGAACAGCTAGAGACAAAAGCAGCAAAAGTAATCGAGGGTGAAAAATTAGACCTGCTAATTGGAAACAAACCATTGCAGGGAGAAGAAAAGGAAGCAGTAAAAGCAAATGTACTGAAACTTCTGAAAGAAAAGTACGATATCGAAGAAGCGGACTTCATTTCGGCAGAGTTGGAAATTGTGCCAGCAGGAAAAGCCAGAGATTGTGGTATGGACAGAAGTATGATTTTAGCTTATGGTCAAGACGACAGAGTTTGTGCATATACATCATTAGTTGCAATGTTGGAAAGTCCAAAAACAAAGAAAACAGCATGCTGTCTTTTGGTAGACAAAGAAGAAATCGGAAGCGTTGGGGCAACCGGTATGCATTCGAGATTCTTTGAGAATGTAGTGGCAGAGCTTATCAATTTGACTGGAGATTACACGGACTTAAAATTAAGAAGAGCTCTTTCTAATTCGAAAATGCTTTCTTCAGATGTAAGTGCAGCTTTTGACCCAATGTATGAGAGTGTTTATGAAAAGAAGAATGCAGCATACTTCGGAAGAGGAATTGTGTTTAACAAGTACACAGGAAGTCGTGGAAAAAGCGGCTCTAATGATGCGAACGCAGAGTATGTGGCATATTTAAGACGTATATTAGAAAAGCATAATGTCAAATTCCAGACAGCAGAGCTTGGTCGTGTAGATATCGGTGGCGGTGGAACCATCGCGTACATTCTTGCTAATTATGGAATGGATGTTATTGACAGCGGTGTGGCAGTCTTGAATATGCATGCACCATGGGAAGTAACTAGTAAAGCGGATGTTTATGAGACCTATCGTGGATATAAAGCATTTTTGTTAGGTGAATAAATTTGGATTTTGTGGGCAGAAATTTCGATAAGAGTTTGTCAGGTTTCTGCCCATTTGGGTTTTTAACATCTTTCATTAACAATTGAGTAAATATTAAGGAAGAAAAATATACCATTTTACCTTGACGAATATTGGAAAAACGGATAGAATAGTCGTGTGGGCAAAAGCCCACTCGACAGCGATTATAATGTAAGAAGAATTTATACGGCTTGAGCATAACTCAAAGTCGTGTTTTTCGCGTCTTATGTTAGCAAAATACTATATAGGAGGTCATATCACATGACAAAATGGGTTTATATGTTCACCGAA
>JAZRND010000018.1:0-7765 GCA_045648005.1 Faecalimonas sp. | reverse complement strand
TCAAAAGTTCCTCGGAATGCATATGAACAACCGATTGGAGTCCATGTCTTTGTGCTGCTTTCCGCACCTCTTTCAGCTACCCAACCTGGGTTGAAGTCTAATGATGCTGTCAATGTAATGGTGTCGCCTTCAAAGTTGTCACTTGCCGAAAGCTTGGTGAATCCATACATATCATCTACATTATCAATGCTGTATACAGTTCCTTTTGCTGCTTCACCGTTCAAAAACTTCTCATAGTACCAGCCTTTTGCTTCTTTCTGTAATCCACTAAAGTCTGTAACTGCTTCTGCTTCAGAGAAATATGTAAGTTCTGGGCCGTTTGCAGTTGCAACCCATGCTGCATCTGTATTATCCGGTGTCCAGAGGTCTAATTCTGTATTAACATAGGCTTTTTCACCTGCAAGATTTGCTGCTGTGATTACTTCCGGGAGACCTTCAATACGTCCGCTTCCATAGTAACCATAACCTTTGGTATCTTTCGAGCTATCACTAGCTGTTGCTGCAAAACTAGAACCATTCTTATTTGTTCTATTATTGAGGGTATATACATTTTTAATGTAAGCATTTTGACCACCAAGCAAGTTACCTGCAATTGCACCTACTCGTTCGGTTGCATTAGATTGTATGCTACCCATATCCACACAGTTTTCATAGTAAGCTTTGGTAATCTGTCTTCCGACAAAACCACCCGCAATTTCTAATACTGTGCTAACACTTCCTGTGTTCAAACAATCTTTAAACGTAACGGTTCCATTATAAACATCACCGGCAAAACCACCGACAAAACGTCCTAAGTTATCTGTGCCAGAGCTTTCTGTACATACAATGGTTCCGTCATTCCAACAATTCTCGATATTCATAGTAGTGGTATCGTACAATTGTCCGATAAAGCCACCAACAAACATATCGCCTTCTACATAGCCCTTAAAGCTAGAATTGGTAATGCTTTGTTCTGCTTTTTCAGCCATCATCGCAGAGAAAGCTGCTGCATAACGTCCACCGGTTTTTACATAATTGGTTTCATCAATCTGTACATTGTCTACGCTACCGCTTAATGCACAGGTAAGAAGACCTTTTCTCCAACCATTGGATGTATCTAACACAAAACAATTGGAAAGGGTAAAATTCTGTAATTTTCCGTTTGGTCCTACATATTGGAACATACCGTTGTTATCTTTATTCACGGTAGAAAGGTAGAATCCGCTGATAGTGTTATCGTCACCTTCAAAGATTCCATCAAATGGTATTGCATTTGTAGTATCTACTTTTCCACTTGCCCATTTGATTACACCTATCTCTGTCGTTGTATTGGTTGTTCCCGACCATGTGCCTTTTGCCACATCTACAGTACCATCATTTAAAGCAAGGTTGGCAACCAAAATGACTGTGTTGTCTTTAAAAGTATCTTTTTTATTGTTAACAATACTTGCAAAACCTTCCCAGTCAGCCCTTGTTGCAATCACGAACTCATTTGCTGTTGGGTCTGCATCATACCATGATGTATCCACTGTTGCACTTGTATTTTGGTGATTTCTAACAAGCGCACTTGCATTTCCTACTGTAACCTTTGTTGCAGAAGGCAAAGTCGCCTTATTATCTACTGGGATATTTAAATGTGCGAAACCATCCTTGTATGCAGCTACCTTTGCTGTCTTTGTAGTGCTACCAAAAGTAACTGTTACATTTCCGCTACTGTCTGCCGGGTTGGAAGCTACTTTCACCGGTATGTTAACATTTGTTGCGTCGGTACCATTCTTCGCAGATAAAAATCTTCCTTGTCCGTACACTTTCACCCCATCCATAGTTACCCAGAATGGTTTAATATAGAAGTTTTCATTTGCCTTGCTTGCCGCAATCTTCTTGATTGTACCTGTTACAAAATATTCTGAATCTCCATCTACTACCTTCGGGCTGTATTTATATGCTACGCCTTCGGTCTTCGCATTGATTCTTTCAAATACTGTTGTTGTTTGGAATGTAATCGGATCCTGCTCTGTTGTAGCTTTACTTCCGAAATACACATCAAAACCGGCACCCGCATAGTTTAAGCTATCCACCGTTGAAACTACACGCATGTCTGTTGTATTATCAGAGTTTTGTTTTACTTGCAATTTAATACTTAACACACCCGGGTCCAAGTATTTTGCATAGTAAGTCTTACTTGAGCTTGGGCTTGTAACCGGCACGGTACATGCCGCATCCTCAAACCATCCTCCAAATAATAATCCTTCGATTCCTGTCGCTGATAATTGAGGTTCTTTTCCGTAATATGTACTTACTGTTGAACCCGGCACTTCAACAACGGTGCCGTATTCTTGTTTGCTTGCTTTTACCCCTGATTTACCAGAAGTCATATAGCAGACTGTCGGCACAACAATAGCCAACGCAAGAATACCTAGTGCAATAAATTTGCTGATTTTGTTAGTCAATATTCTTCTCATGACTTTCCCCTTTCCTATTACCATTTATTTACGCAATATCTAGTCACATTGTACAACAATTATTCCAACTTTTCAAGAATTTTGTTCAAAGAAACATATAATTTTTACACCTTTTTCCTGTTTACATCCATGACATCAACAAAAAAAGAGCACCCTCAAACAAGGATACTCTTTTAAGATTGTTATTCTTCAACTGTAGTTTCTTCAGTTGCCACTTCTACGATTTCATCAGTCCCTTCAACGTCATCAACCGGTTTCTCTTCTACCACTGTGGATTGAATTTTTACATTTCGGTATTCTCTCATACCAGTACCTACTGGAATCAATTTACCAATAATTACATTTTCTTTCAAACCAACAAGTGGGTCAATCTTACCTTGAATAGCTGCTTCTGTAAGAACTTTGGTCGTCTCTTGGAAAGAAGCCGCTGAAAGGAATGAACTTGTTGCAAGAGAAGCTTTTGTGATACCAAGCATAATCGGTTCTCCCGTTGCCGGTTCTTTGCCTTCTGCAATCAGTCTTTCGTTTGCTTCTTCGAAGTCCAAAATATCTACCATTGTTCCCGGCAAGAATTCAGAATCTCCATTTTCTTCAACGCGAATCTTCTTCAACATCTGGCGAACGATAACTTCGATATGTTTATCGTTGATATCAACACCTTGCAGACGGTATACACGTTGTACTTCTTGAATCATGTAGTCTTGTACTGCACGAAGACCTTTAATCTTCAAAATATCGTGTGGGTTTACGCTACCTTCTGTGAGTTCATCACCTGCTTCCAATACTGCGCCGTCTTGAATTTTAAGTCTTGAGCCATATGGAATCAAGTATGCCTTTGTTTCACCGGTTTCGTTATTGGTCACAATAACTTCACGTTTTTTCTTGGTGTCATTAATTGTTGCCACACCGCCAAACTCTGTGATGATTGCAAGTCCTTTTGGCTTTCTCGCTTCGAAAAGTTCTTCGACACGTGGAAGACCCTGGGTAATATCTCCACCCGCAACACCACCGGTATGGAATGTTCTCATGGTAAGCTGTGTACCAGGTTCACCGATAGATTGAGCCGCAATAATACCAACTGCCTCACCCACTTGTACCGGTTCGCCGGTTGCCATGTTCGCACCATAACATTTTGCACAAACACCAATGTGTGACTTGCAGGTTAAAATTGTACGAATCTTAACTTCTGTGATCGGACCACCATCTTTTCCAACACCAAACTTCATGATCTTTTCTGCACGTTTTGGTGTAACCATATGATTGGCTTTTACGATAATATTACCATCTTTATCACAGATGTCTTCACATACATAACGTCCTGTAATACGTTCTTGTAAGCTTTCAATTTCTTCATTTCCTTCCATGAATGCTCTTACATACATACCTGGAATTTCAGCACCTTTTTCTACACAGTCCACTTCGCGGATACTCAACTGTTGCGAAACGTCAACAAGACGTCTTGTAAGATATCCGGAGTCAGCTGTACGAAGAGCTGTATCGGAAAGACCTTTACGAGCACCATGGGCTGACATGAAGTATTCCAATACATCAAGACCTTCACGGAAGTTTGATTTGATTGGAAGTTCGATGGTACGACCGGTTGTATCGGCCATAAGACCACGCATACCGGCAAGCTGTTTAATCTGCTTGTCAGAACCACGGGCACCAGAGTCAGCCATCATATAGATGTTATTGTACTTATCAAGTCCGTCTAACAGGGCTTTTGTAAGTGCATCATCCATATTCTTCCATGTCTCAACAACTTCTTTATAACGTTCTTCTTCTGTAATAAGACCACGTTTAAAGTTCTTTGTAATCTTATCCACAGTTTCTTGTGCTTCCTGAATCATCTGTGGTTTCTGTGGCGGCACAGTCATTTCAGAAATAGATACGGTCATCGCTGCTCTAGTTGAATATTTATAACCTGTAGCTTTGATTTTATCTAATACTTCTGCTGTTACAGTTGCGCCGTGTGTATTGATTACTTTTTCAAGAATCTGCTTATTCTGTTTTTTGCCTACAAGGAAATCCACTTCTAAAAGAAGTTCATTTCCTGGAATGCTTCTGTCAACAAATCCTAAATCTTGTGGAATAATTTCGTTGAATAAGAAACGTCCCAATGTAGATTCCACGGTTCCGCTCTTCACTTCACCATCAATTGTCTTTGTCACACGCACTTTAATACGTGAGTGCAAAGTAATTACGCCATTTTCGTAAGCCAAAATCGCTTCATTCAAGTTTTTGAATGATTTTCCTTCGCCTTTTACACCTGGTCTTTCTTGAGTCAAATAGTAAATACCAAGAACCATATCCTGTGAAGGCACCGCTACCGGACCACCATCAGAAGGTTTTAACAAGTTGTTTGGCGAAAGAAGTAAGAAACGACATTCAGCCTGCGCTTCTACAGAAAGTGGCAAATGCACAGCCATTTGGTCACCATCGAAGTCCGCATTATAAGCGGTACATACCAATGGATGAAGTTTGATTGCTTTACCTTCTACCAAAATCGGTTCAAATGCTTGGATACCAAGTCTGTGAAGGGTAGGAGCACGGTTTAACATAACCGGATGTTCCTTAATAACTTCTTCTAATACATCCCATACTTCTGGTTGAAGTCTTTCTACCATTTTCTTTGCATTTTTAATATTGTGAGCTGTTCCGTTTGCTACTAACTCTTTCATAACAAATGGTTTGAAAAGCTCAATTGCCATCTCTTTTGGAAGACCACATTGATAAATCTTAAGTTCCGGTCCTACTACGATAACGGAACGTCCTGAATAGTCAACACGTTTACCAAGTAAGTTTTGACGGAAACGTCCTGATTTACCTTTCAGCATATCAGATAATGACTTCAACGCTCTGTTTCCAGGTCCTGTTACCGGACGGCCACGACGACCATTATCAATAAGGGCATCCACTGCTTCTTGAAGCATTCTCTTTTCATTACGTACAATAATGTCCGGAGCACCTAATTCCAACAGTCTTCTCAAACGGTTGTTTCTGTTGATAATTCGTCTGTACAAATCATTTAAATCAGAAGTTGCAAAACGTCCACCATCAAGCTGTACCATCGGACGTAAATCCGGTGGAATAACAGGAATGACATCCATAATCATCCATTCCGGCTTATTTCCAGAACCACGGAAAGCTTCTACTACTTCCAAACGTTTTACAATTCTTGCACGTTTTTGTCCTGTAGAACCTTTGAGACCTGCTTGCAATTCTTCATATTCTTTATCAAGATCAATTGCACGGAGAAGTTCTTGGATAGCTTCTGCACCCATTCCCACGCGGAAAGTATCTCCCCACATTTCTCTTGCTTCCTGATATTCTTGCTCTGACAATACTTGTTTGTATTGCAGACTTGTTTCACCTTTATCTAATACGATATAGGATGCAAAGTATAATACTTTTTCCAAAGTTCTTGGTGACAAATCAAGCACCAATCCCATACGGCTTGGGATTCCCTTGAAGTACCAGATATGTGAAACCGGAGCTGCGAGGGCAATATGCCCCATACGCTCACGTCTTACACTTGCTTTTGTGATTTCAACACCACATCTGTCACAAACCACACCTTTATAGCGGATTTTCTTATATTTACCACAGTGACATTCCCAGTCTTTGCTAGGTCCAAAAATTTTCTCACAGAAAAGACCGTCTCTTTCCGGCTTCAATGTTCTGTAATTGATTGTTTCCGGTTTTGTCACTTCGCCTCTAGACCATTCTAAAATCTTTTCCGGTGAGGCCAAGCCAATTTTAATCGCATCAAATGTGATTGGCTCGTATGCTGCTTCATTATTATTTACTGGCATTTACGGCAATCCTCCTATTCTTCGTCTAAAATATCGTTGTAATCGATATCCATTGCGTCCAATGCATCGAAAGTATCTTCGTAGGTATCTTCTTCTACATCCACAAGTTCTCCGCCTTCAAACTCTTGTTGGCTGAATCCATGTTCTGCGTAAGATTCTTCCTCTTGATATCTTCTGTCTCCTTCAATAATGGAATGTAAATCAGTCTCACCGTAATCAATAGTTTCGGTGATTTCTACTTCTGTGTTATCGTCTCTTAATACTTTAACATCAAGGCCAAGAGACTGTAACTCTTTAAGAAGTACCTTGAATGATTCCGGAATACCCGGTTCAGGAATATTTTCACCCTTGATGATGGCTTCGTATGTTTTCACACGTCCAACAACATCATCAGACTTCACAGTCAGGATTTCCTGCAAGGTGTATGATGCACCGTAAGCTTCCAGTGCCCAAACTTCCATTTCACCAAATCTCTGTCCACCAAACTGTGCCTTACCACCTAATGGTTGTTGAGTTACCAATGAGTAAGGGCCGGTAGAACGAGCATGAATCTTATCATCTACCAAGTGATGAAGTTTGAGATAGTGCATGTGTCCAATAGTTACCGGACTGTCAAAATATTCACCGGTTCTACCATCACGAAGACGAACTTTACCGTCTCGCGAAAGCGGAACGCCCTTCCACAATTCTCTGTGGTCTCTGTTTTCTGATAAATATTCTAATACTTCTGGCAGTAACTCTTGTCCGTGTTTCTTTTCGAACTCTTCCCATTCAAGATTTACATAATCATTTGCCAAATCCAATGTATCCATGATGTCAACTTCGTTTGCACCATCAAATACAGGAGTTGCAATGTTGAATCCTAATGCTTTCGCTGCAAGACTCAAGTGAATTTCAAGTACCTGTCCGATGTTCATACGTGATGGCACACCAAGTGGGTTAAGCACGATGTCAAGCGGACGTCCGTTTGGCAAGAATGGCATATCTTCTACCGGCAATACGCGTGAAACAACACCCTTGTTACCATGACGACCGGCCATCTTATCACCTACAGAGATTTTTCTCTTTTGAGCGATATAAATACGAACTGTTTCGTTTACTCCCGGCGAAAGTTCATCTCCATTTTGTCTGGTAAACACTTTCGCATCTACAACAATACCGTATTCACCATGTGGCACTTTAAGGGAAGTATCTCTTACTTCTCTTGCTTTTTCACCGAAGATTGCGCGAAGAAGTCTTTCTTCAGCGGTAAGCTCGGTTTCGCCCTTTGGTGTAACCTTACCAACAAGAATATCACCTGCGGTAACCTCGGCACCGATGCGAATAATACCACGTTCGTCGAGGTCTTTGAGTGCATCGTCACCAACGTTTGGAATATCACGTGTGATTTCTTCCGGTCCGAGTTTAGTATCTCTTGCTTCTACTTCATATTCTTCGATATGGATAGAAGTGTAAATATCATCGCGAACAAGACGTTCGTTAATGAGAACAGCGTCCTCGTAGTTATAA
>JAZRND010000017.1:0-10555 GCA_045648005.1 Faecalimonas sp. | reverse complement strand
TCAGTTGCTTCAGGTGGTGGTACAGGACGTACACTTCACCCAGACAATATGGCAGCAGGTCCAGCTTCTTACGGTATGACAGATACTATGGGACGTATGCACAGTGATGCACAGTTCGCTGGTTCTTCATCAGTTCCTGCTCACGTAGAAATGATGGGACTTATCGGTGCTGGTAACAACCCAATGGTTGGTATGACAGTTGCAGTTGCAGTTTCTATCCAAGAAGCAGCAGATGCAGGTAAATTCTAATAAAACTCTAATTTCATAAGAAAAGATATAAGAAAAAGGTACTGAATCATCAGTACCTTTTCTTGTTTTTGGTTCTTCCTACTAAATAATCTAAATTCACATCATAGAAGTCAGCAAGCTTGATTAATACATCAACAGGAATGTTAATCTTTCCAAGTTCATATTTTGAATATGTAGTTTGCTTTACATTTAAGTAGGCAGCCATTTCTACCTGCAATTTGTCATTGTCCTCACGCAGGTTACGAATGTTCTCAAATCTCATTGCACAACACCTCGTATATGTTTTTCTTATATTATAAATAAGTCAATTTAGGACTACTTGAAAAAGTCTGAAACAGACTACGAAATAAAAAAATAAAAAAAGAGTTGCAAAATGAAAAACTGTTATGTATAATAACATTACTTTAACACTTTAAAGCGTTGTGCTTTAACGCGATAAAGAAACAGGAAGGGAGAAGTATTATGTTAACTAAAATTGTTTTACTCATTATTTTCTTTGGAAGTATGATAGGTGTAGGCTTATATTCCAGAAAACACGCAACCAATGTCAACGATTTTGTGCTTGGCGGTCGCGCAGTAGGACCTTGGCTTACAGCATTTGCTTATGGTACATCTTATTTTTCAGCAGTAGTATTTGTGGGATATGCGGGACAATTTGGTTATAAATATGGTATCTCTGCTACATGGATTGGGATTGGAAACGCGATAATAGGTTCTTTATTGGCGTGGGTAATATTAGGAAGAAGAACTCGTGTTATGAGTAAACACTTGTCAGCCACAACCATGCCGGACTTCTTTGGAAAACGATATGATTCTAATGGGCTTCGTGTTGCAGCTGCAGCCATTTCCTTTATCTTTTTAATTCCATACACTGCATCTGTTTACAACGGACTTTCTCGTTTGTTTGGAATGGCTTTCGATATCGACTACTCGGTCTGCGTTATTGCCATGGCAGTGTTGACCGCGGTTTATGTTATTCTCGGTGGATATATGGCAACAGCAATTAACGACTTTATTCAAGGTATTATCATGTTGATAGGTATTGTTGCAGTTATTGCATCGGTATTAAACGGACATGGTGGATTCACAGAGGCAGTGACAAAATTAGCAAAAATTGAAAGTGATGTACCTGGTGTATACGCATCATTTTTCGGACCAGATCTTCCAAACCTTATAGGTGTTGTTATTTTGACATCTCTTGGAACTTGGGGACTTCCACAGATGGTACATAAGTTCTACGCAATTAAAGATGAAAAATCGATTAAATCAGGAACCATTATTTCAACATTCTTTGCAATTGTTGTATCCGGTGGATGTTATTTCTTGGGTGGATTCGGAAGATTAGTTGATGAATCTCTATTCATGGTAGATGGCAAACCTGTTTACGATGCAATTGTTCCGGGAATGCTTTCAAAGTTACCTGATCTCTTGATTGGTATTGTAGTAGTATTGGTGTTGTCAGCGTCTATGTCTACCTTGTCATCATTGGTATTGACATCAAGCTCTACCGTAACATTAGACTTGATTAAAGGAAATGTTATCAAAAAGATGGACGATAAAAAACAACTTCTTTGCATGCGTATTATGTTGGTATTCTTTGTGGTTATCAGCGTTATATTAGCACTTGACCCACCGACATTTATTGCACAGCTCATGGGAATTTCTTGGGGAGCGTTGGCAGGTGCATTCTTGGCGCCATTCATGTATGGATTGTACTGGAAAGGTGTTACCAAAGCAGCTGTTTGGGCAAGTTTCGCATGCGGTGTTGGAATTACAGTTGCAAATATGTTCTTTAAATTTATTGAGTCTCCGATTAACGCAGGTGCAATTGCGATGGTTGCAGGGTTAATCGTAGTACCGGTTGTAAGCCTTATTACACCAAAGATGGATACAAAAAATGTAGATGAAGTATTTGAATGTTTTGAAGAAACCGTAACGGTACGCAGAAAACGTTCAATCGAAGAATAGATAGAAAGCCTCGTTTAAATTTCTCTGGTTTGGAAATACTAGGGAAAAACAGAAACGAGGCTTTTTTATGTGTACAGCAATCTCTTATAAAACGAAGGACCATTACTTTGGCAGAAATTTAGATTTAGAATACTCTTATGCAGAATCTGTGACAGTTACGCCGAGAAATTTTCCCTTTCGATTTCGAAAAGAACGGGATTTTAGTAAACACTATGCCATGATAGGCATGGCTTATGTGAATGATGATTATCCGTTGTATTATGATGCCACTAACGAAAAAGGATTAAGTATGGCAGGATTAAGTTTTCCGGGAAATGCGGTATATCTTGGAGAAAGAGACGACAAATATAATGTGACGCCATTTGAACTGATTCCTTGGGTTTTAGGACAATGTAAGGATGTGCCAGAAGCAAGGAAACTGTTGGAACACACTAATCTGGTAAAAATTCCATATAGCAAGGAACTACCTTTGTCACCATTACACTTTTTAGTATCCGATACTAATGCAAGCATTGTAATAGAACCGGTGGAAGAAGGCCTTCGGATAACCGAAAATCCGGTTAAAGTATTGACTAACAATCCACCCTTTGCTTTTCAAATGTATCAGCTAAATAACTATATGGCAGTATCTAGGAAAGAACCTATGAATCATTTTGCCAAAGAACTTCCCATGGAAGTATACAGCCGTGGCATGGGAGCATTAGGTCTGCCAGGTGATTTGTCATCAGCCTCCAGATTCGTTCGGGCAGCATTTGTCAAATGGAATTCTGTTGATGGACAGAACGAAGAGGAAAGTGTGAATCAATTTTTTCATGTTTTGGGATCAGTAGAACAACAAAAAGGATGTGTGCAGTTAGAAAAAGGCGACTATGAATATACTATTTACAGTTCTTGTTGCAATACGGATACCGGAGTCTACTACTATAGAACCTATGAGAACAGCCGCATCACGGCCATAGACATGCATCGTGAAAATATTGACGGAAAAACATTAGCATCTTACCCGATTCGAAGAACGTGGGATATAAAGTGGGAACAGGAGTAGGATTGCAAAGCGGTTGTTGTTCGTGGTATAGTAAAAGAAAAAGTCAGGAAGGAAAACAAGACATTGAAGTTTTTGAAAAGACTTTTCATCATTATACCGATTGTTGCAGTCACATCTGCAATCATATTTTTTGTATTTGCATTGACCATGGATGAAGATGCATTGAGTAAAATAGAGCAGAACTTGCACAGAATGGAAATCAAACTAGGGCTTTATAAAGATTCTGGTATCACTGGTGAAGGACTAGAGTTTGAACAAGAGTACTATCCATATTTCTATTTTTTGAGCGAGGATTGTCAAAAGTTATATCGCCAAGTCTATGCAAATGCAAAAGCAGTGAAAAAGACATTTGTGCCAGTGGTGGAGATGAAAAACAGTGAAGTCAAAAACGTGATCAGTGCGGTGTATCACGACCATCCGGAATTATTTTGGCTGGATAACGGTTATACGTATCAATACGATGAAAATGAGATTTGTGTACAGATAACCTTAAGCTTTAATGAGACTGCCAATAATCTTGAAGAACACAAGCAGATTTTCGAAGAAAAGGCAATCGATCTTATTAAAAAAGCGAATACCAAGCCTACCGATTATGGAAAAGAAAAATACGTATATAATTATATTATCAAGAATACCAAATATGATACAGCTGCCAGCCTGAATCAAAGTCCCTATAGTGCTTTGGTAAATGGAAAATCTGTATGCGCAGGTTATGCAAGAGCATTTCAGTATATCATGATGGAACTTGGAATACCGACCTATTATTGTACAGGTGAATCTGAAGGACATGCATGGAATATTGTAAAACTTGATGGCGGATACTATAACGTTGATTTGACTTGGGCGACTCAAACAGCCAGAGAAGGGGCGTTCTTAAATCGCACAGATAAAGAATTAAGTGCTACACATAAGCGCAGTGGGTATTCCACCTTGTTACCACGATGTACGGCCGTAAAATATAAATCAGACAGTCAATAGACTGTCTGATTTTTGTTTGTTCTTATCCGAAAAAGCCTTTTGCACACCATCCAACAATAAATGTTAAGAGGGCGGCTGCTGTTGGGGATGATACCCATGCAATGGCAATACTTTTGAACTTATGAAAGTTTACATATCTAACACCTCGGGTCAAACCGGCACCCATAACAGCACCTACGATAGCCTGTGAATTCGAAACCGGAATACCAAGGGCTTTTCCCATGATTAATACCGTAAGAGCCATGGCGATTACCACGAGGAAACCATCTAATTGTGTGATTTCGGCAATGCCACTTCCTACAGTCAACATAACTTTTCTTGAATATGTAATAGCGCCGACGGCAATGGCGATACCACCGATCGTAGCTGTTAGTCTCGCGTCAGTCAATAGGTTAGCACCGGTGTTAGTTGCATCATAGTATAATGCAGTTACGCTGGCTGAACTATTTACACCGATACTGTATGCAGCAAAAATACCTGCTCCAAGATAACCGAACTTGATAATCTTATCGTAGGAACTTAAAGTGGTTAGTCGCTCTGTGAAGAAACGGTTTACCAATGTTACCAGCAAAAAGGATATAATGCCCGCACCCAGAGGGTTTAGAAGCCAAGTAGAAGCAAATTTTCCGATTTGCGGAAGGTTCGCATTTAAAATGGCAGGGTTACTATAGTCCGCGTAACAAAGTCCCCAACCGATGATGGCACCGGTAAGAGCCTGATTGGCTGAAACCGGAAGTTTCAAGCTTGTCATCACAAATACAGTAAGAGCAGCACATGCGAAGATAATGGCTGCTTTCAATGCAGATTTCAAACGCAATGCAGAAACCATATTTGTCTCTACAGCCACCTTTACATCTTCAGCAGAAGCAATGACTTCATTACTTGTAGCTAAGTCCGAAAGTTTATCAATATTATTTGCACCACTAAAAAAGGCACCAATGATTACCATGATTGCTATGATAGTAACAGCAGTACGGTATTTTACAACACGCGTTGCAACTGCAGTACCAAAGGCACTAGCTGAGTCCACAGAACCCAGTGACCATCCCATGAAAAGGCCGGATAGCAATAATAAATAAATCATTTCATCACGCCTTTCTCGTTACTAACATAATCTGGATTTTATCAGCAATATTTTCAGCAATATCTGAAATGTCGCAGAGATCTGATATAAATGTAGATAATTGCATACATTCAGCTAATTGCATGCCGCGGCTGTAAGTTCTTTCAAGAAGCTTACGTTCAAATTCGTCTACCGCAGATTCGTAATCACGAATCTCGTCCAAAATAGATTGGTCTTTCATCAAATCGCCTATGCGAGCGAAGAGAAGACTAATTGATTTTTCAAGGAGTTCAAATTGCTTATGTGTCAATGCTAAAATCTCTAACACATCTTCATTGTACTCCGATGGAAAACGGAAGTTCTGAAGAACAACCATGTAACAAATGTCTTCGCATTTATTTGCCATTTTATCACAACTGGTACCGATAGAAATCAGGTCCTCTCTTGTAGATGGAAGGAACATAGCGCCACTTAAAGAATCGATCATGTGGCGGAGTGAAATGTCTGCAAGATGCTCTTTTTCATAAACAGTGTCGCAGAGCTTACGTAATGCTTCTGAATTTTCTTCCGCACTAGTAGCAATACGCATGAAGTCTTCGAAACTGTTCAGACAACTTTTTACATCTTGAAGTTGTTTCATGATAAGTTCGTGAACCTTATCATTTTTACTTCTAGTAAACATCATTTTTACTACCTCCTGTGTCTTGTTAATAATTTATCATTATAATACAGTATATGGACATTGTCAAACAAATAGCAACTAAAATCCGGGCCAAGCAAATCTAATAAGTGTACATACTTTTGGACAGCAATTTAAAGATAATATAAATCAGAAAAGAGATTCTACGGAAGAAAATCGAAGGAGGGTTTGTATGATGAAGAAAGTAAAAAATCTAGTTGCAGATTTAGTAGTGTATAGTATGCCGATGTGGTGTATGTTCCTGTTGGTTGTACATTGGTTTGCGTTTGGATATTAGTGATTGCGAAGATGCCAGATTGGTTGTTATAATGATTTCAAGAGATGAGCGAAAGGTTGAGCTTTGATATGGCAGAAAACAATCAGAAATTAAAAATATTATATTTGATGAAGATCTTACTGGAAAAGACAGATGAGACTCACAGCATCACCATGCCAGAGATTATTGCATCTCTTCAGGCTTATGGAATCAATGCAGAACGCAAAAGTATTTATACGGACATGGAAAATCTGCGTCTGTTTGGACTGGATATTATCGGAGAAAAAGAGGATAAGTATTTTTCTTATCGCATTGGGAATCGTCAGTTTGAGTTGGCAGAACTAAAACTTCTTGTAGACTCTGTGCAGGCGTCCAAATTTATGACTGCCAAGAAATCTATTCAGCTCATTAAGAAGATTGAAGGATTGGCAAGTAAGTACGAGGCAGCGCAACTTCAACGCCAGGTGTATACTACAGAGCGAATCAAAGCCGGAAACGAAGGAATTTATTATAATGTGGACCAGATACATACAGCCATAGCATCAAATCAACAGATCAGATTCCACTATTTTAATTGGGACGTGAATAAAAAGCAGGTGCTTCGAAAAGACGGAGCATACTATCAGGCAAGTCCATGGGCTCTTTCTTGGGATGATGAGAATTACTATCTGGTGGCCTATGACAGCGCAGAAGAGAAAATCAAACATTTTCGTGTAGATAAAATGCTACATATCAGCACTGTAGAAGAAAAACGTGAAGGAAGCAAAAAGTTTCAGGCCTTTGATATGGGTGCTTACGCCAAGAAAATGTTTGGCATGTTCGGTGGGGATGAAGAAATGGTGAAGATTGTGTGCAAGAATGAACTGGCAGGCGTCATGATCGACCGTTTCGGACAGAATATATCCTTGGTGAAAGTAGATGCAGAACATTTCTCTATCAATGTTAAAGTTGCAGTCAGCAGCCAATTTCTAGCATGGGTTATAGCATTAGGAGATGGGGCAAAGATTGTATCTCCGGAGCGCGTAGTCGATAAAGTCCGTGAGGAAATAGAGCGATTAGTGAAGCAGTATAAGAAATGAAATCAGGGGTAGCTGTTTCGTTGACGATGGACGGTAATTATGATATAATCCCTATGTTTATATTTTATGCAAATGAGGTGTTTTTTTGGTCGAATATAGAGACGAAATATTAGATATATCTACCCATATACAAGAAGATTGCGACGCGTTAGTGGAGGCATTCAATGGATGTTTTGCTAAAAGCGATTCCTATATGGAAGTTCAGGATGAGAATCTACATATCATGCTGTTCAGCCTTGATATGGTTAAATACGGAAAACTTTTAGAAGGACTTCAAATTAGTGAGGATTTGAAACAGGCAGTTTTCGCCATTGTTGATAATATCAAAAGTTACGGTGTAAAAGGTGGAAAGAGGCAATTTGTCGGTTACAACGCAGAGCGCAAAGTGGCAAACCGAAAGGCGAAAGAGAAAGACAGAGGTAAGCATTATTACGCGTTAGACAATAATTTTTCTAAAGAAAATGTAGAACTTCCGAAAGAATATGAAAACAAGGTTATCTGCGCGGATAGTTTAGAGTTGTTAAAAAAGCTACCGGATAATTGTGTGGATATTATCTTTACTTCTCCACCTTATAACTTTGGCTTGGATTATGAAGACCACAATGACACAGCGAACTGGGATGCTTATTTTGATATGTTATTTCAGATATTTGCAGAAGGCATTCGTGTATTGAAATACGGCGGACGATTTGTAGTAAATGTGCAGCCGCTTTATTCAGATTACATACCAGCTCATCATATGATTAGCAACTTCTTTATTCAAAACAAAATGATATGGAAGGGCGAAATCATGTGGGAAAAGAACAATTACAACTGTAAAATGTGTTCTTATGGAAGTTGGAAAAGTCCGTCTAGTCCATATTTAAAATATACCTGGGAATTTGTTGAGGTATTCTGTAAAGGTGATTTAAAGAAAAAAGGAAACAGTGCAGATGCGGATATCTCGGTAGAAGAATTTAAATCTTGGGTGGTTGCTAAATGGAGCATTGCGCCGGAACGGCATATGAAAGAATACGGACATCCTGCCATGTTCCCGGAAAATCTTGCGGAAAGAGTATTGAAGCTATTTAGTTTTCAGAATGATGTTGTTCTAGATCCGTTTAACGGTGCTGGAACCACGACAGCTGTTGCAAAAAAGACAGGAAGAAGATATCTGGGAATTGATATATCCCAAGAGTATTGTGATACTGCAGAACAGAGATTGAAAGATATAGAGTAATAAAAATGCCACACTGCTGTGGCATTTTTTAGTGTATATTTGAAATTAAATCGTTGATGTCCGCGACTGGGTTTAGGTCTTTTTGAGCTAGTTCATATAAAGGCGCAAAGGTTTTAAATGAAGTTCCATCTGAACGATATCTAGTGGAGCCTATTGGGAAATACTTTGCTTTTTTAAAAAAGTCCTCTTTATTTAAATAGCCGCAGATAGTCAGAATGTGATTTTTAGTATTAAAAGAAGCAAAAATATAATAATCCACGGAGTAGTTTTTCTGATAGCCCACGAAGTTGTGGACAAAATAGTCTCTCATAGGTACGGTTCTTGACATAGTCTTAATATCTACAGGTTTACCATTTATGATGAAATCGCGTCCTCCATCGAAACCAGTAGAACCATCCGGCCTAGGTAGTTTTAGTAAATCTGCTAAAACAGTTTGACCTATGATACCTGTCAGTTGTTCTTTCTTATTGCCATCCCCATAGCCTCGTTGACCAAAGTTATATTTGTCAACCATTTCCACAGCATATGCATACTGTTCATCTGTAACATGAATATCAAACATCTTTATTTTACGTACCTTTCTAAATCCTTGGCAAATATTGTGACTGCCTTTTCTAAAGCGGTTATTTTAAGCTCCTTGAAAAATTCGGCCTTATGTATCGGTCTATCTACCTTTCGTTCCCCTTTTAATAATGTAATGATTTCGAGCTCTACGTCCACATGTGAAAGTAGTGCGTGTGTTGCAGGACTGCCAAAAGTAGTGTCGTTGAGCTCCGAATAATCGCCACCCAACTGACTTTCCAGTTGAACCAGATAATATTTATCAGTGCCGACAGCTTCCTTCATTAAAGAAGCATCAAATAAAATGCGCTTTAGCATTGCATTTTCCGCATAGGCTTTACACTCGATTGGCAATACAAGCTTTCCGTCGATAAATACTTGTACATCTGTACCAAATTTGTAAACGAGTTTCGATTTATTTTTCTTGACGAATTCCTTGACAGTAGGATTAGAGATTCTATTGATATAATTATCATTGATACCAATTGGCATTTTTTTCTTATTGATTTCTAATCTGTAAGGACTTTGCTTTAAAATATCCTCCCAAGCGATTCTGACTAGTTCAGCCGCCATGTTTTCGACTAATTGGCCCTTACCTGCTCGAATAATGCCACCGTAGGCTCTGTCATGACTCGTGGCTGCGGTATCGTCGATTCCTTTTACAACTGTGTTATATGCAGCAATTAAAGCGTTGAGCTTCTTTTGTACAATCTTATTCATTCTAGTTCCTCCTAGGTGATAATTTTATTTCCTGTGTTGTTAATTTTAATAATATCCATACATGCTTGTGGTGTCAATTGTTTACTGGGGATGGAGATTTGGAATTTAACAGACACAGTAATAAAACAGATTGTAGATCCTGTAATTTGATGATAAAATGGTAAAAACATTTAGAAGTTCAAAAGCCAAGTGAGGAGCCCCTATGATAATCTATTTCACAGGCACAGGCAACAGCAAATACTGTGCACAAATGCTTGCAGACAAATTAGAAGATGAATTAATAGATTCATTTCACTATATAAAAGATAGAATTTCAGCGGAACTCACTTCAAATACACCATGGGTGTTTGTGTCGCCTACTTACTGTTGGCAATTACCCCATATATTTGAAGAATTTATACGCACAGCACATTTTAAGGGATGTAAGGAAGCATATTTTGTAATGACCTGCGGCAGTGATATTGGAAATGCAGGCAATAAGATTGAAAAGTTATGCAAGGAAGTTGGACTTGACTTTAAGGGAGTTTTGCCTGTAATTATGCCGGAAAACTATATCGCTATGTTTGAAGTGCCGCAGCCAGATATTGCAAAGCGCATTGTTTTGGTGGCGAAACGAACACTTTTAAGAGCAGTTAAATTGATTCGAAAGGGAGAAAGATTCCCTGAAAGGAAAAGTAATTTCATAGATAGAATTAAGACTGGACCACTCAATCCATT
>JAZRND010000016.1:0-22678 GCA_045648005.1 Faecalimonas sp. | reverse complement strand
GAACTCTGCGGAAATGCAGAATGCTTTGTAAATACCATGAAACATCAAATGACAAATATGCACATGCCTTCCTTGTTGGTAGCAATGAATGAGCTGTCGAACCACGACCACTCTCGGTTCTTGACAAGAACCAATCGTATGGTAGGACGCGTCAGCCATTTGGGATACGAGGCGGCGGAGCGAAATGTAGATGAATCCGTGATGCGAGAGGCCGTTGCCATGCAGATGACTTGGCCGGGATCACCGACGGTATACTACGGCGATGAAGCCGGAGTGTGTGGATTTACAGACCCGGATAACCGCAGAACTTATCCGTGGGGCAAGGAAAACAAAGATTTGCTAGAATTCCACAAAGAAGCAATTCGCATTCATAAAGAACATCAGGTATTAAAAACAGGTTCTTTGGAAATCTTATATGGTGCCAACAATGTGGTGTCCTACGCAAGGTTTGATGAACAGGAAGTAGTGGTTGTAGTTGTGAATCACGGGGAAGCCAAAGCGGAACTTCAGATACCGGTATGGCGGGCAGAAATTCCGATGGAAGCCGAGCTAAATCAAATCTTATATTCTTATAATGAAGGGTACACATTAGAAGAAGTGAAGTTTGCTGTGGACGACGGCATGTTGTCGATTGATATGGGCAAGACCTCTGTGGCGATTTTGCATTATGAGAGAGAGTAGGTAGAAATAAGGATGCCACATAGAAGAATTATCAAGAAGTGTCTTGAAAAAGATGTTGCAAATCTTTATTAAATATGATATAAAGTTATAGTGTCAGGTCGCAAAGACCTGACAAATATGGATGGGTTCCCGAGTGGCCAAAGGGGGCAGACTGTAAATCTGTTAGCAACGCTTTCGGTGGTTCGAATCCACCTCCATCCACTAAGAAAAGCATCGACGACTGTCGGTGCTTTTTTGTGTAGAAAAAGAGGAGAATAGAAAAGGAAAATGTTTAAAGTCGCAATTTGCGACTTTGAACATTTGCACCTTGACACATATTCCTTGACAGACTATACTATAAGTACATATCTGGAAACATTCTTTAACCATTCGGTTGCGTTTCCCCTTATGAATAATTTAATGTGTGGAAAGCAACGAATAGGAAGAAGAATAGTTGTATACGCAGGTTGCTTTCCACAGAAGAAAGGAGACATGCGTATGCCAAGACAACTAAAAGAATTAAATTTGTTGGATGATTTTCTGTTCAACAAGCTGGTCAGCCATCCGGAATATGGCGAAGAATTTAGCAGGGAACTTCTGCGAAACCTTTTCGGTCGAGAGTTCGGGAAACTACAGGTAGTAGCACAGAAGGTCTACTACGGAAGTGATACGGATACTCACGGTGCAAGATTAGATGTGTATCTGGAAGAGGAAGATGGAAAAGAAAATGCCACAATCTTTGATGTGGAGCCGGAGAAAGAAGATAAAGGCTTTGCTGGACTTCCAAGGCGTGTCAGATTCTATCATTCCAAGATAGATGCGGGAACATTTAAATTAGGCGAGGATTATGAGAACCTGAAAAATGTGATTGTCATCATGATACTTCCAAAAGACCCATTCGGCTATAATCACATGGTATATACAGTTCAGAATCAATGCTTGGAATTGCCGGATATGCCATATGATGACGGAGCAAAGACCATCTTTTTCTACACGAAAGGAACAGAAGGAAATCCGGCAACGGAACTAAAAGAATTTCTTACATACATGGAAGAGACAAAAAAGGATAATGCAAAGAATGAGTCTCTTAAGAAAATCCATGGAATGGTAGAACAAGTCAAAGGTGACGGAAAGGCGTCGGTGGAGTATATGAAGATATTTGAGAAAGAGCGGATGCTGAAAGAACAAGGGCGTGAAGAAGAACGCCAAAATACTGAAAGAGAACGTCAGAGAGCCGACAAAGCCGAGGCGGAATTAGCGAAATTAAAAGAAGAATTGAAAAAACTGAAGAGTGACTAAAAGAATTTCTATATGAAATAACAAAAGAAGAGGGTGCGAGAAAAATTTTTTCTCGTATCCTTTTTTTGCCATTACCACAACCTATTGTGGTCTGGAAACGTTTCTATCAAAAAACACCACAATTAGTAGAAAAAAGTCAAACAGTTCACTTTATTGTAATAAAGTTTGGGCAAAATTTGGGTTGACTTTAATGGGTCATAGGAGTAAAATGAAAATGTGTAAAAGCCTCTATACGAGAAAATAAACGTCTTACATAGAAGGACAAAAGAGCAGTGACCACTGCGGAAAGAGAGGGGTTCGTAGAAATGGGCCAGAAACAAAAAAGTTCAGTAGTACATAAGATTTTAACAGTGCTCGGCGCAGCTTTTTGCGTTATCTTGATTCCAGTTTTGGTTATCAACGTAACATTAATCGTAAAAAGCTTTACAAATAAAGATGCAGTGCCAAGTATTGGTGGAACACTTCCACTTATCGTACTTACAGATTCCATGCTTCCAGAGATTGAGAGTGGGGACTTAATCATCTGTAAAACAGTGGATGCAGAAGATATAAAGGTAAGGGATGTCATCTCATTCTTTGACCCAGCAGGAAATGGATCAAGTATTGTAACTCACCGTGTTATCGAGATTGTAACCGAAGAAGGAGAACTATTCTTCAGAACACAGGGTGATAACAACAATACGCCGGATAAAAAATTGGTGCCGGCAGATAAAATAGTAGGCTTGTACAAGAGCCGTATCCCAAATGCGGGACATGTGGCATTGTTCATGCAGACCACACCAGGATTAATCGTGTGTGTAGTTGTACCGATTATTCTCTTTGTGGCATACGATATGCTTCGTCGACGTATTTATGAAAAAGGAAAGAAAGACGACACAAATGCGCTTCTTGCTGAATTAGAGGCCTTAAAGGCAGAAAAAGCAAAGGCAGAAGCAGAAAAAACACAGGCAGCACAGGAATCGGCAGAAGATAATCAATAACTTAGTATATTCTTCCTCCGGAAGCCACGACCGGGGAATGATATATAATGCCGCGGCATTCTCTGCGGGTTGGATATCCCGCGAGGGGGGTCCGGTAAAATAATTTATTCCTCGGACGAGGAAGAAAAATGACGAAAAGTCAAAATTTGAAAGGAGATTTCAATTATGAGAAAAAACAAAATGATGAGAATCGCTTCTGCTCTTTTAGTAGCAGTTCTTCTTACAACATGCGCAATTAGTGGTACATTCGCAAAATACATCAGCACAGCTTCTGGATCTGATTCAGCACGCGTTGCTAAATGGTCTATCGAAGTAGAAGGTACTGATATTGCAATTTCTCCAGACGCAACTATTACATTTGATTTGTTTGACACTGTTAAAGATACAGAATTTGCAGCAGAAGAAAATGTAACTGTAGGATCTGGTGAAACAATTATCGCTCCTGGTACATCAGGAAGCTTCACACTTGATATTACAAATACTTCAGAAGTAGATGCAACATATACAATTGCACTTGAAGAAACAAACGCTGGAAATATTCCGTTAAAATATAGTGTTAATGGAACAGACTGGGTTGATTCAGTTGCAGAACTTACAATGACAGCTCTTACAGACGTTGCTATTGCAAAAGAAACTGGTGTTGCAGAACAAACAGTTTACTGGAAATGGGTATTTGATAATGCAGCAGTTGATGCAGCAGACCTTCACGCTGGTCAAACAGATGTAACAGATACAGCATTAGGTATTCAAGCAGACGATGCTACACCTGCAGAAGTTACAATCAAAGCTACAATCACAGCTACTCAAGTTGACTAATCTAACCTTTACAATCTAAAGGAACGAATTAATTAACAATTAAATAATTAATACATAAAGTTATATCCCCCGACCCAACGTGGCTGGGTCGGGGTTAACTTTTATCTTTTTCAAAGTACAAAAGGTTTGTGTTTTGAAAAGTATAAAAGCGAAAATAAATAGAAAAGGAGGTCAGGCATATGGACAATGAAAAGAAGCAAAAGCGTGGATGGCTTATACTCATCATACTTTTGCTTTTAGTTTTTTTTACAGTTACTACATTTATGCTAGTCAGTCGATTTAATGATTTCTTGCCTGACAGCTCCGGAGCGATTTCGCTGATACCAGACGATGATGATTCAGATGATGGAGATGACTTTGTCGCACAACCAGATTTTGAAGTAAGTGATAATCAAGGTGTGTGGAGTACTGATACGAAGATAGATATTTTCCGTGTGAGTTATGAGAATGGTGAGGCGGTTACTACTGTAAAGAGCGATAACGAGGATAAGATTATTGCCCCGGGAACCGAGAATTCTTATACATTCAAACTTCACAATACAGGAAATGTAGCATTGGACTATGAGGTAGTGGTAGAGGCATATGTAACGCCTTCTGATTTGAAATTGCCTGTAGATGGACGCATGAACCGCTACGACAACAAATGGATCGTTGGAGGCAATAACAAATACGATAATGTATTGGCATTGAATAATGCAACAGATACCATGACTTTAGCGGCAGGAAGATATTCCAGCTATACATTGGATTGGCGCTGGCTGTTTGAACAAGGCGATGATGCGTTAGATACAGCTCTTGGAACAAGAGCAGCAGACGAAGATTTGACATTAACCATTGCAATCAAGACAACAGCGACTGAAAGTGCTGACCCACATGGTGGCGGCGGTATGTTGCCACAGACAGGCGATAACAACAGCGCTATTATCTGGGCGATATTAGCTATCTGCTCTATAGTTATGATGGGAATCCTTATTTTTTCCAAGGATGAAGAGGAGAAAAAAGAAAAATGCAAAAAATAAAAGCAGTTTTGCCTGTTATAGCCAGATGGATTATTATCGGGCTATGCGGAGTAGTACTTGGCATTAATATTTACAGCATGAATGCAGGCAGGCTTGTGGGAGACCAACTTCCAATGCCGTTTGGATTTGGTGCAGCCGTGGTATTGTCCGGAAGTATGGAACCGGAGTTTTCCGTGGATGACATGATTGTTGTGAAGAAGACGAGCGATTTCAAGGAACGAGACATTGTCGTGTTCCAAAGCAATGGAAGCCTTGTAGTACATCGTGTGATTCAGATAGATGGTGATACCATCACAACGCAGGGGGATGCGAACAACACCCCAGATGAGCCGATTGAAAGAAAACATGTGAAGGGCGTTGTGCTTTTCCATGTGCCGAAGGTTGGCGTTGTGGTGAACTTCATTAAAACACCAATCGGGTCGATGCTGTTAATCGCTTTGGCAATTCTATTAGTGGAGATACCAAGAAGACGCGAACGGCAGAAAGATACGGAAGAATTAGATAAAATCAAAGAAGAAATTAGACGTCTGAAAGATGAATTATAAAAGGGAAAAGAGGTGAAGCAGGATATGTCTAAATCAAATATCAGAGTGAATAAACCGATGTTATTTGCTGCTATTCTGCTTTGCTTGTGTATTGTTTCCGTATATTTCATGAATGGCTTATATGCCAGATATTACACCCAAGTGTCGGGAGATGATTCCGCAAGGGTTGCGAAGTTTGAGATTGGGGAAAATAAAGAAGCAGAAAATAGTTTAACAGAGTCTTTTGCGATTCAGTTGACCCCGGGAACAACAAATGCAGAAAAGGTGATACAGATTGTTAGTGGCAGTGAAGTCACTATGTCTTATACAATTACAGCAAAGTCCTTGCAGCATTTGCCTTTGCAATTTTCTTGGGATGATCAGCAAGCAGCAAGCGAGACAGGAACTCTCACGAGTTCTATTCCGGCAGGGGATTCCGCGCCGAGAACACATACTTTAAAAATATCTTGGCCAACTAACGATGATAAAGATAATTATCTCTATAGTTATGAATTAGACTATATCATCGTAACTATAGATTATGTACAAGTAGATTAAGGGGGACGTGTGATGAGTAAAGCATGTGCAAGTGGAAAGCAACCAGCTTCCCCTAAAAAAGTGAATAAGAAGAACAAATGGCTTGTAGGAGTACTAGTACTCGCAGGCCTTGTTTTGCTATTAGGAATTGGGTATATTGCGGCAAAATATTTGGCGAATAGTGCTTACGAGACAAACCAGGTAGTGCCGAAGTCATTCTATTTCACGGTAGATATGTTGGGCGATACTGTTCCGGATAGTCAAGAACACCCGTTAACTCAAGAATTTGATATCTACGGCGGTGGACAAAAAACTCTTACCTTTAATGTACAAAACTATTTTGACGATGCACGTATCAATGAAGATCAGATTGCATATACGGCATCTATTTCCGATAAATCAACTTTTAATCACAACCTTACGCTGACGTATAATGGGAATGCAGCCACACAGCAGACGATGGCTGGTGGCGAAAAGATAAGCCATGAATATACTTTGGTAATTCCAGGCGGATACAAAGACGAAGACAAAGTTATTGTAACAGTTGCTTCTAGCAAGCCATACGCCAAGACCATGACCTTAGTATTTGTGCTTCATGACCATAAGGCACCGGTTAGCTATCGTATGGAAGATAGAGTTGGAAGTAATTATGCCACATTATATCTTATGTTCAATGAAGATGTGGCTAAGGGAAATATGGACGTCGTTTGGAGTTCAATCGCAGAGGAAATTTTCATAGACACAACGAGTGAATATATTTTAGACGAGAATCAGACATTGACTACGAATAATCCGGCAGATCAAAATGGTACTTTAGAAACAGCGACAATTACGAAAAAAATGGAAGCAGAATCAAGTATTCTCATCTATTTCTTTAAAGCGGATCCAAGTAAAGACTATAGTACTTTACCAGTTGGTGAAGACAAAGCAGCAGACTACATTGATTCGACATATATTGTAAATTTAGGAGTAACACAGTAACACAAGGAGGAATTACAAATGCGCTTATTAAACAAGCTAAAACTGAATAGACGACATCTGCTTGCTTGCATTTGTTCATTGCTTCTGTTAGTAGGAGTTACTTCGGCGGCTGTGTTCGCGCTGATTTTGCGGGCGGAAAATAGTGAGAAGATAACGGTTACATATTCGGCAGGCGGTATTGATAAGGATTATAATGGCACAGCCGAGACAGCAACAAATGCTTTTGACCCTATTACAAAGAATCCTGAGGACAAGAGTTCATCGGGATGCTTGGTTTTACATGGGCCAGAGTTTGCTGATGTGGTGACAGAATTAAGTGAAGAACTTCAATCACAAATTGATAAGGACTCCAGAACAAAGGTGGATGATGAGACCTTTTATTTTGGCGGTTATGTACACGATGCTCACACGTGGTCTTATTCTTTCACGGGCTGGCACATTGTCGATGCAGGAAATGTGCGTATTCCAGGAAGAACTGTATTCCAACCGGGAGATACTATTGATCCTGAAGTACTAGAAGAATATGCAGATGATGGCACTTTAGAATTAGAGGCTCTTTGGGGCAAATGCTATTTTGTAGGGAATAAGTATGACAATATGCAGTATGTAAAGGATGAGACGGATCCAACAACTGGTCGTCCAAAAATTGATTACATATTGGATGCAAATGGGAAAATAATAGAAACGGGCAGTGGAATACGCGATTACTCCGATAATTATTCGGGAAATAGAGGATTTTTATCACTTGAAAGTATCGATAGAGCTTTTGAAAAAATACGAGAATGTAATGGGTATAAATCCACAGATCTGAGTACGATAGATAAGGTGGTCAACACCAATCCGTGTTCATACGATGCATATAGTTATGTATTGATGTTGACAACAGATTTAGATTATATCAAGCATGATCAGGCTTCATCCAAGTATTTTGGTTATGACAAGAAGACAGATGTGATAGAGTCAACCGGTATGATGTATACTAGCGCAACTTTTAAGAGCGTAGGAGGGAACTGTTACCGAATCAACTATAAGCCTACTGGTTATGGTTGTACTACACTATGCAACCTTCGCTTTGATAACGTCAAACTGTGTAAGGCTAACATAGAGGGAATCATTACAGGCCAAGAAGTAACCAATACGTTTGGGTTAGATTTTAACGAGAACCATTATAATGCTGAAGTCAATGGTAAGAAACATGATCCAGATAGATTTTACTTTGAAGTAACAGCTCGAGAAGGTAGTACTGGTGTAAGTGATGGTAAGACAATGGACGAGATGACAAATGTGTTAACTGACTTGTCCAAAACGTCTGCATTGTATTCTATTGATGCTGACAAACACACAACCATTGTTTTGAATGGTGCAACCATTAATTACTTGAACTTGAACTGGGACTTCCATGATGGTTCTGATAATTATGGATATTATTTGGGAAAGACAAGACATTGGTATGTTGGGCGCGAGGCTTTTGTTCAGAGAGTTGCAGCAGCTAATACTTCAACCCACGCAAATAATGTTCGTGAAAACTTTGTACTATTTAACATTGTTGTAACCGGTGGTCGTATACGTTCATTACGTACGGCAGGTGATGGTGTTAACTCCATCTGTACAGGTAATCGAGATATTAAGGTTTATGGCGATGGTGAGGCAAATGGAGCTTCTACGACCCATGATCCAGAAATCATGTTCTTATATGGCGGTGGTAATAGAGGACGTCTTTTTGGTGATATTACCATGCTGGTTGACCATTGTACAAAGATTAATGAAGTGTATGGTGGAGGATATGAGAATAGTGCAACGGTATATGGAAATATTGAAATGACCATTGCCAATAGTACAGTTGCCAAAAATGTTTATGGTGGAGGAGAGTTATCTAGCTTAGAAAAAATCTCAGATACATATTTACAGTATCGCGAGGAATCAGATGGTGCTATCGTTTCTGACCCTGTGGCTATTAACACTTTGCATGCATATAGCACATATGCTAGCAAATGGTCAGACAGCAATTATGGTGGCGATGTCACAATTAATCTTGATAATTCCCACATTAAGGGGACAGTATATGGTACAGGAAAGGGTGCTTCCCGTACTGCGTCTGTCACTGAAAAGATAAATACTAAACAGAATCCAGAACAATGGGATCAGAATGGTAATGCTAATTGGTATAGTGGTAGCAATGCATGGGTTCCGAAGCATTTTAAGGAAACACCAAGTGGCTTCCCGAAATACAACGAATCAGACGGACGTGTACTTGTTAGTAAGGCTTATAACTATGTGTGGAGTGCAAATACTAAGGATACGTTAATTGCTTATACATATAATACCTATGCGTACTTGGGACTTTCAACGGTAGAAAATGTAACTATCAATGTAACTGGTGGAACACTTGAAAAAAGTATCTATGGCGGTGGAGACCTTGCGAAGGTATACGGAGATACCAATATTACAATTAGTGGCGGAACTGTAAAAGGCGATGTCTATGGTGGTGGTAAAGCGGCGGACATGAGCCAGGCAAATAAGGAAGCCAAGGTTTATGTAATTGGTGATGGAAAATACGGATATACACAGCCGACTTATACACCAAATGAAGTCACAGCAAGTGGACCAACGTCTGTAACAATACCTCAAAATCCAAGCCCATACTATAACGAAAGCGGCTTCCCAACAGAAACCTACACCTGGAGCTCAGATGAAAGTCTTCTTCAAACAAACGGGGTAGATATACAAGGAAAACGTTTATATTCAGCTAATCTGAAAGAAGTCGGGATGGTAGCCGGGAACACCAATGTGACAATTTCTGGCGGTCATGTACAAGGAAGCGTCTATGGTGGTGGAAACGAAGGTACTGTTAATGGAACCACAAATGTACAAGTGAAAGGTGGAACTCTCACAGCAGCTGTCTATGGTGGCGGAAATAAGGGAAAAATTTTAGGTGACACAGTTGTCACCATGACTGGTGGAACTGTATCTAGCTTGTTCGGTGGATCCAAGAGTGCCGACATTGAGGGAAATGTCACATTAAATTTTAATGGCGGAACTATGCCTAGAGACAGCAAAGCATTTGGTGGAAACGATGCTGGTGGTAATATCCGAGGTCAGATTAATGTTAGTATGACAAATGGTCAAATTCTCTACGAAGACGGCTATTTACAAGGTGGAATTTACGGTGGTGGACGTTCTGCAGATTATGCAGGGACACCAAAAGTGACCATAAGAGGAGGAATTGTTTATAACGTCTATGGCGGTGGTTTTGAAGGCGCCGTAGGGGGAACAGATGTAACCTTGCTATCTGGCGCAAATGTAAAAGGAAATACATTTGGTGGTGGACACTATAGCGATGTAAACGGTGATTCTATTTTAAAAATTCAAGGTGGTTATACTTGTAATGCATATGGAGCGAATCGTCAAAGTGGAGATGTTTCTGGGGATGTCACAGTTATAGCTAGTGGTGGAACCACCGATTGGCTTTACGGTGGTGGTTCAGATACGTTACATGACGGCATTCCGAAGGTTATCGTAGAACAGACTGCAACAGTCAAACGTGTCTGTGGAGGAGGTTATCGAGGTACCGTAGAAGGAACAGACATTTTAATTACAGGTGGTACTATTAACCATATTTTTGCTGGTGGTGATGGTAGTGCGGCACATGTAAATGGAGATGTCAAACTAGTTGTCAGAGGAACAGAAAGTAAGAAAATACCAATAAAGACACATTTATATGGTGGTGGAAACGCAGGGAACGTTTATGGAAATGTAGATGTTGACGTTAGCTACGCGACTTTTGAAGGAAGTCTTTATGATGGTAATGACCCTGAGTTGTCACGTGTTTATGGCGGTGGTAACAAGGGCTTTGTAACAGGAAATGTAAGCTTACGTATCGGTGAAGGAACTACAGTGACTCCTGTTGTCTATGGTGGTGGTCGCACAAAAGAGGTACAGGGCAATGTAACTGTAGAAATCGCTGGAGCCACTCTGAAGGCAGATGTATATGGCGGCGGAAACCAAGGAGAAGTGTGGGGCGACACCAATCTGACCATTGCAAATGGAGCAGAAGTTCAAAAGAGTGTATATGGTGGTGGAAGCTTAAGTCATATAAGAAAAGATACGAGTGTAACTATTTCTGATTCTACAGTGCGAAAACAAGTTTACGGCGGCGGAAACGAAGGTGCCGTTGAAGGAAATACTAACGTAAATATTCTTCCTGGAACAACAGTAACGGAGACCGTATATGGTGGCGGAAACCAAGGAAGAATTGTAGGAAACATTGAATTAAATATGTCTGGTGGAATCGTATATAGATTGTTTGGAGGTTCTAACAGTGCAGACATTGGCGGAAATGTAACAATGAATTTATCTGGCGGAGTAACACCAGTAGCAAAAGATGCCAATGGTGCTGTTATTACATTAGAAGGCGATGGAGGCGATGCCGGAGATATTTATGGTGGAAACAACCAAAGTGGTTCGATTGCTGGACGCATTACAATCAACGCGACAGATTGCGAATGTAATTGGATGATGGGTGGTGGAAACGTTGCACCATATGGTGGAACCACCAATATCTTTATTAGTGATTCGGCAAATATTCAATACCTTGTTGGTGGCGGATATAATGGTTCCGTAGGAGCAACAAATGTTGTACTTAACGGTGGCACAATTGAACAAAATGCATATGCCGGCGGCTTGAGTGCTGGAGTTGAAAGAGATACGTGCATCAAAGTTAATGGCGGCACCATCGGTGGTCATTTGTTTGGTGGTTCTCGTACCAGCGGCCATGTGGATGGCAAAACCGCAGTGTTAGTATACAAGGGCAACATTACAGGAAACGTTTACGGTGGTGGTGAAAAAGCAACCGTAGATACTACCTACGTAGAAATCTGCGACAGCAACTCATCAAGCGTTGTCAATATCGCAGGTTCAGTCTTTGGTGGTGGCCAAGGTGCTACAGCTACTGTATTTGAATCTACAGAAGTTGTTGTAGATATGAAGTATGATTTCACAGCCACAGAGTCACTCGTGACAGTAGATAATCAAACTTCTGGAGCAATTACAACAGCGATTACACAAGGTAATGGCACATACGGTAAGATTGCAGGAAATGTCTACGGTGGTGGAGATTTGGGACGTGTAGGTTCCGGTATCATCGACTTGGCATTAAACCGTGCGACCATTACACAAAAAGCAAGTACAAAAGTTACTATCAAGAACGGACATATTGGAAATTCTGTTTTCGGTGGAGGAAACGGAACTCCTTCTGGCGATGTAACTTATGACGTATACATGGGTTCTGTATTTGGAACTACAAAGACAAATATCTTTGGTGGATACATTGAAGGCAATGTCTATGGCGGTGGAACCCAGAGTCGTCTCTTCGGTGACGACAACGCAGGCTTGACTGCACATGTATTGATTGATGAAAAAGGTAATGGAAGCCAAAACAGTATCGCAATTAAAGGTTCTGTATTTGGCGGAGGTGACCGTGGTAGTGAGGGTACAACTAACGCATCTGTAGCGACCACGGTTGGAAATGCAAAAGTAGAAATCATCGGAAATGAATCGGGTTCAAAGATTTATTTCATGAACGGTGGTGTATATGGAGACGGAAATCTCTGTATGGTAAGTGGTCATCGAGAAATCGTTATGACAAACTTCAAGACTGCTAATAGCCAGTCCGGAACATTGAAAACATTTTATTCATTACAACGTGCAGATAAGGTAACTGTCGATGGTTCTCAAGTTGTACTTTTAGGTGCAATCGACTTAGTAGAATCGGGCGATGAAAATCTCTATTCAGTCAACCGTGTTAACAAACTTGACATGAAAGATGGTAGTACCATCAAGTTAAATAGCACAGTGAAGTACTTGAGTGAGATTACCAGTGATGTACAGACAGAGAGATATTTCGTATCTCTTGGAAATAATGGTACTAATAATTACACTGCTCACGGATACAATGGTGATCCGGCAGTGAATGCATTAACAAGTGATGAAATCAATGCATACCGCAACTCTTCTGATAAGAAGAACACAATCTGTGTTGCAAATGGTTTGAGTCTAGAAGTTAAGAACTTAGATGGAAGTTACGGACCGGTTCACGGACTCTTTACATTGTCATTATTGTATGCAATTCCTGGTGAAGGTGGTGGTTTCGTCTATGCAGATATCGCAGAAAGTACTGGTGATTTCATTTGTATGACAAAGAAATCTGTCGGTAGTGCCGAGTACATGGATATCGTGGATAGCGTAGGTGGTACAAACACCGACGGACGTTATGCGTACTATTATTGGTATATTGATGGAACATTGATGACTTACCAAATGAATTTGGAAGCATATATCGGTGTAGCTGACACGGCGTTCTCTGCACATACATATATTCCGCATCATCCGGACAAAACATTGAAATATGTATTGCAACGTGTTACGGAACAAGGTGGCGGGGTATTATCTGCAGCTCTTGAGAATGGAACATATACTCTGGTGCAATCAAGCGCATTAAGCGGTAATCAGATTGCGATTGAATTGAAGCATGGAAATACAAGTCTTGGTTTCTTGACTAACAACAATGGTACATGGGGTATTAAAAAGGGAAATTCAACTATGACTGGAACGACAGGTTCTAACATTGCTGACAACCTTTTGATGGAAGCAAAATTGGGCTACGATGACAACCTTATTTCAGTTGTATTGCACAAATCTTCTGCTATTAACACAGAGATTCGTGGAGTGGAATTTGAAATTGCTATTGATTTGTATGACGGTAACAACAGATATCAAGACGGAACTAATGCAATTGAGTTAAATGTAATTGCTGCAATTCTCCGTCTGTATGCAAGCCAAAGTAAGTATGCAGGAGACAGCCGACTTTACAACGGTGTTCCGACGGATAGTACAGTGCAGATTACAAAAGGTTCGTCTTATTCAGTAGAATATCAGACCAACTATTTGCCAAGTAATTTCTCAACCGTTGGCGGTGGAACATTTAAGTGGCAACTTACAACCAAAGGATATAAGTACTATCATAATAGTTCAACTGGTGAATATGGAACGTGTGATAATGATGACAGATTGATTCATGGTTCTGCAGGATTTGATCAAGGAGATATGAATTCCTTCACTGAAATTAGTGAAAAATACCTTCCAAAAGGAACTAAGATTACGCTCATTGATATGACAGATGAATCAGCACCGACCTATTATTACTATATTTGTGCAGCAGAGACAAAAGAGATTGATTTGTGTAACTTTATCAAGATGGGAACCAACACCAAGTTGTCAGATGCGAAACCTGAATTTATGAAACAGTATGAAGCAAATATGGATAAGAGTGGTCAGGTTTCAGAACGTCTTGTTTTGGTTTGCGACTTTGCAAATGCCGAATGGGGTTCAAATGATAACTTTAGTGGAGAGTTACATTTGCAGCATTTATACAACAATGTGGATGTTATGGATTACATCCGTCAGGGTGATAACAACTATTTAAGATCCACACCAAAATCATCTAAGTATGTTATGAACTTCTCGGCTAATGGTATGGCAAGTGGTGAAGCTGCATTTTCTGCAACGGCAGGAGATGGCGGCAAGATTCCGAATTTCGGAAGCGCAGCTATGAGCGTACAATGGCAAGAAGCTACAGATTATATCAATACCAAGTTGAGCGAAGGGCAGTACGCAGTGAGGGTTGAACTTCTGGATGGAAGTGGAAATGCGAAGAAGTTCCCGGAAGGAATGTATTTCCGATGTGGCGATGTGATTATGCAACCGGATGGTGATAACAAATTTGTCGCAATTGAAGTTGGGGAGCATGCTGTCAAGGTGGGCGATGCTATGAGTGCAGAGTTTAGGGTATTTAATCCACACTATGACTTACGCAAGTATATGCTGGGTGCTGATACCGTAACCTTCCGATTAAGCCTTTACAATTCGGCTGATGATGCTTACGTGAAACTGGGAAGCTTGAACTTAAGCAAAGAGATTACTTTTGCGATTGAGGATACAGCTACATATACATTGAAAGCAGAATGTGCAGGTAATACAATCAATCGTATCTTGAATAAGGGCGCAGTCTTAAGCCCGACAATTACAGCAATAAGTCTGGACGATACGACTTCACAAGTCAATGTTCAGTTGGTGAAGAAGAGTAACGGAGCTTACGAACAAGTTTCATGGGACAGGGTCTTTGCCACAAATGCGCAAGTGATTACGCAAGGTACGTATACATATGATTGGACGACAAAAGGAACTGCAGAAACAGGTTCTTATCGCATCATATTTACCTATGGTAATCGAATTGAATACTTGAGCTTCATGGTGAAGTAGAATTTCACAATTAGGCTCCTCAAAAGCGATGAACTTTTGAGGAGCTTTTTGTTGTACTTAAAGAGTAAAAAAACAAAATTGTATACAATAATACAAAAATGCAAAAAACTATTGAAAACTTCTGTAAACAGTGGTAAAATCTAACACAAGATTATTCATAAGGAGAGAAGAGTTATGAAAAAGAGATTATTAGCACTTTTACTTGTAGTAGTATTTGTTTTCGGTCTGGTTGCTTGTGGTAACACAAACACAGAAGGAGAAAAGAAACCAACTAGTATGACAATGGGTACAGGCGGAACAGCAGGTACATATTATGCATACGGCGGAGTTCTTGGTCAATACATTAAGAATAAAGCAGGTATTAATGTAACTGTAGTTTCTACAGACGGTTCTAAAGCAAACATTCAGGGAATCGCAGCAGGAAACTATCAATTAGGAACTGTTCAATCAGACGTTATGGCTTATGCTTGGGACGGAACTCGTGCTTTCGAAAAAGAAGGTAAAGTTGAGGCATTCCGTGTGGTAGCTGGTCTTTACGCAGAAGCTGTTCAACTTGTAACTATGGATAAAGATATTAAATCTGTTGCAGATTTAAAAGGTAAGAAAGTTTCTATCGGTGCTCCTGGTTCAGGTGTTTACTTTAACGCAATGGATGCACTTACAGCAGCAGGACTTACAGAAAAAGATATTGAACCACAATATCAATCATTTGCAGATAGTGCAGATGCATTAAAAGATGGCAAGATCGATGCGGCTTTCATCGTAGCAGGTGCTCCAACACCGGCAATTACAGAACTTTGTACAACAAGTTCAGCATACCTTGTACCAATCGATGGTGCAGTTGCTGACAAAATGATGCAAGATTGCCCATTCTATACAGTATATACTGTACCAGCTAATACTTATCCAGGACAAACAGAAGAAGTGAAAACTGTTACAGTTAAAGCAACATTGATTGTTAGTGCATCGGCTTCCGAAGAAGATGTTTACAACTTAACAAAAGCTATCTTTGATAACATTGACGCTATCAAGGCTGAAAATGGGAAAGGTGCAGAATTAAGCATTGAAAATGCAACAAGTGGTATGACTGCTCCATTCCATGCAGGTGCTGCTAAATACTTCAAAGAACACAATGTTGAAGTAAAAACAAACTAGTGTAAATTAAAAGATTTTGGGCTGCGGTGAACAATCATCGCAGCCATTTGAATGTATAAACACAAGGAGGTAAATATGTTATTTTTCAAGAAAAAGGAAAAAGCGCAGACTACAGAGCCAATGGACTTGGACGCGGTAATGAAAAAGTATGATCGGGAATCCAACGTTCGTGTGTGGGAAGGTACACCTAAAATAATTGTAAATATTGTTTTGGCAGTTTTTGCAGTGTTCTGTATTTATGTAACTTTATTTGCCAGCTGGCTAGAAGAAATCAGATTGACTTCTTTTATGGCATTTATTATTTTAATCGGATATTTGGTATATCCGGTGAAAAAGGGAGAACAAAAGGTTAATTACATGCCTTGGTATGACTGGGTTTTGATGATTTGTGGAAGCGGTTCATTCTTGTATTTCACATTTAATGCTATGAATATTATCCAACAAGGTAGTATGTTCGAACTTTACCAAGTGATTATTGGTATTGTGGGAGTTATTTCTTTAGCAGAAGTTTGTCGTAGAAGTGTCGGACTTCCGATTTTATTTGTGGCAGGTGGATTACTCATTTATGCATTTATCGTGTTGCCAAACCCAACATTGACCGGAAAACTTACATATATGATTTCTTACTTGTTCTACAGTAAGGAAGGTATTTTATCTACACCGGTTAATGTTTGTTCAAAATTTATCGTAGTATTTATTATCTTCGGTGCATTCCTCGAGAGAACAGGTATTGCTGATTTCTTTATAAATATTGCAAATGCGGTAGTTGGTGGATTTTCAGGTGGTCCTGCGAAGGTTGCGGTAGTAGCTAGTGCCATGGAAGGTATGGTATCTGGTTCTTCTGTTGCAAATACAGTAGGTTCGGGTTCTGTTACCATTCCACTTATGAAGAAAACCGGTTACAAACCAGAGTTTGCTGCAGCTGCGGAAGCATCTGCGTCTACAGGTGGACAGATTATGCCACCGATTATGGGGGCAGCAGCGTTCCTTATGGCAGACTATGTAAAAGTTCCTTATAGTGATATCGTAGTTCGTGCTATTTTGCCGGCAGTACTTTATTTTGCAGGTATCTTTATTGCAGTTCATTTGGAAGCGAAGAAAGAAGGTCTTCGCGGCTTAAAGAAGGAAGAATTGCCAAAGTTCTTACCACTTTTGAAAAAGGTATATTTGCTAATTCCGTTGGTGCTTCTTGTATATTTGGTAGGAACTAGTCAACGCTCTATCCAATATGCAGCGGCACTTGCGATTGTAGCAGCGATAGTAGTTAGTTTGTTTAACAAAGAAGATCGTATTACGCCGAAGAAGATTTTTGAAGCATTGGCAGCTGGTGGACGTGGTATGATTACCGTGGCAGCAGCTTGTGGTGTGGCCGGTGTTATTGCAGGTACAATTACAATGACAGGTCTTGCAAACGTATTGTTTAATGGTATTGTTGCATTGGCTGGAGACAAAGTTATCATAGCACTTTTCTTAACCATGCTTTGCTGTATTGTACTTGGTATGGGTGTTCCAACCACAGCAAATTACTGTATTATGGCAGCAACCTGTGCTCCAATTTTGATACGAATGGGTGTTCCGACATTGGCAGCTCATTTCTTCGTATTCTACTTTGGTATCGTGGCTGACTTGACACCTCCGGTAGCTCTGGCAGCTTATGCGGGTGCAGCGATTGCACAGGCAAATCCAATGAAGACTGCATTTACGGCTACGAAGCTCGCAATTGGTGCGTTTATCGTACCATATGTATTTGCCCTTAATCCGGCAATGCTCTTTATTGAAACAACAGTTTGGGAAGTAGTGCTGATCTGTATTACTTCGTTTGTAGGAATTTTTGCGGTTTCTTCTTCTTTGCAAGGATATTTCTTGCATGAAATGAAATGGTATGAGAGAATAGTATGTGTAATTGGTGGCTTACTGTTAATTTATCCAGGTTTGGTAACGGACGTTATTGGATTAGGGATGGTAGCAGTGGTGCTGGGCGTACAATTCTTAACAAGAAAGAAATACACAAAGGTTGCACAAATGGCTGAATAATTGCTATTTCAGAAAGGAGCAAGAACAATGAAATTAACGAACGAAGGTTTGAAAGACAGAAAAGCTTGGGAAGAAGCGGGATACCATCTTCCAAAGTATGATCGTGAAGCGGTAACGAAGAATACAAAGGAAAATCCGATGTGGGTACATTTTGGTGCAGGAAACATTTTCCGTGCATTTCAGGCAAATGTAATGCAGGATTTGTTAAATCAAGGTGAACTTGACCGTGGACTGATTGCCATGGAAGGATTTGACTATAAGATCATTGAAGAGGCTTATCGCCCATACGATGATTTTTCGATTCTTGTGACTTTAAAGGCAGATGGAAATATTGAAAAGACAGTAGTAGGTAGTGTTGTGGAATCTTGCATTTTGGATTCAGAACGTGATGATGAATACAGCAGAGCGAAAGAAATTTTCTGTAAGGATTCGTTGCAAATTGCTTCCTTTACCATTACTGAAAAAGGATATATGTTGACTAACGGAAAAGGAGAAACCCTTCCGGCAGTTGAGAAGGACTTAAAAGAAGGTCCTGCAAAACCGGCTAGTTATTTGGGTAAGGTTGCATCACTTTTATATGCTCGTTACCTTGCAGGTAAGACACCGATTGCTATGGTTAGTATGGATAACTGCTCTCACAACGGGGAAAGATTATACAAAGCTATTTACGCCATCGCAAAAGCTTGGGAAGAAAACGGAGTAGTGGAAAAGGGATTTTTGGCATATGTTGATGACGAGACAAAGGTTTCTTTCCCTTGGTCAATGATTGATAAGATTACTCCAAGACCAGATGTAGAAATTTTGCAAATGTTGCAAAAAGATGGTATTGATGGCCTTGGTAATACGGCGACAGAAAATAACGTTTTTGTTGCACCATTTACAAATGCAGAAGAGTGTCAATATCTTGTAATTGAAGATTCTTTCCCGAATGGTCGTCCGGCATTGGAAAAGGGCGGTATTATTTTCACAGACCGTGAGACTGTGGATAAAGTGGAAAGAATGAAAGTTTGTACTTGCCTTAATCCATTACATACAGCTATGGCTATCTTTGGGTGTGTACTTGGACACACCAAGATTTCAGACGAGATGAAGGATGAGCCAATCAACAAACTTGTGAGAGGCATTGGATACCAGGAAGGTCTTCCTGTTGTAGTTGATCCAAAGGTGTTGGATTTAAAAGAATTTATTGACACCGTTATCAATGAGAGACTTACCAATCCATTTATTCCGGATACACCGCAGCGTATTGCGAGAGACACTTCTCAAAAGTTATCCATTCGTTTCGGTGAAACAGTGAAAGCTTATATTGCTTCTGAAACATTAAATGTATCTGATTTGAAATTGATTCCGCTTGTATTTGCAGGATGGATGAGATACTTGATGGGTATTGATGATAATGGAAATAAATTTGAATTGAACCCGGATATTCTTTTAGAAACGGTATGCCCTGTAGTTGCAGGTATCAAATTGGGTGACAAGATTAATGTAGAAGAAGTGCTTCGACCATTACTTACGAACAAAGCTATCTGGGGTGTAGACTTATATGAAATCGGCATGGTTGAATTGGTTTGCGGATACTTTGCTGAAATGATTGAGGGAGTTGGCGCTGTAAGAAAGACATTAATGAAATATGTATAAATGATGTGAATGCATAAAAAAACTTGCTTATCTTTTGTGGATAAGCAAGTTTCTTTTTTGTGTTTATTTATTCAATCTTTTTCCTACAGCTCCGCCCGGATGAATGAGAGCAAACTGTTCATTTCTGTAACCTGTCTCTTCGATAACAGCTGTTTGAAGTGCATCAAATACTGCTGCAAGTGCAGTAAAGCTAGATGTTCCTTGGCTGTTATAGCGGTCTGTTTCTTCTGTTACTACCATAGGAATTACGATGTCTGACATTTCTGCAAGTGGAGATGCAAGGTTTTCTGTCACACCGATTACGGTTACTTTCTTTACATGACAGATTTCAAGAATCTTGAAAAGTTCGTCTGTTTTTCCACCGCGAGATGCCCATACCATAACATCTCCTTCTTGTAAATATCCGGTTGCACCGTGAATAGCTTCAGCAGGAGAAATAAATCTTGCAGGGCGTTCTACACAGCACATAGAGTGTGCGAAGTGCATACATGCGATTCCGGAATGTCCGCAACCGGCTGTTCCGATACGTTCTGCTTTTGACAATGCTTCGACTGCCTTTGCAAATGCTTCCATATCCATTTTGTCTCTTGTTGCGAGAATGGAGTCGCTTTCAATTGTAAACGCTTTGAGTGCGCGTTCCATAGTTTCTGCTTTCATTTATGTATCCTCCCTTTTTATAACCAAGCTTTGATTTTTTTGTAGATGCCGTTTGCATCTAATTCGTATTTTTCAAGCAACGCTTTTGCGGAACCTGATTCTCCGAACATGTCATTCATACCAATCTTTAATACTTTGGTAGGTGCTTTTTCTGCAAGTACTTCACATACTGCTCCGCCAAGTCCGCCTACTACAGAATGTTCTTCTACGGTTACCACTTTGCCTGTTTCTTTTGCTGCAGCAACTACTAATTCTTCATCCAATGGTTTGATGGTATGGATGTTAATTACTTTTGCTTCGATTCCGTCAGCTGCTAACATTTCTGCCGCCGCAAGGGATTCTGCAACTTCAAGACCTGTTGCAATAATAGTAAGGTCTTTTCCTTCGCGAAGAACGACACCTTTTCCAATTTCAAACTTATAATCTTCGTTATCATTGATAACCGGAACTGCGAAACGTCCAAAACGCATGTATACAGGTCCTACATATTCATATGCTGCTTTTACAGCTGCTTTTGCTTCAATGTCATCAGCCGGGTTGATGATTACCATACCCGGAATTGTTCTCATGATTGCAAGGTCTTCATTACATTGGTGAGTTGCACCGTCTTCTCCTACAGAGATACCACCGTGGGTTGCTCCGATTTTTACATTCAAGTGCGGATATCCGATAGCATTACGTACTTGTTCAAATGCACGACCTGCAGCGAACATTGCGAAGGAACTTGCAAATGGTACTTTACCTGTTGTTGCAATACCTGCAGCCACACTCATCATATTTCCTTCTGCGATACCACAGTTGATGTGGCGTTCCGGAAATGCTTTCTGAAATACACCTGTTTTAGTTGCTCCGGAAAGGTCCGCATCTAATACTACTACGTTGTCATGTTCTTTTCCTAATTCCACTAATGCGTTTCCATAGCTTTCACGTGTTGCGATTTTCTTTACTTCTGACATAATGCTTCCCCCACTTTCTCTAAGTCTGCCATTGCAATTGCAAACTCCTCATCATTCGGAGCTTTTCCATGCCATCCGGCATTATTTTCCATAAAGGAAACATCTTTTCCTTTGATAGTCTTTGCGATAATTGCGGTTGGTTGACCTTTGGTTTCTCTTGCTTCTTTCAAAGCTGCCGCAATCTGTTCAAAATCATGTCCGTCGATATTGATTACATGGAAGTTGAATGCTTCAAATTTCTTATCGATTGGATATGGTGAGTTTACGTCTTCTATCTTTCCATCAATCTGAAGTCCGTTGTTATCTACGATTACAACCAGGTTATCTAATTTTCTGTGGCCTGCAAGCATTGCTGCTTCCCATACTTGTCCTTCCTGGATTTCACCGTCACCAAGCAAGGTGTACACACGGTAATCGTCGTTGGTTAATTTTGCAGAGATAGCCATACCTACTGCTGCAGAGATACCTTGTCCCAAAGAACCGGATGACATGTCAACGCCCGGAACGTGTTGCATACAAGGATGTCCTTGTAAGTAAGTGTTAATGTGACGGAATTTCACAAGGTCTTCCACCGGGAAGAATCCTTTTTGAGCCAACACACTGTAGTAACCAGGTGCTGTGTGCCCTTTTGATAATACAAAACGGTCTCTGTCCGGTTTGTTAGGATTCTGAGGGTCAACGTTTAATTCCTCAAAATACAAGTAAGTATAGATGTCTGCTGCCGATAAAGAACCGCCCGGATGTCCGGCCTTTGCACTATGTACAGAGGTGATGATTCCTTTGCGGACTTCATTTGCAATTTTCTTGAGTTCTAATGTGTTCATAATTGCCTCCTAAAGTTTTATAGTTCTATTCTTCCTTCGAGTGCTCGAAGTAAAGTTACTTCATCAATGTATTCCAGGTCACCGCCCACCGGCACACCACTTGCAATTCTGCTCACTTTAATACCGGTTGGTTTAATCAGTTTGCTGATATACATAGCTGTAGTCTCGCCTTCCAGACTGGAATTGGTTGCTACGATAACCTCATCCACATCCCCTTGTAGGCGCTCCATAAGTTCTTTTAATCGTATGTCTCCCGGCCCAATTCCAAGCATTGGTGAAATA
>JAZRND010000015.1:0-2159 GCA_045648005.1 Faecalimonas sp. | reverse complement strand
ACTTCTTCGCTCACAGAACCACATGCCTACGATCCGACTTAACATAATCTACTATCCAATCAATTTTTGTTTCCTTGCCCATACCAAATTACTCCTTTACGCAGCTTTCGCAGTTTCTTTTTCAAATCCTGTTGTGATATGTTTAAGCCTTCCCCACTTTCGCAGGAAAGAAATCAGATCTTCACGGAGTTCTTTGTGTTTATCATTGATATCCGTAATCTCTCTGTTCGATTTACCTCTTATTTGTACGAGACTGTCACAGCAGTCGAATTCCATTGTAAAGAACGGTTTGTCCGGTTCACTCACTTTTCGCAAAAACAATATAATGCAATGTCCGTTTCTAATATAACTTGAATAGGTATGAACACAATGTCCTAGCTCTTTGCTTTCAAGTTTTAGTTCGGTAGAAGTTTCGGGCATTGATATGCAGAATTTATCATCAGAAAAATTCAGTTTCTTCCATTTTTCGTTCATAGCAGAAAAGCTTTCATCTTCTGAATTTTCATTTTTGCGAAGAATATACATCGATAGCAAATCGTGCGCTTTCTTCAAGCTTTCCGGAAATTTATCTTCCTTTTTCTTTGGACGATATCCGTAATACTCCTCAAACATTGAAAGATAGTCTTTCCATGTATCAATTGCCTGTTCGGGTTTGAAGCCTTGATTTTCCCGCACATCAATAAGATAATCTACAATTTGTTTGAAGTTAAGTTTATTTGCCGACATTAATTTCTCAGCAGAATACATATTGAAATATATTTCGCTATCACAATATTTTACAAACGCTTCTAAATCGACATTTTTATCATAAGCATTAATTCGCTGTAATGTTTGACAGTTATCGCTCGTTACATCAAACTTAAATAACAGATTGTAATTCGCCTTAGATAAACATAATCTTTGCCACAGTTTTGTTTTTGCTTCATCAACACGTATGTTTCCGGTATACACACCAATTACAAGCCGTTTCAATCCGATCTTTGCCAATGTTTCTATAATAGGATATTTACGAATATTGGTAAGATACCTGACTGCTTCTCTGTCATTATTATTCTCGTCAAAAATAGTGTCAGTTTCTTTAATCACACAAAACAAACCTAGCTTATCTACAAAAGAACCTAATAGTTTTGCTCGATTACGAATGAAGATATCGTCATAATATTCACTTGGATTATCTTCTTCAGTAACAACCCATTCATCATCAGAATACTCCATCACAACATTTACATTTTCTCGGTAGGAATAAATCCAACGTTCGTTTTCTTTGCCGTTTCTGAAAATTCTGTGTACGAAATATGTATCATAAACTTCCAATTCAGAACCATATTGTTCAAATGATAAATTTTCGTTCACAGGAAATCTCTCTATCATCTCACGTGCCTTTACAATTGTTGGTTTATAATATAGTCGTGCTGCAACATATGCCTTTGATACTTCTTCAAGATGGTCAGAAAAACTCCTCTCGTCATCATCTTCAAACATAAAATTGATACATGGGATTTCTCGATACTTATAATTTGTAAACCAATTACTTGCATTACTGGGTCTTGATGTTCTTAATACACCATCATCATTTTCGTAGAGAAGAATTGAACCTCGCACCTTACATAAACCAGTGATAATACACTTTGCCATTTGTATATCAATAATTTTTCCTTTTTCTAACGAAAAATGAAATCTTCGCATAACATGATAATCCACACCTTCATATTTAACTATTTCGTGGAGAACCGTGCATGGTTCAATTCTCCTATTTCCTTTTGAAAAAACATAAGAGTATTCCCCATAAGATTCATCAATATATGCCATATCGCCCCAATGATTTTCGACTTTGATGCTATGTCCGCAATTAGGACATTTTATATCTGATTTATCCGAAGCAATTCTTGCAAATAACTCACCACAGTTATCACAACTGAAGGTTGATTTGTAATCAGAATGCAGATTTCCTTCCTCATCCGGAATACGTACAGTTTCTTTTTTTATAAGCCTGATTGCCTTTTTACACCCGTAAATATTTAAAAACCTTTTGATGACTTGTTCCTTACTAGTGCATATCTTTAAAATTTCCCTTGCCATTTTTAATCCTAACATTTAAAAAACTCCTTCAACTTTAATTTAAAAATCATATATTTTATAACGAAGAGTTTTTAAAATTA
>JAZRND010000014.1:0-2537 GCA_045648005.1 Faecalimonas sp. | reverse complement strand
CGCTGAACATACTGATGGCGTAGGTCTATTTGCGAGAGTAGAACCTACAGGTATGATTAAGAATGTAAAACTTGACAATAGTTATATTAAGTCATACGGATATAACAAAACTGGCGATGATTATAATAAGTTTGGATGGTATACAGGTGCTATCGTTGGTTTGATGAAAGGTTCAATGGATTCATGCTATACATCACCAAGTGTAATCGTAACAAGTAACAAGTCAGCTATCGGTGGTTTGGTTGGTATGTTTGAATCAGATACAAATCAGATTAAGAATAGCTGGTCCGAATCGACAGTTATTGCGTATTACGGTGCAGAAGGCGATGCAAGCGCAGGTCGTTTGCTCGGTGGACTTGTAGGTTATGTGAAGACAGTTCCACAAGACAAAGCAATGATTAAGGATTGCTTGTATACTGGAGATATTTATTCACCAGACTTCATTGCAGGTGGTTTGATTGGTCAAATTAGCGCAGCCGGTGTGAAGATTCAAGATACTGTAAGTAATGGTACTATTTATGCTGGGCATGGTACAAGATTAAGTGTTATTGCAGCTTATCTTAACGGCGAAACAGGATCTATTATCATGGATAATGTATATGCGGCTACAAGACTTACAAACATGGATGGAAGCACTGATAAGACAGACAATATGCAATGTACAAACCAGTTGCCAATCACTGAACGTGTAGCAGGTGGATATACACCTCTTACAAAAGCAGAATTAAAAGGTAAAAAGGCATATGAAAATACAGAACTTAATTTCTGGAGTGCACAGAATGAAAACGGAACTTGGGTAGCTATTAAAGGTGGAAGTGTCGAACTTAAGAAGTTCTCGACAAATGCCAATGCAATTGCTGACTTCTCTGATGCAGTAAAAGCAGATTATACATGGTATTATGATGTTGTTAACGCTAATCCAGGTGTTGAAAACTTGACATTTGAGATTGAAAACGTATCTCAATTAGTTGCGTTTGCTAAAATTGTAAATGGTGGCATTGATTTGTTTGCAGGTGACACTGTAAAATTAACTCAACCAGTATATGACTTAAATCCAGGATGGACGTTAGGTGAACCTTTACCGGAAGATGGAAGGATTTGGACACCAGTTGGTATCAAAACCCCAAATCGTTTTGAAGGAACATTTACCGGTGAATATGAACCTGGAAAAGCGGCAACAATTCGTGGTATGTATATTGAACACCAAGTTCAAAACGCTGGATTCTTTGGAGAACTTTATGGAACAGCTCAAAATTTGATCTTTGAAAATAGTTATATCCATAGTACAGATGTTATGGTTGGTACAGTAGCAGGCCGTTTGAGTCTTGGAGATATCAAGAATGTCTATGTGAAGGAGGATGTTTTTGTTGAAACAGATGCGGAGTATACAGGCGTAGGCGGTATTGTTGGTCGTACTTCGATTGATAAAAACAATCGAAGTGGCAAGCTTTCTAATTGTTGGTTTGCGGGAACGGTTAAAGGAACACAACGAGTTGGTGGTATGATTGGTCAAATCTGGTATGCGCCATCAGCAACATTAGCAGACGCGTTAGTTCTTGAAGACTGTTTATTCACGGGAGTTGTTGAGTGTACAGGTATTGGAGCGGGTGCTATGATCGGTGACTGTGACGATACTGTAATTGCACGTAATTGCTTCATCAATGGTGCAGTATATACTGACAACACGGATTCAACCATGGTTGGTGTTGCGGTTGGGATGAGTCCTACGAAATTCAATGGCGAATATGTATATACAACACACGGAATTTATAAGCTAGACGGAACTACAGTGAATGAGGCGGCAAATCAGGCTGGTTGTGTAAAATTGGTTGCATACACTGGTGAAAACGCATATAAGAACACAATGCTTGACTTCTGGCATAAAGAAAATGAAAATGGAGCTTGGGTTGCGATCGAAGATGCAGCACCGGAACTTAAGATGTTCTCTACATCTGATAAGATAATTGATGAATTTGCTCCAAGAGATGATGAATGGTTTACAAGTAAGTTGGTAGATGGTGCAGTTGTATCAGGCACTGTATTTGAGATTGCAACAGTAAGTGATTTACTTGCATTACCAGATATTGTAAATAATCGAGGTGTTACTTTTGAGGGCTGTACAGTAAAATTAACAAGTAAAGTTTATGACCTCAACCCGGGTTGGGTAGTGGGTCAACCACTTCTAAGTAGCGGTAACATTTGGACACCAGTGGGAGTACAATTTGAAACAAGTTCATTCAAAGGAACATTTACCGGTGAATATGAAACTGGTAAAGCAGCAACAATTAAAGGTGTGTATGTAAACCATATGGCACCGATGGCAGGTTTCTTTGGTGAGTTGATAGGTAGTGTTTCAAATTTGAAGTTTGAAAACTCATACATTTATGCATCAAATATTATGGTTGGTACTGTATGTGGTAGACTTTCATTAGGTAACATTACTAATATTTATGTTGATGATACTGTACTACTTGAAGGTGCTAAAGGTTATGTTGGAGGTATTGTTGGACGTACTTCTATCGACGGTGCTCGTCGTG
>JAZRND010000013.1:0-32167 GCA_045648005.1 Faecalimonas sp. | reverse complement strand
CGTCTTACGCTTGGTTTTTCGTAATGTTCTCTCTTACGAATTTCTTGTTGAATACCAGCTTTTGCACAGTTTCTTTTGAATCTGCGTAAAGCACTATCTAACGTTTCGTTCTCTTTTACGATTACATTTGACATAGTCTCACACCTAACCTCCCCTCCAGCCCTATATTGTGCACCATACGACTGTTCGGGTATTTTTTTGCACTACAAGGTATTATAACAGATTTTTTCTATTCGTCAACCATTTATTAGGAAAAATTTAAATCTGTTCATTTAAAACTTCTTCTACTTTTGCAATAGCATCAGGAATGCCTGCCGGATTCTTTCCTCCTGCTTGTGCCATGTTCGGACGACCACCACCGCCACCGCCAACAAGTGCTGCAATTCCTTTAATTAAGTTTCCTGCATGAGCGCCTTTTTTCATAGCTTCATCAGTAACCATTGCAATTAGATTTACTTTATCATTTGCAGAAGATGCAATAACAACTACACCTTCTCCTAGCTTCTCTTTCAACTGATCCCCAAGATCGCGAAGGCCATTCATATCTACGCCCTCTACGGCTGTAGCTAATAATTTCACACCTTTCACTTCTTTCACTTGATTCATTACATCACCGAGCGCATCTTTCGCCGCCTTACTCTTCATGGATTCAATTTCACTCTGTAAAGCTTTCATCTCTGCTAGCATATGCTCAATCTTTTCTGTCAAGTTTGCCGGAGTTGATTTTGCCGCTTTAGCTGCTTCTGCCAATATCTTTTCTACATCTTTGTAATAAGCAAACACACCGTCACCAGTCAATGCTTCAATACGGCGTACACCAGCTGCCACACCAGCCTCTGAAACAATCTTAAACGTGATAATACTTCCCGTATTTTTCACATGTGTTCCACCACAAAGTTCTTTTGAGAAATCGCCCATGCTGACTACACGAACATCTTCTTCGTATTTTTCGCCAAACAAAGCCATTGCACCTGACGCTTTTGCAGCTTCAATGTTCATAACTTCTGTCACAACCGGCATGTTCTTTGCAATCTCTTCATTGACAATTGCTTCTACCTGTTCAATTTCGTCAGCAGTCATTGCAGAGAAATGAGCAAAGTCGAAACGAAGTCTGTCTGGTGTCACCAAAGAGCCTTTTTGTTCAACATGAGAACCGAGGACTGTCTTTAATGCTTTTTGAAGTAGGTGTGTTGCGCTATGATTACTACAAGTATTTGCACGTTCTTTTTCCGCCACCTGTAAAGTAACCACATCGCCAACTTTCAACATCCCTTTTGTCACCTTACCAACGTGACCGAACTTGCCGCCAAGCAATTTTATTGTATCTGTTACTACAAATTCTGCATCTGCAGTTGTAATGACACCCTTATCTCCTTGTTGTCCACCCATGGTAGCATAGAATGGTGTCTCATTCACAAAAATAGTTCCTGTCTCACCATCAGAAAGTGCTTCTACCACTTCTGTTTCTGTAGTAAGAACACTGATTGACGATTCATATGTTGTATGGTCATATCCCACAAATACGGATGATACTGAAGCATCAATTTCATCATATACCGTAGCATCTGCGCCCATATAATTGGTAACAGCACGAGCTGTACGAGCTTTCACTCTTTGTTCTTCCATAGCTGCCTTAAATCCAGCTTCATCAATGGTATAACCAGCTTCTTCTAAAATCTCTTTGGTTAAATCAAGCGGGAATCCATATGTGTCGTAAAGTTTGAATGCATTTTCCCCGGAAAGCATGGTTTCGCCTGCTGCCTTTAACTCATCCTGCATGTTTCCTAAAATCTGCAATCCTTGGTCTATTGTTTTATTGAATTTATCTTCTTCTTGTGTTAAAACCTTGAAAATAAATTCTTTCTTTTCTTCCAACTCCGGATATCCGTCTTTTGATCCTTCAATCACAGTTGCACTTAACTTGGCCAAGAATTTTCCTTCAATACCAAGTAAACGTCCGTGACGTGCGGCGCGTCTGATAAGACGACGAAGCACATAACCTCTTCCTTCATTGGTCGGCATGATTCCATCAGAAATCATAAATGTTGCAGAACGGATGTGGTCTGTAATCAAACGAATAGACACATCCTTATTCTCATCTGATTTATAAATAACATTGGCGAACTCACACACTTTATCACGAAGAGCTTTGATAGTATCTACGTCGAAAATAGAATCCACATCTTGTACTACAGATGCCAATCTTTCAAGTCCCATACCTGTATCAATATTCTTTTGACTCAACTCTTCGTAGTTGCCATTTCCGTCATTATCAAATTGGGTAAATACGTTGTTCCAGATTTCCATATAGCGGTCGCAATCACAACCAACTTTACAGTCCGGTTTACCACATCCGTATTTTTCTCCACGATCATAATAAATTTCTGAACAAGGTCCGCAAGGCCCTGCACCATGTTCCCAGAAGTTATCTTCCTTTCCAAACTTAAAGATTCTTTCTGGTGCAATACCCATTTCTTTATTCCAAATATCAAAAGCTTCCTGATCATCCACATATACTGATGGATATAATCTATCTGGTTCAAGTCCTACTACTTCTGTCAAGAATTCCCAAGACCAATGAATGGCTTCTCGTTTGAAATAGTCACCAAAAGAGAAGTTTCCAAGCATTTCAAAAAATGTACCATGACGTGCGGTCTTACCAACGTTTTCAATATCCCCTGTACGAATACATTTTTGACAAGTAGTAACTCTCTTTCTTGGTGGAATCTCTGCACCTGTAAAATACGGTTTTAAAGGTGCCATTCCTGAATTAATCAACAACAAACTTTTATCATTATGTGGAACTAACGAAAAACTTTTCATAGCTAAATGTTCTTTGCTCTCAAAAAATTCCAAAAACATTTTTCGAAGTTCATTTACACCATACTGTTTCATCTCATTTCTCATCCTTTTCTTCTTTTTTCTTACGTAAGTATTTGCCGAGACAAATGCCTCCAAATGAGACAGCCCCGATGACAATCATTTTAAATATTGCTTCTAAAACAGCTGTTAGAAATGCCATAAATACCTCCATATTTCATGTTTTTAAAACATTCCAAAATATTTTAACACATGTTCTATTCTCCTGCAAATACTTTCTGCGCATAATACACACTCTGCATAGCATCTTTTCCATAGAAATCCGCATGTATCATATCTGCATATTCTTGATTCAGGACTGCACCACCAACCATAACTTTGCAATCCGGCGCATGTTCTCTCAATTGGCGAATCGTTTCTTCCATGCTAACTACAGTTGTAGTCATAAGTGCACTTAATCCAACCAAGCGAATTTTTTGCTCACAAACAGTTTGTACAATCAATTCAGGGACTACATCTTTTCCTAAATCAATAACTTCAAAACTATAGTTTTCCAACAATACTTTAACTATATTTTTACCAATATCATGTATGTCCCCTTTGACAGTAGCCAAAACTATTTTTTCTTTCTTGAAATTGGCACTGCCTTGTTCAGACATTTGACTTTTTAATATTTCAAATGCATGTTTTGCAGCCTCCGCGCTCATCAAAAGTTGCGGAAGGAAAAGAGTTCCTTGTTCAAAACCTTTTCCTACTACATCCAATGCCGGAATCAAAAATTCTTGTATAATGTCCAAAGGTTTCTTGTCGGTAAGTAACGCTTTTGCAGCGAGAGCAGCTTCTTCTTTCAGCCCTTTTTCAATGACACTCTTTAAATCTGAATGTGATGCTGTCGAAACTACAGAAGGTTGTTCTATCTTTTGACCACAATATTCAATATAGGATTGACAGTTGTTGTCATGATTCATAAGTGCACAGTAAGAACGATATGCATTCATCATCAATTCTGAAGACGGATTGACGATGCCCGCCGTCAGTCCATTTTGCATTGCCATGGCATAAAAATATGCATTAATCATTGGACGTTTTGGAAGGCCAAAAGATATATTGGATACCCCAAGTACTGTTCGCACTTGATACATGTCTCGCACTAGTTTCAATGCCTCTAGAGTGATTTTTGCGCTTTCTGGTTCAGAACTAATAGTCAAAGTCAACACATCAATCACAATATCTTTTTTCGGAATACCATATTTTTCAGCTTCTTTGATAATCTTCCCTGCGATAAGAGCTCTTCCCATTGGATTATCAGGAATTCCGTTTTCGTCCAATGTCAGACCTACCACTACACCACCGTATTTTTTTACAAGTGGGAAAATTGCGTCCATGGATTCTTGTTTCCCACTAACGGAATTGACCATTGGTTTTCCGTTATAAATGCGCATAGCTGCATCTAATGCTTTAACGTCTACCGTATCAATCTGCAACGGCAGATTGACAATGCTTTGAATTTCCTGTACGGCCTCCTTCATCATGGAAACTTCATCAATATCAGGAAGCCCTACATTCACATCTAATATGTGTGCACCGTTTTCCTGCTGTGTCACAGCTTCCTTTAAAATATAGTCTATATTATGCTCTTTTAAAGCTTGTTTAAACTTGCTTTTGCCCGTAGGATTGATGCGTTCACCAATAATAACAGGCACATCGCCAAGTTCCACTGCTTGTCCGTAAGACGAAATCATGGTCTTTTCTTTTGGCATTGGTTTCACAATTTCCATGCCTTTGCAAGCCTGTGCCATAGCTCTGATATGTTCCGGTGTTGTTCCACAACATCCTCCTATAATGCAAGCTCCCTTTCCAACTAATTCCTGTAAGTCTTTAGCAAATTCTTCAGGAGTTACGTCATAGTAAGTCTCTCCGTTTTTTTGCTTTGGCAATCCCGCATTTGGTTTCACGATAATCGGCAAGGATGTGTAGGTGGTAATCTCTTCCAAGACGGAAATCATCTGTTTTGGTCCCATACCACAATTTATTCCCAGAGCATCCACGCGTAATCCTTCTAACAAAGTAACTGCGGTAGCCACATCTCCTCCAGTCAGAAGTTTGCCGCGTTCATCAAAAATCATAGTTGCAAAGACCGGCAATGAAGTGTTTTCCTTTGCGGCTAACACTGCCGCCTTAATTTCATAAGTATCACTCATGGTCTCAATGTGTATCAGATCAACTCCAGCCTGTTCTCCCAAAATCATAACCTCACGGAAGGCACCATAGGCATCATCAAACGACAAATCTCCCACTGGCTTCAATAATTTCCCTGTAGGCCCCACATCCAAAGCCACCACTGCTTGATTTGCAACTGCCTTGATATTTCCGACTGCAGCTTCTACAATCTCTTTCAATGAATATTTGGCATCGTGATACTTAATCCGATTTGCACCAAACGTATTGGTAAGCAATATCTGACTGCCGGCTTCATAGTAAGCCTTATGAATCTTTCTAATAACCTCTGGTTTTTCTATATTCCAAGTCTCCGGTGATTCTCCCGAGTGCAAACCTTCTTTTTGCAACAAGGTTCCCATTCCACCATCAAAAAACAAGAGTTCTTTTCCTCGTTTGTCTAACAACATGATTAGCTCCTTCTATACACACAATCTTCTTTCGTACAAACTTCACAGCCTTTAATGTGACAGGCTTCATTTTGACTGCTAACGCCGATAACCGCTGTAATAGATTTGGTTGGTGTCAGCATATAACTTTCTGTCATCGTAAGTCCTATTCTCTTTGCAGCACCTAATATTTCTAAAATATCTTTCTGATGGTCCAAAGGAAAATCCCCATACCCCGGACTAAATCTTGGTCGCAAATAGAGTCCTTCTTTTGCATAGTCCTCTTTGATTTTTTGCTGCTCAAAATCACAAAATTCTTCCAGGTAAGCAGCTGCACATGCTTGTAATACTACTGCCTTTGTGATATCCAGTCGTTCATATTTTTGCAGCAGTCGGTCTACACCCGTTCCTAAAGTAGCACCTAACAAAAGCACTTCCTTACATCCTCGTAAGTTCTTGTTCAAATTTCTGCTCGTGATTTCAATTGTATCGATCAGTAAACCGTGATTACTTAATATAGTCAAACCACAAGATTGATAATATAATTTTCTTTCTGCTATCTGTTCCAACTCTTGAAAGGAAGAATATATGAGTTCTTTGATATCTTTATCTGGCTCCGCCTTTCCATATCCAAGATATCGGATAGCTTCCCTAACACGTGTGTCCATAATCTCCTCACACTATTTTAAAATCTCTGACAAGTTATTCATAATCGCCTCTGCCACTCCCGGCTTGTTCATAGAATAAACATGAATATTGTGAATATCATTTGCAATTAAATCAATAATTTGGTCGGTGGCATATGCAATACCTGCTTGCTGCATCGCATCTGGATTATCTCCAAACTTGTCTACAATAGCACGAAATCTTGCTGGAAGAACTGCGCCTGACAACTGACAACTGCGTGCAATCTGCTTTCCGTTGGTGACAGGCATAATTCCAGGTAGCACCGGCACTGTAATTCCTTGTTCGCGAATGCGATACAGGAAATTATAGAACACTGAATTATCAAAAAACATCTGGCTAGTCAAAAAATCAACCCCACACTCTACCTTCTGTTTTAAGTGGGCAATATCATCTTTTTTGTGTACACTTTCCACATGACCCTCCGGATAACAGGCGGCACCAATACAAAAATCACCCTGTGACTTAATATCTTCAATCAACTGATACGCATATTGGTATTGATTAGGAATAGGGAAATCGGCATCTTGAGGAATATCTCCGCGAAGAGCTAATATGTTTTGAATTCCCTGTTCTTTCATTTCTGCTAATCTCTTGCCAACTTCTTCTTTGGTAGAGGAAACACAAGTCAGATGAGCAATACTATCCACGCCCAAATTATTCTGTATGTGAGACGCTATTTTGACTGTATTTTTGCTAGTACCGCCTCCAGCGCCATAAGTAACACTGATAAAAGAAGGTGCTAATTTTGCAATTTTCTCAACAGCATCCATGACACTATCAAACTTGGCATCAGTTTTTGGCGGAAATACCTCGAAAGAAATATGTACTTTACCATCTAATAATCGTTCTTTGATTTTCATTTGTGCTTCACTCCTCTATAAGAATTGCAAAGAGCCTCCCGACAAGGAGGCTTGCTTTTTATAAATATTTGTATAATTCTTCGTACTGTTTTGCAGAAGTTTTCCAAGAAAAGTCTGCTGCCATGGCACGTTCTACAATCTTGTTCCAATCACGCTTTTTATCATAGTATATTTTTTCTGCATAACGAACCACGCTCATCATTTCATGAGCATTATAATTGGCAAAACTAAAGCCCGTTCCCGTCTTTTCATATTCGTTATACGCTTCAACTGTATCTTTCAATCCACCAGTTTCACGTACAATCGGCAATGTTCCATATCGCAAACTCATCAACTGGCTTAATCCACAAGGTTCGAATAAGGACGGCATTAAAAATGCATCACATGAGCCATAGATTTTATGAGATTGTGCTTCGGAATAATAAATGTTTGCAGATACTTTGTTTGGATACTTCCACGCAAAATGGCGGAACATATTTTCATACTTCTCATCCCCTGTTCCGAGCACTACAAACTGCACTTCATCTTGACACATCTCGTCCATAACGTGAGCGATAAGGTCAAAACCTTTTTGATCTGTTAAACGTGATACGATTCCAATCATCATCTTCTTCGGATCCACGTCCAAGCCCAACTCCTCTTGAAGAGCCACTTTATTTTTTACTTTTTGTCTTCTGAAGTTTTCTAATGTATATTTATATTTTAACCAAATATCTGTTTCCGGATTGTATTCCTCATAATCTATACCATTTACAATACCACACAAACTGTTGCTTCTTGCATTCATCAGCCCGTCCAGACGTTCCCCATAAAATGGCATCTTAATTTCTTCTGCGTAAGTATTACTTACTGTGGTAATTTTATCCGCATATACTATGCCACCCTTTAAAAGATTGGCATCGCGATATGCTTCCAGCTTGTCCGGTGCAAAATAATACTCCGGAAGCCCTGTAATCTCACGAATTTCTTTGGTTCCCCACACTCCTTGGAATTTCAAGTTGTGAATGGTCATTACCGTTTTGATGTCACGATAATATTCCCCTTCAAAACGGAAATGGTCCAAATATACCGGGATTAATCCTGTCTGCCAATCATGACAATGAATCACGTCTGGTCTAAAATCAATAACCGGTAGGATACTCAAGACTGCTCTTGAAAAGAATCCAAATCTCTCAATATCCCAAAGTCCATCACTGGTATATGGCTTGTCCCCGTTAAAATATTCTTCGTTATCTATAAAATAGTAGGTAATACCGTCTAACTCTAATTTGAAAATGCCTACATAACGACTTTTCCAATTATAATCCATGTAGAAATTGGTTATGTATTCTAACTTTTCTTTCCACACTTCTTTCATGCATGCATATTTTGGCAGTACTACACGTACATCAAATTCATCTTTCGTAAAATTCTTCGGCAATGAGCCTACAACATCTGCCAAACCGCCTGTTTTAATAAATGGCACTGATTCAGATGCAGCGAACAAAATTTTTTTCATATACTTTCCTCCAAAATTATGTTTTCGACATTCTCTTATATTATACTCATTGCCATTCTGACGGTCAAGTTTTTATGGGCGTTTTTGCTGTAAACGAATGGTATCTGCCACCAAAGCAATAAACTCCGAATTAGTAGGCTTGCCTTTACCATTACTGATAGTGTAACCAAATAGGTCATCTAAAATATCAATCTTACCTCGACTCCATGCCACTTCAATCGCATGTCGTATTGCTCTTTCCACGCGGCTCGAAGTAGTTTGATACTTTTTAGCTACAGTCGGATATAAAATTTTTGTAATTGCATTTAGCACATCCATATCTTCGATTGCCATTAAAATGGCATCGCGCAGATAATGATATCCCTTGATGTGCGCAGGTATTCCTATTTCATGAATCATTTCTGTTACCTGACTTTCTAAATTTTTCTTTGGCGCTTCTTCTCTACTTACTACGGTATCTTTTACAGTTTGCTTGTCATAAGGTGCTTCATTCTTTATGTATTTTATTCGGTTCAAAATAGTTTCATTCTGAAACGGCTTCATAATGTAGTAACTTGCTCCTTTTCGGAACGCATCTTCCGTAATCTTTTCTTGTCCAATTGCAGTGACAATGATGAATTGTGGGGTTTTTTTGAGATTTTTGTTTTGTGCTACTAATTCCATGACACTTAATCCGTCCATTTTCGGCATAATCAAGTCTAATAAAACAACATCTGGTTCTTTATTCTGTATAATCCGATACATGTCCTCCCCATTGTTTGCTTTTCCGACAAGGTTCAGTTCCTTGTCGCTTTCCACAATTTCTTCCAAAACCTCCAAAATCCGTTCATTGTCGTCGCCAATTGCAACATTTAACTGCGCCATTTTCTTTTTCCTACCTTTCTAGTATTTTCTTGAACCCCTATGACATATTATATTAGTGCAAAATATAAGAGTGCAAGTAAATGTCATCTCTTTATTTCGACATTTTCCTCGCACTCTTTTTTACTTTTCTATAAACTTTCGTTTCACAATCAAATATGTAATCCAATGCGCTATGATTGTAACTACCCAGGAAATCGGATAAACAATATAGACTGTTTCTATCTTATGGAATTGTTCTAACGGAAACACCGTGAGTAACCATACCACACGCAGAGCGCATGACCCCACCAATGCTTCAATCATTGGTGCAACACTATATCCCATTCCTCTTAAAAGGCCTACAAACACTTCCATGTTACCGCAGAGAAAATATGTGCTACATATAATTCCAAGTCTGACCATTCCTGCTGCAATAACTTCCTGATTGTTCGTATATAACCCTAATAAATCCGTTCCAAAAATTTGGACTGCACCACTAAGAACTATTCCGACAACAGTCACGCATCCCTGACCAACCCACAAAATTCGATCCAGTCTTTTATATTTACGCGCCCCTACATTCTGACTGGCAAAGGATATGCTCGCTTGATAAATAGCATTCATAGAAACATATACAAAACCTTCGATATTGCTGGCCGCAGAGTTACCTGCTACTGTTACTGCTCCAAAACTGTTGACAGAAGATTGTATCAACACATTTGAAACAGAAAATACTACACTATTGATTCCTGCTGGAATACCTATTTGCATTATTTTCTTTAGCTTATCTTTGTGAATCTTTAACTCTTTTAGTTCTAAATGCAACGCGCCTTGCTCTTTTATTAAGCATCGCAATACTAAATATGCAGATACACATTGAGAAAGGATTGTTGCCAACGCTACACCAAACACACTCCATTGAAAAACTACAACAAAAATCAAGTTAAGCGTTACGTTAATGACTCCTGCAATACTTAAATAATATAATGGTCTTTTTGTGTCACCAATACTTCGCAGAACAGCTGCGCAGAAATTATAAATCATGGATGCCGGCATACCAAGAAAATATATCCGCAGATACACTGTTGCTAATGGTAATACTTCTGTTGGTGTATCCATCCACTGCAATAACAACGGAGATAACAATGCTCCCAGCACAGCTAATGCAATACCGCTAACCAAACTAACAGCTACCGCTGTATGCACAGTCTCTTTCAAATGTTTATCTTGCTTTTCACCAAAATAACGCCCCACTAAGACATTGACCCCAATTGACAATCCCATAAAGACATTGATGAATAAATTGACTAATGAACTAGTAGAGCCAACCGCCGCCAGTGCATTTTCTCCTGCAAAACGTCCCACCACAACCACATCAGCTGCATTGAACAATAATTGTAGTATGCCTGAAAAAACCAATGGGATGGCAAACAGAAGCATCTTACTTAAAACAGGTCCATTACACATGTCAATCTTGTAACTTTTACTTTGTTTGGTCATAATTGTGCGCCTCATTTTCACGATGTTTGAAATGATGTATCTATTTGCTCCAAGTATAGCACTTCTGATAAAAAAAGAAAGTGGTTTTTCCACTTTCTTTTAAATATTTTTTTGCTACCAGTTTTTTGCTTTTGCCATCACCTTCTGCATTGGGTTGTAGAGCACTAACATGATCACGAAATTGGCGATCCCATGGACTAAATCCCACGGAATTCCCTGAATCCACCATGCAAAAGCCCCTACTATTCCACTGGTGAAAATATATGGAATAGCACAAAAGAATCCAAATAGTAATCCAAATAGTCCAGATACCATCGCCCAATCCCAAGCATCTGTTCTTTTACGAAACATTAAAACTACAACCGCTAATAAAGGCCATGTATATAGATACATAATCCACCACGGTCCAATTCCGTAAATGGCGCCCTCTATCAATATAAAAACCGGTATTACGCAAAAGATTTTTTTACCAAAAAACAAAGTGAACATGATAATCCAAAAGCTAGTCAACTCAACATTTGGAATATTTGAAAGCAGTATTTTACTCACTTCAATCACGGCTACCATGAGTGCCATCGTTGTAATATCTTTTGCTTTAAATTTTGACTTATTGTGCTTTTGTGTAGACAAGTTTATATGCATCTCCATCCTTTACCGGCTGCGTGTCTGCACCGTTCATCCCATATTCTCCATTTACAATGATAGACCAATATGCTCCATCTTTGTTGAAATCGGCGCGAAGCCCGTTAATAACCAAAAGATTTAACCCATACTGTCCTTCTTCGCCCTCAAAAGTCAACCCTTGCTTTTTCGCCTCATCCATAGCCTGTCTTAAATATTCTGCATCAGTCTTAAGCTCATAGACTTTTGACTCTTCCTTATCATTTACCACTTCAATGGTAATGGCTTTACTTCCTTCAACAGGTTTTTCCTTGAAATTTGTCCAAAGAACTGCCATCACTGCAATCAATGCGACCAAAATCAACGAACCCAGTATAATTTTCTTCTTTTTCATTTTCTTCTCCTCTTTGTTGTCAATATTTATCAAAAACAAATAAAAAAACCTTTGCGATTGGGCGCAAAAGGTCGTAACAAAAAAGAAAAGCCAAGTTTTCTATCTATGTACTAACCAATTACTCGTGGTCTTCCAAGTACCATCATAGGCAGGTCTTCTGACTCTGTGATCTACATTTTATTTCGCCTTCCCGGTTGCCCAGTGACATTATGAAATAAAACTACCACATTACAGCGACGAGTTCGTGCAGGACTTTCACCTGCTTCCCTTTTCACCAAATGAAGATTTCTCTTATCTGACACCTATCACGTTTTTATTCATTTTGATCTACACAAATTATATCACTGACAATAGGTAAAATCAATCTTGGTTTTTTCTACCATAAGTGCTATAATACTACAAGTAAAATCTAATACGAAACAGGTGAGAAACAAAAATGAAAAGTAATGAACGTTTACAGACCACTCTCGACAGGTTACCCTACGGGGATACTGCAGTTTCAGACGATTTAAAAGTAAGCAAAAAACTACCTGACGGTGTAAAATCAAAAGAATTATATCAAGATATTATTCGCATCGCATGGCCGAGTTTTGTTGAACTACTCCTAACCCAGCTCACTTCCATGGTAGATTTGATGATGGTTGGTTCCATGGGTGGAAAAGCCCATCCGGAAATCGGAACACAGGCTCTTGCTGCAGTAGGTCTTACGACACAACCAAAATTTTTACTTATGGCTGCATTTATAGCAATGAATACTGGTGTGACTGCCTTGGTTGCAAGAAATAAAGGAACTGGTGACGGCAAACAAGCCAACTTAGTAGTTCGGCAAGGTCTTCTTTTTACTTTTGTCGCTACAATAATTTTATCTATACTCGGAGCCGTGTTTGCGAAACCATTGGTTATCTTTATGGGTTCCACAGAATGGATTGTTACAAAGTGGGCAACTGAATACTTACAGATTCAGATGATAGGATTTTTAAGTTTTGCCCTAACCAGTACCATCACTGCCGCCTTACGAGCTGTGGGGGACTCCAAAACATGTATGGTATATAACTTAATCGCAAACGCAGTAAATGTAGTATTTAACTGGTTACTTATTTACGGAAACTTATGTTTCCCAGAGTTAGGTGTTGCAGGTGCTTCTCTTGCTACAGTCATCGGCCAAATTGTGGCCTTTATAATAGCAGCAACTGTAATTCTTCGTGGAAATGGATTCTTGAAATTAGAATTAAAATTAGGATTTAGGCCGAACAAAATCGTGCTTGGAAATATGGTAAACATTGGTTTTCCTGCCATGGTTGAACAACTTCTCATGCGTGCCGGTATGATTATTTTTGCAAAGACGGTTGCCACTCTTGGAACTACTGCTTATGCAACTCACCAAGTTTGTATGAACATCCAAGCTCTTTCATTTATGACAGGACAAGCCTTCGCGGTATCTGCCACCACACTGATGGGACAATCTCTTGGAAAACGAAGAACAGATATGGCTCAAGCATACTGTAGCCGAACCCGAACCGTTGGCTTTATTGTTTCCATTGTGTTAGGTATTACCTTCGCTGTCTTCGGCGGTCCTCTGGTTTCACTCTATAACAGCGATCCGGAGATTATCCGTATAGGTGGATTGATTATGTTATTTGTTGCATTTTTGCAACCATTCCAAAGTTCACAATTTATTATTGCCGGTGGTTTACGTGGTGCCGGCGACACAAAATCAGTTGCAATATTTTCTTTCATAACCATTTTACTTGTACGCCCAATTGCTGCAATTGTTCTCGTCTCTGCCGGACTGGGATTATATGGTGCATGGGCTGCCATGGCGCTTGACCAGATTCTTCGTTCAGCTCTTGTTATTTGGCGATACAATAGTGGTAAATGGAAACTCATAAAACTGAAAAGCGAATCATAAAAAATAAGACGGAATTTCCTAATTGAAAATTCCGTCTATTTTTATAGCTTTTTATATACCGTAAGCCACATAGCAATAAAGCATGCTAATCCTCCAATGGCATTGGATATCGGTTCTGCCCAAAATACTCCATGAACACCAAATCCGATATAAGGCAATAACAATGTCAATGGCACAACTATGAAAACTTTTCGAAGCAACGAAAAGAACACAGCCTGTTTTGCCTTACCAAGTGCTTGGAACACTGTCTGCCCGGCAAACTGGAAGGACATAAAGAAGAATCCAAAGAAATAGATATTTAATGCTTTCGGTCCTTTTTCTATAACTGACACGTCATTTGTGAATATTTGGAACAAAGTCTTTGGAATAATCATAATCACAATCCATGCCATAACCGTATAAACCGTACCGATTAAAGCTGTAAATCGAATGCCTTCCTTTACTCTATCATTTCTTTTTGCTCCATAATTATAGCCCAGCACCGGTTGTGCACCACTGGTAATCCCACTAACAGGAAGTCCCAGTATCTCACGTACAGAGTTCAGCACTGTCATAACGCCTACATATAAATCGCCGCCAAAATTTTGTAAAGTCACATTACAAACGATTTGCACTAGACAATTGGTTGCCTGTACAATAAAGCCTGCAGTTCCCAAACCAACTATTTCTTTTGCCATGGATGCATCAAGTTTGAAATTTTCCCTTTTGATTGTAAGCAATGCTTTCTTGCTTGTTAAAAATGCAATCACCCATATAGCTGATACTACCTGACTTATAACTGTCGCCAGTGCAGCACCTCCAACTCCCATATGTAATCCGAATATAAAAATCGGGTCCAATATCAGATTTAAAATAGCTCCCAAAATGGTTGTCAACATGCCGATTTTAGGAAACCCTTGTGCGCTAATAAATCCATTCATTCCTGTAGTCAGCATCGCAAACGGAGTGCCTAACAAATAGATTTTAAGGTATTGATTTGCGTAGACATAAGATTGATCGCTAGCACCAAATAAGTATAAAATAGGTTTTCGGAATAAATAGCATCCCAAAAATAATACCAAAGAGCTCATAAAAAGTAATGAAAAAACATTTCCCATAATTTTCTCTGCCTTTTCATCCTCTTTCGCACCTCGCGCAATAGAAAATAGTGGAGTTCCGCCTTTTCCAAACAAAGCTGTAAAAGCTGCGATCAATGTAACAATCGGAAAGGTAATTCCAACACCTGTGAGAGCCATATTCCCTACACCTTCCATGTGCCCAATATAGATGCGATCTACTATGTTATATAATAAATGTACAAATTCAGCCAAAGTTAAAGGAATGGCTTGGGAAACAATGTTTCGCCAAACCCTTCCTTGTGAAAAATCATTACTCATTTTTTTAACCTTCTCAAATAGTCATACTTTAATGTCAAATCATTTTTTCGTACTAGATGATTTATAAGACCATTCATATCAGTGATATAATTAGGATCCGTAACCATTCCGTTGGTCGCTTCCCCATTCTCTACATACACATTTCCATCATACCAAGAATAGTCACTGAAAAAGACATAGCCTTGATAATTCGGATCCATGATGTCATTACCAATAAAGAGTTCTTCTTGATATTCCATGCCAAACATATTTAAAACAGTTGGCAAAATATCTAATTGAGAATTTACCTTGTCAATTTTATCAGGCTCCAAATCACTGCTCCAAATCAGGAATGGTGTCTGATTAATCAAATGATTGCTTGTATTTTTATATTTATCTAAAATAGTCTTATCATTCAATGTATACAGATAATGATCGGCAAAAAACACCAAAACCGTATTGTCATAAAAATTGTGTTCTTGAAGTGCTGCCATCAGCATTCCAATCATATTATCTGTTTCTTTTGCATACATGCGTGCACAGTCTTCTTCGGACATTTCCGGAATAGCCTCACCATAAATCTCCTGTGCTAACATTTTCCCTTTACCTTTTGTCGCATCAAATGGTGTGTGCGGCGTATAGGTAATGATATAATGCATAAATGGTTCTTCCTGCCAGAAAAGCTTGCGATTAAAACTTTCGTTTAAAATCAATTCTCTATCTAATTCATAGGAAGAATCTGTGTACTTTTTCTCGTCTAGCAAGCCATAATACTCATCATATCCCCAATTTACATAATTAAGTTCACGAGAGTAATACTCGCCAGTATTCATATGAAAAGCATTGGCACTATACCCTTGTTGCTTAAACAATTTAGGCAGAGATTGGGTATATAAATTAGTACTAAAAGTGTACGCATTTTGATTAAACGTAACCGGCGATATTAAACCTGTATTGACCGCTAACTCTGAATTAAAAGTGGATCCACCACCATTATAGTATGAATAATGGTCCTCAAATACCAAGGCGTGATCTCGCATACTATAAAGGTTTGGCATATCATCTTTATTAAAAATCCAATTGTCGATTCCTTCCAATTGAACAAAAATGACATTTTTCCCTTTGAAAATACCTGTATATTCATTCACTGCATGCGTAGTAAGTTCACTGTAAGAACTGTCAAGGAAAGTCTTTTCCTCCTCACTCTCCTCCTCTTTCGCCTGCAAAAATGTCACGTCAAAATCTCTAGCCACATATTCGTACAATCCACAGATTTTCATATTTTTATTGCTATCGTTAAAATTTTGATATACATTACGTGGATTACGCCAAGTGTCCCATTGCAGATTGTCATTAGCAGACCCTAATAGTGACGGTGTAAAACCATGTCCAATCAGAAAGATAAGAGCAATCAAAACAAGACTGCGGATATTTCCTTTTTCTCGTTTTGGGAACTTCCAAACAATTAACACTGCAAGTGCCAAAATCACAAAGCATACCAGGAAAATTGTCGGGCTTGTATTTGCAATAGTACTCATAATGTAAGAGCTGCCCTCTCCTGCAAGCATTAACAGCTTAAAACCAAAAAAGAATCCTGTGTATGGAAAATAAATGCAGTTTGTCAAAAACAAAAGAAAATAAACCGCAAAACAAACCGCATAGACGATTCGCCCAATATTCCTTTTTAAGTTCATCGGAATTCCTACAAATAGAGTAATCCAAAACACAGAAAATAAAATGGTTGGCAATACCATTTCCTTTCTGAAATAGCTCACTTCACTTGCCAATATACGGACAAAGCCATCCATAAGGATGTACGGAAGAGCTAATATAAACGCTTTTCTAATTACACTTTTTATTGTTTTCTTGATTGGCAAAAATGCCTCTAATTTTTCTATTAACCGTTCCATCTTACTTTTTAATGTCATCAATTGTGACTTTACTTGTGTGAGGTATTGGTTTCCAGGTTACTTTTACAAACATTGCGACATACATAGTGTATCTATGAATCATATCAAAGGTTGGCCACATAATGCAGTACCAAATCTTTTTATATAGTGGAATTTTGATAATTCTCTTTCTTTCCATAAAAAATACGTAGGCTGCAATTAACATTTTCTCAAGATGCCCACTGCATCTGCTGACTACTCTCCAAAGAATGGTTAATCCCATACTGCAGAAAAATGCACTGACGCCTGGATTTGCATTGGCAGAAACATCACCCAAAATTGCGTATAACGCTCTTGATACAATATTTCCATTTGGGTTAAAGATACGCATATTGGTAAAACCGATTGATGAACGGAAACATGCATAGAAAAACAATCCTACAATGACCCATAAAAATGTGCGAATCACTACAGATGGAAATAATTGCGCCAACGTATCAAAAGATGCCCAGCGATGACGAATCCCTTCCAAGAACGTTTCCTTGGTAAATTTTCTCTTTACGGATTTATCTCGATAGCAGTTACCCACAAAAATATTCTTAAATAATGCCCATCCTGTTTCTTGGAACGCCATCAAGTGACCTTTTGACCATCTTAAACGTTGTCTTAAGGCTATTTTCAAGCTAATTGGCTGCTCATCATAAAAAACAGCTGCATCGTTGTATGAAATCTCATACCCATGAGCTACTGCGTCTGCCGTAAAAGCTCTATCTTCAGTCAAAGATGTATAGTTCCAACCATCTTTTACCAGCTCATTGGCAAACAAGAATCCTGTCCCTTGAATATTTGTTGCCAAACGTAAAACAGAACGAGTTCTGTGGTTCTTGCGGATGGAACGAAGCCAATGAAGTGCATAGGATGCCGCAATCCAGTTTTCATCGAAGTTTTTCGTATTTCTGTATGAAGTAATAATTTTAAGACCAGAATCAAAAGAATCATTCATTCTAGAAATATAATCGGTATTTAAAAGGTTGTCCGCATCAAAGATAAAATATCCTTCAAAAGAGTCAATTCCATAATCTTTTTCAATGTTTTTAAATAGAAATTGTAAAGCAAATCCTTTTGTCCTATCCGTTTCATTGAATCTTTCGTAACATATAGCACCATTTTCACGCGCCACTTTTGCCGTGCTGTCTGTACAGTTATCTGCTACCACAAAGACTGTCAATAATTCGCTTGAATAATCCTGTTGTTTGATACTGTCTAATAGATTTCCAATTACCGCTTCTTCATTTCTTGCTGCTACGCAAATAGCATACTTATGCATGTTCTTTGCAGGTTTGAATTTTCTTGTAAAAAAGAACCCGATAATCCAATATACAGTACTGTGAATACCAAAAATACCAAGTGCCCAAAAAATCGCATCAACCACAATGTCTGCATGATGATAAAGACTTCCGATTGCATTTATAATTGTTTGCATATTCGTACTCCCCATATTTCTTCATATGTTTTATATAAAGCATAACTAACGTTTCTCAAAGTCACCGAAATATTTTAACATAGAACTATTATTTTTACAATACTTTTCACAGTCACGTCATACTGTCCACACATACAAAAAGGAATGCAGGCTCTTCTGCATTCCTTATAGATATTACATTTATTACATATCCAAAAATCCCATAATTGCAATACCGATTACAATTAACACAATCATCAAGTAATGTTTCCACGACAATTTTTCTTTTAGGAAAATGCGACTCCACAAAACAGATGCTGCACAATAAGATGAAATAATCGGCGCTGACATTGCTAAATGCGCTGTATCTGCAATAGCATAAATATAGGCAAATTGTCCTGCAGTTTCGCAGATTGCGCCAACATATTTCGGAGCTTCCATCTTTGGAATTAATTTATCCTTTTTAATAATCACCACATAAATGAAGCAAAGAATTCCTACGAATAAGAATGTTAACTCATATGCTACATTTGCACTGTCTTCATTTAAAACTTCTAACACACGATTATCAGCAAAGGTTCCTATCGCATCCAAAATACAATACGCAACAGGTAATGCCAAAGCAATCAAGCTTTTAGCATATTTGTAGTTTCCTTTTTCTTGACGTTTTGCGCGGAGTTCTTCATCTTCAAAATAATCTACTAATCCCAATCCAAAAGCACCAACACAAACAAGTGCAATTGCCGCCAAAGCCAGTGGCGAATACTCTGAAAATCCAACCATGAAAAGTGTCATAACTGCCACCAAAGCTCCTGATGAATTACAAATCGGTGATGAAATTGACAATTCTATGTAACGAAGTCCCAAATATCCCATTGCCATAGAACCAATATACAAAAGTGATACTGGCAAATAGGTCAAAATAATTTGCAATGAAATTTCTGTTCCTCCAACAAATATTTCGTACAGGGCATGAATACCCATAACTACGCCCACTGCCATGACCATTTTTAAATGACTGTATTTATCTTTTGCATCTCTACAGCCAATTTTTGAAAATAGGTCCGATCCGGACCAACAAATCAAAGTAATAATTGCTAACCAAAACCACATTTTTTCTTCCTCCTCTTATGTGTATGTTTATTTTGTTAAATATCCACCATCAACAGGGATAATTGCACCGCATACATAATCACTAGCTGGTGAAGCAAGGAAAATAGTTGCCCCCTTCATATCATCGCCTGTACCCCAGCGCTCCGCCGCAATACGTGCCTCTATCTGTGCAGAACGTTCAGGATTATTAATTAACGCAGCATTTAAATCTGTAGCCATATATCCCGGTGCTATTGCATTTACATTAATTCCGCGACTTGCCCAATCATTTGATAACGCTTTTGTAAGCTGCATAACTCCACCCTTTGATGCTGCATACGCAGGTACAGTATGCCCTCCAAAGAAGGAAAGCATAGATGCAATGTTAATAATCTTTCCATAACCTTTTGAAAGCATTATTTTTCCAGCTTCCTGACACATAATCCATACCGATTTCAGATTTACATTTATCACATCATCCCAATCTTCCATCGGGAACTCTTCCGGCCAATGTCTTCTCTGGATTCCCGCACAGTTCACCATAATATCAAGGTCGTTATTAAGGAATTCAAGACATTCTTGAAACGCTCTGTAATTTTCTTCCTGTACACCAAGGTCAGCTCGTACAGCTTCACACCAATATCCTTTATCGCGTAAACTCTTTGCCGATTCAAAGACTCTTTCAGAAGAACCAATGATCACTACCTGGCAACCTGATTCCGCTAATGCTTCTGCCATGCTGTATCCCAGACCTCTTGTTCCTCCGGTTACAATGGCTTTCTTTCCTGAAATATCAAATAAAGAATTCATAATGCACCTCGTAAAACAATTTGTACCTATTATAGCAAATGAAAGTTTTTGGAGCAATAAATTTCTTTTTAATATTAAGATTATCTTAACTTTTGACAGTATTGAGTACATAACTTATCTGTACATTCTGAACATTTTAATGCTGCATTTGTTCTCTCACTAAAGCGTTCCGGATATATCGCAACACACAATTCCCATATAAGCCAAGCCAAGCTTGCCGCAACAACCAGGGAAATCGAATAAAAACCATCAATAAATATGAGTGGGGAAAACATCATCAAATGATCCCAGTTGAAAATACGACATGTCGTACAGCACTTATTTTTCATAATCAAGCGAAACGGGCACCAAATCAAAACGCATATTAAATCACAAACATAAAAAAGCACTGAAATCATAAACAAGCCCACATTGTTTATCACGTCATTGAAATACAATACACCAATCGTTGCAATTAGCAATACCCATATGATAAACACCTTGTATGCTGCTTTGGTCGTTGAGATAACATATTCTTTTAGAACCTTATAATTGATCTTTTCTCGTATTGGTTGAAAACGATTTGCAAACAGTTTTTGAGACCCCAGCGCAAGCTTGTTCTTGATTGGAACAATTTGAAAAAGCATATCAAACATCCAAACAATCCAAAGCAAATGTAACACCGAAAATCCTTCAAAGAAATTACCACCCTTTAGAATCTCAAAAGCCTTTGGATATGTAAAACACATAATTGCGCAAATAATAAAAATTATAATTCGTCCTATTAAACGAAGAAAATATCGTTTTCTTGTTACTGACATTGTACCTTCACCGCCTTATAAACCAAGTTTTTAATCAACTATTTAACACAATTATTTTAATGCACTTTTCAAGAATTTCAACCCATTTTACTTTCAAATTTCACAATTTATAAAAATTTAATAGAATGAAAGCAGCCACACTCCCGATTTTTCGTTCATGTGACTGCCTCATATTATTTCACTATCTTACAATTCCGTAGCTGTTACAGATACCCATGAATTCCTGACTTCCTACAAAGCCATTAAAGACTGCTTCTCTTGTCCAACCACTTTCAAGTTTTCCTACCCAGTCTGCTTTTCCTACAGAGTCAGAATCACTTCCCATAAGTGCGCTGTAAAGTTGTTCTGCAAAATCTTCATTGCATAAGTTTTTGTCTTTGAATTCATAACTGAAAATAAAGCCATATGCAGCTTGGATTCCATAAAGATTGAACCAACAATAAATGTTTGACATCTCGCAATTTCAAAAAATCATCTCCTTTTAATTGTCATTTGTGACAATATTTTGTCCACACATCAATCCATTATTTTTTCATTTCATAATAGTAATCATTGTATGTAAAATACTCTTTAGATTGTTCTTTATACTTTTCACAAAAATCAAACAATGTCCGACTTCTTTTTTTTCTTTCGCTCTCCTCTTCTGTAACATGCCACAAATCACGAATCTCTTTGGGTTCAAAATCTGTTACGCAAAACAGTTCATTATCGTAATTACCCACCGGACAGAAATGACCATGGCGACAAGAAATACAAGCTTTAATCTTCCATCCTTCAGGTAAATTTTTCGCAAGAGAGAGTAAAGTCGCTTCAGTTGTATTAGATTCATACGAATGTAACACCCCCTGAACCATAGCCGTAAGAGTAACTCTTATATTTTCGTCATCTTCCTGAATGATTGTTTGTTTAACTGTTAAATCTGTTAGACCTTCCGTTGTTTCAATTTGAAGATGAAATACTCTTTCTTCTATTCTGAATCTAGATTCAATGTTACTTGCTTTTCTTTCAATTGTCATAAGCGAATCCTTTCTACACTGTTTTGAAACAAACCATTTTATTATGTCCTCTTATTTCAATAAGGGGCTAGGTTTCTGAAATAAAAGACTGTTCAATATTACTCTTATTTATTATTGCAAACTCACTCACTCGATAAGAACAAATTCTTTCTTTGACAATAATTGGAATTAAAAAACCATTTTGGGATAACTTTGCACACCGATTAATAATTGTTTTATTTGTAACTCCTAACAACTTACTTATTTGTATTGGTGTGAACTCATACAATCCCTTTTGTAATAAAAATGCCAACATTTCCTTTTCTTTTGCATTAAGATGCGAAAAACTTCCCAGAAATCCATCTCTTTCTGATTCTTTAGACAATTCATAGACTTTCTTAGAATATAGTTCCATCATCCTCAAGAAATAGTTAAACCATATTTCTGGATGCGGAGGGTTGTCTCTTCCCGAATAATATAGTGCCGGCAATCTCATCTGCAAAGATGCGTAATATTCATCTGGGTCATAAGCAAAATATTCTTCCAATGAACCGATCCCTTGAAAACCATATCCATAGTAATCTAAAATATATCCAGACAACAATCGGGTAGTTCTTCCATTTCCATCTTCAAATGGATGTATAGTTACTAATTGATAATGTACTACTGCTGCAATAATAAGTGGATGGTCATCTGTAGTAGAAACATATTCTACCAGTTCGTCCAACAACTTCGGTATATCCTTATATTCTGGTGGAATATATTCCAGTCTACCAGTCTCCGAATCATAAACAGCAAATAAAACACCTGGTGGCATAGCTCCCCTTAATCCAATCTTTTCTTTTGAGGCTCCTTTTTCAACCAACGCCTGCACCTCGAGAATCATTTCCTTTGAAAAAACTTCTTTTCTTTTCAATTTTTCTTCCAATAGGTTTAGTGCAAGGAAATAATTACGCACTTCCTGTTCTGGTTTTAAAAAGTGTTTATGCGGATCGCTTTCAATCGCTTCCTCTGCCTGCTTTTCTGTCAATGGATTTCCTTCAATTTTATTCGATGCATAGGAACTTTTCTTCTTGGAAATTTTCCTTAATCTGTTTTTTGTCAGTGGTGGCAATTCTATCGTATTCAACGAGAAACGATTATGGTCAATTTCTAAAACTCTTTTCATAATTTCATTTGTTAGTGTAACTTTAATCATTCTTTTCGCCTCCATTTCCTCTAACTGTATTATACCTGTATTCATAAATAAATTCCACTAAAATTACACTATTTTTTCACTATTTTTCATTATTTTTCATTAATTATACATCTCACTAAAAAGGAGATGCCACTTTGACATCCCCTCTTACTCCTCTGTTTTTAACATGTCTTCTATAAATATCCCATACCCCTTCTCTGGGTTATTCACTAGCACATGTGTCACAGCACCAACAATCTTCCCATTCTGCAATATTGGACTTCCGCTCATCCCTTGCACAATACCTCCCGTCAATTCCAATAATCTCTCATCCGTAATCTCTATGATAATCCCTTTATTTACATTTGCCGTATAGGTATCTATATTTTTAATCTTAATTGAATACTCCTCTAATTCTCCATCTATAGTGCACAGTATGGTTGCGTCTCCCAAACGGATGTCTTTCTTTTTGCAAATTGGAACAGGGGCTTGATTATCTAATACCGCATCCAGATTAGTAAGTGTACCAAAAATTCCATTTTCTGTATTCTTATCAATAGTCCCTGTCTTGTTATAACGATTATAAACTATAATACCTTCCAAACCACCCGGCTCTCCTTTGACACCTTTTCGAACACCTACAATATTAGTTTCATATACGGAGCCTTTTGTGATTTCCAAAAGTTCTTTGCTGTCAGAATCATGAATGCCGTGTCCCAACGCACCAAAACGGTTGTCATAAGTTACGTAAGTAAGGGTCCCAAGTCCCTGCGTATTATCCTTTACCCAAAGGCCAAGTTTATAGACTTTTGTTTTCACTTCAGCACATTTCATTTTCACGTCAATTTGCTCGTTCATCCTTCGCAAATTCAAAACAACTTGCGCAGATTCTAGTTTTGAAACTACCCGCACCAATTCCTTTTTGCTTTCTATCTCTTCACCGTTAATTCCTACGATGTAATCCCCTGCTTTTACTAGATTTTTTGCCGGCTCATATTCATTTCCGTCTATACAATTCATACATTCTGTTCCAAGAACCAAGACACCATCAGTCTCCATATAGATTCCAATTGGCATTCCACCAGGAATCAGCATGGTATCATTGACAGTCTGTGTGTTAACCCATTGTTTCGCATCTTGTTCATTCTTCTCCTCTATACCAAACCCGGTTCCCAGCACGCCAGTCAAAACAAATATTATAATGAAAATTCTTTTATACCACCACTTTCGCATTTTTTTCCTCCCAACAAAAAAGTAGACACCTCACTTGAAGTGTCTACTTTATTATGTGGAATATTCAATTTTTCACCCTGTTTTATTTTGTTCGCTTTGCCAATTTCTTCATTTCAGCGGCGCTTTGCATAACTGTACTTGTAATCTCTGCACCACCAAGAATGCGCGCAAGTTCAGTGATCTCTTCCTCTGAATTCAAAAGAGAAATATGGGTCTTGGTCTTTCCGCCCGATACTTTCTTCTCTATTGCGTAGTGAGCATCTGCCATAGCTGCAATCTGTGCCAAATGAGTGATACAGATAACTTGGTGCATCTTACCGATGACTGCCATTTTTTCTGACACTTTCTGCGCCGTTCTACCACTGATTCCCACATCGATTTCATCAAAGATCAAAGTCTCTACTTGGTCTTTTTCTGCCAAAACAGTTTTTATTGCAAGCATAATACGAGAAAGTTCTCCTCCGGATGCCACATTTCCAAGTGGCTTAATCTCTTCACCTGGATTTGTGGAAATCATAAACTCTACATCATCCATTCCTTGAGAAGTATAATGGTCTAATGTTTCAAAAACAATCTCGAATTTTACATCCAAGAAATTTAAGTCCAATAATCCGACGCGAATCACTTCTGCCAATTCCTTTGCAGCTTCCTTTCGTAGTGCAGAGAGCTGTTCCGAAGCTACTTTGACATGTTTTTCTGCGTCTGACATTTTTTTGCGCAATGCTTCCAAATACATATCATAATCTTGAAGTTTCTTTAGTGTTTCTTCTTTTTCTTTACAATATGCAAGGACTTCTTCCACACTATTTCCATATTTTGATTTTAGACGATTGATTTCATTTAATCGAGTTTCAACCTCATAAAAATCTTCTTCGGAAAATTCAAAAGACTCCCTGTAATCAGAAAGTTCACGGTTAAAATCATTTAACAAACTATCCACTTCTGAAAGTTGCTCATATAATTCGTTAGCCTTTTCATCATATCTAGCTGCATCTTGAAGGCAATGTATTGCTCGACTAATCTCATCACTAGCATTTGTATGCGCCATAGCTGTATGACCATAAGCTTCATCTAGGTTTCCGGTGATTTTCTTTCCATTGACCATACGCCTATACTGTTCTTCTAATAGTTCATCTTCCTGTTCTTTCAAATTTGCGCCTTGAATTTCACGAATTTCAAACTCCAGAAAATCTATCTCTTTTGCCCGTGCAGTTTCGTCAAGATTAGCAGACTCCAGCTCTTCCTTGCACACCTTATAAGCCTTGTATGCTTCTGCCGTAGCCTCTTTACAGAATTGAATTTTTTCTTTTGCAAAATCATCTAAAATAGTCAAATGATTTTTCTTATATAGCAAGGATTGGTGTTCGTGTTGACCATGAATATCAATCAAAACCTCTGCCACTTCCTTTAATTGCGTGGCAGATACTGTTTCACCATTAATCTTGCTGACACTTCGTTTTCCCATCATTTTTCTGCCCAGGACAACCATTCCATCCTCTGGGAAAATATCCATGGACTTCAAAAGTTTGATTTGGGCTTCATTTTCTACATAAAAGGTCAATTCAACATATCCCGGTTCTTCTTCGTTTCGCAAAATGTCAGAAGAATAGCGTCCGCCAAGGGCCAAATTTATAGAGCCTAAAATAATGGATTTTCCTGCTCCAGTTTCTCCGGTTAAAATATTAAGACCTTTTTGAAAGTCTACTTCTATCTCGTCTATCAACGCGAGATTCTTCACATATAAATGTTGTAACATTGGTTTCTCCCAAACACTCTCTTTGGCAATTTATAAAACAATCTTTCGGATTTTATCCATCACAATTGCTGTTTCTTCCATAGTACGTATTGCACACATAACAGTATCGTCACCTGCAATACATCCTACGATTTCACTCCACTGCATTTCATCGATGGCAGCCCCTACAGCCATTGCCATTCCCGAAACGGTCTTGATAACCAAAATATTCATAGCCATATCCATGGATACGAAGCCATCCTTCATAATACGAATGTATTTGTCGCGCAAGGCATTTTCAGTTGCTTTCAAAACGATATACTTTTGTTTCCCTCCATCTGTCGGTACCTTGCTCAATTTCAAATCTCGAATATCCCTGGAAACTGTAGCTTGAGTAACTTGAAAGCCTTCTTGTTTTAACAGTTCCGTCAATTCTTCTTGAGTTTCAATATTATACTTATTGATTAATTCCACTATTTTTACATGTCTGTTAACTTTCATTTCTAGTTTCCTTTCATTTTCTTTCGAAGTCTCTCCAAGAAACTAACTTTACTCAACTTCAAAAGTTTCGTTGTGTCTTTTGCCTTTCTGACCACAATCTTTTCACCGGTGCTGACGATGACGCTGTGTTCCCCGTCAAAAGAAACACTTGCTTCTTCAATACCACCATCTCTTCCCGGACCAACTTCCACTACAATCTCATCTTCAGCTGACAACACAATACTGCTGGTATTTAATGCATGAGAGCAAATCGGTGTGATTACAATCATTGCTGCGGTCGGCTCTACAATCGGTCCGCCTGCAGATAAATTATAGGCGGTAGAACCTGTTGGTGTAGAAATAATGACTCCGTCTGCACGATAAGTATTTAGAAGTTCTCCGTTCACATAAATGTTAAACTTAATGACACGAAGCTCTCCTTTTCTAGTAAGGACGATATCATTTAAAGCCACATCCTCTATACGGTCATTCACTACTCCATGTAGCATCATTCGGGCTTCCACATATGTTTCTTCTTCCATGAGGGCATCTAAACTTTCATTCAGATTGCTGGTATCTGCTTCTGCCAAATATCCCAGTGTACCCATATTGATACCCATAAGCGGAACATCACATGATTGTAATTCCCTTGCGGCGCGAATCAGCGTGCCATCGCCTCCCAAAACCAAAACACAATCTGTATCTTCCGGCACTGTTTGGCAGTCTACTGCAAGCAAACAGGTTTTTCCTTTTGCTTCTATGTAGTTCTTAATCTGATAAGTAATTTCTAACGACTTATCTTTCGTCTTGTTGGTAATTACATAAAACTTTTCCATAACCAACCTCCTTATTTTGCCAGTGTTTCAAAGGCAGCTTCCACAACTTGTTTCCAATCCAAGTCCACCTCTGCAATGGTACTTACCTGGCCTGTCTTTTTAAAATGTGCCAAATATTCGATATTTCCTTCCGGTCCCTTGATCGGTGAAAAGTCAAGATTCATGACCTGATAGCCAATTGAGGCGGCGTAAGATAATACCATCTCGATCACTTCATAGTGGGTACTCTTTTCTCGTACCACACCCTTCTTTCCAACTTTTTCACGTCCTGCTTCAAACTGTGGCTTAATAAGCGCCACAACTTGTCCTTCTTCTTTCAGATAATTGTATATCGGCTGTAACACCTTGGTTAGCGAAATAAAGGAAACGTCAATGGATGAAAAATCGATGGTTTCGCCCAAATCCTCTGGTGTCACATAACGAATGTTTGTCTTTTCCATACAGACCACTCGTTCATCCTGTCGCAATTTCCATGCCAGTTGATTGGTCCCCACATCAATGGCAAAAACTTTCTTTGCTCCATTTTGCAGCATGCAATCTGTGAATCCACCTGTGGAAGACCCCACATCAGTACAAACCTTATCCTGCAATTGTACATCAAAATTGGCGATTGCTTTTTCTAATTTCAGTCCTCCTCGGCTGACATATGGCAATTTATTACCTTTGACTTCGATAGTAACATCTTCTGAAAAGGTACTGCCGGCCTTGTCCTCACGCTGCCCTTCTACAAAGACATTACCTGACATGATAATAGCTTTTGCTTTTTCTCTGGATTCAGCCAAATTTCTTTTTACCAGTAATACGTCTAAACGTTCTTTCATATATTCTCCTATTGTTGCATCTCATTCCTTGCCTTTATTACAGCATCTGCGATAGATTTTGCATCTAGTTGAATGGTTTCTCTTAACTTCCCAATACTTCCATGTTCCACATAGATATCCGGAACTCCATGTACTTGAACATTCACTTGCAATTGCTTTTCTAAAATATATTTGGCTACATGTTCCCCATAACCGCCGGAAACAGTGGCCTCTTCAATAGTAACAAATAACTTATGGTCAGATGTCAAAGCATCTAGCATCTCTGTGTCGATTGGTTTTACAAAACGTGCATTGATAAGGCTGCAAGCATATCCCTGTTCTTTTAGAAGTTGCTGCACTTGTTCTGCCACTTCCATCATGTGACCAACCGACCAAATGGCAATATCAGACTCCTTATAAACCACTTCACTCTTTCCATAATCGATTGGCTCTTGGTATTCGCTCAAGCCATCGTATGCTGTTCCCCTCGGATACCGAATAGCAACCGGTCCATCAAGCGAAATGGCATATTCCATCATTTCATAAAGTTCTTTTTTGTTCTTCGGAGCTAAAATGGTCATGTTCGGGATATGATTCAAAAATGCGATGTCATATACCCCTTGATGAGTCTCTCCATCGTTCCCCACCAGACCAGCTCGATCAATTGCAAATATAACCGGCAATTTTTGCATACAAACATCATGCACAATCTGGTCATATCCACGTTGCAAAAATGCAGAATAAACAGCAAAGACTGGTTTCAATCCTGCCGCAGCCAATCCTGCTGCAAAAGTAACTGCATGCCCTTCGGCAATACCAACATCAAAAAATCTATCCGGGAACTTTTCTTGGAACTTGCAAAGTCCGGTTCCGTTCTTCATAGCAGCAGTAATCGCCACTAGTTTCGGTTCTTTTTCGCCCAACTTACACATTGCATCTGCAAACACATCCGTGTATGTGTCTGCTTCCTTTTTCTCCAATGTTTCTCCTGTTGCCAAATCAAAAGTTCCTACTCCATGGAATTTGGCAGGATCTCTTTCTGCTGGAGCATAACCTTTTCCTTTTTTACTCTTTACATGGACAATCACTGCATTGTCCATTTTTTGTGCTTCTTTAAAAGTACGATACAGTTGCTTTAAATCATGTCCATCAACTGGTCCCAAATAGGTAATACCCATATCCTCAAACAGCATACCCGGAACAAAAAGTTGCTTTATACCATTTTTAGTTTTTCGAATTCCAGACACCAATGGTTCTCCAACGCCTGGAATCTTCTGAAGGGTATCTGTAACCCCTTTCTTTAATCCGATATAAAAATCAGCAGTACGAAGTCCATTTAGATACATGGACATACCACCCACATTTTCTGAAATAGACATGTTGTTATCATTTAACACAATAATATAATTACTCTTTAAATGGGCAGCGTTATTCAATGCTTCATACGCCATACCGCCCGTCATAGAACCATCTCCTATAACAGAAACCACCCGATAATTCTCTCCCAACAAATCACGAGCAGCAACGTAACCAAGCCCTGCAGAAATAGAGGTTGAACTGTGCCCTGTATCAAAGGCATCACAGTCACTTTCCTTTCTCTTTGGAAAACCACTCATTCCACCAAACTGGCGCAAAGTGGCAAATCCGTCTTTTCTTCCTGTCAACAATTTGTGTGTATAAGCTTGATGACCTACATCCCATATCATTTTGTCTTTTGGAAGAGAAAATGCCAAATGCATTGCCATAGTTAGCTCCACAGTTCCCAAGTTCGAGGCCAAATGACCGCCTGTTTTGCTGACGTTCTCAACCAGAAACTGGCGAATCTCCGCCGCAAGAACTTCTAGCTCGTCCCATTTTAACTTTTTAATATCGTTTGCTTTCTGAATACGCTCTAATATCATAAGAGCACCCCTTTTATTTTTTTCTGTGAATCAATGCTGTCAATAATTGTTCCAAGAATAAATCTTCGCTTTGGAACTGATGTAATGTTTCAATTGCTTCCATAGAAATAGTTTCTACATATTTCTTTGCTTTATCTAATCCAACTAATGTAACATAAGTTGTCTTTTCATTCTTTTCATCACTCATAATCGGCTTTCCGAGAACCTCGGCTGTACTTGTGACATCTAAAATATCATCTTGAATTTGGAATGCAATCCCCACATTTTTCGCAATCTTTTCTACAGCTTTTATTTGTTCTTCATCGGCGCCTGCCAAAATAGCTCCAACCATCATAGAACTTTCAATTAATGCACTGGTTTTAAGTTCGTATATAAAATCCAGGACTTCTTTTTCAATTTGGTTCCCAGCACTTTCTACATCTACAACTTGCCCGCCAATCATACCGTAAATGCCTGCTTTTTTTGCCAGCACCTGCATTGCTTTTCCTATTTCTAGGCTTTTTTCCGGGTACATAGTAAATGCTTTGGATGCCGTTTCAAATGCATAGTTTAAAAGAGCATCCCCGGCTAGAATTCCCATGGCTTCTCCGTAAACCACATGAGTTGTTTTTCTGCCACGTCTATAATCATCATTATCCATGGCCGGAAGGTCATCATGTACTAATGAGTAGGTATGAATCATCTCAATAGCTGCCATAAATGGTTCTACAATGTCATCTTTTCCACCAAACAGTCGATAGGTTTCCATCATCAGCATTGGGCGAAGTCTTTTTCCGCCTGCCATAACCGCATATTCCATAGCCTCCATGATCAGCTTTTGATAGCCTTCCCCAGCCGGCAAATATTTAGTTAAAATTTCTTCTATCTGTAATACTTTTTTCTGTTGTTCCTCTTTAAAATTCATGTTGCTCACCATTGTCATCTAAAATCATCATTTTCTTTTCTACGGCATCGATTTTCTCATTACATACTTTCAATAAATCCATGCCTTTATGATATAACTGGAAAGATTCTTCCAAAGAAACATCTTCCTTTTCTAAATTTGCAACAATACCATCAAGTTCTTCAAATACTGTTTCCAATGTTTGTTCTGCCATTGTAATCCTCCTTCATAGTATCCACTACTTTTGCTTTTACAATACCATCTGTCATATAGATGTTTAGGGCGTCTCCCTGCTTAATATTCTCAATGCTTTTTACCACTTTCCCTGTATCTGAAGATACGTAAGAAAATCCTTGGTTCAATTTTGTAAGCGGTGACGCTCCTTTCATTTTTTCTATGGAAATGGCAAGCCTTTGTTTGGCAAGATTTAGCCTTTTTTCCATAATATTTCGAATCTTCTGCTCCAGTTCCACACATCTCTGTTGTTGCTCGCGAAGTTTATTGCGCGGATGCAGATATGTCATTTTCACTCGGTAAGCTTCTAACTTCATGCGTTTGAATTGAAGCTTTTGATAAAGAGTCCTCTTTAACTTTAGCTGCATCTCATCCAAATAGTTTTGTAAAGCCTGATATTCATATACAGCCAATTCGGCCGCTGCCGAAGGTGTCGGCGCTCTCATATCGGCTACAAAATCTGCAATGGTTACATCTGTCTCATGTCCCACAGCAGAAATAATAGGTGTCCGACAATTAAAAATGGCCTTTGCCACAATCTCCTCATTAAATGCCCACAAATCTTCTATGGAACCGCCGCCTCTACCTACAATCATAAGGTCTACGTTCTGTTTCTCCAGCATCTCAATCCCTTTGACAATACTCTCTGCTGCACCCTCACCTTGTACCAAAGCTGGATACAGAATCAATTGTACATATGGATTTCTTCTAGCAGAAATGTTCATGATATCGCGGATCGCAGCTCCT
>JAZRND010000012.1:0-12295 GCA_045648005.1 Faecalimonas sp. | reverse complement strand
TTTCTTTACCAATGGCCACGCGTTGTTCTTTAGGAATCATAAATAGCACCTCCTGTGTAACAAGAAATATAACTGTTTATTACATTATACCACTTGTCTACTTATTTTTGGGTGGTGTCTACTTTTAGCTTATCACTTCATACACACAATTCCCTTGGGCATATGCCCAAACTATTACCTACACATGCCCAAACCTGTAAATAAATATATTAACCCCAGAAATCCAAACAAACGAAAAAGAGTGTTATAACTCAAATCAGTTATAACACTCAATAAAGTAGCGGGAACTGGATTCGAACCAGCGACACTACGGGTATGAACCGTATGCTCTAGCCAACTGAGCTATCCCGCCATATAAAATTATTACGACGTTGTTTGTCGCAAAATGGGACCAATAGGGCTCGAACCTATGACCCCCTGCTTGTAAGGCAGGTGCTCTCCCAGCTGAGCTATGATCCCATATGTAAGCGGGTTGTTTTTGCAACCCGCTTTGCTAGTATACTATTAAGCGACAATGCTTGTCAATACCTTTTTTTAATTATTTTAAACAATTCCTTGTGCTGTCATAGCATCAACAACTTTTTCAAATCCGGCGATATTAGCACCTACAACATAGTTGCCTTTTGCACCATATTTTTCAGCAGCTGCTGCCGCATTGTGACAGATGTTAACCATGATTGTTTTGAGTTTCGCATCTACTTCTTCAAATGACCAGCTTAAACGTTCGCTGTTTTGTGACATTTCAAGAGCTGATGTTGCAACACCACCTGCATTAGATGCTTTACCCGGAGCAAAGATAACACCATTTTCTTGTAAGTAGTGTGTTGCTTCCAATGTAGTAGGCATGTTAGCACCTTCTGCAACTGCGATAACACCATTTGCTACTAATGCTTTTGCATCTTCTAAAAGAAGTTCGTTTTGTGTTGCACAAGGAAGAGCGATATCAACTTTTACAGACCATACGCCTCTGCCTTCATGATATTCTGAATTTGGACGATAGTTTTTGTACTCTGTAAGTCTAGCACGTTTTACTTCCTTGATTTCTTTTACAGCTGCAAGGTCAATACCTTCTGCATCGTAAATCCATCCGTTGGAATCACTCATTGTCACAACTTTTGCTCCAAGCTGTGTTGCTTTTTCTGCTGCATAGATAGCAACATTTCCTGCTCCGGAAATTGCAACTGTCTTTCCTGCAAGCTCGATTCCCGCTAATCTCAACATTTCATTTGTGAAATATAACAAACCATATCCTGTAGCTTCTTTTCTAGCCAAAGAACCGCCGTAGCTAAGTCCTTTTCCTGTAAGAACACCTTCGTATACGTTACGGATACGTTTGTATTGACCGTACATATAACCGATTTCTCTTGCGCCAGTACCGATGTCACCTGCCGGAACGTCGGTATCTGCGCCGATATGTTTACACAATTCTGTCATAAAGCTTTGGCAGAATGCCATGATTTCTCTATCTGATTTGCCCTTCGGGTCAAAGTCAGAACCACCTTTACCTCCACCGATTGGAAGGCCCGTCAAAGAGTTTTTGAAAGTTTGTTCAAATCCCAAGAATTTGATAATACCCAAGTTTACAGATGGGTGCAAACGGATACCTCCCTTGTATGGTCCGATTGCGCTGTTAAACTGTACACGGTAACCTTTGTTAACTTGCACTTGTCCCTTATCATCAACCCATGGAATACGGAACAAAATTGTTCTTTCAGGCTCTACTAATCTTTCTAACAAAGCTTCTCTTCTATACTTTTCTTCGTTTGCTTCAATTACAACACGAAGAGATTCCATAACTTCTTTAACTGCCTGATGGAATTCCGGTTCTGCCGGATTTTTCTTTTCTACCAATTCAATAATCTCATCTACATATGACATATTGTGTACCTTCTTTCTGATTATTCTTGTTCTTGAGGTTCGTCTTCTACAACATCTCTCATTGAGAAGCTGATTCTTCCCATCTTATCTTTGCCAAGGCAAACTACTTTTACCTTGTCACCTAATGTAAGAACGTCTTCTACATGTTCGATTCTTTCTTTGGAAATCTTAGAAATGTGTACCATTCCTTCTTTTCCAGGAGCAAATTCGATAAATGCACCAAATTCTTTGATGCTGATTACTTTACCTTCGAATACCATTCCTGCTTCGAATTCAGTAACGATTGTAGCAATCATCTTCATTGCTTCTTCCATTTTTTCTGCGTCTGTACCACAGATAGATACTGCACCGTCATCTGTAATATCAATCTTAACGCCGGTTTGTTCAATAATTGCGTTGATTGTTTTACCGCGTTGTCCAACAACATCACCGATTTTAGCAGGGTCAATCTGCATAGAACGAATCTTTGGAGCGTATGGTCCAACTTCCGGACGTGGCTCTGCGATTGTTTTAGACATAACTTCATCTAAAATGTATGTTCTTGCTTTCTTTGTGCAAGCAATTGCTTCTTCAATGATAGCTCTTGTCAAGCCGTGAATCTTAATATCCATTTGGATAGCTGTAATACCTTTATGTGTACCAGCCACCTTGAAGTCCATATCGCCAAAGAAGTCTTCCAAACCTTGGATATCTGTCAATACGATATAGTCATCATCTGTATCTCCTGTTACAAGACCTGCTGAAATACCTGCAACTGCTGATTTAATCGGCACACCTGCTGCCATAAGTGACATACTTGATGCACAGATACTTGCCTGTGATGTAGAACCATTTGATTCAAATGTTTCAGATACAGTACGGATTGCATATGGGAATTCTTCCTCACTTGGAAGTACTGGTACCAACGCTCTCTCTGCTAATGCACCATGTCCGATTTCACGACGTCCTGGTCCTCTTGAAGGTTTTGTTTCACCTACAGAGTATGCCGGGAAGTTATAGTGATGCATATATCTCTTTGATGTTTCAGCTTCATCCAAGCCATCTAATTTTTGTGCTTCTGATAAAGGTCCTAATGTTGTAATAGTACAGATTTGAGTCTGTCCACGTGTAAACATTGCAGAACCATGTACTCTTGGAATAATATCTGTTTCAGCCGCAAGTGGTCTGATTTGGTCGATTGCTCTTCCGTCCGGACGCTTGTGGTCTTTCAAGATCATCTTACGAACAGTTTTCTTTTCGTATTGATAAATTGCTTCTCCAAGAACTGCTAACCATTCTTCGTTTTCAGCAAAAGCTTCTTCCAACTTATCTGTTATTTGACGAATGTTTTCTTCTCTTACTTGTTTTTCATCTGTGAAAACTGCAACTTCCATTTCTTCCGGAGGTACAATTTCTTTGATTGCTGCAAATAATTCTTCCGGAACTGCACAACTTGTGTAAGTGTGTTTTTCTTTTCCGCATTCTGCAACAATTTTATCAATAAATTTGATAACTTCTTGATTCAATTCGTGTGCTGCAAAGATAGCTTCGATCATTTTTGCTTCCGGAACTTCGTTCGCACCAGCTTCAATCATGATTACTTTATCTCTTGTAGAAGCAACTGTTAATTGTAAATCAGATACTTCTCTTTGTGCTGCATTTGGGTTGAACACAAATTCTCCATCGATTAAACCAACCTGTGTTGTTGATGTTGGTCCATCAAATGGGATGTCTGAAACTGCTACTGCAATTGCAGAACCAATCATTGCTGTCAACTCTGGTGTACAGTCAGGATCTACTGCCATAACCATGTTGTTAAGAGTTACATCATTTCTGTAATCTTTTGGGAACAATGGTCTCATTGGTCTGTCGATTACACGAGATGTAAGGATTGCATTTTCAGATGCTTTACCTTCTCTTTTGTTAAATCCCCCAGGGATTTTTCCTACTGCGTACATTTTTTCTTCGTACTCAACGCTTAATGGGAAGAAATCGATTCCTTCTCTTGGTTTTTCTGAAGCAGTTGCTGTTGATAACACTACTGTGTCACCATAGTGCATAAGTACTGCACCGTTTGCCTGTGCCGCTACTCTTCCGATATCTGCACGAAGAGTTCTGCCGGCTAATTCCATTTCGAATTGTTTAAACATATCTTTTCTCCTTTTTTATTCTTCGACCGAGTTGTCCGAAACTACTGAAAAGGATACTTCAAAATTTAAATATGCTTTTCAGTGGTCTCGGCTCGTCAACCCAGCCCATAATCTTAAGTATTATATCACACAAAAAATAATGTTGCAACGTTTTAAAAACAAAAACGGCAATCTCTACTGTAAAAACTTGCTATTTTTACGGGCACATGTTAAGATATGCCTTGAATATAAACCATGGAGGAAATATATACATGATTAGTACAAGTAATGTCACATTGCGAGTGGGAAAGAAAGCCCTCTTTGAGGATGTGAACGTAAAATTTACTGAAGGAAACTGCTACGGTCTTATCGGTGCAAACGGTGCCGGAAAATCGACATTTCTTAAGATTTTATCTGGAAAGTTAGAACCGACAAAAGGAGAAGTCATTATTACACCTGGTCATCGCCTTTCCTTTTTACAACAAGACCATTTTAAATACGATGATTTTCTGGTATTAGATACAGTTATTATGGGAAACAAACGTCTTTATCAGATCATGAAAGAAAAAGATGCTTTATATATGAAGGAAGACTTCACAGAGGAAGATGGAATTAAGGCAAGTGAGTTAGAAGCTGAATTTGCAACCATGAATGGTTGGGAAGCCGAATCAGATGCTGCTTCTCTTCTAAACGGACTTGGCATTGACACCGAATTGCATTACAAATTTGTAAAGGATTTGACTGGTCCGGAAAAAGTCAAAGTATTGCTTGCGCAGGCATTATTTGGAAATCCAGATATTTTGCTTCTTGACGAGCCTACCAACCACTTGGATTTGGATGCAATTGCCTGGTTAGAAGAATTCTTAATCAACTTTGATAACACTGTAATTGTAGTATCACATGACAGATACTTCTTAAATAAGGTATGTACACAGATTGCCGATATTGATTATGGAAAGATCCAATTATACGCTGGTAACTATGATTTCTGGTACGAATCCAGCCAATTGATTATCCGTCAAATGAAAGAAGCAAACCGCAAGAAGGAAGAAAAAATCAAAGAATTACAAGAATTTATTTCTCGCTTTAGCGCAAACGCTTCCAAATCAAAACAAGCAACTTCTCGTAAGCGTGCATTAGAAAAAATCGAATTGGAGGATATTCGTCCTTCAAGCCGTAAATATCCATATATCGATTTCAAGCCAAACCGCTCTATCGGAAATGAAGTTCTTTCTGTAGAAGGTCTTTCAAAAACAATCGACGGCGTGAAGATTTTAGATAACCTTTCATTTACAATCGGACGCGAAGACAAGGTGGCATTCGTAGGTGGAAATGAACTTGCAAAAACAACTTTATTTAAGATTTTAACCGGTGAATTAGAACCGGACGAAGGAACATATAAATGGGGTGTGACTACTACTCAAGCTTACTTCCCAAAAGACAGTTCGCACGAGTTTGATAACGACGATACCATCGTAGAATGGTTGACACAGTACTCTGAAGAAAAAGATGTGACATATGTACGTGGTTTCCTTGGAAGAATGCTCTTCTCCGGAGAAGATGGCGTGAAGAAAGTAAAAGTGCTTTCCGGTGGAGAAAAAGTAAGATGCTTACTTTCAAAAATGATGATTTCCGGTTCAAACGTATTAATTCTCGATGAACCAACAGACCATTTAGACATGGAAGCTATTACAGCGTTGAATAACGGATTAATTAAATTCCCGGGTGTACTACTCTTCGCTTCCCGTGACCACCAAGTGGTACAAACCACTGCAAACCGCATTATGGAGATTCTTCCGGGTGGAAAGTTAATTGACAAGATTACAACTTACGATGAGTATCTGGAAAGTGATGAAATGGCAAGAAAACGTCAAGTATATACCACAGATAATCGTATGGAAGATAACTAAAGTAAAAAACGTGAATGCCTTATGGCACTCACGTTTTTTTGTTCTTATTTTAATTATAATACACTCTGTTTCGCTCTTCTTCTGCTGCCAAATCTTCTTCAGACATATATCTTTTAAATACATTTTCTAGCAAGAAACTTGCCACCAACATGTAGCACGCCGGCGCTAAAAAGATTGCAGGAAAGAAAAGATATATAATCACCAGCGATACTGCAAATAGTACTACCAACAAAACAGATGTCAAAAAGTGTCTCACAAAAAGGAAACCGCTAATTTTCATAATATTCTTTGTAGTATTAGTAAAGCGAGCAATATACGGGAACAAATAACTTGTCCACAACATCAAAATGACCAATGACAAAACATACAGAATCAACACCGCAATAGAACCTTGTTCAGCAAGGTATACGCGATACATAATAATGCAGTTTGTAATCAAAACATAATACAATACACACAAAATCAGCCATAAGATGGTAGATTGTTTGAAGTTCTGCTTAAAAGATCCCCAAAACTCTTTCCATATACTACTTCTGTCATGACGTATAACCTTGTTTACTGTATAATAAAGAGCTGTTGTCGATGCTCCAATTGTCACAAGTGGAATCGAAAACACAAGCCACATCATGCTCAAAAAGAAACAGTCTACTGCTTTATTAATCGTTTGCATAATTGGGCTGTCATAATTAAAAAACTTTCCCATTTTGTTCCTCCGTTAATTTATTCCCCTTTTTGCCTCTCATTTCAAAGAGAAGCCCACCAGTACAAAATTGGCTGATGGGCTTTTTCTACTATAAATTAGTATCCTACTTTTTCCCAGCATTCGAATGGTGCTGCAAGTTCATCACTTACATATACCTGTGTCTTCATTAACTGTAACATAGAACTTGGAATTTCTGGTGTTACTGGTCCGTGAAGTACTAAACGAGATGTCATTCTCTGCCATGAAGAGAATGTTGCGTTTGTCTGCAATGCATGAACTTCAATACGTTCTCTTGCATTCTTAACATCAACTGGTCCAATTGTAGCTGCACAAGGTGGTACACTTTGAATGTAACCAGATTGTCCAAACACACCGTGAAGTGAGTTTTGAGCTACTGTAAGTGGATGTAATTTAACGATACGTGCTTCTTGGCTTAACCATTCGTCAATTGTATCTGGCATAAATTCCGGTACTGGATCGATAAATGCCATGTGTCCTGTCCATCCTGGTGATGAAGAACAAATATCTGCTCCACCTTCACCGATTTCTGTAATCATTTTTGAATAGTGTCCGATATTTGCATTTGTTGGATAGTGTACGTTTTCTAATGGCATACGTAACTTCGGATCGATTTGATATACGAAGTATTTAAGCATAGAGTGTGCAAAACCTGCTTCGTATGTTTCCGGAGCGATGTTTCCGTCTTGGTCTGCCCATTCATCCATTGCAAAGATGTGTAAGTTTCTACAATCAACTTGGAAATAGTTGATTAACTGTGCAAGTGGAATGTATGTATCCGGTTCTGGATTTCCGAGAATCATTGTATATTTCTTTCCAGCTTCAGAAGCAGCTTTGATTCTTGAGAATAAAGTTGCGATTAATACTGGATGTGGATTCATCATAACTTTGATGTTGAAATCCGGGTTTGGATGTTTTTCTAAATCCTTTCCACTGATTTTGCGAAGTCTTTCGCATACCTCTCTGTCTTTAAATGGCACATAATCAGCACATTTAAAATCAAATTTGGTTGGTGGATCAAAAATAATGTCTTTCATTTTTGATGTTCTCCTTTCATAGTAACATTTTTTCATTTATTAAGACGCGGGCATTTAGGAACTTGCCTGCGGTCATAACCATTATCGAAGGTCTGCCAATAATTTCTTTCCTTCTTCTACAATATATTCTGCAACTCCTGCTTTGAAGTTAGAACTTCTTGCTTCGTATCCTCCTTGTTCATAGGCATCCTGCATCGGGAAATATCCATGTGCGCCATTTGTAAGACAAGTTGGCAATACCATATCCCAACCTTCTGTTTCCTTAAGGCCTCGTCCGATTCCCATAAATGGCTCTCCAGGAATACCAACGAGTGCAATGTCACCAAACGCAATTCCGCTTAATTCCATTTCGAAAGCTTCCGGACCATGTTCTAATCGAACCATACGTCCTGCTTCTGCAACAATCGTAGTCAGCATCATTCCTTCATATGGAAGTTCACTGTCTTTTCCTGCATTATGTAAATCATTGATGCGATGCGCTTCTGCCATGTCTTCCGGCTTTGGCATATTAGAAGGTACATTGATAAGTCTACTCTTGCATTTAAGAGATTCAACATCTACATATTTTACTTTATCAAATGCCTGCAGTACGCCGCCTGTTACCACGCGTGCCATATAGGTTGCATGTGCATATCCTCTGGATACGTCATCAAAGTCCATAAACATGTCATTCAAATATCCACCGGTTGGATGAACATTAACGTGATTGATGTCTCCCTGTGCTCCGTTAAACACAGCGCATTTTACATTATCTAATACTTTTTCTACAGTCTTTCTCGTAAGTCCCGGCCAGTCCGCTGAAATCTTACATCCACCAACGGTGTCCGGATGGTCAGCAAAATTAACGAATACAATATCGTCGGCATTCTCGCGTTTGAAACGAATTACGCTAACTCTCTCGTCTACATCCCCAATCGGTTCTACGATGTCCGGATTATTTACACCCGGATTTGTTTTTACGCTTCCATCCTTCATACGGAAACGACGAACAAATGCGATATTTGGTGCCTGTCCGATGCCCCAACCCATTTGAGCCGGTTTTAAGTCTTCTAAAGCCATCTTGGCTACATCTGCCATTTTACGATATACAATGCGGTAATATTCTTGTTCAAGAACACCTTCTGCATTTTTTTGTATATCCGGTCCTGTGTGGGTGTGTGTGGAATGAATATAAATTGCCTCCGTTGGCACACCAGTCACTTCTGAAATATGTTGTCTGAAATCTGTTGTTACTTCTCTCACCAAATGCACAGTATCAATGGTTAAAAGAAGCGCCTTCTCTTCTCCACATTGTAATGCGATTGCATTAATTTCTAACTCATCTAAAACGCCGTCAGCATAACGTTCTTTGAAATACCCCGTGATTGAAATCCCCAACATCGGAGTGATATTTACGCGACTGAATCCTGCATACAATTTATTCATGTCAAACACCTCTTCGCTTGTATTTCTATAACATGTAAATAATACCATGTTAAATGCTTTAATGTCAATCTATAAAACCATACCTTAATTGTAAATTTATATTTACTCATATTTATTGACAAGTGTGAAAAACCATTATAAAATTATTGTCGGAAGAATTTGGATAAAAAAGAAAGGTAGAATGATTATGTATACTGATTTTAAAATCAAACCACCATTTTTTGAAGTAGGCCCGAAAGCCTTTCTTTACGGCGAAGGGATGCTCAAATTGGCAAAGGTAATCGACAAGGTTGCCATGAAATATGATGTAGATGTGATTGTCACACCACAATACACAGACATCAGTCTTTTAGCAAATAATACAGAGCGTATTCTTGTATTTGCACAGCACATGGACTACCTTCCTATCGGAAGAGGTCTTGGTTCTGTTCTCCCGGAAGCAGTGAAAGCTGCCGGCGCAGTAGGTGTTATGCTTAACCATGCTGAAAAACCACTTACTCTTGAAGAAATTGAAAAGACAATCAAACGTGCGGATGAAGTAGGTCTTGCTACTATCGTATGTGCAGACACAGTTGAAGATATTACAAACATTGCAAAGTTAGGTCCTAACTTACTTGTTGCCGAACCAACAGAATTAATCGGAACCGGTCAGACTAGCGATGCAAACTATGTAATCCAAACAATCGAACAAGTACGTGCTATCAACCCGGATATTATGGTTCTTCAAGGAGCCGGTATCTCAAACGGTCAGGACGTATACAACACAATCAAACTCGGAGCACAAGCTACCGGAAGCACCAGCGGCATTATTAAGGCAGAAGACCCATATGCTATGGTGGAGGAAATGCTGTATTCACTGCGCAAAGCGTGGGATGAATTACATAAATAATTTACTTATCTAACTCAAGGAGGAAACAAAAATGGATTTTAAAATTGTACAAAAAGAGATTCACTTACAATCAAGAGGTTGGATCCCAACATTCCATGACATTTCAAGAGAAGTTATGGAAATCGCTAAAGAATCAGGTATCATCAACGGTACTGTTTCTGTAGTATCTCACCATACAACATGTTCAGTTATGGTTCAAGAATGTTCACACGACATTGACAGCTTTGATTTGGAATACTTACAACATGATTTACTTGACATCATGAGAAAAATGATTCCTGACTTTGCTGAAGAACATCAATATCGTCATCCAGGTCCAATCCATGCTCAATATGGACGTTACGTAGATGAACCAGGTGATTTCACAAGTATGAACACAGACGGACACCTTCGCAGTGTATTCTTCGGAAGAAGCGAAACAATCACAATCAAAGACGGTGTATTAGATGCTGGTGAATTCGCTCACATCTACTTCATCGACTGGGATCACGTACGTGCTCGTAAGAGACAAGTTAACGTTACAGTAATGGGAACAACTGAAGATGTAGGAAGCAGAAAATTCAACAACGGTGAAGTTGTAGATACTCTTCACAAATTCACACCTGAAGAAAAAGCAGATGATGTTCACTACACATTACAGTTAGAAGCAAGAACATACAAAGAAAACGAATAATTTCGAGGTAATTATGAAATATTTATTAGGCGTTGATGTTGGTACTACTTCTCTTAAGGCAGTGCTTTTTGATGAAAATACCAACCCGGTAAAAACGGTTGTAAAAGATTACACTCTCAACGCTACAGACAACATAGTGGAATTTCCTGCTGAAGACTATTGGAAACTCTTTTCCGAAGCTTTGGAAGAAATCACAAAGGATTACAATGTATTCGCACTGAGTATTGATACCCAGTGCGAAACTTTAATTGTAACAGATTCTGATGGAAAACCACTGACCGATGCCATTGTATGGTTGGATAATCGTGCTGTAGCCGAGGCAGATGCAATTGAAAAACATTTTGGTACACAAAAAGTATATGAAGTAACAGGGCAACCGGAAATTATTGCTACTTGGCCAGCCGCCAAACTTCTCTGGTTAAAAGAAAACCGTAAAGACATTTGGCCAAAAATCGATAAAATATTCTTATTAGAGGATTATCTTCTCTATTGTTTGACTGGCGAATTTGTAACAGAAAAGACTTTGCAGTCTTCCACTATTTATTATGACATTCACAACGATGATTGGTGGGAGGAAATGCTGAACTTTATCGGTGTTTCCCGCAATCAATTGCCAAAGCTTTTAAACAGTGGCGAATTAGTTGGTGAATATAAGGGCATAAAAATTGCAACAAGTGCTATGGACCAAGTAGCCGGTGCAATCGGTGCTGGTGTTGTAAAACCTGGTATTGTCAGTGAAATGACTGGAACTACAATGGCTGTATTTGTGCCAACAGACAAAGCTCCAGAGTATGTTGAAGGAAGCAAGATTCCTTGCCATATGAATTACGATGGTAACTATGCGCTACTAATCTTCTCTGCCACTGCCGGAATGGCATTAAAGTGGTTTAAGAACAACTTGTGTGAAGATTATTCTTTCGATGATTTGAATAAATTAGTCGAAAAAGTAGACGCAGGTAGTAATGGACTTACCTTCCTGCCTTATCTTTGTGGTTCTACCATGCCGAAATATAATCCGGATGCTCGTGGTATTTTCCATGGTCTTACATTGGAACATACTCGTGGACATTTTGTACGCAGCATTATGGAAGCCGTTTCTTCCATGTTAAAGAGCTACTTGGATTATCTGGGTGTAGACTGTGAAGAAATCCGTTCTATGGGTGGTGGCGCAAAGAGTGATGTGTGGTTACAGATCAAATCAGATATGTGCAACAAAAAAATCGTCACTTTAAAAAATGACGAGACTGCTTGTCTTGGTTCTGCCATTTTAGCAGGTGTTGCATCCGGCGTATTTGAAGATGTTGAATCTGCATGTAAACAAGCAGTAATTATTAATAAGTCTTACTCTCCTACAGGAACTGATTACACAGAGTGCTATCAGAGATTCTGTAAATTGGAAGATGAAAATGTATAATATAACAAAACCAAAAACGAATGCCAGATATGATATGTACCCAGAATCCTGGACACATTGATTTATGAACTAGGCACACATGGATGCTTTCCTGTATTCTACAGGAGGCATCCATTTTGTTTTTGCCTGAATTCTCTCGTTGTTATAATAGTGTATATATTCTTCAACCGCTTTAGAAAATTCTTCAAACGACTTGTATTTAGTTTCGTACCCATAGAACATTTCGTTTTTCATCCTCCC
>JAZRND010000011.1:0-10174 GCA_045648005.1 Faecalimonas sp. | reverse complement strand
GTCCTCCTATCAGAAAATCTTCTTAACTATAATATAACAAATAAAATGCTTTTTCAACAGTAGATTTTAGAAAATAAATGTATTATAATAAGAAATAGTTTTTTCATGGAGGACAATCAAATGGAAAGGTTATCCAAGCTTAGAACAGAAATAGATGAAATTGACCAACAGATTGTAGACTTATATGAGCGAAGAATGGCAATCTGCGAACAAGTCGGAGAATTTAAGATAGAAGCAGGAAGAAAGATTTTCGACAAACAGCGAGAAAAAGAAAAATTAGTATCTGTTACAGAAAAAGTGTCAGATGAATTTCATAAGAAAGGCATTTCTGAGCTGTTTGAACAGTTGATGTCAATGAGTCGGAAATTGCAGTATCAACTCTTGACAAAAAAAGGTGCCCTAGGACGACTTCCTTTTATTGGTGTAGATACCTTGGATATTGAAGGAGCGCGTATTGTATTTCAGGGTACTGAGGGCGCATATAGCCAAGCGGCCATGGAAAAATATTTTGGGAATAATTTAAACAGCTACCATGTGCAGACCTTCCGTGATGCCATGGAAGCGATTGAAGAAGGGTCAGCCGACTTTGCAGTCCTTCCAATTGAAAATTCGTCGGCAGGGGTAGTAAATGAAGTATATGATTTGCTGATGGAGTTTGAAAATTATATTGTAGGAGAAGTATTTCTTCCAATTGACCATACATTGGCAGGCCTTCCGGGAACAAAGCTATCCGATATTGAGCGAGTATATTCTCACCCACAGGCATTGATGCAAAGCGCAAAGTTCTTAGATCTCCATAGAGACTGGCAGCAAATCAGCGTTGCAAATACCGCAGTGGCAGCCAAAAAGGTATTGGAAGACAATGTCCCTACAAAAGCGGCGATTTGCAGTGCATACGCAGCAGAATATTATGGTTTGGAGGTTCTCCAGGAAAAAATCAATCACAATGTTAATAATGCAACCAGATTTATCATCGTAACGAATCAGAAAATCTTTTTGAAAGATGCAACAAAGATTAGTATTTGTGTTGAAGCAGCACACCAAAGTGGTGCCCTGTACCATTTGTTGTCCCATTTCATTTACAATGACTTGAACATGGTTAAAATTGAGTCGAGACCAATTGAAGGAAGAAATTGGGAATATTGTTTCTTCATTGATTTTGAAGGGAATATGGCTGATGGAGCAGTAAAGAATGCCATTCGCGGACTTCGTGAGGAATCCAGAAGTTTAAAAATTTTAGGAAATTATTAAAGATTAAATAGAAGGCGGGTATTTAGAATGAGAACAAATCAACTGATGTTATATAAGAATATGGAGCATGGAGAACTCCTTCAGAATATGACATTTTTGATGGAAAACTGTGAAAGTGAATATTACAACCAAGAAGATTTGGTGAGTCTTCTTTTTGACTGTATGAATGAACTTTTGGAAATGACAGCAAGTCATGGATTCGAAGGGAATCTGTGGCACAACTATCTTACATTTTTACTTGCAAATGATGAAAATGCCTACAGTACCGCATGTGAGGTGGTTGGAGCAGTAAATGGCAGCATTAACGACATTGCACTGCATGATTTGCAGGTATTTCGTGAACTGTTTGAATATGATTTACATCGAATTGAGCAATGCTTAGGTGTAGACTTTGTGTCTATGATAGTGCAGTATGAAAATGTAAAAGGACATGGAAAAGTATTTAATCAGAGAATACGTGACAGCATATGTGACCTGGCTGTTGCTTTGGCAGACAGTCCTGATGCAGAAACATTCAAGTCAATATTAACAGAGTTTTATAAGAACTTTGGCGTTGGAAAATTCGGTTTACATAAAGCATTCCGTGTAGAGCATACGGAAGACGGTGCTGAGATTGTACCAATCAATAAGATAGCCCATGTGCATTTGGATGACTTGGTCGGATATGAGATTGCTAAGAACAAGCTGATTGAGAATACTGAGGCATTTGTGGAAGGAAGACGGGCAAATAACTGTCTGCTTTACGGCGATGCAGGAACCGGGAAATCAAGTTCCATTAAAGCTATTTTGAATCAGTATTATGACCAAGGTCTTCGCATGATCGAAATCTATAAACATCAATTCCAAGACTTAAATGACGTCATTGCACAGATTAAGAATCGCAATTATAAATTTATCATTTATATGGATGATTTATCTTTCGAAGAGTTTGAAATTGAATATAAATATTTAAAGGCAGTCATAGAAGGCGGTTTGGAAAAGAAACCAAACAATGTACTTATTTATGCAACATCAAACCGAAGACATTTGGTAAGAGAAACATTCCGCGATAAACAAGATAGAGATGAAGAATTACACACCAATGACACTGTCCAAGAAAAACTTTCCTTGGTAGCTCGATTTGGCGTAACCATTTATTTTGGAAGACCGGACAAAAAACAATTTCAACAGATTGTAAAAACCTTGGCTGACCGAAGTGATATTCAGATGGATGAGCAAGAACTATATTTAGAAGCAAATAAATGGGAATTGCATCACGGAGGATTGTCAGGAAGAACGGCGCAACAATTTATTGATTATTTATTAGGTAAAAAGTAAGAGGTGGCATCAACCACCTCTTTCTGTTGCTTAAACAAATTAATAATGTTAAACTATCATTAAGCATTATATTTTCTATTTATCTATGTGGATTTTAATTCACATCTATTAAATGTTCATGTCGTAAGGAAGTTCAATGCTATCTACCCAACAAAAAATAAGTTTAAGGAGAAAGTTTAGTTATATTGACAATATGTTGAATACAACATATAATATAAACTGAATAGAATAATGAATGGAAAAATTTGATATTGAATTTTATCAGAAAGAAAACGGTGAGGAACCGGTAAAGGATTTTATATTAAGCTTGGATTGTAAAATGCAAGCAAAAATTCTTAAAATTTTAGATTTATTAGAAGATAACGGACCTGCGATTGGGATGCCATATTCTGAAAGCCTAGGAGAAGGAATATTTGAAATTAGAGCAAAGCATGGCACAAATATTACACGGGTGTTATATTTCTTTGTAATTGGTAAAAAAATAGTGTTAACAAATGCATTTATAAAGAAAACACAGAAAACGCCCAAAAAAGAAATTACAACTGCAAAGAAATATCGTGCTGATTATGAAAGGAGAGTACAACATGAGTAGTTATAGTGCTTTAAAGCATGAGTTATTGAAGAATCCAGAAGTGAAAAAAGAATATGACGAATTAGAACCTGAATTTAATATCATTCAAGCAATGATAGATGCAAGAAAACGAGAAAACATTACACAGAAAGAATTGTCAGAACGCACTGGCATAACACAAGCCGATATAAGCAGAATTGAAAATGGTACTAGAAATCCGAGTTTAGAAATGGTCAAGAGACTCGCTAAAGGATTAGGTATGCAACTGAAATTGGAATTAATTCCAAAAGCCAAATAAAGATAAAAATGACAAAGAGGTTATGCTTTACTTTATAAGCATAACCTCTTTCTTATTCTACTAATTTAATTCCTGAAATATCAGAATCAATCATCAAAGAATAGTTAGTATAATAAACCACAAATCCAGGCTTTCCGCCGGACGGTTTTTTCACATGTTTCTTTTCAATATAATCTATCTCGACTTTTTCATTCCCACGATTTTGAGAATAATAGGCAGCCAATTTTCCGGCCTCTTCAAATGTCCTATCCGGAAGTTCATCTCCGTTGGTCTTTACAATGACGTGAGAGCCAGGACAGCCTTTTGCATGAAACCACCAATCATTTCCAGTAGCAAAGCGGAAGGTCAGTTCCTCGTTTTGTAAGTTGTTCTTTCCAACGTACATGTGATAACCATCACTTGAAATATAATGGAATGGTTTGCTTGTGATCTTGACTTTTTGTTTAGTGAATTTTCGCTTCACATAACCGGAACCAATTAACTCTTCTTTGATTTGTGTCAAATCATCTTCGCTTAAAGCAATGTCCAACGAGTTGCTGACAGATTCCAAATAGATGATGTCATCCTTGGTTTCCTTAATCAATTCTGTTAAAGCCTCAAAAGTACGTTTCTGCTTGTTATACTTGTCGAAATATTTCTGCGCATTTTCCGCAGGAGTAATGGTACTATCTAAAGGAATTACAACCGTTTCATTCGTATAGTAGTTGAGGCATTCCAATTGTTTTGTATCAGGCTCCAAACCATAGCCATATACATTAATTAACTCACCATATACACGATATTTGTCTCGATTTTCTGTATCACGTAACTGTTTGCACTGCAGGTCATATTTTTTGCGATTTCGTTCTAATGCAGTCTGCACAATCTTTCGGAGGTCCACTGATTTTTGACGAATACGAGTTACCGTGTTCTTTGAGGCGTAATAGGTTTCCAATAAGGTGGAGATACTTTCAAAATTAGTGATAGTAAAAGAATTAAAGTGAGAGAGAGGAACTGAAGAAAACTCCTTCGGTTCTCCTTTCATATAGTATACACAAGGTAAAAAAGTATGGGACGAAACATTTTCGAAAAACACCACAAACTGTTTATACAAATGCAACAAGATTTCCTCTGACAATTCTTTTGCAGACACAGAAGAGTCCACACCGGAAACATAGCAGATTTCTTCAGCAGCAACCGGACTTACACCTGTAAAACTTGTATATATTGCTTTCGCAAGCCCTGTAGGTTTCGAGATGATGAGATTAGAAAAAGTCTCAAAGTCTACCTGCAAAGGATCTGATTTTTCCATGGTGTCCGGAATGAAATACTCACGCCCAGGCAAAACTTCGCGCACCGAACTCATTTGTGCAGACACGTGTTTGATGCTATCGATAATACGAAAATCCTCATTACAGAAGATGATATTGCTGTGTTTGCCCATGATTTCTACAATGAGATACTTCTTGCGCAAATCCCCAAGTTCATCCAAATGCTCAATTTCAAAACGAATAATACGTTCCAACTTCGGCTGTGTAATATCCGTAATACGACCATTGTTGATATGCTTGCGAAGAAGCATACAGAAATTTGGTGCAGTCATGGGACTTGGCTTATTGGTTTCTGTAAGATATATCAACGGGAGAGAAGCACTGGCAGACATATAAAGGCGCTTCTGGCCGTTGGATGTCTTAATCGTTAGAAGTAATTCATCGGCTTCCGGCTGTGCGATCTTGTTGATGCGACCATCTAAAATGTTCTCTCTCAATTCTTGTACAATATTTGCAATGGTAATTCCATCAAATGCCATAAATTTTAGTCCTTTCTAGGTTTCAATATTGACAGTATAACACGAGAAGAAAGTTGACGCAATTTCAGAAATGAATTATAATAAATAGGAATTTTAACACAAACATGAGAGAAAGATGAAGAGGTTAAAGCAATGATTAAAAGTATGACCGGTTTCGGAAGATGCGAAATCACAGATGGTGACCGTAAATTTACGGTAGAGTTAAAAGGTGTCAATCACAGATACCTGGATGTTAACATCCGCATGCCAAAGAAATTGAATTTCTTTGAATCAGCTATCCGCAATCTGTTAAAGCAGTATGCACAGAGAGGAAAAGTAGACATTTTCATTTCTTATGAAGATTTGTCCGAGTCACAAGTGTCATTAAAATACAATCCGACCTTGGCGCAGGAATACCTTACATACTTCAAAGAAATGGAAGAAACATTTGAATTAGATTATGACATTCGAGTATCAACCTTGTCTCGTTGCCCAGAAGTTTTGACGATGGAAGAACAGGTGGAAGACGAAGAAGCTTTGTGGAAGGGATTGGAGAAGGCTTTGAAAGGTGCTTTTGAGCAATTCCGTGACACACGAATTGTGGAGGGTGAAAACTTAAAAGCAGACATTATTTCTAAACTGAATGAAATGTTAGAATTGGTAGGACAGGTAGAAAAACGTTCTCCGGCTATCGTTGCAGAGTATCGCGCAAAATTAGAAGCGAAAGTACAGGAACTTTTGGGAGATGCGCAGATTGATGAAGGAAGATTAGCTACAGAAGTGGTAATTTTCGCAGACAAGATTTGTACAGATGAAGAAACGGTACGTCTGCGCAGTCACATCGAGCACATGAAATCTACATTAGAAGCTACAGAAGGTATTGGACGTAAGCTTGACTTTATTGCACAAGAAATGAACAGAGAAGCGAATACCATTTTGTCAAAGGCAAACGATTTGGAAACATCCAATTATGCGATTGACTTGAAGACTGGCATTGAAAAAGTACGTGAGCAAATACAAAACATCGAATAAAGGGGAAAAGAATGAAAACAAGAGGGATTCTTATTGTAGTCTCTGGATTTGCAGGTTCTGGAAAAGGCACCCTGATGAAAGAGATTATGGAGCAATATGATAACTATGCATTGTCTATTTCTGCTACGACCAGACAACCGAGAGGAGCAGAAGTAGATGGCAAGGAATATTTTTTCAAAACTGTGGAAGAATTTGAAAAAATGATTGCACAAGGTGAACTTATAGAGTATGCTAACTACGTGGGTAATTACTATGGTACGCCGAAGGCTTATGTAGAAGAAAAGCTTGCATCCGGTAAGGATGTGATCTTGGAAATTGAGATACAGGGAGCCTTGAAGGTGAAGAAACAATTTCCGGAAACTTTACTTCTGTTTGTGACACCGCCAAACGCGACAATTTTAAAAGAACGTTTAGTAGGACGCGGCACAGAGAGTATGGAAGTTGTAGAACAACGAATGAAACGTGCAGCGGAAGAGGCAGAAGGTATCTCATCTTATGATTACATTTTAATCAATGATGATTTGCAGACTTGCGTAGCACAAATGCACCATATTATCCAAGGTGAACACTATAAAACATCACGTAATGTAGAGTTTATTAATCAAATTGAAAAAGAATTAAAAGGGAACGTGAAAGGAGAATAATATATGTTGCATCCATCTTATACAGACTTAATGGAAGTAGTAAATCAAGACGTGGAAGAAGGCGCAACAAAGATTGTAAACAGCCGCTATTCTATCGTACTTGCAACTGCAAAAAGAGCAAGACAAATCATTAATGGAGAAGAACCGTTAGTATCAGCAAAAGCAGGCGAAAAAGCACTTTCTATTGCAATCAACGAAGTGAATAACGCCAAGATTAAAATTGTTGGTGACGAAACAGAAGAATAGAAGAATTAATGAGGCAGATGCGATAGTATCTGCTTCAATAATTATATAGGAGAGCTGAATATGAATGTACTATTCGTGTCATTAGGATGTGACAAGAACCTGGTAGACAGTGAAGTGATGCTAGGGCTGCTTGCACAAAAAGGACACCAGATGGTGGATGCAGAAGAATTGGCAGACGTCATTGTTGTCAATACCTGCTGCTTTATCCATGATGCAAAAGAAGAAAGTATTCAGACCATTTTAGAAATGGCCGAATACAAAAAAGAGGGCTCATTAAAAGCACTGATTGTAACCGGATGCTTGGCCCAAAGATATCAGCAAGAGATTCTGGACGAAATTGAGGAAGTGGATGCTGTTCTTGGAACTACCTCTTATGATAAGATTGTAGAAGCTATTGAAGAAGCATTAAAAGGAAATAAGACCTTGGAATTGGAAGACCTTCAGACGCTTCCTAAAGTAAATGCAAAGCGCTTGGTCACGACTGGTGGACATTATGCATATCTGAAGATTGCAGAAGGATGCGATAAACATTGCACCTATTGTATTATTCCAAAAATCCGTGGTAATTTCCGAAGCGTTCCAATGGAGCAGCTGATTCGGGAAGCAGAAGAACTAGTAAGCCAGGGAGTAAAAGAACTCATTCTTGTCGCCCAAGAGACTACACTTTACGGAAAAGATTTGTACGGAAAAAAATCACTACATTTGCTACTAAAAGAACTGTGCAAAATCAGTGGACTTCGCTGGATACGAATTTTGTATTGTTATCCGGAAGAAATTACAGAGGAACTTATTCAGGTTATCAAAGAAGAGGATAAGATCTGTAAGTATCTGGACCTTCCAATTCAACATGCCTGTGACGATGTGCTAAAACGCATGGGAAGAAGAACTTCCAAAGCTCAACTTATTGAGATTGTTGAAAAGCTACGTAAAGAGATACCGGATATCGCCCTTCGTACTACCTTAATCACTGGATTCCCAGGAGAAACCCAGGAACAACACGAGGAATTGATGGCCTTTGTAGATGAGATGGAATTTGACCGATTAGGAGTATTTACCTACTCCCCGGAAGAAGACACACCCGCAGCAAAGATGGCAGACCAGATTGAAGAAGAAATCAAAGAAGACCGTCAGGCAGAACTTATGGAACTGCAACAGGAAATTGCTTTTGAACTTGCAGAAAATAAGATCGGTAAAGAAGTTCTTGTAATGATAGAAGGGAAAGTGGCAGATGAAAATGCATACGTGGGCAGAACCTACATGGATGCCCCAAATGTAGACGGATTAATTTTTGTAGAAACCGATGAAGAATTGATGTCCGGAGATTTTGCAAAAGTCAGAGTAACCGGCGCACTAGAATATGATTTGATAGGAGAGATAATATCATGAATTTACCAAACAAATTAACAGTATTAAGAGTCATTATGATTCCATTTTTTGTATTATTTATGCTTACTAACCTTGGTGGAGCGGCAAATAAATATATCGCACTTGCGATTTTCTGCGTAGCTAGCTTTACAGACTTCTTGGATGGATATCTTGCAAGAAGAGATAACCTGGTAACGCACTTGGGGAAATTTATGGATCCACTTGCTGACAAGTTATTAGTTTGCTCGGCATTGATTTGCTTGATTCCAAAATTGCCAACATGGGTAGTTCTCATTATCATTGCACGTGAATTTATCATCAGTGGGTTCCGTTTGGTAGCTTCTGATAATGGAATCGTTATTGCTGCAAGCTATTGGGGCAAATTTAAAACAGTATCACATATGACCATGGTGATTATGTTTATATTAGATTTCCAAAATCCGATTTATCAAATCTTAATGTCGATTGTTATGTGGATTGCAATCATACTTACCGTTGTTTCTCTTGTTGACTATGTTGTGAAAAACAAGCAAGTGTTGACACAAGGCGGAATGTAATAATGAATTTAGAAGAAAAGATTATCAGAGAATTGCAGAGCAGAGCTTATACTATCACTACAGCAGAATCCTGTACAGGCGGACTTTTGGCAGGGAGACTTCTAAATGTATCCGGAGCATCTGCAGTGTACAACGAAGGACATATTACTTATTCCAACGAAGCAAAAGAACGCTTATTAGGCGTCTCTCGCGAAACCCTTGAAACCTTCGGGGCAGTGAGTAGCCAAACAGCCAAAGAAATGGCTCTGGGCGCAGCCAAAGCGGCTAATGCGAATGTGGGCTTAAGCACCACAGGAATTGCAGGACCAGGAGGGGGAACCCCTGAAAAACCAGTAGGATTGGTATATGTGGCGTGTGCAGTAAATGGGGTGATAGAAGTGCAAGAATGTCGCTTTAACGGAGACCGAGAAGCCAATCGAAGTGCGTCTGTTGAAGCTGCACTGCAACTCTTATGGAATATTTTGTCAAAATGTTAAAAAAAACGAAAAAAAACTAGACTATTTTCGCAGTTTATGAGAGAATAGGTCTGTATGGGATGTTAAATATATAACAAATACCATAGAAGAAATTACATACATTTGAAAGGAGTTTTATCATGATTTATTCACATGAAGTAAAAACTATGTGTCCGGTAGCAATTGGCGCAAATCACGGACCGGCTCCAATCCCAGAAGAAGCAAAATGGGTAAAAGCAAAAGAAGTAAAAGATATTTCTGGTTTGACACACGGTATTGGTTGGTGTGCACCTCAACAAGGAGCTTGTAAATTAACATTAAACGTAAAAGAAGGTATTATCCAAGAAGCATTGGTAGAAACAATCGGATGTTCAGGTATGACACACTCTGCAGCTATGGCATCTGAAATTCTTCCTGGAAAAACAATCTTGGAAGCTTTAAATACAGACTTGGTATGTGATGCTATCAATACAGCGATGAGAGAATTATTCTTACAGATCGTTTATGGTAGAACACAAAGTGCTTTCTCTGAAGACGGACTTCCAATCGGAGCAGGCCTTGAAGATTTAGGAAAAGGACTTCGTTCACAAGTTGGTACAATGTACGGAACATTAGCAAAAGGTCCTCGTTATTTGGAAATGGCAGAAGGATATGTAACAGGTATTGCATT
>JAZRND010000010.1:0-68709 GCA_045648005.1 Faecalimonas sp. | reverse complement strand
ACCCGAATAGATTTATCTTGAAATATAAGATCTTAAGAAGCAAGAAAGCACCGTTAGAAGAGCAGATTGCAGTATTAGAAGAGTTTAAGAAAGTTGAATATACAGAAAAGTGGGCATTTGAATTGGCACAACTCTACAAAGAAGCAGGAATGATTACAGAATTCTTGGAAGAGTGTGATGATTTGATTCTTTGGTTCAGCGAAGGAAAGTATATTTATCAGGCAATGGAACTCAAGATGCAGTACAAGCCTTTGACCCCATTGCAACATGAAAAATATATGAAACGTTTTGCTGATGAGGAAGAACAAGAAGTTGCTGAAACTGTAGAAGAGCAAGACGCTGTCGAAACAGTGGAGGAACAAGAAACTGTCGAAGTTGCTGAGGCGCCAGAAATAGAAGATGCTGAAGAAGTGCCGGAATCGGAAGATATCATGGAAGCTGAAGTTGAGAGTGTAGAAGAAGTAACACCGGACAAGCCTACCATGAGTATTGAAGAGATCGTGCAAGATTGGCAAGAAGTTCAAAAAGAAAATGCACAGATGATTCAGGCAGAAATCGAGCGTGTGGAGCAGGAAAAAGCGCAAAATGAAACCGAGGAACCGGAAGAAGAGAAAGAAGAAATTCTTTCGGATGATGTGCGAAAACTCATGGAAGAATTAGAAGCAGAATCTGCAGAAATCAGTGCTCAAAAGACGGTACAGGAAGGTGAAGAAATTGTTGAGGAGGACAAGCCACTTTTACAAAAAGTGGTGGAACAATTATCTGCACTTGATGTAAAGATAGAGTTGCCGAGCAAAGCAGTAGAGGAGATCCCGAAAGTTCCAGATGTTATTGAGGAAATAGAAGATCCGGAAGATGAAGGCATTAAACTTGGAGATACTCAATCTATGGCTCTTTCAGGAAAAACCTTGGCAAATGCAGCAATGGTTGCAGTTCCGGAGGAAGATTTTCAGGAAGATGTGAACGAGGAAGAAGTTGTAGAAGAGTTGCCACCGGAGGCGCAGGAACTTGCAGGATTTGATACGGGATTTGTAGTACAAGGAAGATATGACTTGGATGCGAACAGTGATATTGGAACTAAAGCAGGACTTACAGAAGAACAGAAAAAGTTATTCTCTTACTTTGTGCCGGTGCATGGCATGAGTGAACAGATTGTAAAAATTCTTCAAGATGACAAAAAGTGTAATTCTAGATACGGAACTTCCAGAATTGGCAATATTTTAGTTATCGGAAGAAAAGGTTCTGGAAAAACAGTTCTTGCAGTTGACATTGTAAAAGCAATTCAAAAATCAAGAAAAAGAAAACATGGCAAAATGGCTATTGTAAAAGCAGAGGCTCTTAATAAGAAAGATGCAAAAGAGATTGTGGAAAAGTTGCATGGTGGTGCTCTTGTAATTGAGAAAGCTTCTCGACTCAAACGTCATACCATTGAAGCATTATGTGAATTGATGGAAGGACAAACTGATGAGCTTCTTGTCGTGCTAGAAGATGAAAGAAAGCCAATGGATAAAATGTTGGCAGAGTATCCGAATTTCCAAAAGAAGTTTACTTCACGTATTGAATTGCCAGTATTTATTAATGACGAGTTAGTAACTTTTGGACAGACCTATGCAAAGGAAAATGGATATAAGATTGATGAGATGGGTATCCTTGCATTATATAGTGACATTGATATTCTTCAGAGAGAAGAAAAGATTGTCACTGTTGCAGATGTAAAAGCCATTATTGATGATGCGATTGAAAATGCAAGTCGGTTTACAATGAAGAAATTTGTAAAGAAATTACTTGGCAAGAACAAAGACGAAATGGATCGCATTATTTTAAAAGAAGAAGACTTCAGATAAGCCAAAGAGTTTTGGGATAGAAATACCCCAAAACTCTTTATTTTTACAAAGAACTAAAGTATAATAATGCTATATCAAAAAGGAGAATGAAAGTCATGAGTAAAGCCTATGAAGTCGGAGAATTGGACCAATATTTGTTTGGACAAGGAAACCATTATGAAATATATAAAAAACTAGGCTCTCACATTGTAAAAGATGAAAATGAGCCTGGGGTTTATTTTGCAGTATGGGCACCACATGCTAAATCCGTCTCCGTTGTTGGAGATTTTAACGCATGGGAACCAAAAGCAAATAAGATGAAACGTAATAATCCTTTGGGTATTTATACATGTTTTATTCCGGGATTGACAGAAGGAACCATATACAAATATTGTATTGAAACCCAAAAAGGCGAACTTTTATATAAAGCGGATCCGTTTGCTAATCATGCAGAAGTAAGACCAAACAATGCTTCGAAGGTTGTTGATATTGACAACTTGGTTTGGACCGATGAAGAGTGGATGATAAAAAGAAGAGAATGGGATCATAACATAAACCCAGTATCCATTTATGAAGTACATATCGGTTCTTGGAAACGCCATCCTGGAAGATATGATGATGGTTTTTATAACTATCGTGAGTTCGCACGTGAAGCAACAAAATATATCAAACAAATGGGATATACTCACATTGAGTTAATGGGCATTGCAGAACACCCATTTGACGGTTCTTGGGGTTATCAGGTGACGGGGTACTATGCACCGACTTCTCGATATGGCACACCGGAAGACTTTGCTTATATGATTAATTATTTTCATAAGAACAAAATTGGTGTTATTTTGGATTGGGTGCCGGCACATTTTCCAAAAGATGCACATGGATTGGCAAATTTTGACGGGACCGCAGTATTTGAATATGCCGATCCGAGAATGGGTGAACACCCAGATTGGGGAACTAAAATTTTCGATTGTGGAAAGGCAGAGGTACAAAACTTCTTGATTGCCAATGCATTATATTGGGTTGAGCATTTTCATGTTGATGGTTTGCGTGTGGATGCAGTAGCATCAATGTTATATTTAGATTATGGAAAGCAAGACGGGCAATGGGTAGCCAATAAATATGGCGGAAACCAGAACCTAGATGCTATTGGGTTTTTCAAACATTTAAATTCCGCAGTAGTGGGGCGAAATCCGGGGACAATGATGATTGCAGAGGAGTCTACCGCATGGCCGAAAGTCACTGGAAAGCCAGAGGAGGATGGACTTGGATTCACACTCAAGTGGAACATGGGGTGGATGCACGATTTCACAGAATATATGAAGAAAGACCCGTATTTCCGAAAATGGTCTCATCATAATATGACATTTGCTATGAGTTATGCTTATAGCGAGAATTATGTTTTGGTGTTATCACACGATGAAGTGGTACATTTGAAATGTTCCATGTTAAATAAGATGCCTGGGCTTGGGTTTGATAAGTATGCAAACCTAAAAGCAGGATATGCGTTTATGATGGGGCACTCCGGAAAAAAATTGCTATTTATGGGACAGGACTTTGCACAACTTCGTGAATGGAGTGAAGCAAGAGAATTAGATTGGTATTTACTAGGAGAAGAATGGCACCGCAATGTGCAGGAGTTTGTAAAAGATTTGTTGCATTTATACAAGAAAAAGAAGGCTTTATATGAATGTGACAACAGTTGGGAAGGTTTTGAATGGGTAAATGCCGATGATGCAGACAGAAGCATTTATAGCTTTATGAGATATTCAAAGGATAAAAAGAAAAATCTTTTATTTGTATGCAACTTTACGCCGATGGCAAGACCAGATTACCGTGTAGGAGTTCCAAGAGGAAAGCAGTATAAGTTACTTATTGATAGTGATGCTGTCAAATATGGTGGAACCGGAACGGAACGCCCAAGTGTTTATAAAGCAGTGAAACAGGAATGTGATGGAAAACCATATTCTTTTGCTTATGATTTACCACCATATGGAGTTGCAATATTCGAATTTTAAACATAAAGGATAAAAACATGAGATTAAGAAATATACCAGGCGCGGATGACGTAATTAAACGTCATCCGATTGCTATAAAAACAGAAAAAGAGTATAAAGGAAAATGGCACGAATTATTTGGGAATCAGCGGCCGACTCACATTGAAATAGGCATGGGGAAGGGTCAGTTTCTATTGACCCTTGCAAAACAAAATCCGAATATTAATTATATTGGAATAGAGCGATATTCTAGTGTGCTTTTGCGTGCATTAGAAAAATTTGACACTGAAGAATTTTGTGAGCTTTCCAATATCCGCTTTATTTGTATGGATGCCATGGAAATTTCGGAAGTTTTTGAACTAGGAGAAGTGGAAAAAATATATTTAAATTTCTCTGATCCATGGCCAAAAGCAAGACACGCGAGAAGACGTTTGACCTCTGTACAGTTTTTTTCTCAATATGATAAAGTGCTGTGTAAAGAAGGTGTAGTTGAATTTAAAACTGATAATCGTCCACTTTTCGAATTTTCGTTAGAACAAGTTGAAGAAGCGGGGTGGAAATTGTTGGGAGCTACATTTGATTTACACCACGATGAAGAAATGAATGCGGGCAATGTGATGACGGAGTACGAAGAAAAATTTTCTGGCATGGGAAATCCGATTCATAAATTGATTGCTACAAGGAAATAGTTGTTCTCTTTTGCATATTCTAATAATAAGAAGACGCGGAGGATGTGCACATGAGACGGAATTGTCATTTGTATTATCGGTGTAGAGAATATCGGAAACATATGAGAAGATTGCGGAAATCCTTCCGTGAGGTGTACGAACTATTAAATCCACGATGTAAGTTGGGGCGTTGCTGTGGCAAAGAGCAATAAATAGAGGTGAAAAAAGTGCAAGTATTTTTTGTAAAAATACTTGCATTTCTTAATAAAGCATTATATAATAAACCTTGCGTTATAAAAAGGCACGCGCGATTAGCTCAGTTGGTAGAGCACCTGACTCTTAATCAGGGTGTCCAGGGTTCGAGCCCCTGATCGCGCACTATAAAACCTCGCAACAAAATGTTGCGAGGTTTTTTATTTTATAATCTAACTTCTGCAGAACCATTTTCATTATATGTAATGCGATCTCCAGAGTCATTCAAACCTTCTATGAAAGCAAGAAATTCTTCTTTTGAAGAAAAGCGCGGTTTGAAGTTTGCAATGATTTCATCAGCTCTTTTGGCACCATTTTCTAAAAGCATATATAGTAATGTTAATTGGAATTTGGCATTTGTAATACAGGCTGTTTCAGGGTCGTCTACTCTAAAGTTATTTGCATGCAATGTTCCGGAGCACCCTGCAAAGGATGGATGAACCACTGGCATAACAGCTGATAAATCGCCCATGTCTGTACTTCCTGTTGTTACGTTGTCTTCTACAGTGAAATGAAGCTCCGGTGCCACCTTGTCTGCGGCTTCTTTCGCCAAATGCATCAGAGCAATATCATTTACAAGTGGTGAATAGCCAGGCATATCAATAATTTCTACATTTGTATTTACAGAAAGTGCTGCACCCACAAGGGCCTGATTCACTTTTTTATTCACTTCGATAATCGCTTCCATTGTCTTTCCGCGCACGTAACTTTCTAATTTTACATTTTCCGGAATGGTATTCACTACGTCACCGCCGTGTGTAATAATTGGGTGAACTCGAGAGTAATCAGATTCCTTAAATGTTTCGCGAATGGCATTAATGGCATTCATTCCGCAGTTTGCTGCATACAGAGCATTATGTCCGTTCCAAGGACTTCCGCCTGCATGGGCAGCAGTGCCTTTATAAATAATATTTTTTGCAAGACAGCCATTCCAAAAAGGAACAACATTAGCGCTTGTTCCTGCATGAACCATGAAAGCCAGGTCTACGCCATCAAAGTATCCTCGATATAAGAATTCATTTTTCCCGCCAAAGTATTTGATTTTTCCTGTCCTTCGTAATTCCATCCGATATTCGATTTCCAATAATTCTTCTGCGGGAACTGCGCACAAACGAATTCTTCCACACAATTCGTCCAACGCGTCTTGTTCTTTTAAGGCGGCTGCGATTCCAAGAAGGGTTGCTGATTGCAAATGGTGACCGCATGCATGAACTGCCCCATTTTCCGAGTTTGCTGCTGGATGAGAAGGGCAAATGACACAGTCTAATTCGCCAAGAATCAATACTTCCGGCCCCGGGCGTCCAGTGTCAATACATGTATAAAATCCTGTGATTTGGTCTGCTTTGATTAATTCATAACCTAGTTCCGTGTATTTGTCCTCTAAATATTTGGAAGTTTCTACTTCTTTATATCCTGTTTCAGGATGTTTCCAAATAAAATCCATGGCTTCAAATATAAGAGCGCGATGTTTTTCAACTGCCTTGGCTATATCAAACATAATTGTATCTCCTTCGTAAATTCAATAGAAATCGTTTTGAAAATTGTAACACGAAAAGAAATAAATGAAAAGACTTGGAGACTTGAAAAATAGATAAAACTGAATTACAATTTAAGATAACAAAAATACTGGAAGGAGTATGTATGGGAAAATATAAAAGAATATTTACAATTGTACTCGATTCCTTGGGAATTGGAGAGATGAAAGACTCATCGGAATATGGTGATGTGGGTGTAAATACCCTAGGACATATTGCAGAACATACAAAAGATTTTCAAATCCCTAATTTGCAGAAACTGGGCATTGCCAATCTGTGTAAATTAGAGGGGATTTTACCAATAGAACATCCGCTTGGCAGATATGCGAAGTTAAATGAGAAAAGTCTTGGTAAAGATACCATGACAGGACACTGGGAACTTATGGGAATTTATACAGAAAAACCGTTTCAGACGTTTACCGAAACAGGATTCCCAAGGGAACTGATTGATGAACTTTCTGTGCGTACAGGCAGGAAAATTATTGGAAATAAGAGCGCAAGCGGAACAGCTATTTTGGAAGAACTTGCTGAAGAAGAAATTAATCATGGGCACTTAATCGTCTATACGTCCGGAGATTCTGTGATGCAAATCTGCGGAAACGAAGAAACTATGGGGCTTGAGACTTTGTATCGCTACTGCGAGATAGCCAGAGAATTGACCATGAAGGATGAATGGAAGGTTGGGCGCGTCATTGCGAGACCTTATATCGGTAAAAAGAAAGGGGAATTTAAACGAACCTCCAATCGCCATGATTATGCGATAAAACCAAGTGGACCAACAGTTTTGAATGCACTAAAAGAGGCGGGATATGATGTGATTTCCATTGGGAAAATCAATGACATTTTTGTGGGGGAAGGCATCACAAAAGCCTATAAGTCTCAATCCTCTGTTCATGGGATGGAACAGACAATAGATATGGCGAAGGAAAATTTTACGGGTCTTTGTTTCACAAATTTAGTGGATTTTGACGCTCTTTGGGGGCATCGAAGAAATGTGGCCGGTTATGCTAAAGAAATTGAAATGTTCGATGAAAAACTAGGTGAACTTCTTTCCTTATTAAAGGAAGAAGATTTGTTGATTTTAACAGCTGACCATGGAAATGACCCGACTTATACCGGAACAGACCATACCAGAGAAAAAGTACCATTTCTTGCATGGTCTCCATCTATGAAGGAAGAAAGAGAACTTCCGGAGCAAGAAACTTTTGCAGTAGTAGGCGCGACCATAGCAGATAATTTCAAAGTGCAAATGCCGGAAGGTTGCATTGGAACATCATTATTAGAAGAATTAAAGGAGAGAAAAAGCATGAATAAACAAGAAATTTTAAGTAAAGTAGATCACACCTTGTTAAAACAAACAGCAACATGGGAGCAAATCAAAGTCATTTGTGATGAAGGAGCAGAATTTCAGACCGCATCTGTATGCATCCCGCCATGTTTTGTAAAACAGGCAAAAGAGTACGTAGAAGGAAAAGTTGCTATCTGTACGGTGATTGGTTTTCCAAATGGTAATATGACAACTGCTGCCAAAGTATTTGAGACAGAAGATGCAGTAAAAAACGGTGCAGATGAAATCGATATGGTTATCAATATCGGTGACGTAAAGGCAGGCGCATACGAAAAAGTTTTAGAAGAAATTCGTGCAATCAAGAAAGCATGTAATGGAAAACTTTTAAAAGTCATTATCGAAACATGTCTTCTTACAGATGAAGAAAAAATTAAAATGTGCGAAGTTGTGACAGCGTCCGGTGCAGAATACATCAAAACATCTACCGGATTTTCAACAGCGGGAGCAACTTTTGCTGATGTAGAACTTATGAGAAAGTATGTGGGAAAAGATGTGAAAGTGAAAGCGGCCGGTGGAATCAGTTCTGTGGATGATGCAGAAAAATTTATTGCACTGGGGGCCGACCGTCTTGGAACCAGTAGACTGATTCCGTTGCTTCGTGATTAATAAATCTAAAGGTTTTGTTAACTTTTTGTGATTTTCCACAAAACAAAGAAGGTGTATGTTATACTAATTCCACGTTGTGGAAAGGAGAAAGCTATGTTTGGTTATGTGCTAGCTCATAAGCCAGAGCTCAAAATGCGGGAATATTATAAATACAAGGCATATTATTGTGGACTTTGCAAAGTGCTTCGTGACAAGTATGGGTTTTTGGGACAAGTAACACTGACCTACGACATGACCTTCTTGGTTATTTTACTGACTTCGTTATATGAGAGCCCTACAACACAAGCAGAAAAATGTTGTGTGGTGCATCCTCTTAAGAAGCAGAAGATGCTTTATAATGAGATCACAGAGTATGCAGCAGATATGAATATGGTTCTAACATATTATAAGCTGTTGGACGATTGGCGTGATGAAAAGAATCCGATTAGCCTAGCGGGCCTACGTGCCATGCACAGTATGTTCTTAAAACTGAAAGAGAAGTATCCAAAGAAGTGTGAGACCATAAGAAAATGTCTTGGCCTGCTACAACAATGCGAAGAGCGGGATGAGGGAAATATTGATGTTGCCTCCCGATACTTTGGGAAACTTATGAGTGAACTTTTTGCATACAAGAGTGATGTGTGGGAGAAAACTCTTCGGAAAATGGGATTTTATCTGGGAAAATTCATTTATATTTTGGATGCTTATGATGATATTGATAAGGATATCAAGCAAGAAAATTACAATCCGTTGGTTCACATTTATACATGCGAAGATTTTGAACAACGCTGTGAAAAAATGATGAACTGCGTTTTGGCAGAATGCACCCACCAGTTTGAAAAGTTGCCTTGTGTAGAAGATGTGGAAATTTTGCGAAATATTTTGTACGCAGGCGTATGGGATAAATTTGATAAGAAAAGGAAAGAAAAAGATGGTGAATAATCCGTATGAGGTACTGGGGGTACCTCGCGATGCAAGTAATGACGAGATAAAGAAGGCATACAGACAGTTATGCAAAAAATATCATCCGGATTCCTATGTGGATAATCCACTGGCAGATTTGGCTGAAGAAAAGTTTAAAGAAGTGCAGGCTGCTTACGACCAGATTATGAAGGAACGTGAGCAGGGGGGATATTCCTATCAGGCAAGTTCCGGAGGCAACCAGGAAACCGTAGAACTCCAAGCAGCTCGAAACTATATCAATGCCAGAAGATTTCGCGAAGCCTTAAATGTACTTGATGGCATCGGCAATCGAAATGCCATGTGGTATTATTACAGTGCTATTGCAAATATGGGCATTGGAAACAATCTGGTGGCTGTCGAGCACGCAAAGCAAGCAGCAGCTATGGAACCAAACAATCCAGAATACGTGAATTTTGCACAGCAAATGCAATTCCGCGGACAACAATATCAGAGCACAGGCTATGGTTATGGACGTCCATCTTATGGAACAGGAAATCTTTGTTGTGATTTGTGGTGCATGGATACCATGTGCGAATGTATGGGAGGGGATTTGTGTTCATGCATGTAAAAACAAAACATATAGCCACGGCAGGGTTGCTCGTGGCTTTCACTGTCATTATGATGATATTAAGTACTGTTATTGAGACGAACAGTCTGTTTTTGATTGCTGCTGCATCGTTTTGTGTGGGTGTTGCAATTAGAGAATGGGGATTACCATTAGGTTTTTGCTTTTTTGTGGCAGCAGTTTTGTTAAATTTGATTGTTACGCCGAATAAATTTCACTGTATTACTTTTGCGGGAATGGGAGTATATATTTGGCTGGAGGAATGGCTCTATCGTCGACTCGCAGATAAAGCAAACTGTAATCATAGAATGGTTTGGCTGTGGCTAGGGAAATATGTTATTTTCAATTTGATGTATGTTCCGGCACTATTTGGGTTCCCGAAGTTGCTATTTACGGGAAAAATAAACGGATTGGCAGCTGTTTTATTCTTGCTAGCTGGTCAGGCGGCACTATTAGTGTATGATGTGGCATACAGATATTTCCAGGGGAAAATTTGGGGGAGATTGAGAAAATATCTAATTAAAGAACAGTAAGTAAAAATGTTTTTAAAGAAATTTTTATATTTACTTCTGGAAGAACGCAGATTGTGATATAATGGGATTATGCAATTAAAAGGGGAATACTAAATGGAAAAATTAACTGGAATTTGGATGGTAATATGTAAAGCTATCGGTAGGATAATAAAAGGAATTTATCGAACCATAAGGCGAATGTCACCGGAGCAAAAAAGGCTTTGCGTTATGGGAATCTTCGCATTGATTCTGGGGTGTTTTTTGGGCGGCTGTGTAGGACGAGCTACTGAAGAAAAGAATTCTGAAAGAAAAGTCGCCGAAGCTGTGGCAGAGATAGAAAAAAAAGATAAAAAAGCGTTGGATGCAGTACAAAAGCAACTCTATGATTTAAAAGAAAAGTATAGTGATCATACAACAGAACTTCCTTGGAATATGGTACTAGTCAATTACGAGCATCCAATGCAAAAAGGATATGTGCCGCAGCTAACTGAACTGGAGCCGGGGTACAGAGTGGATACCCGTATTGTAGATGAAGCAAGAGAAATGTTGGAAGATGCGAAGAAGGCAGGTCTTCATGTTATTGTCTGCTCTGCATTTCGTTCCGTGGAACGACAGAAAGATTTGTTTGATGAGTCTATGAAGGACCGAATCAAGAAGGGTATGGGATATTGGGAAGCGTATTGTGATACTGCACAAAGTGTAGCAGAACCGGGAGAAAGCGAGCATGCATTGGGCCTGGCACTAGATTTGATTTCCAATCAATACACCGAATTGGGTGAAGGGCAAGAAAACACTGCGGAGGCAAAATGGCTTGCGGAAAATTGTTATAAATATGGATTTATATTAAGGTATCCACCGGAAAAAACTAGTATTACAGGAATTACTTATGAACCATGGCATTATCGCTACGTGGGTAAAGAGGATGCAAAAAAGATACATGACCTAGGTATTACATTAGAGGAATATATACAGGACCACTACAAAAGTGAAGGGGGACAATAAGATGATGAACCTGACATTTGGAGAACAAGTGAAGATTGTTTTGAGTCGCAAGGGAATGACGATCAAAGAACTGGCAGAGAAGGTGGAAGCATACACAGGAAAGCCAATGTCGCGCCAAAATATGACCCAGCGTTTGGGCAGAGATAACTTCCAAGAGCAGGATATGCGTATGATCGCTGAAATCCTGGGATGCCCATTTACATTGAATATCATCGATGTTCAACCGGAGATTCAGGAAGTGCTTGAAGAACCGAAAGCTGTTCCGGAACACGAACCAGAAAAGGAAGAGGTAACCGCACCGGCTCCTGTCAAAAACGAAGAGCAAGAAATGTTGCGTAAAGGTATCAAGGGATATTTTAAGAAAACCGAAAGCCGTGAATCCAAATTAGAACAGGCAGAAATCGGAGAGATTAATCCATACACCAGAAAGGAATACGAATCCAACAGTGTGCGTATGCATCCGAATAAGATTGGGTATGTTCAGGTGTATGACAAAGAGCGTCACAAATGGATGGAAATGACAGAGTGGGCGTTCTTGGGATATCAAGATAAAAGGAAACAATTATTAGGTAAAGACTATAAACCACCAATTTATTTAGATTAAAGAGGGACGAACATCCTATGAAATGGGGACAATTATTATCAACGAAACGACAACGTGAAAATACTAGTCAATCCAAGACCACAGTAGACTTGAGAAGTGAATTTGAAAAGGATTATCACCGCATCATCGGAAGTGCGTCTTTTCGTCGTCTGCAAGATAAAACTCAAGTTTTCCCGCTAGATAAAAGCGATTTCATTCGCACCAGACTGACACACTCATTAGAGGTGTCATCTTATGGGAAATCCTTGGGGCAGAATATCGGTGAGTACATTTTAAATTATATCAAAGATCCAGATTTCACCTGGAAGAGCGAAGAAGAAATTTGCAACATTTTGCAGTGTGCAGGATTAATTCATGACATCGGAAATCCACCATTTGGGCATTTTGGCGAGAGTGCTATACGGGAGTGGTTTAAGCGAAATCTTCCGACCTTGCAATTTAAAGGAAGCAGTGTGGCAGAATTGTTGACGGACCAGATGCGGGAGGACTTCTATCATTTTGAAGGAAATGCACAGGCGCTACGATTGGTTACCAAGTTACATTACCTAGTAGATGAGAATGGTATGAATTTGACTTATGCACTTTTAAATACCATTGTGAAATACCCGGTGCCTTCTACTGGGATTGACAAGTCAACGGGCAATATTAAAGACAAAAAAATGGGATATTATTATGCAGATGAGGATATTTTTAAGTCTATTTCTAAAGCGACAGGAACGGAAGGAAAACGCCATCCATTAACCTTCGTTTTGGAAGCGGCAGATGATATTGCATATAAAACAGCAGATATCGAAGATGCTTTTGTGAAAGGATTCATATCATTTGCACAGTTGAAAGAGGAATTAGCACAGTTAGAGGCAAAACAGCCAGATAATCCATTTAAGCCGTTGGAAAAATTGGAGCATAAGTATGAGAGTGGGTTAAAACGCAAGGTGCATAATCCGGAAGAATACGCAGTGAAAAACTGGATTGTACAGGTTCAAGGATTTTTAATCAACTGCGCCACATATGGTTTTACCTCGAATTATGAAGCTATTATGGAAGGAACATATGGTAAGGATATTTTCTATGGAACTTATGGGGAAGCCCTCATGGAACTATTGGGAGATATGGCTTATCGCAAGGTATTTACCACTCCGGATATCTACAAGATGGAAGTGGCAGAATCCGTTATTTTGGACTTCCTTATGGACAAATTTGTAAAAGCGGTTCTGTACTATGATACAGATGTTAAATTAAGTGAAATTGATAAAAGAATTATTGCTTTTATTTCAGAAAATTATAAGAGTGCATATCATAGTCAGGCAGAGGGCAAAAGCGAAGAAGAAAAGTTATATTTGCGACTTTTGCTTGTCACAGATTATATTTGTGGAATGACGGACAGTTATGCCAAGCGTTTATACCAAGAAATGACTGCAGCAATTTAAGGGGACTTATGGTCCCCTTTTTGTGTAATAAGAAATCACGTAATTTCTTATTACACAAAATGCTCCGCGGGGATGCGCAGGGGCGTGTATAAGGAAGATGTTGCTTTGCAACCACGCCCCGCGCGAGAGTTTGCAAGCAAACTCTTGGTTCTATTTTTCGGACAGGACGAATAAGGTTTTGTAATAAGACAAGTTCGAAAAGGAGAATGAAAATGGATGAGAGCAGACAGTATTTATATGAATACAAAAATGGAAAACGCGTGCGAAATATTGGATTCTTCAAAATAGAAAAGAAAATGGACCAATGCCTGATTCGTATTTATGGGCAGGACTTGGACGAGGTTCAAGGCATTCTGTTTCGCAGGGAAGGCGGAGGAGAATATGTTGGAAGTTGGACACCGGAGGTTATAGAAGAACCAGAGATGTTGGAGGACAGTGAGCAAGTAGAAGCACTTCTTATGGAAGCAGAAGTGGAGCAATATATTACAGACAGAAGTGCAGTTTTTGAGAAAATTCAACGTCAGGACTTGTCACGATTGCCACGTAAAGAATGGCGTCTTGCCAATAATAGTTTTTTACTGCACGGGTATTATAACTACCATCATTTGTTATATATAGAAGAAAATAGCCAAGTGTTTATCGGTGTGCCGGGTATTTATCATGAAAAGGAAAAAATGGCAGCAGACGCCTTTGGATTTACCACCTTTAGACGAATGACAGATGTAGCCATTGATTTGGATGAAAATGAAAAAAATACCTATGAAGATTTCGGATATTGGTGTCGACAGATTCCAAAGTAATAAGGTATAATATTTGCAGAAAAAAACAACAAGGTGAACAGACGATGAATCAAGATGAAAGATATATGAAGGAAGCCATTAAGCAGGCGAAAAAAGCATATAAGATAGGAGAAGTTCCAATAGGGTGCGTCATTGTTTACAAGGACCAAATTATTGGACGAGGATATAACCGTAGAACTATTGACAAAAACACTTTGGCCCATGCGGAAATGATAGCAATTAAAAGGGCCAGTAAGTGGATGGATGACTGGCGATTGGAAGACTGTATTATGTACGTCACATTAGAACCGTGTCAAATGTGCTCCGGAGCCATTGTGCAATCGCGCATGAAGAAGGTTGTAATAGGATGCATGAATCCGAAAGCGGGATGCGCAGGGTCTATCTTGAATTTGTTACAGGTAGAAGCTTTTAATCACCAAGTAGAGATAGAAGTGGGTATTCTTGGCGAAGAATGTAGCAATTTGATGACAAATTTCTTTAAAGAATTACGAGAGAAAAAGCGACAATAGCATTGACATACACATGGGATGAATAGTATAATTAGTAACCGTGCAGCCGGGGTGTTAGCGGTACCTTGTACCTACAATCCGCTATAGTAGGGGTGATGTTGCATGGAGGGCTTTTTTCTGTAAGGCTGCCCTCTGCAAGTGGCGTAGAGGTTTGGGTCTTGCGCGACGGAAATCTATGAACCGTGTCAGGTCGGGAACGAAGCAGCACTAAGTAGAACCTTCCGGGTGCCGCAAGGGTGCCTGGGCTGAGTTAACTGCAGTGGCAACGCTTGTGGAAGGAGTTCGAAGTGCAACGCACGTAAAAAGAAAAGGGTGTTATTGCATTTCTAGTTGAAAAACTAAAGATACAATAGCACCTTTTTATTCATTATATAAGACAGAAAGGAGAAGATATGAAAACAATTTTGACAGCCATTAATGCAAAGTATATTCATTCAAATCTGGCAGTATATAGTTTGCGAGCCTATGCAGATAAATATAAAGAAGATATTCAGATTGCAGAATATACCATCAATCAGCAGACAGATGATATCCTAATGGATTTGTACAAAAGGCAACCGGATATTTTGTGCTTCTCCTGCTATATTTGGAACCTGACTGTTGTAGAGGAATTGATTCGGGAAATTCGAAAAGTCTGTCCAACTATTCCGATTTGGCTTGGCGGTCCGGAAGTTTCCTATGATGCTTTGGATGTGCTTCAACGGGTGCCGGAAGTGACGGGTGTTATGTTTGGAGAAGGAGAAGAAACATTTCGGGAGTTGATGGAGTATTATCACGGGGATTACAAAACGCTAACGGAGATTCTTGGGATCGCGTACCGTGAGAAAGGTGAGATATTTATCAATGAATGGAGAAAGCCTATTGATTTGAGCACAGTACCATTTGTATATTCCGATATGGGGAACTTTGAAAATAAAATTATTTATTATGAAAGTAGTCGAGGTTGCCCTTTTTCGTGCAGTTACTGTTTGTCTTCAGTAGATAAATGTTTGCGTTTCCGAGATTTAGAATTAGTGAAGAAGGAATTGCAGTTTTTTATAGATGCAAAAGTGCCGCAGGTTAAATTTGTAGACCGTACATTCAATTGTAATCATAAGCATGCCATGGCAATTTGGAGTTATTTACTTGCCCATGATCAAGGCGTCACGAATTTTCATTTTGAAGTAGCGGCGGATTTGTTAAACGAGGAAGAAATAAATTTGATAGAAAAAATGCGTCCGGGACTAATACAACTGGAAATCGGCGTACAATCTACTAATGAAAAAACGATCCGTGAAATAAGAAGAACCATGAAGTTTTCAGAAGTAGCCCGCATAGTTAATCGTATTAATTCCAGACACAATGTGCATCAACACTTGGATTTGATTGCAGGACTGCCGTTTGAAGATTTGGAAAGCTTCAAGAAATCGTTTAATGATGTTTATCAGTTATATCCAGAACAATTACAGTTGGGATTTTTGAAGGTACTCAAAGGTTCTTATATGGAAGAGCAAAAAGAGGCTTATGGACTTATTCATAAAAGTAGACCGCCATATGAAGTTTTGGGGACACGTTGGTTGTCATACGAGAATCTGTTGGAATTGAAGATGGTAGAAGAAATGGTGGAAATCTACTATAATAGTGGACAATTTGCGTACACTCTTCGCCGCTTGGAACGGCATTTTGACTCCCCATATGAATTGTATTATTCGCTGGGCAAATATTATGAGGGACATGGACTTCATATGGTCAGTCATTCTAGAATCACGCGGTATGAAATCTTGTTGGATTTCATACGTTCATTTGCAGAACAAGAAGAAACTCTTTGTCGGGAACTTTTGACCCTTGATCTATATTTAAGAGAACATGTAAAGAATCGCCCGGATTTTGTGGGGGATTACACGGTGTCTAAAGAATTAAGGCGTCAGTATCCGAAATCAGTGCATTTGGAGCAATTTTCTTATGATGTTTTAGGGGATTGCAGAAAAAAAGAGCAGATAATTCTGTTTGATTATGAAAATAGAAGCAAGTTAACCCATCAGGCTTCTTGCAAAATATTGTAGAACAGTTTACAATAAGAAGAAATACATTTTTAAAGAAGGTGAAAGTATGAATTTACATAATAAAAAAACAAGAAGAATTGTAGCGATTATTATTTTAGTTCTAATTGTAGTTATGGTAGCGGGAATGATTATTCCTTATATCGTGCAGAGCGCATAATAATATAGGAGGAACAGTATGAATAGACGAGCAAGGGGACGGCGAAGAAAGCAAAATCAAATACGGCGAGCACTTGTTGTTGGCGGGATATGTGCAGTAGCTTTATTAGTCATTTTTCTCATTGTTTATTTCGTTACGGCGGGCGCCGTAAACAAAGTCGATGCGGATAAGATTTGGAACAATATTTATATTGAAAATGTTTCCGTAGCAGGAATGAATGCCGAAGAAGCAAAAAAAGTCTTGCTAGAGCAGACAGATAAGCGCAAGGAGCAAAAAATTAAGTTGCGTGCCGAGGAAGCAGAAACAGAATTGACCTTTGAAGAATTAGGGCTTCAGGTCAAGGATGTTGATAAATTGGTAAAGCAAGCAGTCGATTATGGAAAAAAAGGATCTGTGTGGGCTCGCAAAAAAGAGATTAATGCGTTAAAGAAGGAAGCCAAAAACTTTGAGGCGACTTATACCGTTGATGTAAAGAAAGCAACCAAGTCTATGGAAGAACAGATGCCGGAGCTTGAAAATGCAGCGAAGGAAGCCACTATTAAACGCGTGAATGGACAGTTTGTGATTACAGAAGGCAAAACCGGAAAGAAGATTGATATTCAGGAGTCTGTAAAGATTATTGAAAATTATTTTAACAATGAGTGGGATGGCGGACAAACCAAAACCCTTGAACTGGTAATCACTTTGGATAAACCGAAAGTAACCAAAGAGCAATTGGAGCAAATTAAGGATACTCTGGGAACATATTCTACATTTTTCGGTCGTGGAAAAAGTAATCGAGAGAAAAATATTATTAATGCAACCAACCGAATCAACGGAACGTTATTATTACCGGGAGAAGAGCTTTCTGCTAGCGAGGCAATGGGTGAGAACACAGCAGAAAATGGGTACTTTGCCGCAGGCTCCTATTTGGACGGAGAAGTGGTTCAGTCCATGGGTGGCGGTGTTTGTCAGGTTTCCACCACATTGTATAATGCAGTGTTGATGGCAGAGCTAGAGATTACGGAGCGCTGGGCACATTCTATGACTGTAGACTATGTGAAAGCTTCTATGGATGCAGCAATCGCAGAAGGATATAAAGATTTAAAGTTTAAAAATAATACAGATACGCCTATTTATATTGAAGGCACGATTAAGAATGGAAATGTTGAGTTTACTGTTTACGGAAAAGAAACCAGAGCCCAAGGCAGAAAAGTTTCCTATGTAAGTGAAGTGACCAGCACAACACCGGGAAAGAAAAAATATGTTGCTTCAAATGATGCAGTGGGTACATTGAAAGTATCTGTATCCGGACACAATGCGGTGAAAGCCAAATTGTGGAAGGTTGTTACTGAAAATGGTGTGGAAGTAAGCCGAACAGCTATTAACAATAGCAGTTATAAGTCATCAACAGCTACTTATGTGGTAGGAACAAATACGGACAATGCGCAGGCAAAACAAGTGCTTGCAGAGGCAATTCAGAGTCAAAATGAGGCCACTATCAAAGCGGCTATCGGTCAGGCACAACAGATTATTGCAAACGCAGGAGCCCCTGTAGTGAATCCGATACCCATAACTCCAACACCAGATGGAGGTTCCCAGACACCATCTAACGGAACCACCGGTACAGAAGGACAATAAGTTAGAGGATTATATGAAATTAGGAAAAGTGTCGCAGACCGTATTAAAACGGTCTGCGTTAAAACCTTTACAATTTAAAAGGGAAGAAAGTTTATTTGAGCCAACTGCGGAGGAAATGTGCTACGGCATCAAATTCAAGGAAGACGAACAAATACTTATGACAACCATCGTGCTTTATGGGGATGAAAAGGATTTGGGAGTTTTTGCATTGGCGCAAGCCATGAATGACTTGGCCACTAGAGGAGCCAGGATGATAGGAGCAAGCGTGCAAATTATGTTGCCGCCTCATGCCTATGAATCACGCCTCAAGGCTATGGTGGAGCACCTAGAACGAGCCGGAAGCGCGCATGCTGTTCAGATATTGTGTGCAAAGGCGGAAGTAAGTCCTATTGTGGACAAGGCTGTCTTGCACTTGAACGGTGTGGGCGTATGCAAAGAGGGTGCATGGATTCAAAGCTCCATGGCAAAGCCGGAACAAGATATTGTATTGTTAAAATGGATTGGTTTAGAGGGAACTTTTCGAATTATGCGTGAGAAAGAAGAGAGCCTTGCACAACGTTTTGTGCCGGCTTTTTTAAGTAGTATTCGTGCATTAGAACCTGAAATGTTTTCTAGAGATGCTATAGAGATAGCCAAGGACTATGGGGTGTCAGCCATGCATCAGATTACAAGTGGCGGAATATTAGCAGCACTTTGGGAGCTGGCGGACGCGTCTAATATTGGATTGGAAGTGGACCTTAAGAAAATGTCCATACGTCAGGAAACTATTGAAATCTGCGAATATTGTCATTTAAATCCATATCAGTTAACCTCTACCGGAAGCATTCTTTTGGTGGTGGAAAAAGGAGAACAATTAGTGGAAAAATATGCAGAAATGGGCATTTGCGCATCCTTACTTGGAAAAACCACTGTGGATACAGCAAGAGTCATTCTCGGAGGGGAAGAAAAACGTTTTTTGGATAAGCCCGGAAAAGATGAGTTGCTAAAAATATATGAAGAAAATTAGGAGGATTGTTATGAGAAAACAGATTTTGAAACACATAGAAAAGAAGAGCAAAATCGATTTGGGAGAATTGGCTGTTATGCTTGGAACAGACGAGGTAACTGTTGCCAATGAGATTGCAGAAATGGAAAAGGAAAAAATCATTTGTGGATATCACACATTGATTGATTGGGACAAAGCCGGTGTAGAATCAGTTACTGCACTTATTGAAGTACGTGTAACACCACAAAGAAATCAAGGTTTTGACCGCATCGCAGAACGCATTTACAACTATCCGGAAGTAAATGCAGTGTATTTGATTTCCGGAGGCTATGATTTACTTGTAACATTGGAAGGAAAAACATTGAAAGAAGTATCCCAATTTGTTTCAGAAAAACTTTCACCGGTGGAAGCAGTTATCAGTACTGCCACACATTTCATTTTGAAGAAATACAAAGACCATGGAACGATTTTAGTGAAAAAAGCTGAATCAGAAAGGATGCCGGTGACATTATAATGAGAAATCCATTATCACAAAAAGTAATCGGCATAGCACCGTCTGGTATCCGTAAGTTTTTTGATATCGTAAGTGAAATGAAGGATGCCATTTCTTTAGGTGTAGGTGAACCTGACTTTGACACTCCATGGCGTATTCGCGAAGAAGGTATCTACACATTAGAAAAAGGAAAAACTTTTTATACATCTAATGCCGGTTTAAAAGAATTAAAAATTGAAATTTGCAAATACTTGGATAGAAAGGTCCATGTGCAATACAATTACCAAAATGAAGTAATTGTAACTGTGGGTGGAAGTGAAGGAATCGATATCGCACTTCGAGCAATGCTAGACCCAGGCGATGAGGTGCTGATTCCACAACCGAGCTATGTTTCTTATTTGCCGTGTACTGTATTGGCAGATGGTGTGCCTGTGACCATTCCGTTACAGGAAAAAAATGAATTTAAATTGACTGCAGAAGAATTGGAAGCGGCAATCACACCAAAAACCAAGGTGCTTATTATGCCATTCCCGAATAATCCGACGGGATCTATTATGACCAAGGAAGATTTAGAGCCAATTGTTGAAGTAGTGAAAAAGCATGATTTATTTGTTATTTCAGATGAAATTTATTCAGAATTAAGTTACAAGGGTGAACATATATCTATCGCAAGCTTCGAAGGCATGAAAGAGCGTACCATTTTAATCAATGGTTTTTCAAAAGGATTTGCGATGACTGGTTGGAGACTAGGCTACGCATGTGGACCAAAGGGAATTATTGAACAAATGGTGAAAATTCACCAATTTGCAATTATGTGTGCGCCGACAAACAGCCAGTATGCAGCAGTGGAGGCTCTCCGCAGTTGTGATGACGAAGTGCAGGAAATGAGAGAGGCTTATAATGAGCGAAGACGTTTTCTGATGCATGAATTTAAGAAAATGGGATTGCAATGCTTTGAACCGTTTGGGGCATTCTATGTATTCCCATGTATTAAAGAATTTGGTATGACATCGGAAGAATTTGCAATGCGTTTTCTGGAAGAGGAAAAGGTGGCTGTTGTTCCTGGAACAGCTTTTGGAGATTGCGGAGAAGGTTTCCTCCGTATTTCCTATGCATACTCTATTGAAGATTTGAAAGAAGCATTGGGAAGGTTGGAAAGATTTATTGCCAGACTTCGCAACGCAAAGTAGAGGAAAGATAAATGTTAAATATTGTATTGTTTGAACCGGAGATTCCAGCCAATACCGGCAATATCGGAAGAACCTGTGTAGCAACAAATACTAGATTACATCTCATAGAACCATTGGGGTTTCGATTGGATGAAAAGTCTTTGAAGCGCGCAGGAATGGATTATTGGAAGGATTTAGATGTAACTACATACATTGATTTTCAAGACTTTATGGAGAAAAATCCGAATGCCAAAATTTACATGGCGACAACCAAGGCTCCAAACGTATATACTGACGTCAGGTATGAACCAGACTGCTATATTATGTTTGGAAAGGAAAGTGCAGGTATTCCGGAGGAGATTTTGGTGCATCATAAAGAAGAAAGCATTCGAATCCCAATGGCTGGCGAAATCCGCTCACTGAATTTGTCAAATTCTGTAGCTATTGTTTTGTATGAAGCCCTTCGACAGAATGGTTTTGAAAACATGACAAAAGAAGGACATTTACATCGTTTGGAGTGGGAACATGAAAAATAGAAATATTGTTTTTCAAACATTTTCATTAGTATCGCAACTTGGTATCAGCATGATTGCGCCGGTTATTCTCTGTACTGTGGTGGGAGTGTTTTTGGAAGAGAAATTTTCTTTTCCTTTGACTATCCCGTTTATTATATTAGGAATTTTGGCGGGGGCTCGCAATGTATACGCGTTGGTTGTCCATACAAGCAAGAAAATCACAGAGCAGAAGGAGAATGAGGAATGAACAAGAATCAGACACTGCTCGAATTATTGGTAGGAATTGTAGCTTTGACCATTATTGTTCAAATTATACATTTGATTACAGGCAGTGATTTGCTTTATAACTCTATTGGGTTATGGGCCGGAGCAATGGTTGCATGTTTTTGGGCAATTCATTTGTCGCGAACGTTGGAAGATTCACTGGATTTAGGCGAAGAGCTGGCAAAAAAAAGAGCGGTTAAGGGATATATTACTAGAATGGTAATCTCTTTGATTATATTAGGTGTTGTCATTTATTTTCAATTAGGAAATTTGGTTGATGTTATTGTGGGCGTTTTTTTCTTGAAAATTTCTGCATATATTCACCCTGTTACACACAAATTATTTCTGAAATTAAAAAATAAAGAAGGAGGTTTGTCTCGTGGCGAATAACACATCTGCAGATTTTATGATTCATTGTCTAACAAAATTCCGTATTTTTGGTCAAGATGTGTATCTCACAACTACTCATGTGAGTCTTTTGATTATCTGTGTGGCACTGATCATTTTAGCGCTAGTTGTGCGATTTACGCTAAAAGATACAGAAGGCAAACCGAGCAGATTTCAAAATGTAATAGAGTTAGGTGTCGAAACTTTGGATGGAATGGTAAAAAGCTCCATGGGCAAGAGTGCCGTCAAATATCGAAATTATATCGGCTCACTATTTGTCTTTCTGCTGGCAAGTAATTTATCTGGACTATTAGGGCTTCGCCCACCCACAGCAGACTTTGGTGTTACATTTCCACTTGGGCTTATCACCTTTGTGTTAATTCAATACAACAACGTAAAGTGGAACAAGGTTGGTGCATTTACAGATCTTTTCAAACCGCTTCCGTTTTTGTTTCCAATTAACCTAATCGGAGAACTTGCAGTGCCGTTCTCGTTGTCCCTTCGTTTGTTTGGCAACGTACTGTCGGGAACAGTAATCATGGCACTGATTTATGGATTGTTAAGCAAATTTGCATATTTGTGGCCAGGAGTTTTGCATGCCTATTTCGATGTATTCTCGGGGGCTATTCAAACTTATGTATTCTGTATGTTAACAATGGTATTTATTTCACAAAAAGTACCTGAAAATAATTAATATTTATTCAAGGAGGAATTTATTATGGGTAATATTACAAATGAAGGATTGATTTTAGCATGTTCAGCAATCGGTGTTGGTCTTGCCATGATAGCAGGTGTAGGTCCAGGTATCGGACAAGGTATTGCAGCAGGGCACGGTGCAGCAGCAGTAGGAAGAAACCCAGGCGCTAAAGGTGATATTATGTCTACTATGTTATTGGGACAAGCAGTGGCAGAAACAACCGGTCTTTACAGCTTGGTTATTTCTTTGATTTTACTATTTGCAAATCCATTATTAGGAAAACTTTAAAATTTTCTATATGAAATTCGGAGAAAGGAGGCGGAATCTTGGAACGTTTATTTTCGTTAGATGCACAATTTTTGTTTGATACTATTGTTTTGGCGTTAAGTATGCTAGTTCTTTATACGGCATTGTCTTATTTTCTTTTTAATCCGGTAAGAGATTTGTTGGAAAAGAGAAGACAGCGCATCTTGGATGAACAAGAGGCTGCAAAGCTGGAGCGAGCAGAAGCTACAACTTTTAAAGAAGAGTACGACAAAAAACTTCATGGGGCTGACAAGGAAGTGCAGGAGATTTTAAGCGAAGCGCGAAAGAAAGCCATGAAAAATGAAGCGAAAATGCTTTCCGAAGCGAAAGAGGAAGCTGGACGTATTCTTGCGCGGGCAAATGCCGAGATTGAATTAGAAAAGAAACAGGCAGTGGACGATATGAAACAAGAAATGATTACTATCGCATCCATGATGGCTGAAAAAGTCGTGACCGCTTCTGTAGATGCCGATGTACAAGAAGAACTTATTGAATCTACATTAAAAGAAATAGGTGAAAGTACATGGGAAAGCTAGTATCAACAACATATGGGGAGGCACTATTTGCTGTTGCGTTAGAAGAAAATCGATTGGATGAATTCTTTGGCGCGGGGAAAATGCTTGTGGATATTTTGCAATCCAATGAGGATTTAAAGCAGTTTTTGCATCACCCTAAAATCATAAAAGAAGACAAGATTCGAATGATAGAAGGCACATTTAGAGGTCGGGTTCCGAAGGAAATGGTAGGAATCTTGGTGCTTATGATATCTAAAGGACGAACCAGTGAGATGACGTCTGTTTTTCAACACTTTCTGAATCTTGTAAAGGAAGAAAAAAAGATTGGACAGGCAGATATCACAACTGCTATCGAGTTGAATGTCTTGCAGAAAAGTAAGATAGAAGAGAAACTTTTGAAAACTACAAAGTATGAAGCTTTTGAGTGTACTTATCACGTGGATAAGACTTTGATTGGCGGAATGGTCATTCGAATAGGAGACCGAGTAGTGGACAGTAGTATTAAAACAAAGCTTTATGATTTAACCCGAGAATTACGTAAAATTCAAGTTTAGAATAAAGGAAGGTGGATTCATTCCATGAATTTAAGACCAGAAGAAATCAGCTCTGTTATAAAAGAGCAGATCAAGAGATATGCCTCTGATTTGGAAGTGTCCGATGTGGGAACCGTTATCCAAGTGGCGGATGGAATTGCCCGCATTCACGGACTTTTAAATGCTATGCAAGGAGAACTTCTAGAATTTCCGGGGGAAGTATACGGTATGGTGCTCAACTTGGAAGAAGACAACGTGGGTGCCGTTCTTTTGGGAGACCAGAGTAATATCAATGAAGGCGATACTGTAAAAACCACGGGACGTGTGGTAGAGGTTCCTGTCGGAGACTGCATGTTGGGACGTGTAGTTAATGCATTAGGACAGCCAATTGATGGCAAAGGCCCAATTCAGGCTGATAAATACAGAGAAATTGAAAGAGTTGCCTCTGGTGTTATTTCCAGAAAATCTGTAGATACACCATTGCAAACCGGAATTAAAGCGATTGACTCCATGATTCCAATCGGACGTGGACAGCGTGAGTTGATCATTGGTGATAGACAGACAGGTAAAACAGCCATTGCCATAGATACGATTATCAACCAAAAAGGACAAGGTGTAAAATGCATTTATGTAGCTATTGGGCAGAAGGCATCTACGGTGGCGAACATTGTGAAAACATTAGAAGAATTCGGCGCGATGGATTACACCACCGTTGTAGTTTCTACAGCAAGTGAACTTGCGCCGCTTCAATATATTGCTCCATATGCAGGTTGTGCAATCGGTGAAGAGTGGATGGAAAATGGAGAAGATGTATTAGTCGTATATGATGATTTATCTAAACATGCGACTGCCTACAGAACTCTTTCTTTATTGCTTCGACGACCACCTGGACGAGAAGCATATCCTGGAGATGTATTTTATCTGCATTCTAGATTGTTAGAAAGAGCAGCGAGATTGTCAGATGCTTTGGGAGGTGGTTCTTTGACTGCACTTCCGATTATTGAAACCCAGGCCGGGGATGTATCCGCATATATTCCTACTAATGTCATTTCTATTACAGATGGACAGATTTATTTGGAAACCGAAATGTTTAACGCAGGATTTAGACCAGCAGTCAACCCGGGTATTTCGGTATCCCGTGTGGGTGGTTCTGCACAGATTAAAGCCATGAAGAAAATTTCGGGACCAATCCGTATAGAACTTGCTCAATATCGGGAACTGGCTTCTTTTGCCCAATTTGGTTCGGAATTAGATTCAGATACAGCAGAACGTTTGGCGCAGGGAGAACGAATCAAAGAAATGTTAAAGCAACCGCAGTACAATCCAATGCCGGTTGAATATCAAGTTATCATTATTTATGCGGCAACGAGAAAACATTTGTTGGACATTGCAGTGGAAGATATTTTGCGTTTTGAAAAAGAATTGTTTGAATTTATTCAGATTAAATATTCTGAAATTCCAGAGTCTATAAAGGCAGAAAAAATAATTACCGAGGACATAGAAGAAAAACTCGTAAAAGCAATCGAGGAATTCAAGAGAGAGTTCAAATAGAAGTCTTTGTGTAAGAGAGGAGAAGTGTCATGGCTACCATGAGAGAAATTAAACGGCGTCGTAGCAGTATACAGAGTACGCAGCAGATTACAAAGGCCATGAAATTGGTTTCGACTGTAAAACTTCAAAGAGCCAGAAGCCGCGCAGAAAGTGCAAAGGCATACTTTTCTTATATGCATCAGACTGTCACCTCTATTCTTGCAAAGGCAGGCACTGTTGATCACCCGTATGTTCAGGGGAACAAGTCTGATAACATAGGTATCGTGGTGGTTACTTCTAATCGAGGATTGGCCGGCGGTTATAATGCCAATATTGTGAGAATGATTTTGGCCTCTTCTTTTGATAAAGAAAAGGTTCGTATATATGGGGTTGGAAAAAAAGGAATCGAAGGATTGGAACGGAAGGGCTATCATATTTCAGAGGATTTTTCCGACATTATCGAGGAACCTACGTATGAGCAAGCCAAAACCATCGGAACTAAAGTATTAGAAGATTTTGAAAAAGGTGAAATCGGAGAAATCTATCTAGCATATACAGAATTTCGGAATACTGTCAGTCACATACCAAAACTTATGAAGTTGTTACCGATTGAGAAAAGGGAGGATGTGTTTGAGACGGATGCAGAAAGATTAACTTTGATGAATTTTGAACCGAGTCAAGAAGAGGTTATTGCACTTTTAATTCCTAAATATGTGACAAGTATTTTATATGGAAGTTTTGTAGAGTCAGTGGCAAGTGAAAATGGTGCTCGTATGCAAGCTATGGATGCCGCTACCAACAATGCAGAAGAGATTATTGACGATTTGGAGTTAAAGTATAATCGAGCAAGACAGGGTGCCATTACGCAAGAATTAACAGAAATTATTGCCGGAGCAGAAGCTATCGGCTAGAGGAGAGAGTGAAATATGACAGAAAAAAATATTGGAAAAATCACTCAAATTATTGGGGCAGTATTGGATGTCAAATACACCGGAGGAAAACTTCCTGAAATTAATGAAGCAATCGAAATTACCAGAAAAGACGGAAGTCGGCTGGTAGTAGAGGTTGCACAACATTTGGGCGACGATATTGTCAGGTGTATTGCTATGGGACCTACAGATGGATTGGTCCGCGGCATGGAGGCAGTTGCGACAGGCGCCGCCATTTCTGTGCCAGTTGGAGAGAATACGTTAGGGCGTATTTTCAATGTTTTGGGTGAACCGATTGATGAAAAACCGGCACCGACAGATGTGGAGTATGAGCCGATTCATAAGAAAGCCCCTGCTTTTGAAGAACAATCCACAGAAGCAGAACTTTTGGAAACAGGCATTAAGGTTATCGACCTTCTTTGCCCATATCAGAAAGGTGGAAAAATCGGACTTTTTGGTGGCGCAGGTGTAGGAAAGACCGTGCTTATCCAAGAATTGATTACCAATATCGCTACAGAACACGGTGGGTATTCTGTGTTTACAGGTGTAGGCGAGAGAACCAGAGAAGGAAATGATCTTTATTATGAAATGCAAGAATCGGGTGTTATTAATAAAACAGCCATGGTTTTTGGACAAATGAACGAACCGCCTGGAGCACGTATGCGTGTAGGGCTTACCGGACTTACTATGGCAGAGTATTTCCGTGACAAGGGTGGAAAGGATGTGTTGCTATTTATCGATAACATTTTCCGCTTTACACAAGCAGGTTCTGAAGTGTCTGCATTACTTGGCCGTATGCCATCGGCAGTAGGTTATCAACCAACATTGCAGACCGAGATGGGTGCTTTGCAAGAACGTATTACTTCTACCAAAAGTGGTTCCATCACTTCTGTACAGGCTGTCTATGTGCCGGCGGATGATTTGACTGACCCAGCTCCGGCTACGACTTTTGCACATTTGGATGCGAAAGTAGTTCTTTCTCGTGCCATCACAGAATTGGGCATTTACCCGGCAGTAGACCCACTAGATTCATCTTCTAGAATGTTAGATCCACATATCGTCGGAGAAGAACACTATAAGGTGGCACGCGGTGTGCAAGAAGTGTTGCAAAAATACAAGGAATTGCAAGATATTATTGCTATGCTTGGAATGGATGAGCTTTCCGAAGAAGACAAGCTGACTGTTTCTCGTGCGAGAAAAATTCAGAGATTTTTGTCTCAACCATTTTTTGTTGCTACGCAATTTACGGGATTTGAAGGTCGATACGTACCGATTTCGGAAACTATCCAAGGGTTTAAGGAAATATTGGAAGGAAAGCATGACGACATTCCGGAAGGTTATTTCTTAAATGCAGGTAATATTGACGATGTTCTTGCACGCGTAAAGTAGAGGTGAGAATATGGAACTAAAAATTATCTCGCCAGACGGAATATTTTATGAAGGTGAAGCAGATTTTGTGGAATTTACCTCTGTCGAGGGCAGAATGGGAGTGTATGCAAATCACATACCGCTTACCACGATTTTGGAACCTTGCGTAGTTCACATTCATCAAAAGGGTGAAATGAAACAAGTAGATATAGCCGGAGGCTTTATTGAAATTCAAAAAACACAAGTTACTATCATGGCGGAAGGGACTAAATGGAAAGAAGTATTGAAATAATAAAACAGGGAGAAAGACTTGGACGTCTTCTCCCTGATGTGTTTTCTATGACAAAATGTCTTCTACTTCTTTAAGAGGAATACTACATTCCGTAGAAATATCGCTATTGGAAAGTCCAACACGATTCAAATGAAATACTTTTTTGACTAAAGCAAGTTGAGCGTTACTTTGTTCGAGTTGAGCGTTACTTTGTTCGAGTCGAGCGTTACTTTGTTCGAGTTGAGCATTACTTTGTTCAAGTTCAGCACGCTTCTGTTCAATCTGTTTTTTCATCTCTTCAATCATCTCTGCTTGTTGTTTCATTTCTTCTTTTTGCTGTTCTATCATTAGTTTGACCGTATTTTCATCCATAATTCTAAGAGCTTCTGAAAACATACCTACTGCCTCCTTTGGCTTTTTTCGGAATTCATATATTTCTTCATACATTTTTGCAAACTCCGGATAATTTTTAACGATTTTTTGTACGTATTCAGGCTTATCCGAACCGATAAAGCATATCCAAGCTTCCAATTTGCTTAATGTTTTTGTGTCACTTTTATTATCCACGATACTAAAGAAAATATCAATAGGCAAATAGAAATAATTCTGTAGCATATTTAATTTTAATCCCGTGTCAAATTTTACAGAACCACGATGCAAATACTGTTCTGGATATTGCTTGAATTCTTTGGTGCTATTTTCAATCAATATGATAGTGTACGTATTTTTTAAATCACTATAAGCAAAGGATTTCCCTTTGTCCGATTTAACTCGTTCATATTGACGCATTATCATATCTGATGCGTAGCACGTAGCTCTCTCCCCAGGAAAGAGATATCCGATTTTTTGAATTTCAACGTTACCCATTTCACCACTTTCAAATTCGACGAGAATGTCCATAATCATCAAAGCCCCCTTCTCTGTAATTCGACTGTGCTCTTTCGGAAGTTCGCGTTTCACTTTTAGAGGCTTTCCTACGATTAAGCTTAAAAATTCAGACAAACGTTCTGGATGTACTTCGGGATTAAATATGTACTTAAAAAATGGATCATAAGTCATTTTTAAGCCTCGAATTCCCATCATAAACTCTAGAAATTCATTTCGATATTCCTCTGGCCATTGACAATATTCGTTATACAGTTCCACATTCTGTTTTAATTCATTAAGGACTTCTTTTCTTGTTCGAAGTGCATGAGTGTATTTTTCTTTATTCATATTACCTTATCCTTTCGTTTGAACGCATAAAAATAAAACCTTGCATGCAATTGCACACAATCATAGACACCACTTCTTTCTGATTTAGTTTCATTAAGTTTGAAAATTTGTAGCGAAATCGCTTTGACTTTGTGACGTGTTAAAAAACACAAAGAAACTCATTGGATCGGGAAGAACCAATTTGATATTGCTGTATGGGGAGTATATCATAAAGGCTATAGGTTGTCCACACAAAAAACTATTGACATTTTGTTCCCACAGTCACTACTTTTGCATATGTTGTAATAGATTGATATAGATGAGGTGTGTTGTTGTGGAATATCGTTTGCCGTATTATATGGCTTATCCCATGCCTTTACAATATGATGATGCCAGAATAGAGCGGCGTGATTTTGAATATATGAAAAGCATGTATCCAATAACTGTGAAACGAATCTTGCCTTACATTGAAGAAGAATGTGACAGAATGTCTTATGAAGGCAGTGTCATTTATGATGAGTATCCCGACCAATTACAAATCCGTCTGATGTGCAGCCGCGTGTATGAAAAAATCAAAAACCGAGTACTGGAAGACGATATGGAAGTGGGAATGCATATTTCGGGGCATGATGCTTGGCTCAAGGATTTGGTCCAAATTATGATTTTTCAAGAGCTGTTTCAGCGCAGGGCAAATCATCGAAGAAACAGGCGTAGATTTTACTAAAATACTGTTTGAAAAATAGGAGGTTAACAAACCTCCTATTTTGTGTTATAATGCATATTGAGGGTATTGTGTAACCTGCAAATAAAGACGAAAAAATTTGATGCGAATATATAAACCATAACAGAGGTGCAGAATGGAACAGTATATTATCAAGGGTGGACACCCATTGGTAGGCGAAGTTGAAATTGGCGGTGCGAAAAATGCAGCACTTGCGATTCTTGTTGCAGCCATTATGACTGATGAGAATGTATTGATTGAAAACTTGCCGGATGTAAGTGATATAAATGTCATGTTGGATGCAATCAGTGAGCTGGGAGCAACCGTTCAGAGATTAGATCGACATACTGTGCGTATCAATGGCTCTACTATCCAAAGTGTGTGTGTTGATGATGAAAGAATGAAGAAAATCAGAGGTTCTTATTATTTCTTGGGAGCCTTGCTAGGAAAATATAAAAAGGCAGAAGTTCCACTTCCGGGTGGTTGCAACATCGGCAGCAGACCGATTGATCAGCACTTGAAAGGATTTCGGGCGTTAGGTGTAGAAGATATCATCGCAAGAGGTATGGTTCTAGCAGAGACAGAAAAACTTCGAGGAACACATTTATACTTTGATGTTGTCAGCGTAGGAGCTACTATTAACGTGATGATGGCAGCAGCTATGGCTGAAGGCCTCACTGTTATGGAAAATGTAGCGAAAGAACCGCATGTGGTAGATGTTGCCAACTTCTTGAACAGTATGGGTGCCAACATCAAAGGTGCAGGTACAGATGTCATTAAAATCAAAGGAGTATCAAGACTTCATAAAACAGAATATTCGATTATCCCAGACCAGATTGAAGCCGGAACATTTATGTTTGCGGCGGCAGCAACCAAAGGGGATGTAACAGTTACCAATGTAATTCCAAAACATTTGGAAGCAACAGTTGCAAAATTAGTTGAAATCGGTTGTCAGGTAGAGGAATTTGACGATGCAGTACGTGTTGTAGCCACAAAGAGACTAAAGAGCACGCATGTAAAAACCTTACCATATCCTGGATACCCAACAGACATGCAGCCGCAGATTGGAGTGACACTTGCACTTTGTGAAGGAACCAGTGTTATTACAGAAAGCATTTTTGAAAATCGCTTCAAATATCTGGACGAATTAACCCGCATGGGCGCCAAGGTGAAGATTGAAGGAAATTCCGCAATCATTGAGGGCGTAGAAAAATTATCGGGTGCAAGAGTTGGAGCACCAGATCTTCGTGCAGGAGCCGCGCTTGTCATTGCAGGTCTTGCTACAGATGGAATTACGATTGTAGATGATATTGTATATATCCAACGAGGATATGAACGATTTGAAGAAAAACTTCGTTCCTTGGGTGGTGTGATTGAACGTGTATCAAGTGAGAAAGATATTCAAAAGTTCAAATTGAGAGTAAGTTAGCGTAAAGGTGGGTAGGGAAGTGCCCACCTTTTTATACGCAATTTCTTTTATTAGAGAAAGGAAAAAAATGGCAGGAGAGAAAAAAGTAAAGCGCAAAAAAAGAATATTTAGCAACATTGCACTAGTCATTGCTACCATCGTTTTCTTGTATTCCGCTTACCAATTGTTCACTATTTACATGGAGTATAATAAAGGCGAGCAGGAATATGAAGAGATTTTGGATGAAGTGATTACGGAAGTTCCGGAAACAGAAAACCAGGAAAACCAAGAAACTCAAGCACCATCGTCAGAGCCACAGGTCGTTCCATCACAACCGGCAAAAACGACAGAGCACAAGGTGTTGAATGTGGATTTCAATAAATTGAAGGCTATCAATTCTGATACCGTAGCATGGATTAGTTTTGATGAACCTTCCAAAATTAATTACCCGGTAGTAAGGGCAAACGACAATGACAAGTATCTGAAAAGCACTTTTGAAGGAAAGAAAAATGCATCAGGAGCTATATTTATGGACGCCGTAAATGCAGGAGACTTTAGCAATTCAAACACATTTATCTATGGCCACAATATGAAGAATGGTTCCATGTTTGGACAACTCCGTAAATATAAGAATGAGTCATTTTATAAAGAATATCCATATTTTTACATTTACATGCCAGATGGTAGAGAAGTGCAATATCAGATATTTGCGGTGTGCGTTGTAGAAGATGCGTCTGAAAGTTACCGCAAGTACTATATGGATGATGCAGACTACTTGAACTATTTAAAATACATACAAAGTCTTTCCAGATATCAGACTGGCATAGAAGTAAATGCAGAATCAGACATTGTGAGTTTGTCTACCTGTACAAATGTAACAGAGACACAAAGACTTTTGATACACGGTGTCAAGGTCAGCGAAAAAATGGTAGGAGAATAACGCATGGCAGAGCAATATGAAGTTGGCGATATTGTAAAAATGAAGAAAAAGCATCCTTGTGGCAGTTTTGAATGGGAAATCCTTCGTGTGGGAGCGGATTTTCGATTAAAATGCACAGGGTGTGGTCATCAGATTATGATTGCCAGAAAACTGGTCGAGAAGAATACAAAAGAACTAAAAAAGTGCTTGAAATAACTAGACAAGTATGGTATTATACCAAATTGTGATATATTATTTTATTCCTTGTTCCCGACATGAATTCGGGGGCCAGAGACCATAAGGAGGTGCAAACGACATGAACAAATATGAATTAGCAGTTGTTGTCAATGCAAAAATCGAAGACGACGCTAGAGTAGCAGTTATCGAAAAAGTACAAGCATACATTACTCGTTTCGGTGGCCAAGTGACTAACGTTGATGAATGGGGTAAGAGAAAATTAGCTTACGAAATTCAAAAGATGAGAGAAGGTTTTTACTACTTCATCCACTTCGAAGCTGATGCTACAGCTCCAGCTGAAATCGAAGCAAGACTTCGTATCATGGACAACGTAATCAGATTTTTATGCGTGAAAGAAGAAGCATAAGAGAAAAGAGGAAATCGTATGAATAAAGTAATTTTAATGGGACGCTTAACAAGAGATCCTGAAGTTAGATATTCACAAGGTGAGAATGCAAGTGCGGTAGCACGTTATTCATTAGCCGTGGACCGTCGCTTCAAACGTGATGGAGAACCTACAGCAGACTTTATTAACTGTGTAGCATTTGGACGTTCAGCAGAATTTGCTGAAAGATATTTCCGCCAAGGAATGAGAATTGTAATCACAGGACGCATTCAAACAGGAAGTTACACAAATAGAGATGGTGTAAAAGTTTACACAACAGACGTTGTTGTTGAAGAACAAGAATTTGCAGAAAGCAAATCAGCAAGCGCACCATCTGGTGAAAACAACTATCAGGCAAGTCCGGCACCGGCACCAAGCGCAAATATTGGCGACGGCTTCATGAATATTCCAGATGGAATTGATGAAGAATTACCATTCAACTAGACGATTGATTGTATAGCATTGAGATTAAAATAGGAGGTATTGACAATGGCTTTTGATAAAGGTAATAAGGCTGATTCTCCAATGAAGAGAAGAGTCGTTCGTAGAAGAAAAAAAGTTTGTGTATTCTGCGGAACAGAAAATAACCAAATCGATTATAAAGACGTGGCTAAATTAAGAAAATATGTTTCTGAAAGAGGAAAAATTCTTCCAAGAAGAATCACAGGAAACTGTGCAAAACATCAAAGAGCTCTTACAGTAGCTATTAAGAGAGCAAGACATATCGCTTTGATGCCATACGTACAAGACTAATCAAACTGACCAACTATCCGAATAGAGGTAGTTGGTCTTTTTTTGTACTTTTCCCCGAAACATTGATTTTCTCAACTTAATGTAATATAATTAAATATTATCATGCACATTTGTGCCCGTTTTGGAGGGAAACAACATGAAGAAGCCGGTATTGGTAATTATGGCAGCAGGAATGGGAAGTCGCTACGGCGGGTTAAAACAGATTGATCCAATTGACGAACAGGGTCATATCATTATGGATTTTTCCATTTTTGATGCAAAGAGAGCAGGATTTGAAAAAGTTGTTTTTATTATAAAAAAAGAAAATGAAGCAGATTTCAAAGAAGCAATCGGAAATCGTATTGAAAAAGTGATGGAGGTTGCTTACGCATATCAAGATTTGCAAAATATTCCGGAGGGCTTTGAAGTTCCGGAAGGCAGAGTAAAGCCTTGGGGAACCGCACATGCAGTGTTAAGTGCGATTGACGAAATAGTCGGACCTTTTGTGGTTATCAATGCAGATGATTATTACGGAGGGGATGCGTTCCAAAAACTTTATGATTATCTGATTACCCATGAGGATGACTCGAAGTATCGCTACGCAATGGTGGGTTACCAACTCGGCAACACCTTGACAGAGAACGGCCATGTAGCAAGAGGGGTTTGTACCGTGGATGCGAGTGGCTATTTGGTGAAAGTAGAAGAACGTACCCACATAGAAAAACAGGAGGCAGGTGCCGCTTATACAGAAGACGATGGGGTTACGTGGGTCAAACTTCCGGTAGACAGCATTGTTTCCATGAATATGTGGGGATTTACAGCTAGTTTCTTGAGGGAAATCAAAAATGGATTTGCAGCATTTTTGGAAGCTGGACTTCAAAGTAATCCATTGAAATGCGAATACTTTTTGCCAACTGTTGTGAGCAATCTTTTGGTAACAGACAAGGCAACGGTGACTGTTCTGACTTCCAGAGATAAATGGTATGGAGTAACTTATAAAGAAGATAAACCAGTTGTAGTAGCAGCCATGAAGGGTATGAAAGATAGCGGATTATATCCGGAACATTTGTGGAGGTAAGCATATGAAAATATTAGTAACAGGTGGCGCAGGTTATATAGGAAGTCACACTTGTATTGAGCTCATCAATGCAGGATATGATATTGTAGTTGTGGATAATCTTTGCAATTCCAGCCCGGAATCTTTAAAACGGGTTTCTGAAATTGTAGGAAAAGAAATTCCATTTTATGAAGCGGATATCCGTGATGCAAAAGCAATGAATGACATTTTCGCAAAGGAAGAGATTTCGGCTGTTATTCATTTCGCAGGTTTAAAGGCAGTAGGCGAATCCGTGGCAAAACCATTGGAATACTATGAAAATAATATTGCAGGTACTTTGGTGCTTTGCGATGCCATGAGAAAAGCAGACGTGAAGAACATTATCTTTAGTTCTTCAGCAACTGTATATGGAGAACCGGCCTTTATCCCGATTACAGAAGAATGTCCGAAGGGACAGTGCACGAATCCATATGGATGGACCAAGTCTATGTTAGAACAGATTTTGACAGACTTGCACACATCGGACCCAGCGTGGAACGTGGTATTATTGCGTTACTTTAATCCGGTTGGCGCGCATAAGAGTGGCAAAATCGGTGAAAATCCAAAGGGAATTCCAAACAATCTGATGCCATACATTACACAAGTGGCAGTAGGCAAGAGAGAGTGCCTCGGAGTGTTTGGCAATGATTATGACACACCGGATGGTACCGGCGTGCGTGATTATATCCATGTAGTGGATTTGGCAGATGGACATGTGAAGGCCTTGAAGAAAATTGAGGAAGGCGCAGGTGTATGTGTTTATAATCTCGGAACCGGAAATGGATACTCTGTGCTTGATATGGTGAAGGCCTTCGGCAAAGCATGTGGTAAAGAAATTCCATATGTTATCAAAGAGAGACGACCAGGTGACATTGCAACCTGTTATGCAAACCCGGAAAAGGCGAAGAAAGAATTGGGCTGGGTAGCGACTCGTGGATTAGATGAAATGTGTGAAGATTCTTGGAGATGGCAATCAAACAATCCAAATGGATATGAGGAGTAATATGAAAAAAAATTCGCAGTTTAAAGGACAAATAAAATGGTATAGACAATGGCCATTTGTAATAGCGATTTTGTGGTTGGCGATGACCGTGGTAGGGTTTGTCGTAGATAAAACTGCCGGCTTTATTATTGGTGGTTTTTGGATGGCATATCTTATTGCACTTATGATCTTGTATGTTCATGATAAAACTTTGGTGTTGACAAACTTCGGAGGATTAGGTGAAAAATACGGATTTTTACATCAAACATTGTTGGCGGATTTATCTGTGCCATATGCAGTGATGTTAGAAGATGGAAAAATCATTTGGGCAAATGAACGTTTTTCCGAAATCTTTATGGACAAGTCTTTGGTAAATAGCTATTTAAGCCATTATATTCATGATTTGAACCGCGGTGTATTTCCAAAGGACGGAGAAACTGTGGAAATAGAGGTTCAATACGGAGAGAGAGAATATCGTGCCGCATTGACAAGGATTGATGCCACAGGCATTGAGGATACAGAAATTGTCTTTGGCCTTCCAAAGGGAAAAGAGTATTTTGTATCAGTGGCGTTGGCAGATGTGACAGAATTGCATTATTATATTCAAAAAAATGAAGATCAGAAGCTAGTGTCAGGATTGATTTACTTCGATAATTACGAAGAGGTCATGGAGAGCGTAGAGGAAGTTCGCCAATCTCTTTTAATTGCTTTGATTGACCGAAAAGTAAACCAATATCTAGCAAACTTTGATGGTCTGGTAAAGAAAATGGAAAAAGACAAATATTTCTTCGTTGTAAGAAAGAAGTCTTTTCAAGAAATGGCAAAAGGAAAGTTTTCCATTTTAGAGGATGCCAAGAGCGTCAATATTGGGAATTCTATGCCAGTAACCTTAAGTATTGGTATGGGCTTATCTGCAGACACCTATGCCCAAACCTATAATCATGCTCGCGTGGCAATCGATTTGGCATTGGCTCGTGGCGGCGATCAGGCTGTTGTTAAAAATGGAAGCAACATTACTTATTATGGTGGAAAACGTGAGCAGACCTCTAAAAATACTCGTGTAAAAGCTCGTGTGAAAGCAGAGGCTTTGCGTGAATTTATTATGGCCAAAGACCAACTTATTGTCATGGGACATCGCATGGCCGATGTGGACTCTTTTGGGGCAGCTGTGGGGATGTACCGCGCAGCTCGTGTAATGGAAAAGAAAGCATACATTGTGTTGGATGAAGTAAATGCTTCTCTTCGACCATTTTATAATGCTTTCCATGAAAATCCAAAGTATCCGAAAGACATGTTTATTACATCTTCTGATATTCACAATATTATGAATGACAATACCATGGTAGTAGTTGTGGATACGAATCGTCCGGAAATGACGGAGTGTCCGGAATTGTTAAAAATGGCGAAAACGGTTGTGGTGTTTGACCATCACAGACAAACTAATGATAGTATTGAAAATACCGTGTTATCCTACATTGAACCATATGCGTCTTCCGCGTGTGAAATGGTTGCAGAGGTATTGCAATATATTGCAGATGATGTGCGCATTGCAAATCTGGAAGCCAGTGCTATGTACGCAGGTATTATGATTGACACCAACAATTTTATGAGTCGTACTGGAGTTAGAACTTTTGAGGCGGCGGCATTTTTGCGCAGATGTGGAGCAGATATTACCTTTGTTAGAAAAATGTTTCGAGATGATTTGGAATGGTATCGTGCAAAATCGCAAATTGTCAGCAGTGCGGAAGTATTCCGAGATGAATATGCCCTTGCATGTTTTGAAAATGAAGAATTGGAAAGTCCGACAATTATCGGTGCTCAAGCAGCCAATGAGCTACTTGGAATCAAAGGCATTAAAGCCTCTTTTGTACTGACAGAGTATTATGGAAAAATTTATGTCAGTGCGAGGGCTATTGATGAGGTTAACGTGCAGGTAATCATGGAACGCCTTGGTGGTGGAGGTCATATCAACACGGCAGGAACGCAATTCCAACATACAGATATGGAAGAAGCAGTCAAGGCATTAAAGATGACCATAGATAACATGATCGAGGAAGGAGATATTTAAAATGAAAGTTATTTTATTAGAAGACGTAAAAGCCTTGGGTAAAAAGGGTGAAATCGTTAACGTAAATGATGGGTATGCGAGAAACTTTATTTTACCGAAAAAATTAGGCTTGGAAGCAACTGGGAAAAATCTAAATGATTTAAAACTCCAAAAGGCTAATCAAGAAAAGGTGGCGCAAGAACTTTTAGATGAAGCAAAAGCATTAGGTCAAAAGTTGGAAGCGGGACAAATCAAACTTTCCATCAAAATCGGAGAAGGCGGAAGAGCATTTGGCTCTGTATCTTCCAAAGAAATTGCGATTGCAGTGAAAGAACAGATGGGATATGATATTGATAAGAAAAAAGTGCAGTTAAAAGATGCCATCAAGACATTAGGAACTCATAGCGTTCCAGTGAAATTGCATCCAAAGGTAACAGCAGAATTGAAAGTAATTGTTACAGAAGAATAGGAGGCCAAAACTATGGATGAAGCGCTCATTAAACGAGTACTGCCACATAGTATTGAAGCAGAACAAGCAGTAATAGGTGCCATGTTGATGGACAAGGAAGCCATTTTGACGGCATCAGAAATAATATCAGGTGAGGATTTCTATCAGTCCGCTTACGGAGTTGTTTTCGAAGCTGTTGTGGAGATTTATAACGAGGGGAAACCGGTAGACTTAATTACTTTGCAAACTCGCTTGAAAGAAAAGGATGTGCCGGCAGAAATCAGCAGCCTAGAATTTGCAAGAGATTTGGTAACTGCGGTTCCAACCTCTGCAAATGTAAAATATTATGCACAGATTGTAGCAGAGAAATCTATGCTGCGAAGATTAGTAAAACTAAATGAAGAAATTGAAAACATGTGTTATTTGGGAAAAGCACCGATGGAAGAAGTGCTGGAACTGACAGAAAAGAAAGTTTTCGAGTTGGTGCAAAAGAGAAATACCGGTGATTTTGTCCCGATTAAACAAGTTGTCTTAAATGCATTGGATAAAATTGAAATGGCGTCTAAAAACGCAGGCAGTGTTACCGGTATTCCAACTGGATTTTTGGATTTGGATTATAAAACGGCAGGTCTTCAACCATCAGATTTGATTTTAGTTGCAGCAAGACCGTCTATGGGAAAAACAGCCTTCGTTTTGAATATTGCTCAACACGTAGCATTTAAGGCAAAGAAATCAGTCGCTATTTTTAGTTTGGAAATGTCAAAAGAGCAGCTAGTCAACCGTCTCTTTGCATTAGAAGCACAAGTGGATGCACAATCTCTTCGTACCGGTAGCTTGAAAGATGCAGATTGGGAAAAATTGATTGAGAGTGCGGGAACAATCGGACGCTCGAACCTGATTATTGATGACACTCCTGGTATTTCTATCTCCGAACTACGTTCTAAATGTCGCAAGTATAAGTTAGAACACGGATTAGATCTTATTATCATCGACTACTTGCAATTGATGACTGGACGCGTAGGAAGTAGAAGCGAGTCCAGACAACATGAGATTTCTGAAATTTCTCGTGCACTGAAGGGCGTTGCGAGAGAACTCAATGTTCCTGTGGTTGCCCTATCACAATTAAGCCGTGCCGTTGAGCAACGACCGGACCACAGACCGATGCTTTCAGACTTGCGTGAATCCGGAGCCATTGAGCAGGATGCGGACGTGGTAATGTTCATTTATCGCGATGATTACTATAATAAAGATACAGAATACAAAAATATGGCAGAAATCATTATTGCGAAGCAAAGAAATGGTGCTATCGGCACCATCAATCTGACATGGCTTCCGCAGTACACAAAGTTTGCAAATTATCTAAAAGAGTAAGGTTTTGCTGTCGAACTTTGATGACCGATTTTTTACGAAAATATGCCCACCCTATGATATGATATATATGATACATCAATCAAATATATGATTATAGGGGGCATTTTTGTATGGGCGAAGTTCACTATATGATTTCTGAGGCCGCCAAGCGGGTAAACATGGAAACCCATGTATTGAGACATTGGGAGGAAGAGTTAGGCCTTAACATTGGTAGGACGGAAATGGGACATCGATACTATACAGAAGAGGATTTACGGTTATTTCACTGTATTAAAGAACTAAAAGAACAAGGTATGCTCTTGAAGGAACTAAAAGAATTGATTCCGGACATGATAAAAGCAAGAGGGAAGAAAAAACAGTTGGACAAGCAGGAGGAAGAAACATTAACAGAGATACAACGGGCATTGCTAGACAACAATCAAGTGTTGCAAGATGCCATTATCCAATCGGTGATACGCGAAATGGGATATTTATTCCAAGCACAGGAACTGCAGGAAGAAGAGCGATATAAAAGATTAGACTGTCTCATACGGCAGCAACAGTCCTACCGCAGAGAAATGGCACAAGGCTCACCGTTAAAGCATTTGAGAAGAATTTTTGAAGGATAAAAAGGATTGCCATACGGGCAATCCTTTTGTTATTCCAAATCAATCTGCATATCGCGATAATCTTTAGGAGAGATGCCATATTCTTTTTTGAAAGCGCGATAAAAACTAGAATAATCGCCAAATCCAAAGGTGTGATATGCTTCCGTGATACTCATATGTCCGGATATGGCCTCTTTGCAAAGATTTAAGCGTTTTTTGGTAATATACTGATGAATGGACATGCCGATGTAATCTTTAAAAACATGTGCAATATGATATTTGCTTACAAAGAACCTTTTTGATAGGGCTTCTAAAGATAAGTCCTCTTCCAGATGTTCTTCGATATATTCTGTCAATTGTTGATAGAGCACGTATTCGGGATTTTTTCGTTTCGGCGTATTTTGCTCATGAGCGAGGCGATTTAGGCATAGGACCAAATCGTTGATGCAGATGGATATTTGCGCATCGCGGCCAAATTTGTTCGAACGCATTTCTTCTAAAATTCGCAGCAGCTTGGATTGCACCGCGTTGAAAGCAATCTGGTCTGTGTGGAAAAGGTACTGCTTTTCAATTTCCACATATTGCATAATATAGGCATAATCTGGGGAAGATTGAAGTAAGTGGTTGCAATAATCCCGACTAATCCAAAATACAAAACGGCGGTAGGGGTCTTCATCGCTTTTGATAATTGGGCGATGAGGCAGATTTGGTGGAATCAGCATAATATCACCATAGCGAACAGAGTGTAACTCCTCTCCGATTTGCATCTCTACGTCTCCTTCTAAAAAAAAGTAAAATTCGTAGTAATCATGCGTGTGAATACTTACTTTCGGAAGGGTGCGGTCCTCATAGTAGTACAGTTCAAAATCATGAGAAAGCATGTACTGTCTAGGTTGAAAAGCGGTTTGCAATCTTTTTCTCATAAGGGCTCCTAAAATCAGAATTTTTCTCATTTTACCACGAAACAACAACTTTTGCAATGTATACAACAATTAGTTCAATTGATTTTAGAAGATGCTTTTTTTATAATAGGAACATATAGCAACAAAAGAGACGGACAAACAATAAAAATAAAAAAGGTAGGTAATTTATTATGGAAATGACATTAAGATGGTACGGTTCAAAACATGACACAGTTACATTGAAACAAATTCGCCAGATTCCTGGTGTAAAAGGTGTTATCACAACACTTTACGACACACAACCAGGCGAAGTATGGACTCGTGAAGCAATCCGCGCTATGAAAAAAGAAGTGGAAGCAGCAGGACTTCGTGTTTCCGGAATTGAAAGTGTTAACGTACACGATGCAATCAAAACAGGAGCACCGGATAGAGATTTCTATATCGACAACTATATTCAATGTTTGGAAAACCTGGGAAAAGAAGATATTCATTTGGTTTGCTACAATTTCATGCCGGTATTTGACTGGACAAGAACAGAATTGGCACGTGAGTTGGAAGATGGTTCTACAGCCCTTGCTTATACACAAGAAGCAGTAGATTCTCTTGATCCAGAAAAAATGTTTGAGTCAATTGCAGGAGACATGAACGGAACAGTTATGCCAGGCTGGGAACCAGAAAGAATGGAACGCGTAAAAGAACTGTTTGAGATGTACAAAGATATTGACGATGACAAATTGTTTGAGAACTTAAAATATTTCTTGGAAAGAATTATGCCTACTTGTGATAAATATGATATCAATATGGCAATTCACCCAGATGACCCGGCATGGAGCGTATTTGGTCTTCCGCGTATCATCATCAACAAAGAAAACATTCACCGCATGATGAACATGGTTGATAATCCGCATAACGGTGTAACTTTCTGCTCTGGTTCATACGGTACTAATTTGCAGAACGACCTTCCGGATATGATTCGTTCTTTAAAAGGAAGAATTCATTTTGCACACGTAAGAAACTTGAAATTTATCACTCCTACAAACTTCCAAGAAGCACCACACCTTTCTTCAGAAGGTACTTTCGATATGCATGCAATTATGCGCGCATTATATGACATTGGCTTCGATGGACCGATTCGCCCAGACCACGGACGCATGATTTGGGATGAAGTCGCAATGCCGGGATACGGTTTGTATGACAGAGCATTAGGTGCTTGTTATTTACAAGGACTTTGGGAAGCAATTGAAAAAGAAGCAAAGGCCGCAAAATAGGAGATATAGAATATGAAATTAAATGCGCAAGGTTTATTAGATAGAAAACAGTGGGAAGAGAAAGGATACCAGCTTCCACAGTTTGATAGAGAAGCTGTAACCGCTGCTACAAAAGAGAACCCGTTTTGGATTCATTTTGGACCGGGAAATATTTTCCGTGCATTTCAGGCAAATGTAGTACAAAATCTTTTGAATCAAGGACTTTTAGATAGAGGGCTCGTGGTGGCAGAAGGGTACGACTATGAAATTGTAGAAAAGATGAATCACCCACATGATGATTATAACTTGCTTGTTACCTTAAAAGCGGACGGCAATGTAGAAAAAACAGTTATAGGAAGTGTAGTGGAATCTTTAACTGTTAACTCTGAAAATGAAGTGGATTGGAAACGCCTTCGAGAAATTTTTGCAAAAGACTCTCTTCAAATGGCATCTTTTACTATTACAGAAAAAGGTTACAGCCTTGTAAATGGAAAAGGGGAGCTTCTTCCTGGAGTGCCGGAGGACTTTGCAAATGGTCCGAAAAAAGCTATGAGTTATATGGGTAAAGTAGCAGCCCTTGTTTATGCAAGATATGAAGCCGATCAAAAACCAATTGCCATGGTAAGTATGGACAACTGTTCTCATAATGGAGATAAGTTATATGCTGCAGTCAATACTTTTGCAGAAAAGTGGGCACAAAACGGCGTTGTAGATGCAGGTTTTGTTGCTTATGTAAATGATAAAAATAAAGTAACATTCCCATGGTCTATGATTGATAAAATTACTCCGAGACCGGATGCATCAGTAGAAGCAATTTTGAAAGCAGATGGTGTAGAAGAATTGGAACCAGTTATTACTTCAAAGAATACCTATGTGGCACCATTTGTAAATGCAGAAGAAACCGAATATTTGGTGATTGAAGATGCATTTCCTAACGGAAGACCTGAAGCGTTAACCAAAGGCGGACTGATGTTTACAGAGCGCGAAACCGTGGACAAAGTAGAAAAAATGAAGGTTTGTACTTGCCTCAATCCGCTTCATACATGTTTGGCGATTTTTGGATGCATCCTTGGATATGAAAAGATTTCAGAAGAAATGAAAGATGCAGAGCTTAAGAAATTAGTGGAAACTGTGGGATATGTAGAAGGACTTCCGGTAGTGGTAAATCCGGGCGTGTTAGATCCGAAAGAATTTATTGATACAGTACTCAACGTACGTATTCCAAATCCGTTTATGCCGGATACACCACAGCGTATTGCGACTGATACTTCGCAAAAGTTGGCGATTCGTTTTGGTGAGACTATTAAAGCATATGAAGCATCCGACAAATTAAATGTAGAAGATTTGAAACTGATTCCGTTAGTATTTGCTGGTTGGCTACGCTATTTGATGGCAATTGACGATGAGGGCAATGCATTTGAGTTAAGCCCGGACCCACTTTTGGATACAGTTTGCCCTTATGTGGCAGAAATTGAGCTTGGAAAAGCAATAGATGTAGAAAAAGCATTGAAACCAATTCTTGGAAATGTTAAAATCTTTGGTGTAGATCTTTATGAAGTAGGCATGGCGGGAAAGGTATGCCAATACTTCGAAGAAATGATTGCAGGAGTAGGAGCAGTCAGAGCAACACTTAAAAAATACGTTTAAGGGAAGAGGAGAAACCAAATGAAAGCATTTATGGACAAAGATTTTCTGTTATCTACAGAGACAGCAAAGAAGTTATACCATGAATATGCAGCGGTAATGCCGGTATTGGATTATCACTGTCACATCAATCCACAAGAAATTTATGAGGATAGAAAATTTGAAAATATCACACAGGTTTGGCTTGGTGGAGACCATTATAAATGGCGTCAAATGCGTTCGAACGGTGTAGATGAAAAATACATCACCGGAGATGCAACAGACCGTGAAAAATTCCAAAAATGGGCAGAGACATTGGAACTTGCTATTGGAAACCCATTGTATCACTGGAGTCATTTGGAATTAAAGACATACTTCGGATACGAAGGAACATTGAATGGAGATACTGCAGAGGAAGTTTGGAATCTCTGTAATGCCAAATTAGCAGAAGACAGTATGACTGTTCGCAATATCATCAAACAATCTAACGTTACTTTGGTATGTACTACAGATGACCCAGTAGATTCTTTGGAATGGCATATCAAATTAAAAGAAGACAAAACCTTTGATGTGCAGGTACTTCCAACTTGGAGACCGGACAAAGGTATGAATCTTGAAAAAGTAGATTATACAGATTACATTGCAAAATTAAGCGCAGTAAGTGGCGTAAAAATCGACAGCTTCAAAGCATTGTTAGAAGCACTTCAAAAGAGAATGGATTTCTTCGCAGAAGTGGGATGCCGAATCTCTGACCATGGTATTGAATACGTTATGTATGAACCTGCTACAGACGCAGAAATAGAAACTATTTTTGCAAAGAGAATGGCAGGGGAAAAAGTAAGCAAACACGAAGAAAGACAGTTCAAGACAGCTTATATGCTTGCAATGGGAAAAGCATACAGCAAAAAAGGTTGGGCTATGCAACTTCATTACGGAGCAAAGCGTGATAATAACCAAAACATTTTCGGAAAGTTAGGACCGGACACAGGTGTTGACTGTATCAATACTTACGCACCTTCTTCTGAAATGGCAGATTACCTCAATGCATTGGTTGTAACAGATGAACTTCCGAAGACTATTATTTACAGCTTAAATCCAACAGATAATGCGGCAATTGGAACTATTATTGGATGTTTCCAAGGAACAACTGCAATCGGCAAGATTCAACAGGGAAGTGCTTGGTGGTTCAATGACCACAAACAAGGTATGATGGACCAAATGATTTCACTTGGCAACCTTGGCCTTTTGGGTAACTTCATTGGTATGTTAACAGACTCAAGAAGTTTCTTATCTTATACAAGACATGAATATTTCCGCAGAATTCTTTGTGAATTAATTGGTGGATGGGTAGAAAACGGAGAATATCCGGCTGACTACAAAGTGTTAGAAAAGATTATCAAAGGAATCTCATACAATAACGCAGTTCGTTATTTTGGGTTTGATTTATAAGGAGAAAAGATATGAGTGAATTAATTAAAAAAGTAGAAGAGATGGGTGTGGTACCGGTAGTGGTATTAAATGATGCCAAAGATGCAGCACCTCTTGCAAAGGCATTATGTGAAGGAGGTCTTCCTTGTGCAGAAGTTACATTCCGTACAGCCGCGGCAGAAGAGTCTATCCGCATTATGGCAACAGAATTTCCAGAAATGCTTATTGGAGCAGGAACTGTACTTACTATTGACCAAGTTGACCGTGCAGTGGCAGCAGGTGCGAAGTTTATTGTAAGCCCTGGATTTGACCCGGAAATCGTAGATTATTGTATTGAAAAAGGTATTTGTGTATTGCCTGGATGTATCACTCCTTCAGAAGTAGCACAGGCTGTAAAGAGAGGATTAGAAGTTGTAAAATTCTTTCCTGCAGAGCAAGCAGGCGGATTAGCTATGATTAAAGCTATGGCAGCACCTTATACAAACGTAAGATTTATGCCGACAGGAGGAATCAGTGCAAAGAATTTACCTGACTACCTTGGATTCAAGAAAATCGTAGCATGTGGCGGAAGCTGGATGGTAAAAGGTGACATGGTGGCAGCAGGTGAATTTGATAAAATCAAAGAAATGACAGCAGAAGCAGTTGCATTAGTAAAAGAAATCAGAGGTTAAGGAGAAGAACTATGGATTTAAAATTAAGACCGGCAAGTGAATGTAAATTTGATGCGGTTTCATTGGGAGAAGTTATGCTCCGTTTGGACCCGGGCGAGGGACGTATTCGTACAGCAAGACAATTTCGTGCATGGGAAGGTGGCGGAGAGTACAACGTTGTTCGTGGACTTCGCAGATGTTTTGGATTAAAGACAGCAGTGATCACAGCTTTTGCAGACAATGAAGTTGGTATGTTGATGGAAGACTTCATTTTGCAAGGTGGCGTAGATACATCTTTAATTAAATGGATGAAGACAGATGGTATCGGAAGAACTTGCCGTAATGGTCTCAACTTTACAGAAAGAGGATTTGGTATCCGTGGAGCAGTAGGGTGTTCAGACCGTGCCAACACAGCCATTTCCAAAGCGACACCAGAAGATTTTGATTTTGATTACATCTTCGGTGAATTGGGTGTACGTTGGTTGCACACAGGCGGAATTTACGCAGCTCTTTCAGAACAATCTTGTGAAACTGTTCTTGCAGCAATTAAGACTGCAAAGAAATACGGAACAATCGTATCTTACGACTTGAATTATCGTCCTTCTATGTGGAGCGCTATCGGAGGCCACGCAAAAGCACAGGAAGTAAATAAAGAAATCGCAAAATACGTAGATGTTATGATCGGAAATGAAGAAGACTTTACAGCATGTCTTGGATTTGAAATCGAAGGAAATGATGAGAACCTCAAAGAGTTAAACATCGAAGGATACAAGAAGATGATTAACCAAGCTGTGAAAACTTATCCAAACTTCAAGGCGGTAGGAACTACACTTCGTGAAGTAAAGACAGCAACAGTAAATGACTGGAGCGCACTTTGCTGGGCAGGTGGAGAAATCTACAAAGCAAAAGATTATAAGGGACTTGAAATCATGGACCGCGTAGGTGGTGGAGATTCCTTTGCATCTGGTCTTATTTATGGACTTATGACAACAGGTGATGCAGAAATCGCTGTAAACTACGGAGCAGCACATGGAGCACTTGCAATGACAACGCCGGGAGATACTACAATGGCAAGTAAGAAAGAAGTAGAAGCAATCATGGGCGGCGCAGGCGCAAGAGTACAAAGATAATAATAAAATGAGGGGTATGACAAAATAAAGTTTGTCATACCCCAATTAACGTTAAGGCTATTTCATGACTTCGGGAGGAAAAATCATGACACATGAGAGTATAGAAAAAAAGTCAAGAGCAATTTTGGAACGAATGACTCTAGAAGAGAAGATAGGACAATTAAGTCTCAAAGGTTATGGGAATTTTGATGCAGAAGGTATTCCGCAATGTACAGATTTGAAGGAACTTATCAAAAAAGGTCTGGTTGGAACCGTGCACCGTCGTCCGAATGACCCATTTGAGGTGACTGAAGAGTTGCAACGAATGGCAATGGAGGAGACGCGTTGTAAAATACCATTGCTTTTCAGTGCTGATATGATTCATGCATGTGAAACTGTATTTCCAATTCCATTAGCAGCTTCGTGTAGCTTTGACACGGAGCTAGTAGAAAAAGCAGCTAAGGCTATGGCAGATGAGGCTTATGTATGCGGAACCAACTATACATTTGCTCCGATGGTAGACGTGAGCCGCGACCCAAGATGGGGCAGAATTGCCGAAAGCCAAGGTGAAGATCCGTATCTCGCAGGTGAGATGGGAAAGGCGTACGTGAGAGGTTTCCAAAATGAAGAATCCTATGTTATGTCTACTATGAAACATTACGCTGCCTACAGTGCTTGCGAAGGTGGTAGGGATTACGACACAGCAGAAGTGTGTGAGAATACTATGTTAAATACATATTTAATCCCTTTCCGTGAAGGCGTGTCAGCCGGAGCAGATTCCGTTATGAGTTCATTTAACTGTATTGAAAACATTCCTGCTACAGGAAATAAAAAATACTTGAGAGACATTTTACGCGGCAAGTTTGGTTTTGACGGAATTGTGGTATCAGATGCCATTTCCGTTAAGGAAATGCACACCTTTGGATATTGTGAAACTCTAAAAGATTGTGCTTACCGTGCCTTGAAGGCAGGTCTTGATATTGAACTTGGAAGCAGAACATATATGCAAGAGTTGCCGACACTTTTAGAAGAAGGGGCAATTACAGAGGCGGAAATCGATGAAGCGGTGCTCCGTGTATTATGTAAGAAGTTTGAGTTGGGTCTTTTTGATGATCCATACAAGTGTTTCCAAGGGGATAAATCAGTTATTTTCAACGAAGAACATTTACAATTGAGTGAAGACCTTGCTTGCGAAAGTGCAGTTCTTTTGGAAAATAACGGTGTCCTTCCGATGGATACAAAGACCAAGATTGCTTTGATTGGTGATTTTGGTGATAATAAGGATTTGTTTGGATGCTGGCAGCATTCTACAAAACTTGATGCTACCGTTCCATTAAAAGAGGGCCTTTTGAAACAGGGATTTGAAATTGTCGGCGAGAGTGGTAATTTTAACATTATGGAAGCGGAAGCGGCAAGTTATGAGGCAGACGTAGTAGTGTTTGCATTTGGAGAGTCCAATGAAGAAAGTGGTGAGGCATGCTCGAAACACAATTTGGAAGTACGCGAAGAAATCAAACATTGCTTTGAATATCTGAAAGCACGTGGAAAAAAGGTTGTCACCATTGTCTTTGCAGGGCGTCCACTGATTGTAAATGCTTTTAAATATTCAGACGCACTGATTTTTGGATGGCATCTCGGACATCGTACGGGAACAGCCATTGCAAAATTGTTGGCTGGAGAAAGAAACTTCAGCGGTAAGTTGACTGTGACTGTTCCGCGAACTGAAAAACAACTACCAATATACTATAGCCGCAGAAGAGCCGGAAGACCATTTGATGAGACTCGTCCAGATTATCGTTTCCAAGCGCGCTACAACGACGGCGAAAATTTCCCACAGTATCCGTTTGGATATGGTTTGTCTTATAGTCATTTTACATATGGAGATGTACAGGTCGAAAACGCAGAAATGAAGCGCGGAAAATCTCTGAACGCTTGGGTAAATATTACGAATACCAGTGGTACAGACGGATGGGAAATCGTCCAGATGTATATCAAGGATTGTTATTCGGAAACCATTCGTCCGGTCCGAGAATTGAAAGGCTTCCAGAGAGTCTACATCAAAGCAGGCGAGACTGTGAAAGTCAATTTCGAAATCACAGAAAAAGAATTGGGATATTATCATGCAGATGGTACCTGGGGCGCAGATGATGGTTCCTTTGTGGTAACCCTTGGGCCGGATTCAACCAGTCAAAATTCCTGCGATTTTGTATTAAAATCATAATAAAAATGCAACAAGAAAGAGAATCCACATTAGGATTCTCTTTCTGTTTTTTGTGATTCTAAATAGTCTTTTTTGAACTTATACGGTGTAGTACCTTTTGCTCGTTTAAATACGGTGGCAAAATAGTTACTGTCATTATATCCACACGATTGAGCAATCTGGGTAATTGGATAGTTTGTAGTTTTTAATAAGTTTTCCGCATGAAGAATGCGGATATATGTGATGTAGTCGTTGACCCCGATTCCCAAAACAGTCTTGAATCTTCGAGATAAATAACTTTTACTAATGGAAAAATGTTCGCTTAAGGATTGTAGGCTAATATCCTTGTGATAGTTTTTGCGGATGTATTTAGAAATCATGTAAAGCGCCGCATCCTGCGGGCTCAATTCTAATTTCACATCTTTTTTACGAACACGGCTGATGATTGTAATCAATTCTAAAATGTAAACATCGATCAGTTCTTGTTTGAAACTTTCATCTGCTTCATATTCTCTTTCTATTTTTTCAAAGATAGCGTTGATTTTCGGCTGCTCTTTCTCGGGTATGTAAATGATATTGTCAGCTGCCAGCTCTTCCAAGAAAGGTTTGTAGTTCTCCGGGATAATACTGTCCTTAAAACTGATCAAAAGTCGTTCAGTGTTCAAGCAATTTTCCGAGTCTGTGCTGTGTAGCACGCCCTGGGGAATGAAAATCATATTTCCCGCCTGAAGAAAGAACGGACGCTCTCCGATTAGATATTTCGTTGTGCCGCTTAACAGATAGTATAGTTCATGTCCTTGATGCCAGTGAATGCGCGAAGAGCGCGGTTCATTGGAAGAAGAGCTTCTTGAAAAGTACGGAGCATTTTTAGTTAAATTTGCCATAATTCGTCACCTCTCTCTGTAGTATATTGCCACAAGCTGAAAAAGTCAATATTTTAAAGAAATTGAAAAAAATGGATAATATATTCAAGGAAAACACAAGATTTTTGTTTTATACTATAAAAATAAGGAAAACTAGGCAATTTTGCGGAGGAGGACTATATGAGTACGAAACAAAGAACAGAAAGAATTATACAGTTTGGAGAAGGTGGATTTCTTCGTGGATTCGTAGATTGGATGCTTCAAATTGTAAACGAAGAAACTGATTACGAAGGAAATGTGGTTGTAGTTCAACCAATTGAACGCGGTATGTGCGATATGCTAGAAGCACAAGATTGTGAATACACACATATTTGCCGTGGCATCGAAGGCGTGTTAGAAAAGAAAATTGATGTAATCTCAAGATGTGTAAAACCTTACGAAGATTTTGAAGGATTTTTGAAACTTGCGGAAAACCCGGATTTTAGATTTGTAGTATCTAACACAACAGAGTCTGGGATCGTATACAAAGAAGACGACAAGGCAACTGATATGCCACCTGCAAGCTTCCCGGCGAAGGTAACACTTCTTTTGAAACGTCGTTACGATTTAAAATTAAACGGATTTGTATTCTTACCATGTGAATTAATCGATAAAAACGGTAAGAACTTAAGAGAATGTGTAATCAAATGTGCAAAGAACTGGGGATTTGACGATGCATTCATCTCTTGGATCGAAAATGAAAATATTTTCTGTAACACATTGGTTGACAGAATTAACACAGGATATCCGAAGGGCGAAGACATTTGCAACAGCGGAGATAACATGCTCAATACTTCTGAATATTTCCACCTTTGGGTTGTAGAAGGATACGACAAGTTGTTTGATGAAATCCCATTTGACAAAGCTGGATTAAATGTAATCGTAACAAATGAACTTGAAAAATACCGTACACGTAAAGTTCGTATTTTGAACGGTGCACATACATCTATGATTCCATACGCATTGTTAAGCGGTTTGGAAACAGTAAAAGACTGTTTGGAAGATGAAAAAATGAGCGCATTCCTCAAGAAATGTGTATTTGAGGAAATCATGCCTACATTAGACCTTCCGAAAGATGAATTGGAAGCATATGCAAGCAGCGTTATGGAACGTTTTGCAAACCCATATATCAAACACTTCTGTTCATCAATCGCTTTGAACTCTGTATCAAAATTTAAAGTGCGTGTACTTCCTTCATTAGAAGAATACATTGTACGCTTTAACAAAATGCCGGAGAACTTAATCTTCTCATTTGCACAGTTGATTAACTTCTACAGAACAGATATGACAAATGATGCAGCAGATGTAACGGAATTTATGAAAACTGCAACAGTAGAAGAAATTCTCGCAAACACAGCACTTTGGGATAAGGATTTAAGCTATCTTGCAGAAGAGGTAAAGAAGTATGTTAATAAATAAGCTGGATAATGTAGAGGTTAATTTAGAGACCGGACACAAATGGGCTATTCGCGATATCAAAGAAGGCGAAAACATTATTAAATATGGTTGTCCAATCGGGCATGCTACTTGCGATATTAAGCAAGGAGAACATGTACATACACACAACTTAAAGACAAACCTCGGTGACAACATTGAATATGTATTTGAACCGGAGTATTATGACCAACCGGAAGCAGAGGAACGATTCTTCATGGGATATGAACGTGAAGACGGAAGCGTTGGTATCCGTAATGATGTTTGGATTGTGAACACAGTCGGCTGTGTAAATAATTCTGCGAAACTTATTGCAGAAAAGACCGGAGCAAAATACTTCACACATCCTTATGGTTGTTCACAACTGGGCGATGACCAAACAGTAACACAGCAAATCTTGCGTGGCATGATTATGCATCCAAATGCAGGTGGAGTGTTAGTTCTTGGTCTTGGCTGTGAAAACAACAATATTGCAGAGATGAAAAAGATTCTCGGTGATGTCAATGAAAAACGCGTTCGTTTCCTCGTTGCACAGGAAGTGGAAGATGAAGTGGCAGAAGGCGTGAAAATTGTCAAAGAACTTCAAGAGTATGCAAGCACATTTGAACGCAAAAAACTTCCGGTTAGCAAATTGGTTGTAGGATTGAAATGTGGCGGAAGTGACGGATTTAGCGGAATTACCGGAAATCCGTTGGTAGGACGTTTTGCAGACCAGTTCATCGCTATGGGCGGAAGTTGTGTACTTACAGAAGTGCCGGAAATGTTCGGGGCAGAACAACTTCTTATGAAACGTTGTGTAAACGAAGAAGTATTCAATAAGACTGTAGATTTGATTAATAACTTTAAAGATTATTTCAGACGTCACAATCAAGTGATTTATGAAAACCCATCTCCTGGAAATAAAGCAGGCGGAATTACAACCTTGGAAGAAAAATCTTTGGGTTGTGTGCAAAAGGGTGGAACTTCAAAAGTTGTAGATGTTATCGATTATGGCGACAGAGTTACAAAGAAAGGTTTAACTCTTCAAAATGGACCAGGAAATGATATTGTAGCGGTAACGAACCTCATGGCAGCAGGAGCGCACATTATTTTATTTACCACAGGTCGCGGAACACCACTTGGAAGTGCGGTTCCAACATTGAAGATTGCTACTAACAGCATGTTGGCAGAAAAGAAATCTAACTGGATTGATTTTGACGCAGGACGTGTATTGACAGGCAATGACTGCACAGAGGAGTTAGTTGATTTGGTAATGGATGTTGCAAACGGTGCTTTGGCGAAAAACGAAATCAACGGATATGAAGAAATTTCTATTTTCAAAGACGGAGTTACTTTATAACATTTGGGAGGAATTGAAATGACAAGTTTAGAGTATATGCAACAATTAATCAGCCAAATGGTTCCGAAGATGGCATATGATGAAAAGGCAGATCATGAAACATGGCAAAAGGAAGCCTATGAAAAAATGGAAGAATTGCTTGGATTGCCACTCCCGGCATGCGATGATGATTTTTCAATCGTAAAAGAAGAGGCAGGAGAGAAATACAAGAGTATTACGTTCAAGTTCCAGACAGAGCCTGGCTATTATCAAGAATGTACTATGTTAGTTCCAAACACTTTGGAAAAACCACTTCCTGGTGTTATCTGCTTACAGGGACATTCTACGGGAGCACACATTTCTTTGGCTGTACCGAAGTTTGATTGTGACCCGGAAGATATTGCAGGCGGAAGAGATTTTGCCGTAAGAGCGGTAGAAGAAGGATTCTGTTCCATCGCATTAGAGCAACGTTACATGGGAGCTAATGGTCAGAATGAAAAGGGAGATCCGGCATGTATTAAAAAGAATGCGTGTATGCCGAGTATATTAATCGGAAGAACTGCAATCGGCGAAAGAGTTTGGGATGTACATCGTTTAGTAGATATTATCGAGAGATATTTAACCGAATATATCAATAAAGACCAGATTATCTGCATGGGAAATTCCGGCGGCGGAACAACCACATTCTATGCTTCTTGTTATGAAGAAAGAATTGCACTTTCTATACCATCTTGTTCGGTATGTACCTATGACGATTCTATTATCGCAATGAAACATTGTTGCTGTAATTATATTCCGAATATTAGGAAATATTTTGATATGGGAGATTTGGCATGCCTCATCGCACCAAGACCGTTGGTAATTGTGTGCGGCGAAAAAGATCCGATTTTCCCAGTAGACGGAGTCAAGAAGACATTTGAAATTGCAAAGAAGGCATATAAAAAAGCAGGTAAGGAAGAATTGTGTCAATTAGTCATCGGAGATGGTGGACATCAATTCTATCCAGATGATGCGTGGCCTGTAGCAAAAAAAATGATGTAATTTTATCTCGACAAAATAAGGAGGATAAAAATGAGATACAATGATAAGAAAGTAGAAGATGTAAAAATCGCTTATATCGGCGGTGGCTCAAGAGGTTGGGCATGGGGACTTATGAGTGACCTCGTAGCATGTGAAGATATGAGCGGAAGCGTTTACTTGTACGACATTGATTATGAAGCGGCCCAAGCAAATGAAATCATTGGAAACAAGTTCAATTCAGCTGAAGGTGCAAAAACCACATGGAACTACAAGGCTGTAAAAGGAATTGACGAAGCATTGACAGGAGCAGATGCGGTCATTATTTCAATCCTTCCTGGTACTTTTGAAGAGATGGCTTCAGATGTACATACACCGGAAAAATATGGTATTTACCAATCGGTAGGTGACACAAGCGGACCGGGCGGAATCGTTCGTGCAATGCGTACCATTCCAATGTTTGAAGAAATCGCTAAAAACATTAAAAAATATTGCCCAAAAGCATGGGTTATCAACTATACAAACCCAATGACATTGTGTGTAAAAACACTTTACCGTGCATTCCCGGAAATCAGAGCATTTGGTTGCTGCCATGAAGTATTCGGAACACAAAAACTTCTTCGCATTATGATTAAAGAAATGTTTAATGAAGACGCAGTAAGAAGTGATATTAAAGTAAACGTTGTTTCTGTAAACCACTTTACATGGTTGACAGCAGCAACATACAAGGATAAAGACTTATTCCCATATTACAAAGAGTTCTGTGAAAAATATGCAGACGGATATGACACAGGAACAGTTGATAAAAACTGGATGAACAGCAGTTTCCGAAGCAAAGAAAAAGTAAAAATGGATTTGTTCAGACGCTATGGATACATTGCGGCAGCGGGAGACAGACATTTGGCTGAGTTCTGCCCAGGGAAATGGTATCTGGAAAGTCCTGAAAAGGTACGCGAATGGTGCTTTGGTCTTACCACTGTTGACTGGAGAAAGAACGATTTGGAAGAAAGACTTGCAAAGAGTAAACGTTTGGTAAGTGGCGAAGAGGAAGTAGTGATTAAGAAAACTGGTGAAGAAGGTGTAGAACAACTTCGTGCACTCTTTGGACTTCGTGACCTTGTTACAAACGTAAACATTCCAAACCAAGGACAGATTCCAAACCTTCCACTTGGAGCAGTTGTGGAAACAAACGCAGTATTCCGTTCTAACTGCTTGCAACCGGTATTTGCAGGACCGATTCCGGAAGAAATTTATCCGTTAATTTCACGCGTATGCGGAGAACAAGAACTTGTTGCAGATGCGATTGCTAATCGTGATGTGAAGAAGATTTTTGCGGCATTTGCAAATGATGCATTGGTTACATGCAATGCAGTAGATGCAAAGAAATTATTTGATGAAATGTGTGAAAATACAAAAGAATATCTTACAATGTATGATTTATAATCAGAAAGGATTCCGTTATGAAGATTAAAACTTTTGATTTAGGAACCTGGGTATACCCAGATACAGAGATTACAGAATGTGACAATACAATCAGTCTTGATAGTGCAAAAAATTCAGATGCATGTTTCCAAGTTTTGATGGATTTAAAATGCGAAAAGGACACTCCAATCACTTGGACATTAGACACACCGGACGAAGGAGTTACAGTGGTTGTACACGAAATGAGACCGGCTCTTGTAAAATACAACAGCGGTGCTCAAAACTACAACGCTATCGACTGGGATAACGTAAAAGATTTCGCGGTTCGCCGTGCACCATATGAAGTATACGAACTAACTCGCCCAATTGAAGATGGAAAGATTTGGGGTGAAATGCCAAACACAGCATTGTTCATCCGCTTGGATGTTGCAAAAACAGCTGTTGCAGGTAAGAAAGATATCACATTAAAACTGAATATCGGTGGAGAAGAAGCAGAAATCAAAATTGATTTACATGTACATAAAGCAACAGTTTGCGATGTGGAAGACACACCATACCCAATGGGATTCTGGATTTGTCCACAACTTATGCACAATCTTCACGGTGTAGAAAGAGGGACTGAAGAATACTACCACTATGTAGAGGTGACCTTGAAACAAATGAAGGGAATGAGATGTAATCACATCCAACTTCCAACACCTACACCAATCCGCGATGAAGAAAACAAGGTTATTGATTTTGATTTCACAGAAGTAGAACGCATTACAGAAATAGCATTAAAGCTTAAATTCCAATATATCAATAGTGGATTCATAGCACAATGGCTTGCGTGGAAGGACGATAACTTCTCATTGCAATGGGATGCAGAAGAAAAAATTAATTCACTGGAAGCTTATCGCCAATTTATGATTTATATTGAAAAGACCAAAAAATATATTGAAAAATACGATATTGCTGACAAGTATTGGCAAAGTTTTGTAGATGAGCCTCAATTAAACAATAGTATGGCTTACAAATCATTGAGCTCGATCTTCAGAAGAGCAATGCCAGAAATCAAGATTATGGACCCGGTAGAGACACCGAATATCGTAGGTTCTTGTGATGTCTGGGTTGTAAAACAGGCAACCTATGAAAAATACAAAGAAGAATATAATACATTGATGGAAATGGGAGAAAAAGTTTGGGTATATTCTTGTGGTTTCCCGGCTAACAAGTGGATGAACCATATCATCGACCTTCCACTTTCAGCGACTCGTTTGATTAACTGGATGGGTATTCGTTATGGTATTGATGGATATCTACATTATGGTTATCATGAATTTTTGGATTACATGGATCCAATGTATGACACCAACTTCGGAAGAATCTTCCAAAAAGAACAACGTTACTTCCCACCTGGAAACGGTCAAGTAGTTTATTCTGATGGAAAAGTGCTTTATGACAGTGTAAGAGCGCATGTACATAGAACCAGTGCGGCAGAAGCTGAATTATTCATGGCACTTCGTGCAAAAGATAAAGAGGCTTGCTACGAAATTATCGACGGCGTATGTACTACATTTGAAGAATACACAACAGATTCTGTAAAAGTAGAAAACGCACGTAAAGCATTATTGGATAAATTAGACCTTTATTGCTAATTGAAAAAGTGATATAATTAGAACATGCAATGAGCATACTCATTGCATGTTCTTTTTGTACAATAAAAAATTGTGCGAACGCTTTGTTTGAGATATTTTGGAGGTAATGCATGAAGGCAGTTTTTGAAGCGATTAACAATGTATTTGATTTTATAGGACCGATGTCTGATTTTTTGTGGGACTTTCCTACAAATATAGAATGGTATGCAAAAATACCGCTGCTTGGGAATCTGTCTCTGGCAATTATATTGCTGGTTGGTTCGGGATTATTTTTTAGTTTCCGTTTGGGCTTCATACAAGTTACACATTTTAAAAAGGGTGTGAAAACTTTAGTAGAAAAGAAAACAGCCAAGACGGGAATTTCTCCGTTGGCCTCCTTCTTTTTAAGCACGGCCATGCGTGTTGGACCGGGGAATATCATTGGAGTAACCGGTGCCATTGCTGTGGGGGGTCCGGGAGCCCTATTTTGGATGTGGGTGTCAGCTTTCTTTGGCATGGCAACTGCCTATATGGAAGGTACTTTGGCGCAGATTTTCAAAGAAAAGAAAGGCGATGAATTTGTAGGTGGACTTCCGTTTTATGGAAGGAAATTGCTGGGAAATAAAGTATGGATTGGAATCTTTTTGTCCGTGCTCTATATTTTGTATGCCTTGTGTTGTCTGCCGGCACAAGGATTCAACGTAGTTTCTTCTGTGGGCAGAATCGCGGAGACATTAATCGGTAATATGATTTCGTCAGATGCATTGTTTTATTATATTGTGGGAGCAATTGTCGTGATAGGAACGGCAGTCATTGCGTTTGGTGGTATCAAGAAAGTCACTAAATGGACAGACAAGATGGTTCCGGTTATGGCAGTTATATATGTGTTGACAGTTGTCACTCTAATTGTGATTAATGTGAAAGAAATTCCGTTTTTCTTCAAAGTAGTTTTTGGAGGAGCATTTAATGTGAAAGCCTTTGCCGGTGGTGCGTTCGGAACCATGTTGGCACAAGGCGTGAAAAGAGGACTTATGTCTAATGAGGCAGGACAGGGAACCATTACCATGCCGGCAGCAGCGGCGGATGCAGAACACCCTTGTGAGCAAGGTGTGGTGTCGTCGTTAGGCGTATTTCTTGATACCATTGTGATTTGTACTCTGACGGGTTTTGTAGTAATTATGGCACATTGTTGGATTGGTGATGGAGGAGAAGCGTGGCGAGCATTAGATAAGCTCCCAATGTTTACAGAATCTGTGGCCAAACTGACACCGGGAACAGCATTAAATGCAGTCATGTCTATTTTAGTCAGTCTTTGCTTCTGCTTGTTTGCTTATACTTGTCTAATTGGCATGATAAGCTTCTCGGAAATTGTAGCAAACAGAATCAGCACAAAAAAGGCATGTATTAATACAGTACGTACCATTTGCCTTTTTGTAGCAGCCTTTGGTATCCTTTGTAATATTGCAGGATTAGAACTGGGAAATCTGTGGGCTTTCTCTGATTTAGGAAATATTTTGATTGTATTTTTCAATATTCCAATTGTATATGCGGGGGCAAAATACGTTTTTCGTGCCACAGCACATTACAAAAAACAAGATGGAACGCCATTTACTTCCAAAGTGATAGGTCGAGATGATTGTGTATATTGGGATGATAAGGCAAGTGAGAAATAGAAGACAGGAGAGTGTTCAAGTTTTGAACACTCTCGTTTTTGTGTTGGTCAAATAATAAAACTTCCTTTATCAGAAGGAGATTTGTTAAACATTTTTTTGAATTGCTTGTAGAAACCAGAATAGTCGTTGAAACCACATTCCAAAGCAGCCAGTGTAGCTGGTACACCGGATGAAATCTTGTGATGCGCCATGATTAAACGTTTTTTCAATATATATTGATAAATGGAAATGTTCATTTGCTGTTTAAAGGCATGTGCCAAATGGGAAACGGATACGTTTAGCTCATCAGCAATATCAGTAATGGTAATCGGTTCAGAAATATGTTTTGCAATATAAGTAACACTTTTCTCGGAAAGAGTGCCAGGAGTAGTTGCTTCTTCACTTAAGTGCGTATTTATGGAAATTTCATTTAACACCAGGCATAGAACTGAACGCAAGATGGCAGAGTTTACAGCTTCCGAGCAATTTCTGCCAGCTAAACTAATTAACTGGTTAAACAAAAACTGGAGTGGCTTATTCATAGTCAAAAATAGTGCACCATTCATACTTTGTGAAATCAATTCTTTGAATTCCGGTATGTTTAGGAAATGAAATACACATCGATGATATTCTTCCTGCGGACCTGTAATCAATAATTGGTGATAAGTTTCCGCCGGAATAATAATCAGCGTGTTCGGTTTTAGTGTAGTATGTATATTTTCAGTAATAAATTTTGCCTTGCCGTCGATGTAATAAATGATTTCGTGATAGGTGTGAAATTCTTTGCCGGTTTTACCACTGGCACCTTTTGCATACATAAAGGTCACAGCATCATCTTTGATATATTTTGTAAATAAATTTTCCATGGAATCACCTCTTTTACAGCATATCACAAAGTGTGCAGAAATATCAATATGGAAAGCAAGAATCACCATATAAACAAGTTGTTTTAAGAATTACAATTAGAAAAAAACAGTCTTATAAAAGGAGAGGAAAATGAATAAATTACAGGTAGGGTTTGCGCGTGTCAATGTGACACCGATGATGGGAATTGAATTAATGGGATATTTCTTCTCGCGTCCGGCAGACGGAGTGCTTGATGATGTTGAGATCAATGCCATGGCGCTGGCATGTGGAGAAGAAAAAGCAGTTATTTTGTGTATTGATAATGAAGGGTTAAAGCAGGATGTGACAACGGATTTCAGACAGTACATATCCAAAGAGACAGGACTTCCAATGTCAGCTATTTATATCCATGCAACCCACTCTCATACGGCACCAATTGTGAAAAAAGATTCCGATGTTGAGATTGAAAAAGAGTATTATCAAATAGTACGTCGTAAAATGGTTGACGTAACAAAGTTTGCATTGGAAGATTTGAAACCGGCTAAAATGGGTTGGGGAATCGGACAGGCTCCGGATATCGCATTTGTTCGCCGCTATCGTATGAAAGATGGAAGCGCACAGACCAACCCGGGAATTAACAATCCGAATATTCTAGAGCCGATTGGAAGGGCAGATGATAAAGTGTATGTGCTTCGCTTTGACCGCGAAAATGATGATAGCATTGTCCTTGTGAATTTTGCAAATCACCCGGATAGTGTGGGTGGAAATAAAATTTCTGCAGATTGGCCTGGATTCACTCGTAGAACCATTGAAAAAGTCCTGGACAATACAAAATGTCTTGTGATAAATGGTGCGCAGGGAGATATCAACCACGTAAATGTTCACCCGACAGGTGGATACATGAATGATATTCGCATTGACTTTGATGGACCAAGAGGATACAAACATTCTAGATATTTGGGTCGTGTAGTTGCAGGAGGTGTTTTGCAGGCTTTTGACAAAGTAAAATATGTAGATGTAGAAAGCATTAAAACTATTAGTTATCCAATTCATGTGGCTTCAAACATGCCAAAACCGGAAGAAATGCCGGAAGCATATCGCATTAAAGAAATTCATGATGCCGGCAGAGATGATGAACTTCCATACAAAGGCATGATGTTAACAACTGTTGTGGCAGAAGCGCTTCGCATGGTTGAATTAGAGCATGGGCCAGTAGCTTACGATATGGAATTAAGCGGTTTGGCAATCGGGGATGTTGCTTTAGTAGGAATCCCGGGAGAACCTTTCGCGGGCATTGGATATGGAATCAAAGAAGAGGCAGACTGGGATGTGGTACTTGTTACTTGTACAACAAATGGTAAAGAAGGTTATTTCCCGATGCAAGACTCTTATGACGAAGGTGGATATGAATCTAGAAGTTCTAGATTTAAAGCCGGAGTTGCAGAATTTATTATAGAAGAAGGAAAGAAACTTCTCAAAGAACTTCGTTAATATATAAAAAATCTCGCTTTTTGCAAGCGAGATTTTTTTTACAACGTGTCACCACGTCTTACATATCCGGGTGTTTCGGCGTCTGCAATTAATTCTTTACAGTGAATCAATTTAGAGTGTTTTCCTACTACATGATTCTCTACGTGAATGCCTTCTTCAATGTAGGTGTCAGGTAGAATGAGAGAATTTTTAATCACAGTTCCTTTTTTGATTGTGCAGCCACGACCGATAATCGAATTCTCAATAGTTCCTTCTATGATACAACCATTGGAAACTACAGATTGTTTTACATTTGCGGTTTCGTAATATTGAGTTGGGCAAGAATCATTGGTACGTGTGTAGATTGGCCACTCTTCATCAAATAAATCTTTTGTATCTTCATATTTAATTAATGAAAGGTTTGCATCATAGTAACTCTTAAAGTTTGTAATTGCTGCAAAGTAACCTTCGTGCTTATAACCTCGTACATCTAATGATTCACATTCAATGTTCATAATTTGTGACAAAGTGTACATAGAAGAGAGAGCCCTTGCTTTGTGTATCAACTCGATGAACAAATCTTTCTTCAACACATACGTATCCATAAAGATTTCTCTGTCTGCTTCATTTCCTCTGTTCTTCGCAATGGCAAGTACTCCGTTTTGACGGTTAAGCGTAAGGTAATTACAATTTAAATAATTTACATTCGCATTACTTACCGAATGATACAATAAGGTAATATCTGCCCCGGAATCTATGTGGCTCTTCAGTAACTTGTTAAAGTCCATGGTAAAAATCATGTAACTCGGTGTAATAACAACATATTCTTCCTTCATTTTTTCGATGCTGTACATATTTTCCCAGAAACCGGCAATGTCTGTATTATAGATATCATTTTTAGTGTGTGCATCTGCAAATAAAATCTGGAGTTTTCCTCTTTTAGAGTTAATGTTGTAATGGCGACCGGTTCCGACATGCTCAATCAAGGAACGAGGGTTATTTCCCGCAAATACTTGGATGCGGTCAATGCCACTGTTGCTCATGTTCGAAATCGGAAAGTCCACTACACGGTATCTTCCCAAGAATGAAAAGGCTCCGATAGGGCGAAATTCTTGCATCCCTTCTACCCAAATGTGGCTTCCGGATGTATTTACAATTCCAAATGCTTTTGCCATATTATTTCACCCCCTCAATATCATGTGCAATCAGTTCAATGTGTTCGCTGTCAGGACTACCAACCACAGCACCTTTTCCGATCTTCACGCCGTCAGCTACAAGCGCACGATGAATTACAGCACCTTCTTCTACAACAACGTTTGGCATCAAAACAGTGTCAAGCACTTGTGCATCGGCACCAACTCTAACGCCGGTGAAAAGCACAGAATTCTTTACTTCACCTTCAATAATACACCCCTGTGTAATAAAAGCGCGTTTAATTTCTGCATTTGCACCTACATAGTGTGGAAGAGTAGTGATATCTTCTGTGTAGATTTTCCAAGAAGAATCACCCAAATCCAATTCATTGTTATCATCAAGCAAATCCATGTTGGCTTCCCATAACGAGTCAATGGTTCCAACATCTTTCCAATATCCTTTGAATTTATACGCATACAAATTGCCGCCGTCATTTAATAAAGTAGGAATAATATCTTTTCCGAAGTCGTGGTTTGAATCAGCGTTCACCATATCCTCTACCAACATCCCACGCAAAAGTTTCCAATTAAATATGTAAATACCCATGGAAGCAAGGTTGCTCTTTGGTACAGGAGGTTTTTCTTCAAACTCAATAATGCGGCCTGCATCATTCGTGTTCATAATTCCAAAACGGCTGGCCTCTTTCATTGGTACTTCAATAACAGCAATCGTTGCGTCCGCGTTATTTTTTATATGGTGGGAAAGCATTTCAGCATAGTCCATCTTGTATATATGGTCTCCGGACAGGATTAACACATATTCTGGTTCGTAAGTGTCAATAAAATCGATGTTTTGAGAAATAGCATCCGCTGTTCCGCGATATACATCTAGGTTAGCGTCGGCTTTTTCACGAGGAGGTAAAACAAATACCCCACTGTCCTTTACGTCCAATCCCCAGCGTCTGCCTGCTGCCACATAGCTGTTCAAGAAAATGGACTCGTATTGAGTCAGAACACCTACGATATCAATACCGCTGTTTGCACAGTTACTTAACGGAAAATCTACGATACGATATTTTCCGCCGTATGAAACAGCTGGCTTGGCAACTTTGTTTGTTAAATCATGCAAACGAGAGCCTCGGCCACCGGCCAGAATCATCGCTAACATATCGTTTTGTTTCATAACAAATCCTCTCTTTCCAATTGCTTATCTCAATTATACCCCCTTTTGTTTAAAATGGCTATAAAATCGATAAAAAAAGATAAAAAATATTCAAAATAACCAAAAAATGACAGTATCTTGAATTATATAACTGAATGTTATACAATAAGTATACTTCTTTGGGAGGAAAATTGTAATGGAAAATATAAGAAAAGTCTTGAAATATATTGAAAAAGTTTGGAGAAGAGTAAAAAGGCAAATCAGAAACATTCATCTGAATCAAAAACAAAAGATTATGATAGCAGCAACGGTTTGTGTGGCAGTTGTTGGTATAACGGCCCTTTTGATTTTGATTTCTAATGATAAAGAAAAAAATCCGTCCGGTGGCAAGCTGGTTGTGGACATTACCGAAAAAGAAGATGCGGATGAAGAAAATGATGTAAAAATCGAGATTCCGCTTGAGGAACGGCAAGCGGCAGAAGTTCCGGAAGTGGATGAAGGGGACCCGTATAACGCTGTTCAAGAACAAAAAAATATAGAACAGGGTGCTTCTGTTCATATTAAGGACGTTATCTTTAACTCCATGGGAGAAAAAATTGCACATGGTATTGATGTTTCAAAATACCAAGGAACCATTAAGTGGAAAGAAGTGGCTGAATCAGGGATACAATTTGCCATGATTCGGGTTGGTTATCGAACCATGGTTACTGGCAAAATCCAAGAGGACAGTTATGCAAAATATAATATACAAGAAGCTATTAAACATGGCATTAAAGTCGGCGTTTATTTTTATTCTGCGGCTGTGACAGAACAAGAGGCAATCGAAGAAGCGAACTTTGTGCTAGATATCATCAAAGGATATCAAATTACTTATCCGGTGGCCTATGACTGTGAAGGTTATCAAGATGAAAGCAACAGACATGCTAATATCAGTGAAAGCAGAAGGACAGATAATGCCCTAGCTTTTATGAAACAGATTGCAGCCAAAGGATACACCTCGCTTTTTTATGGCTCCCAGAGTCATTTGGATGAAAGCGAATATTGGGAAGTGGATCGCATTTCTTCCTTATATGGTATATGGATCGCGCAATACCCAGCAAAACCATATCCGGCAACACCAGAAGCGAAGTTTAGTGGTGAATATGTTATGTGGCAGTATACAAATAAAGGTGTTGTTTCCGGCATTGGAACAGAGGTGGATCTAAATGTATCTACTATAGAAATAGAAGAAACTCAAATACTTCCGGATGCAAATCCTGAAGTGCCACCGACGGTGTCACGACCGGTAGCCATGTTGTTTGAAACTGTGGATGAGCAAGTAACTGCTAAAGACGAAACAAATCTCCGCGACAAACCAAGCCAAACGGAAGATAGTCAAATATTATATACTTTATTAAATGGACAAGTTGCAAAGAGAACAGGAATCAATGCCGATACCGGTTGGTCCAGAATTGAGTATGATGGAAAGGTATGTTATGCAGTGTCAAGTTTCCTGACCACAGACCTGAATTATAAGAAACCACAGGAAGAACAAAGTAACATTCAAACTCAATTCCAAACAGTAAATGAGCAGATGACTCCAAAGGAAGAAATAAATCTGCGAAACATCCCTAGTTTAACCCGCGAAGACTCTCAAGTGGTAGTGACTATTACCAAGGGTCAAATAGTGACGTGCACGGGGATTAATACGGATGTCGGTTGGTCTAGAGTAGTTTATAATGGACAGACATTATATTGTGTCAGCAGCTATTTGGAACCAGTGACAGTTACAGAGCAGAATGAAACTCAATAAAATAAGAAAATAAAAAAAGGCTTGACGCCACTTGCACTGTATGGTAAGATATACGGGCGAATGGAAGTAGGTCTTTTTTTTATGCCTAAAATTAGGTAGTCTCGCAAACTACCGTGTAACACGTAAAACATTGAAAAAAGCGAGGTGGAAGTTGTGCGTACAAGAATCACATTGGCATGTACAGAATGTAAACAACGTAACTACGATACTACAAAGGATAAGAAAACTCATCCTGATCGTATGGAAACAAGTAAGTACTGTAAGTTCTGTAAAAAACACACACTGCACAAAGAGACGAAATAATATCGTTGAAAGGAGTGAATGTTATGTCTGAAACTACAGTAGAAAAAACAAAAAAGAAAAGCTGGTTCAAAGGTCTTAAAGCCGAATTTAAGAAAATCATTTGGCCGGATAAAAAAACACTTGTAAAACAGACGGTGGCAGTTATTACATGTTCAGTTATCTTGGGAGCAATTATTGCTGTAATTGACGCGTTAGTTCAATACGGTCTTAATATCTTCGTGGGATAATCAAACTGTCAACTAGAAGAAAGGTGATTTTATGTCAGAAGCAAAATGGTATGTTGTTCATACTTATTCAGGGTATGAGAACAAAGTGAAAGCAAACATTGATAAGACAATTGAAAACAGACACCTTGAGGATCAAATCTTGGAAGTAAGAGTTCCGATGCAAGAAGTTGTAGAATTGAAAAACGGTACTCAAAAAGCATCTCTTAAGAAGATGTTTCCTGGATATGTAATGATTCATATGATTATGAATGATGACACCTGGTATGTGGTAAGAAATACCAGAGGCGTTACAGGATTTGTTGGACCTGGATCAAAACCGGTTCCGCTGACAGAAGCCGAGATTGATGCTTTAGGAATTATGGATGCAGCAGTGGTTGTGAACTACGAAGTTGGAGAAACTATCGTTGTTACTTCGGGAGCATGGAAAGACACAGTCGGCATGGTTAAAGAAGTAAATCCACAAAAACATACGCTGACCATCAATGTAGAACTGTTTGGTCGTGAGACCCCAGTAGAGATTCAATTCTCAGAAGTTAAAAAAATGTAACAATTAAAGTGGGAGGGAAATCCCCGCAAATACCACAAGGAGGTACACAAAAATGGCAAAAAAAGTACAAGGTTATATTAAATTACAAATTCCAGCTGGAAAAGCAACTCCAGCACCACCGGTAGGACCGGCTCTTGGTCAACACGGTGTAAACATTGTTGAATTTACAAAACAATTCAATGCTAAAACTGCAGATCAAGGAGATTTAATCATCCCTGTAGTTATCACAGTTTACAATGATAGAAGCTTTAGCTTCATCACAAAGACACCACCGGCAGCAGTTCTTATTAAGAAAGCTTGCGGAATCAAATCTGGTTCAGGTGTTCCGAACAAAACAAAAGTAGCTACAATTACGAAGGCTCAATTAGAAGAAATTGCGAAACTTAAAATGCCAGATTTAAATGCTGCATCAGTAGAAGCTGCAATGAGCATGGTAGCAGGAACATGCCGTAGCATGGGTGTTAAAGTAGAAGAATAATTGTAAACAGTTAATGTGGGAGGGCTCGCTCCCGATATTACCACTAGGAGGTTATTGAATATGAAAAGAGGAAAGAAATATCAAGAAGCTGCAAAACTTATCGAAAGAGGAACTCTTTACGATAAAGCAGAAGCGATTTCATTAGTTAAGAAATCAGCAGTAGCAAAATTCGATGAAACAATCGAAGCACATATCAGAACAGGTTGTGACGGACGTCATGCAGACCAACAAATCCGTGGTGCCGTTGTATTGCCACACGGAACAGGAAAAACAGTTCGTATTTTAGTATTTGCAAAAGATGCGAAAGCAGAAGAAGCAAAAGCAGCAGGAGCAGATTACGTTGGAGCAGAGGATTTGATTCCAAGAATCCAAAATGAAGGTTGGTTTGAATTCGATGTTGTAGTTGCTACACCGGACATGATGGGTGTTGTAGGTCGTCTTGGTCGCGTACTTGGACCAAAGGGATTAATGCCAAACCCGAAAGCAGGTACAGTAACAATGGATGTTACAAAAGCAGTTAACGAAATCAAAGCAGGTAAGATTGAATACAGATTAGACAAAACAAACATTATCCACGTGCCAGTAGGAAAAGCTTCTTTCACAGAAGAACAATTGGCGGACAACTTCCAAACGCTTATCGATGCAATCAACAAAGCAAAACCAGCAGCAGTAAAAGGTCAATTCTTAAAGAGTGTGACACTTACTTCTACTATGGGACCTGGTGTTAAGATTAACCCAGCTAAATTGTAAATTGTTGTTGACATCAAATATATACCTTGCTATAATATGCAAGGAATTAACTGCCGAAGACAGTAGGTGCTGAAAAGCATAAGTATGAACACGCCTACCGAGGAGATTGAAATTCATTAGAAGAATTTACAAAACCTCTCTGTCTTTGTGATATGAGAGGTTTTTTTAAAATCAATCGGCGGTGCCAATTAAATAAAATAAGGAGGTGCACCATTCATGGCAAAAGTTGAATTAAAACAACCAATCGTTGCAGCAATCGCTGAAGACGTAAAGGACGCACAATCAGTTGTAATTGTTGATTATCGTGGTTTAACTGTAGCTCAGGATACAGAATTACGTAAACAATTAAGAGAAGCCGGAATTATCTACAAAGTTTGCAAAAACACAATGATGAAGAGAGCATTCGAAGGAACTGATTTAGAAGGTCTTGCTCCATATTTGGAAGGACCAAGTGCTATGGCAGTATCAAAAGATGATGCTACAGCACCAGCTAGAATTCTTTGCAAATTTGCAAAGACAGCTGAAAAATTAGAAGTAAAAGCCGGTGTGGTAGAAGGTAAGGTATACGATATGGCTGGCGTTCAGGCATTATCAGCAATTCCTTCGAGAGAAGAATTACTTTCAAAATTACTTGGAAGCATTCAATCACCAATCGCAAACTTTGCTCGTGTTATTAAGCAAATCGCTGAAAATGGCGGAGCAACAGCTGAAGCAACCGAAGAAGCAGCACCAGTAGCTGAAGAAGCTCCGGTAGCTGAAACAACAGAAGCTCCAGCAGAAGAAACAGCAGAAACAACTGCAGAATAATTTAGAAACTAATGGGCAAAGCCCAAGAATTAAAAACATTTTACGGAGGTAAATTAAAATGGCAAAATTAACAGTAGCTGAAATGATCGAAGCGATCAAAGAATTATCAGTATTAGAATTAAACGATTTAGTAAAAGCATGTGAAGAAGAATTTGGTGTATCTGCAGCAGCAGGTGTTG
>JAZRND010000009.1:0-3273 GCA_045648005.1 Faecalimonas sp. | reverse complement strand
CGTTTTATATTATTACTTTTGGCAGTACTGATTACTTTGCAATCATACAGTATTATTCCCGACAGAAAATATATCAGGTTACCTCAAGAAAGGGGACTTGTATACAAAAACTTGCCGGTGGAAACCAAAGACGGCTACAAGATAGAGACCTGGTTCTTCCCTGCACAGGATATGCCCGATTATAAAGCCAGACAAAAAGAGATGTTGCCGTATAAAACCAAAGACAACAAAAAAAGGCCAACTCTCATCATATGCAATGGAGATGCCGGTAATATGTCCTATATGCAAATAGATTTGGCTGCAGTATATGCGGCAAACGGCTATAATGTTGTTACATTTGACTGGCGTGGCTTTGGAAACAGTTCCCAATTTGAGATGAACAGGGATTACCTTTGCTATACAGAGATGCTCCTGGATTATGCCGCTGTCATCAAAACAGTAGCAAAACTGATTGAAGTGGACAAAAAGGAGATATTTCTTATGGGGTGGTCAACTGGAGCGTATTTAAGCATGATAGCATCCCACAACAATAAAAATGTGAAAGGATGTATTTTACTGGGGACTCCATCATCATTTGAAGATGTAATTCCCCAACTGATAAAAGTTCATCCAAAAGGGAAAACTGCAGCCAATCTTGTTGTTCCCGATAATTTCCCAAAAGATAAGATGCCTTTTTATATTGCCCCAAAATTCAGGAAATCTGTATTGTTGATTGTCGGGAAGAATGACGACAGGACCCCTGTATGGATGTCTGAAAAGATCTACAACGCATTGCCGGAAAAGGTAAATAAAAAGCTATCTGTTTATGATAAAGCCGGGCATGGTGGTAGTCAGTCTCCCATGGTGGTGGATTTTGAGCGGTGGATGAATGAGACATTGGATTTTATGGAAGGAAAAATCTGATATCACCTGAACTTTTTGCTGCAACACTTGTTTACATAAGTGAAATAGTTTTTTAAGTTAGGTTAAGTCGGGCAAGCCCTGTAGTCTCGGGATGAGGTTGCGGGGCTTGTTTATTTTTATTACATTTGTATACATAGTCATTCTTATCGGGAAGAATAAATGAGCAGAGAACAACTTGAAAAAATTGTATTTGGTGTTGTAATTGCAATATTGTCCATAATTGCAATTTCTACTGGCTTTTTAATACTTTTTATATCTGTTCCATTAGGAGTTATTCTTTTTACACCGGTATGGTTGATATTAAGCAAATCAAAAAAAGATTATTCCCTAAAATGGATAATGACACTTCAATGTATAATCATTATCATCATTACTCTGGTTATTATTTTTGTGAGTCCCCCTTAAACCTGGCACTCAAAAGAAAAAAGGCTTAAGTGATTTATTTATCATCAACTTAAGCCTCTTTTTCTGCAAAAATGGAGAGATTGAGGCTGCGCATTCCATCCTATGTAGGGATTGGGCCTCCCGGCATTCCCTCCTATGTAGGGATTGGGCCTCCCGGAGGTCGGCATTCCCTCTGCCGCTCGTCGCGGGGGATTGGGCTCGCCCTTACGGGCTCCGCATTCCCTCTCTCCTTGCCGGAGGGGCCCTTGCAGAAATGAACCGGTGTGCTTGCAGCACACCTTTTTTTGTGTTTGTCCCGCCGGTTTGCAAGCAAGCTTGCACCGGTCGGGTACAAACACAAAAAAACCGGAAGATTTTCATCTTCCGGTTCATTTCTGCGGAGAGGGAGGGATTTGATACTCAACTCTAACCCCCTCCAGACACCCCTCCTACGCACTATTGTAGGGCACTTTTTCACAGATAACCTCATGTGCAGTTATTCAAATTTGGGATATTTTTGGGATATTTTTACCTTTGCGGAGAGTATAAATCAGCGTATGGATTTGAAACTTTAGGGAGGTATTTTATGAACATCAGACACAAGTGCTTATTCAAGCTTTTTACTTACGGCAAAAATAAGGACAGACACCAGATCAGACTTAGGGTTACATACAATTGCCAAAGAATAGATCTCTCTACAGGGTGCCAGATTTTGGATCTTGATTACTGGGATGAAAAATACCAGTCAGTCAAGGAGGGTTATTTGGGGCCTAAGGGAGAGACTGCCATTTCAATCAATACTGAATTGAGAAATGTAAAGGATCAGATAGAAACTGCTTTCAAGTTTTTTGAAGCTAATGACATTATCCCTACTCCAAGCCAGCTGGTGGAAAAATATGAGGAAAGGTTACATGGAACAGTTCCTAAAAAACCGGAGTCCGAGAAAAAGAAAAAAGAGGAAAAACCTAAAGAGCCGGATTTTTTCAAAGTCTTCAGTGAGTTTGTAGCTGACTGTGGAGTTAAAAATGCATGGACAAAGGCTACATTCCAGAAGATGGCAGCTATGGAAAGAGATTTGAAGACATTTAGGAAGAAACTTAAATTTTCTGAGCTGACAGAAAAGACACTTACAGAATTTGTTGTTTACCTCCGTGATGTAAAGAAACTGAACACTCCTAGAAAACCTATAGGCGAAAGGGCCGATTATGACACTGAAGATTTGGTTGGTATAAAAAATTCTACCATTGACAAGAAACTTGGGTATCTGAAGTGGTTTCTTAAATGGGCCACTGACAAAGGATATAATACCAATTTGGCATATAGAACTTTTAAGCCTACCCTCAAAACAACCCAAAAGAAAGTAATATACCTGAGCAAGGATGAACTTAAATCAATAATGGCAATTAAGCTTGAGGGGGACACCATATATCTGGAACCGATTAGGGATATATTCATGTTTTGTTGTTTTTCCAGCTTAAGGTACTCAGATGCCTCAAGTCTGAAATGGAATGATGTAAAGGATAATCATATTGAGGTTACAACAGTTAAAACTGCAGACAGCATTTCTATTGAGATAAATGATATGATGCGCACCATCATTGAGAAATACCGTTCTTTTCCCGACAAAAGGAGTAATCTGGTTTTCCCATATTACACCAATCAGGCCATGAACAGGGATTTGAAGAAACTGTGCAAACTGTCGGGAATAAATGAGGAGATAAGAATTACCTCATACAAGGGGAATGAGAGGATTGACGAGATTAAAGAAAAATGGGAACTGGTTGGCACCCATACCGGGCGAAGGACTTTTATTGTAAATGCCCTTTCAAGGGGAATTGCACCCAATGTGGTTATGAAGTGGACTGGGCATAGCGATTATAAGGCAATGAAACCTTATATAGATATTGTTGACAGCATTAAGGCCAGTGAAATGTCTAAAATGAACTTTATGGACTAACTATAAAGGTTTATATAAAGGTTAGTTAA
>JAZRND010000008.1:0-63959 GCA_045648005.1 Faecalimonas sp. | reverse complement strand
TAAATGGCTCCGCCTTCCTGAACTGTTTTTCCACGCTTGATACAATCATCAACCATACATGAAAGGTATGGAAGCGGACATCTTTCCGCGTGGGCAACATCGATGGCGTTGTCTGCATTTACCATTAAGCTAATGTTGTATTTCATTTGTTCTTTGTAAGCATTGTAGAATTCTTCAAAGGTGGTCATGTTTTCCACGGCACCGGTTTGGATACTGATTTGCTCACCTTTATCCATGCCATTTGAAAATACAAGTTCCAGTGGACGACACATATTGAAGAACGCTGCATCGTGCCAGCCTTCTGTCTTTCCTGCCTTTTGAGGTTCAACACAACCAATAATGTTGTATTCTCTGGCATCTTCTAAAGTCAATCCTCTGCTTACCAGAGATGGGATAATAACTTCATCATTATAATAAGCAGGAAGTCCGATTCCGGTACGTGTTAACTCTGCTGCTTTAATCAAAAATTCATGTGGTGATCCATTCCAAACACGAACTGACAAGGACGGTGCCGGAAGGTGTACATGCATAGATGCTTGGATACACATGAATGACAAATCGTTTGTCACATCCACTCCGTCTTTATTTTGTCCACCTGCAATTAAGTTCTGGAACAAACTGTATCCCGCAAAACCTTCTGCTGATGCCGCATCACGACATTTATTCAAGTCATTTAGTTTGATCCAGATACAATCCAACAGTTCTTGTGCAAAGGCTCTAGTCAATGTTCCTTTATCTAAATCTTCCTTATAATAAGGATACATGTACTGATCAAATCTTCCCGGCGAAATAGAATGTCCACTAGATTCGATTTGCAGTAGTTGTTGTACGAACCAGAACGACTGACATGCTTCATAAAAATTCGTTGCTCCCTTGGCCGGTACTTTGCTACAGTTCTCTGCAATCTTTAAAAGTTCAGCTTTACGTTCTGCATTGTGACAAGCCGTGGCTTCTTTCTTCGCAAGTTCTGCGTATCTGTTTGCGTATCCGATAACAGCTTTACAACTAATCAAGACTGCTTCTAGGAAATGTTTGCGTTTTGCGTAATCTCCATCTCCCACGTTGCACTTCTTCATCTCTGCTTCTACTTCAGCCATAATACCTTCGTAACCAATCGCCAAAACTTTTTCATATTGAACAGTTACATGTCCTACACCGTTGTAAAAATAATTCCCCGGCGTGAAAATGTTGTGTTCCATTGCCTTCAACGTCTCTGGTGCCATGTAAGCAGTTGCCAAATCACTAGTTGTCTTGCCTTTCCAATATTTATGTACTTCTCGAAGTTCTTTTTTTGTCTTTTCTGAAATATAAAACGGATCTGCGCTTCTAGTAGCCAGCGTATCAAATTCCGGCTCTAACCATTCAAAAGAAAATTCCGGATACGTTTGACAACCGCGCGGAGCAATCGTGGTACTTCCTACAATCAATTCGTCTTCACGGATGATAATCGGGATATTCTTCAAAATGTGTTCAAATGCTTTTGCACGTCTTATGATAATCGGTTCGTTCTCTGTTTCTTTATAAGACTCTGTAATCAAAATCGCTCTGGCCGATTCCAATTCTGGCATCTTTGCATACATGCGTTCAATCATTCGTGGAATTCTGTCTGTCTTTGGAATACTCTCACTATTATAAGTATAAAGTCCCATGATTTGGCCCTCCTTTCGATAGTAAACCTAATTATATTTCGATTATACAACACAAAAACAACAAAATCAACACTTTTTATTCCTTTTTTTGTGGTTTTTCCTTGTTTTCTTTTTGTGTTTTATGTTGTTTTTCTGTTGTTTTAGTTTTTTTCGCATTGACAACGAGCTGTTTTGGCGTCATAATATTTATATATTGTAAAAACGAGGAGAAACTATGCAAATACAACTTGATCCTCATACCCATTCGTTAGCTAGCGGGCATGCTGGGCGAAGTACCATTACAGACCTGGCGAAACAGGCAGCCAAAGTAGGTTTGAAAGCCATCGGTGTTACAGACCACGCTCCTGCCACTCCCGGCTCCAGCAAATCTTCTTATTTTAGAAGTTTGTCATACGCACCGAAAAAACGATGTGGGATTGAGATTTTGTACGGGGTAGAACTGAATATTTTAGATTTTGACGGAAATATAGACTTGGATGAGGAGATTCTGTCTGGCCTTGACTACGCAATTATCAGCATGCATCTGCCAAACATAAAACCAGGAAGCAAAGAAGAAACTACATTTGCCTATGTAAATGCAATGAAACATCCAAAAGTTAAAATCGTTGGACATCCGGAGGACGCTCATTATACATTAGAGTATGAAGCGCTTGTACTAGCTGCAAAGCATTACCGCGTAGCAATCGAGATTAACAACGCTTCCCTAATGCCAGATGGTTATCGAGGAGATGTTCACGATAATGTGCGAGAGCTTTTAAACTTGTGTAAAAAGTACAACTGCCCGATAGTGATATCGAGTGACGCCCACAGCTTAAATCAAGTAGGTGATTTTCAATATTCATTGGAAAAGATAAAAACTGCCGGAATTTCTGAAGATTTAATTATCAATCGCTCCTTGGAAGCGTTTAAATCGTTTATCAATTTCTAAATTTAAAAGAAGATGTAGCACTTACTACATCTTCTTTTTGTTAGTTTTTCTTCAATATTTCTTCTGTCAGTGCCATATATTCTTGTGCACTTCTCGAACTCTTGCGATATGCCATAATCGGCATATTGTTATCTTGAGACCATTCCACGCTGCTATCCACACGGATAAATGCGTCAAAGACATGTAGGTCATCCAGCTCACGCAAACTTTCGAATGTTTGTTTAAAATAATTCTTTCTTGTATCTACTTTCGTTACTACAATTCCAAGTACTTCCAGATTCGGAGACATTTGTTTCACCTGTTCCAAAAACTCAAACATATTGCCCAATCCAAAAAGTCCCCATGGTGTTGCCTCAACCGGAATCACAACCTTATCCGAAGCACACAAAATATTCATGACCCAACCACCCAAAGTCGGCGGTGCATCAATCAAAATATAATCATACTCTCCAGATTCCACGACACTACTTAAACATTTCTTTAAAATAAACTCTCTCTGCCATTTTGTAAACAATTCATATTCCATGGAGCTCATAAGTGTGGAAGATGGAATCATATCCAAATTTTTATATGGGGTATGTACGATATAATCCTTTAAGTCCTTTTGATTTTTCACTGCATAGTATAGATTCTTTTCAGTTTGCGCCATGGCAAGAACTTCATCATCTGAGAAAAATGAAAGGGAGAGGTTCAGTTGCATATCCCCGTCAATCAAAAGAACTTTCTTGCCAAGTTGTGTCAGCCCGTATCCTACATTAGCGCAGGTGGTAGACTTCCCACTTCCTCCTTTATTATTTGCAAAACAAATCACTTGTGTTCCCATTTTACTTTTCCTCCTCGGTTGCTTCATGGTGATGTTCTTCCTCCGGTTCTTCACCAGTTAAACGCAAAATATCATTAATTTCGTCTTCTGTCATGCCCATGTAAACAGAAAGCTCGTCAATAGTTACCTTTCTTCCTAATTCTTCTGTCAGCTTGGTAATGCTTTCATCTAAAAATTTCACCTGCTCAACCATCTTTTTATCTCGGCTACTAGAATCGGTATATTCCTCGATCAGCGCTTGGATGCTTTGTCGTATTTGTTCCCTCAAAGTTTCATGGGCTGTTTTTACATCCGTAAGCATGTCCAACCCGAGAACCAGACCCAGATTTCCTTCTTGTATCAAATCTCCCAAGAAAATTTCCGGCTGATACATGCTTTTTGCAATCGTCAAAACCTCCGGGAGATAAATCTCGGTCAAACGATTTCTGGCAGCCGCGCTTCCTTCAAGAGCCTGCTGAAATAATTTTTCACATTCCCCTTCTCCTGCTTTTTTGAAGGCTTTCAAATCTTCCTCATAAGCACGCAAATATTCTTGTTCTTCTTCCGTATACGAAATTTCCTGTTCCCCTGACTCTGTCATCTTGATGTAGCCTTTAACGACTACCTTTTGAGTCAAAAGATAGTCGAAGACTAACTCCATTTGTTCCTCTGTTAACGCAATATCTCCAAAATACTGCTTCACCTCATCTATTGTAATTTGACTGTTTTGCTCTCTTGCTTTCAAAACCAGCCCTTTCAATTTCCCTAAAAATTCTGCTCGTTGTTCCATAGCATCCTCCGTACTTATAACCTCGTACCCTTATTATGTCACAATGACGGTCTGATATCCAGCCCTTTTTAATCTTCGTTCTAAATTTCCCGCCTCATCTATAGTACGGAAATCCCCTACTCGCACACGGTAGTAGCCGTCTCCCTGCTCGATTCTTGCTGGGAAATCCATTTCCATTAATTCCTGTTGCAAACTTCTTGCATAGTCTTGATTACGAAATGCGCCTACTTGCACTGAATATCTTGTTTCTAATGTATCCGGATCATCAGAATGAACATCCAGTGTTTCAATAATTCCATCTGCAATGGCTCTGGCAATGGCCTCAAAATTTGCGTCAAGCAGTTGATTGTCTGTATTGGAGTTGATAAATCCCACCTCCACCAAAACTGCCGGCATTTTTGTTCGACGCAGCACAATTAGATTTGGTCTAGCTTTCACTCCCAAATTCACAAAACCCACAGTTTCTAACTGGGCATTGATATTTTCCGCCATTTCCACCTTGATTCCAGACAAATCATAAACCAAACTTTCCACGCCGGAAACCACATTGTCCTCCGGAAATGAATTTCGGTGGATAGACACAAAAAAATCTACTGCTGCCTCATTGGCAAGCTCCGCTTTCTGTAGTGGGGTCTGATAAACGTCTGTTGTCCTTGTATAAAGTACATTGATTCCATTATTCTCAAGTATCGGCCCAATGGCTAGTACCAGTGCCAAGTTGTCGTCCTTTTCCTGTCTGCCGTCGTAAACTGCACCTGGATTTACACCACCGTGCCCTGCATCTAACATTACTGAATATGGCATAAAACTCTCCCTGATAACATACTCCATAATAAAATATGCATCAGCAGAGAGTTTTGTTCCTTAAACCTTTACAACCTTTCTGTCATAAGTCACAAGCCCGTTTACTTCTTCCTCCACATCCGAAAGCTGTGTGTAAACCACACCTGAAAGGCCTTTCTCTATCAGTGGTTTCACCTGTTCCTCCAGCAACTGATAAAATGCCTTGGATAGTTCTTCTTTTTTCTCGTACTTTTTGTACCCAAAAATACGCTCCACACTGGAATGGCCAGCAATATGACATGCATAGCCCCCATACTCTGAAATAACAAATGCTCTTTTGTCATCTTTTTCCACACGAAGTTTTCTGAAATAATTATGCACACTGTTGAAATCTCCGGCCTTTTGGTCAAACCATCCGCTTGCGTGATCCACGGTTCTGGTCGGGTCGTATGCCTTCACTTCGTCTGCAATACGTGCTGCATCAAACTGTCCCCAAGCTTCATTGAAAGGTACCCATGTAGAAATAGACGGAACGTTATACAAATGGTCAAGAGTTCCCCTACATTCTATTTCCCAGATTTGTCTGCCTTCTACAGATTTCCTCGAGAACATGTGATACATATTGTCTTTAATCATTCTTCCCAACGCTGGTATCGCAGTCGGCATGTAGCAAACCCATGGCATGTTATAAGTCGTTCCACCATTGACCATGTCCTGCCACACAATCATACCTAGCCTGTCGCAATGATAATACCAGCGTAGTGGCTCAATCTTGATGTGCTTGCGAATCATATTGAAGCCCTTCTGTTTTGCCAATTCAATATCATAAACGAAAGCCTCATCACAAGGTGCTGTCATTAACCCATCCGGCCAGTATCCTTGGTCTAATAATCCATTTAGGAAATACGGTTTGTGATTTAAGCAGAACCGTGGAATCCCCTTCTCATCCTTCTCGATAGTAAAGGCGCGCATTGCAAAATAACCACGAATGACGTCCTCGTCTGCCTTTAAAGTGAAATAATATAAATGTGGATTTTCCGGGCTCCAAGATTCAAACTTACCCTCTGCAAAAGAAATGGTAATTTTCGATTCTTCAACTGCACACTCTACTTCTGCATTCTCTATTTCTAGCGAAACACTCGCGAATTTTTCTTTTGGAAACAACTCGATCGTTACTTTCGCATTATCATAATCTGGTATAATCTGATACTTCTTTACATAATTTTCTGGCACCCATTCATACCAAACGCTCTGCCAGATCCCGCTTTGAGCAGTATAAAACATACCGCCACGCTTCAAAGTCTGCTTTCCACGGCTATGATGAGAGGTATCGCTCTCATCTCGCACTCTTACCTGAAGTACTATTTTCTCTGTCCCAACATAGTCTGTAATATCTGTTTCAAAAGGAAGGTAACCACCATAATGTCTTGCTACTTCTGCACCATTGATATACACCACCACTTGCTGGTCTACCGCATCAAAATGCAATAGGCACCGCTGTCCTTGTGCCTTGCGCACACTCTCTTCCGTAGTAAATAACATCTCTTTTTGGTACCACAAATACTCTGTCGGTTGAAGTTGTCTACCCACGCCAGACAATAGTGCTTCCGGCGAAAATGGTACTAGTATTTTCCCTTGGCTTTCAAATTCTTTTTTATCTTCTAGCGGAACAATGGCATAGTCCCATTCCCCGTGCAGCATCTGATAGTGTTCTCTTTGCATCTGCGGGCGCGGATATTCTTGCCAGATATTTTCCTTGTCTAAATTTTCACCCCACTCCGTATAAAGAGGTATCAGTTGGTCGTCCGCATGTTCTTTATGTATATTTGCCAAAGCATCCTTAATTCGCATATTTTACTCCTTCTTGTCTGCCTTGCGACAGCCTTTTCTCATTTTTTTAATCATCTTTACAATCAGGACAACAATTCCAATAAGAAGTGCAATCACTACTAGTACAATGGCTAAAATCATGAAGAAAAACTTGTTTGGGTTTTTGAGCAGGTCTCCAAGCTTCTTGCTATCTTCCACAACTTTTCTTCCTTCTTCTTGTCCATATTTCGCAGGCACATTTCCAATGCCATCGCCATTTGTATCGTCAAAAGAATTCATATATTCCGCAATAGCTACCCAGGCTTTCAATTCTTTTCCATCTGCCTTAATGACTGCGTCTTCATAGCATTCCACAGGTGTTCCGTCTGCAAACTTCGGCACAATAGAAAGTAAACCATAAGACAAATCTGTGACTCCTCCAAGCATTTGTGAAGTATAGAAATCGGTAACTACACGATATAGCTTCTCGTCCTCAATCTCCACACGCTGTTCATTTACGTCACACAAATACACATCCGTAACCTTGTTTAATATCATTCGATTCGGATTATAATTCCAATACAAGCCGTCCGTGTACAGTCTTGCAGATGTCATCAAATTAGAAATGCTTGCATCAATTTCCGATGCCATTTTAAGTTCTGCACCTGTCAAGTAAATACTGATAAGTGGATAGCCCGGTATCCCATCTTCACCAATTCCCAGCGAGAAAGAATTGAAAACATTTTCTGTGGTGATATTTCCCTTTGCATAGGTGTCACGGATAACTCCTGACGGCACCACTGCCACATCCACAGGATGAGTGTCTGTCTTATCAAATTTAGCCACCGTATATGTATAGGCATCAGCCATAATGCTGCCAAGATTTAATTCTGTATGTTTGTTTCCTGTATCAGCGCTGGTTGCAAACTCGATATCATTCGTACAAAGAACTTGTTCTCTCGTGTAACCAAATTGTTGCAAATATTTACTGTCAACCTGGTCCATGAAGTCATTTATTTTTTCTTGTGTTTCGGCATCTGGTTCTACTGACGTATCTACCGTAATAAGGTTATAAGAATCCATCTCCCATACGCCATCTTTCACCTGACTCATGGACAGATTTCCCAGATATTTTCCATATTCCGAAGCAGAAACAATATATGTATCCCCGTGTTGGATCGGTTTATCTAATTTCGTATGTGTATGACCACTGATAATCAAATCTAATTCCGGGACACTCTTGGCTAAAATCTCATCTTCTGATTTTTCCTCATCATCCCAAACACCACTATGGGAAACACAGACAATCATATCTGCTTTTTCTTCTTTTTGAATTTGTTCTACAGTTTCCTTCACTGCTTCAACCGGATCTTTAAAAATCAGCGGACAGTTTGGCACACAGTCAAGACAGTCCTTCCCGAAAACTCCGGTAATGGCAATCTTAACACCATTCTTTTCCACCATGATGTACTCTTTCACACCATAGTTTTCAAAAGTGGCTTTTAAGAGTTTCTGGTCTTCTGTCACACCTGCGGCTTCCATGGTATCCCAATCCACGTTACAGACAACCATAGCCGGAAGTTTATCGCCACTTTTTACTGCGTTGTTGAGCATATTAGCAAGACCTTTTGCCTTGTAGTCAAACTCGTGATTTCCAAATGTTGTGACATCAATACCAAGCTCACCTAGCATGCGAATTTCAGAGGCTTCTTCTTCATATACAACCTGAATCAAGGTTCCCATAGAAAAATCTCCTGCATCCAAAAGTAATGTGTCCGGTTTTTTTTCCTTTTGTTGGTTTATCAATGTCTTGATTTTGGCAAACCCACCAAGAACCTGGGATTTTCCCTCTTCTACTGTGGCAAACTCATTCAAATGAGAGTGTGTGTCGTGTAAAAACATAACATCCACTTGCTTCTTTTCTGCTGTTGCCGTGGCACAAAGTATGGTGCTAGTGAGCAAAATTGCTATTGTTAATATTGAAATAAGTATCTTCTTTTTCATGGTCATTGTCCTTTCTCGTATATGGGATATGATAGCATAGATTGCTAGAAAAAGAAACCGCAACTCCTGATTACTCAAGGATTGGGGAAGGAGTATACCACCGTGCACACTCGCGACAATGTCGCTCCTTCACGGGCTTCGCCCTATAAATAAGCAAAAAAATACAAGGAAGAATGCAAGCACTCTTCCTTGATTTTATTTACTTATTTGCACGGCTCATTGCCATCACGCAAATTATTCGATGATGCTCTTAACAACACCTGAACCTACTGTACGTCCACCTTCACGGGAATTTTCGAGGGTATTTTCTCGTGTTTTTAACGTATTTAGTGAGGTTTTATACACCGAAAATATGGATTTTCTCTGTATTATTTATATTATCCAGATTTCTTGGCACCGTTTTGGCACCGGTGGACGAATACTCAAAGTTTTTATTGATGACATTTTCTACGTCTCTGTTTTATTATACTTATCAAGCCACTCCCAAACTGTCGAATCTTCCTCATAAAACAATTCGATGCGTTCTACATTTTGTAAATTAATAATAACAGAAGATTTTTGTGCACTACAATCTCTGATTATCTTGTCATTATCTTTATTACACAAACAATATTCTATTAGCGTTATAAACGAATCTGCTCCTTTTTCCTCATGCAATCTAAAAACACCAATATAATAAACATTTGATTCCTTTGGGTAAACGACCATCATGGTTCTTTTGTTATGATCTACTACGTCTGCAAGAATGTCTTTATGTACTGTTTTTTTGTCTAATTTTCCAAGGAGTACCTTAACCTGGTCTGATTCACGCACCTTCACTGCTGCAAATGCCAATCCAATAGCAGTAAATACATACACAAAAATTTTCAAAGACTCATTGAAATCCACTTTGACCAAAACCCAGCTATGAATCATGGAATAAAACACTTTAATTAAGGTGTTCACAAATAAACTCCATATACCAATAACGTATGTATCCATTTGAGCGTTGGTCAACCAGTTGTATAATGTCATAAAGACAAATCCTGCTAAAAACAAGTTGATTAAATCTGAAATTATGTATACTAATTCATGTATATCTATAATAATCACTCACTTTCTTTTTGGCTATCGCTATTCATTTTGTTTATTAAATCATTTATTGTTTTTGCGTTATTCTGTCCTGATGTATTTCCTTCCTTGGAATGAATCAAAACCTTATTATCCAACAATATATTAGTGTAAATTTCATCTGATTTTTTACTTCCCATATCATCAATCCTCCATAACTATTTTCATATTATTATACAATATACTAACAACATCTGTCATCGAAAAGATAAGCAAAAATTGTAAAGTCTTTCTAGGTATTCAAAAAGACCTTCTTGACACTACCCGAAAGGCAAAACATTATTGTCTTGTCCTCTTTGTGCCTCTCAAGTCGTTTGTCCGGATTGTTAGCCTCCTTTGTAATAGGTATTATCCCCGAACCCCAAAAGATATGTATAATTCATTTTTAATTACTCTTTGTACATTGCTTATTTTGAATATCTTTCATTTTAAATCTCGATTAGCAACAATTAAGAACTTGTCATCAGGGCAGCTTCTTCTACAAATCGACAATTCAAATATATATCTATAGCACTACTCATATCCTCAGGAGCAACTATGATGGATTTTCCTGCGTTCAAATTATCATAATAGAACTCATAATAAACCTTTTTTCTGGTTATTTTCGTAGGTGTATCAGCAGGAAGACATTTTTTTGGTATTAAATAAGTATTGATAGAATTTTCTAAATCACCGAGTAATTCTGGTCTGTGCAAAATTAAATGATAATTTTGAAGCCAATATTTTTCGTTAGTCAAATTTTTCAGTTGCAGATACTGAGGCTCAGAAAACAAATTTAATTGTATATAGTATGAAATCAACAACTGATTCTCTGTTTTCAGAACTAAATCAGATGTGTTTTCAAAGATGTCTGTTAAATTCAATACAGTAATTGCATAATAATAATATAACTGAACATCATGATGCGGATTTTGCAAACTTTCTTTATAACGCACCTCAAAAAATTTTCTCATTCTAGTTTTATCAAAATTAGGAATCTTTTTAATCAAATCAATGCTATATAATAAAGCCTCAGGTGAAGTTCTATACAGATAACATAGTTCATGATAATCATAATCTCTTAATTCATATTGTCCTAATTTATCTGCTATATCATAAAAATACTTTCCTTTAAAGAAGTTGTTTATAAACGTTCTTTTATTTTTAGTAGAAAAATCTGAAATTCTATAAATCAGTTGATTTATGAATGCTAATCTGTTTTTGGTACTGCCATTCCTATAATGTGTATTGCAATATGCATTTATTTTTTTCCAATAACGCGTCATAATAGTTTCTTCTGTATATGAAGAATAGTCATAATTTATATTTTTATGAGTGTTCCTTTCAAGATCAAACTCCTCCAATACCTTGTCAAAAATTTCTGAAATTGCCTGATTATCATGCTTATTGCAAAAGAAATAAAAATCATCCGAAAAATATGAGTATTCACAATCAATGTCAGCATCTGTTAATTCCTGCTCAATTCGCTGACTAATTTTAGATAAATGTTGTTCAGCAAAATATAGGGATAAATAATTCCCCATAATGATCCCATTCGTAGCTCCGTTGTTAAGGTTCGTTAAATATCTATCTGACAAAGTTGCGAAATCAAGATGGTGTGTATAGATACGACCGTAAAAATCTTTTATGTCTAATCTTAACAAATTGTCATATACACAAAGATTATTAAAATCTGTTTGAAGTTGTTCTTCAAAAGAACCAATAGCAAAATCCCCTGTTTCCATTTTCGCGCTCAATCGTTTATGAGTTGGCTCTAACCCATGTGGATTGCCAAATTCTGAAAATGTTTTAAAATGTTCATAAGCAATTGCTAGTTGAAGTATATTAGGAAATTTTAGTGTTCTGAAACCGAACTCATCTTTTAAAACTCTAAACTTTACTGGAACCGTCCAACATGTATCTTCAATATCAATAGTTTCTGGATGACGAAATATCAAATTGTCAATATCAAAAAAATGACGTACCGGGTTTTTAAAATTATATATAGTATTATATGAAACCATAATGTTTTTTCTCCTTTTCTTTTGTGCTTTATAATACTGCAATCATTTCATGTAAATAATAATTTATCGTACTCTTTTCGAATCACATGTCCATATTCTTTCCACTTCCTCTCCACCATCTATATATACCAATAATCCCATTTATCTACTGGAAATCGCTTATATTCCTTTAAATTTTTATTCTCTGGCATCGCAATCATTAATAAACGTCTTGGTCTTGTCATCGCAACATAAGCTATTCTCATCAATTCATTTTCCAAATCTCCCTCCATCAGAAACTTCGGTGTAAGGGTTTTTCCATTTTTATATTTTATACAAATCAAAACTGCATCATAAGTCTCACCCTTCACACCATGAATAGATGATCTTGTATAATCTTCAATAGCTTTCTTTTCAAAATAATTTCTTAAAGGTATCTCTTTAAAATTAGGATGGCTGCTATCCCTTGTCTTTATTTTGAAAATATCTTTTATATCGATTCCTTCTTCAACTCGAAACTTATACTTTTCCAATATATCAGAATACAATCGTATAAATTGTTTCACCCACTCTGCAATACCTATGTTTATGTCTGGAAAACCACTCAAAACATCTATTATAAAATCTTTCCAATTATCCTCATCTGTGAAATCTCTTATTTTTTTGCTCATCAAATAATCGTCCACTTCTTCACCGATAAGAATTCTGAATGACGCTTTAGACATATCAATGCATGCTTTTTTTCGCGAACCACATTTCCATTCATATGCTGATTTTGCAACCAACTCCATTTCCTTACTTTGCCATAAATTTTTAACATCCGTATCAGAATGGATTCTTCCTCTGCTAAGCACAGCAACCTTATCTGAGTTAACCTCTATTTCCATACTACGACACTTTTCAAGAAAGCAATCTATTACTTCTGCTTCTGTATTGCCATTTGTCAATAACAATATAGGTTTTTGACCCTCATCTTTATAATCCCCCACGGCCTCGTTTACTCTTTGCCCTTGCAAGGTTGCCGAAAACCAAGACGTTGCATTGCAAATATGCTGTGAACTGCGAAAATTTCCAGTTAGTTCAACACACTTCCATGAATCTGCTCCTATCTTCCTTTTAAAACACTCTGGGTTTGCATTTCTCCATTCATATATAGCTTGATCCGGATCGCCTACTAAAAACATTGATTTTAAACCGGCTTCTACTAACAAATCAAATACGGCCATCTGTTCCTCTGATGTATCTTGAGCCTCATCAATAATAATTACCGGAAAACGCTCAACTATTGCTTTTGCTATCATCGGATATTTCTTTAATAACCTATATGCAAAAGATGCAACCTCATTTTGAAAAATAACATTTTTCTGCCAGAGCATTAATTTATATTGTTGACACGGAAGAGATTTTCCTTTTCCACGCAGTTCACATTTAACAATTTCCTTATCTTTATAAAACTGATTATCAATTCCCCACTGAAATTTTTCTATATTATTTACACATCCATGTCTATGACATTCTTTTCTCCAATATCTATACGGAATTTTCCAATTATCACTTAACGCAATCAGTGGTCTTACTTTATCATATGTCATCAAATAGCCATATCTTAAAACAATAAATTCATTAAAAAAACTATCAACAGTTCCAATATAATGTGGATAACTCAATTTACCAATGCCCTTATTCAATAAAAGTGCCTTTTTATAAATTTCTTCACTTGCAACATTTGTAAATGACAAAACTGCAACTCCCTGATGATAATCTTCCCATTTATCTAAATAAGACAGTAGTTTGGTTGCTACAGAATATGTTTTCCCACTACCCGGACATGCCCTTACAACAACCCTACCTTCAGTTTTTAAAAATAATGTTTGCTCACGTGTCAATTCTTCCATATCTACCTTTCCGTTACACAATAGACCGCTTCTTTCAAATAATCCGGGATAATAAATTCTTTCTCAATTGTTTCGCCCCTTTGTTTCATTTCACACTGTTTTTTGATTATCTGACTAATATACTGTGCAATCGCTCCTTTGCATTTATCTCTTGCTCGGATAAACAACCATATACAAGCAGCTTTTTCATCTAGGTTTTGCAAACTGCTGATTTTTTCTTCTAACACAGGACCTAATACTGAATACTCACTTTTTATAGCTTCAACTAAATAATCAATGTTATTCTCGTTACAGCACAGCGCATATTCTAAAGTTTTTGTTGCTTTAAAGACATTGATATCCACAGAGCCACACAATGTTTCAAGTTCAGCACAACGCTCCGACGGTGTTCCGCTTAACAATTTATCCGAGATATCACTATTTATATCATCATAATCCAAGTCCCTATTGATATAATTAGATTCACCCTTCTTAGTGCATCTATCATCATCCGTCACAATTGCAACCTTCGAAAAACAGGTTTGTACACTCTGTGAAGAAAATAAATTAACAAAAGGACTAAACGCAACGCTATCAACATTCACAAGTTCAACTGCATATTTTTCTAATGGCCTATCTAGTGTTTTTGCTATCTCTGGCAACAAGATTGCCTCACTAATGCCTTCCACAAATAAAATACCTCTAGCAAAAAACATTTGCGATTTAGTTACATCCAAATACTTCTGTAAATACTCCTTATTAGCATCCGTTAGACTTGCCTCTGCAAATGGCAAACAATATTTTTTATGATCATTTTCATAAATCAGATTTATATTTTCTATATCCACCTTTGATGCCAACGTCGGAGAATGCGAAGTGAAAATTATCTGTATGTTGATATCTTCTTGGTTTGTATCAGACAAGAAGTTATGTACTAATTCTTGTAACTGTGGATGCAAATGTGCTTCCGGCTCTTCTATCAACAACAAATGCTGATACACTCCGCCTCGTGCAATTGCCATATCCCCAAGTACTGCCGACATAAACAAAAGATTATTATACCCTAATCCATTTTGACGTAACTCAAATGAACTGCTTGCAATCTCATTTATTCGTATAACCAATTCTGGTTGCATATCTTCAACATCTTCTAAAATAGATGTCTCGAAATATATTCCCTTTTCATTTTGTTGTACTTTTTTATTATCTCTGTGTTCTTCAGCATACTGCAAAGCCCCTGCATATTCTTTATCACTTAATGAAACTAATACCCATTTAGGCTTAACCCAAGCTCTCAATGAAGACGCAATCGAATCGAAGCGCGGCTCTATTAAACCTATATCGATATGCTGACTCAGAAAATCCTGTTCGATACGAGCCAGATTATTATTAATTGTCTTCTTTGTGTTTTTTAATTCTTCCTTTTCTAATAACGAATTATTTGCGCTGTTTAAAATATCTACCAACTCGGCTCGCGTAGTTTCATCTGGCACCAAACTTCTTAGCAGCTGAGCCAATTTACTATTTCTAGCCGGTTTCATTTCACTCTCAGAATCTCTTAATGCACCCAAAAACATCACATCCATTGCATCAAAAGTGTCCGTTGACAAAGAATTCCCTTCTGTTCCTATTCCCCAATGGATTACTTTAACTTTTTCTATACCATTAGCAGCAGTCGTCCTTTCAAAACAAATATGGAATTCTCCACCTTGTCCACTCTCACTTTCAGGATTCCATATTTCTACTAATCTTGTTGGCACTTCTTCTAAATAAATATCAAAAAATGCAACATCTGCTACATTCCCATCTTCATTTATATGAAAATCACCTCTAGTAAAAAAGATGTCTTTTTTATACGTCACTGTGGAATATGCAATTCTAATGGCATCCATGACAGCTGATTTACCAGAATTGTTTTCACCAACAATCGCATTAACCCCTTTATTAAATTGTAATGTAATTCCTTTCTCATCAAACACTCTGAAATTTTTAATCTCAAATTTTTTTATGTACATTTTAACACCTCTCCATTTATAACAAAACACATACAAATTAAGGGAATGTATCTCTTTCATATTATACTTTTATAAATCTTTATAAAATATGTTCCTTCAATTCAGCCTGTATTTCCTCATACTTTGAATTATATTTCTCTTTGTTAATATACCCTTCGCTTTTGTCAAATATGATTTCTTGTAGTCTTTCATAGTGCGGGATAGTTTCCTTATTAACTGATACGCCTGTTTGTTCCTTAAGTTTATAATAGTAATTATAATTATACACTACGTCATATATTTGATAAATATATTCTATATGTTGATCTTTCAAAAAAGAGCAACTAGCTACTAGGTCTTGCCAATCGACTGTATATCTCAAATTGACAGAACTTCTTTCATGAGCCATATAATCTTCGATGCTTTTCAAATCATAAGACAATATGGAAGCGGCATGGCTTTCTTGTATTCTTCCCTCTTTTTTTCGATTATGCCTTTCAATTAAAAATGTAACTACACCTGTAGCAAGTGCTCCTATAATAGCTCCTCCAAATGCTTCACCCATGCTACTATTCTCCTTCTCTTCTTGATTACTTTCATCTGTTTTTACATTCATCTCAACATCCTGCTTCTCATCTTTGTTCCAAAAATCTTTTTCGAGATCAGCATAATAATATGTAATAATATTTTCCTTTGCAATAACCTTTTGTCTATTAAGATCCTTTACAACAATTCCTTCTTCCAATGCCAATGAAGCAACAACATACTTATCCTCCATCTCATATAAGACCGCATAATATTGTTTAGGTGGCTGCCCGTTTTCTTTGAATAAGTATTTATCTTCCAATTTATGATTTTCTGATAAATACACTTCTTCAATAATTCGAAAATCTTTTTTCTCATTCGCATCACTCACCCCAGCAAAAAAAACCGATATCCCCAAAACTACTGAAACCAGAGTAACACAAACTGCACTATTTAAAATATAATTAATCTTTTTCTCATCATCGGCACCAAGTATTTTTATCACTTTAGTCGATACGGTTTCTGTACTATTACTTGATTTTTTATTTTCATGACAAAATACAATATAAAATACAACTCCATATATATTAATAAAAAAAACGCAAACCAAACAACTTATACCTATATACCCTAATCCTTGCCAATTTGCATTTTGCAAACATTCTAATATCTCTTCACGTCTAATGTCGGACATCACACAAATCACACCAAACATTGCAATTATTTCACTCAAAACAGCAACTGCTAGAGCGCACCATTTCTTGTATAGACACAGAAAATAAATCAAATAGTTCAACACGCATAAAATAATAGCAATCCCAATTAATCCCAAAACCGAATACAACGATGTATCATTGTTAATAGCCAATAACGATTTATCAATATTAAAAGCCTCAAAATATCCACAGTAATAAAAATACCACATTCCCCTAATCAAAAATGCTACACATGTAACTAAAAAGGAACCTATACCTATTTCTTCTAAGAATATATTTTTATGTTTTTTTTCTTATTATTTCCCATCTTAATTTTGTTCTCCTTGCATGTTCATAAATTTATCATTTGCATAAAAATCCAATAGCTTCACCCCGTATTTACCTCCACCTTGACATACCGACTTTCATCACCGCCGCTTTAAATTTTATTTAATGACGCGAAAAGGCAATAAGATGGTGTTCCACCTTATCGCCTTACATTGATAACCCTCTAATATTTTAGCATATTTTTCCACTGTTTGCACTATTCTTTTCCGAAAAACATATGCGTCTCACAATGTTGTATGGTTGCACTTACACAATCCCCAACTGCATGCGCACTGCTCTATCAATTGCCCCCATAATCTCCGAATCCTCCGGAATATGCCCTACCTTACTAACAATCTGTCTCTTATCCACAGTTGTAATCTGCTCCGCCAGGCAATCCGAATCTTTCAAAAAGTATCCATTCACGTCACTTGGTTTCACTTTCACATGTACCGGGTTTTCCTTAATCTTTCCCGAAAACGGACACACACACAACGTTGTGGAATATCTGTTATTGACATTATTCGACATGACAATACAGGGTCTCATTCCTGACTGCACCGAACTATTTACATGTTGTCCTAAATCTATATAAAGAATATCCCCTCTTTTAATATCTTTCATTTACCAATACCATCCTTCCGTCTTTCATTCTTTTAACCGGCATCCAAAGTCTGCCCTCGTCAGCGGTCACAACCAAGCCGCCCGCTTCATATATCTGCCCCACCTTATAAAAAGCATCCGGAACACTGACCGACACCGCCTCCGTATTCACTATCAGAATTCCATCCACAGTACCTTTCCGTATCATTTCAGCCATGAACTTCCAATGCTCGTTCACCATAGCCTGTCCCATTCCGTTCCGACGAATGATTCTGCACATGTCAATACCATGTGCCCTTGCGTAATCATGTAGATATCGAAGTTGTCTATTCTCACTCTTTTCCGTACTGTACAAATCTCCCTTCGTAGACAGATACGCAACACACTTTATCTTTAACTGCTCTTTTTTCTTTCTACCCAAACCAATCTTCCTTTCTTCATACTGGGAATTTCCGAATCATCTGAAGAAAGATACTCTTGAAATACACTTGTTGTTCTTTTGGTAACTCCGTCAATTCTTCATCCACAGAAATCTCCACGCCTACGTTCCCACACTCTGAAACTGCCAATAATGTATTTGCATCCACACTCAGCACCTCCATCAGCCTGTACAGCAGATCTACACTCATCTTCCTGCATCCCTGCTCTATTTGGCTGATGTGTGAAGTGCTTACTCCTAGTTCTATGCTTAACACCTCCGCTGTCATATTTCTTTCCTTACGGAGTCGTTTGATTCTCTGCCCGATTTTCCAACCTTCGTACTTCACACATCTCACCTCATTTCTTTTGGCTACCCCTTGTTACTCATGAAAAATCTTCACTGTACAATGGTACGCTCGTCTGTACGGTTCCTTGCCTTCGCACATCATTTCAATCATGCACTCCTGACAATTTGGCACATCACCAGCAAGCGAAATCACATCTGCTCCCATTTCACGGATACCCTTTACACAAGCACAAACAGCCGCTTTGTTAGCCGAAAAGTCTTTCACGTTTGCAACAACCACCGCATCCACTTCATACTGTTTTAAGATATCTGCGATTGCACCTTGTCCGGATGCTCCAAGCATGTTCTCTGCATTCAATTCATAGACAGCACCCACAATCTGCACTTCATTGACATTCGCCCAAAGGGACAACATATCTTCCTTCGCCTTGGTCTCTTCCAACGATTGCAGCTCTGCTACATAGAGTAAAACCTTCATATTCTTTCAATCTCCTTATGTTTTATTTGATTCAATAATGTGCGCACCTTATCTCATCACATAAACAGACGTGCCACCTCTACATTTGAATGCAAATGCTTTACGAAACAACACATCCGCTTATGTGGAAAGATAATCATTCATACTCTTTCAAGCGCATGTATATCGTATCAAAATCCAAAACAGCCATCTCATCCTGACAAGCCTAGATTTTCAAAAAAGTAGCCTTAAAAAGACTACTTTTCAAAACTGGCAATCATGGCATCAATACATGCCATCTGCGCTTTCGTATATTTAGAACTCGGCTCTGTTCCATAAAGGAGATAATCAGCAGAGCAATCTAATATCTGCGTTAGAGCAAATAAATGTTCTAACGTACATTTCGCACGACCATTTTCAATACGAGAAACTTGATTTGTAGTAATATCAAGGCAGACAGCAATATCAGCTCCTGTCATTCCTCTTTGAAGACGTATTTCTTGAATACGTTGACCAATCGCCCAATGATCCATTTTTTTAATTTCCGATACCAAACTCACTCTGCCACCTCCTTTCTGTGTGCTTATTTTTTTATTTATCCAATAAAAAACGACCAGTTTGCATGGTGCATGGAACTTGAATTCCACACAACACAACTTGGTCGTTCTACAACTCTGATATTTTCTTGTTAAGAAATCTTTAATTTCTCATTTTCTTTGTGTTCAGTTAATTTAGTACATTTTTTCAGTCCTTCGATATCCGATATATAAGGTTCCAATAAATCATATATTGGAATACGGTAAACCTCATCTTCTCCCTTGCGTTTTAAAGCAATCGCTATCCCTTGCTGCCCTTTTACTAAGCGAAAAAGCAGTTTACCATTTTTCTCCAAGCCCTCGTCCGTCCACCTGACATCTGCCAGATGGCAACAGGCTCTTTCATCTTGACTCCCCATTTTCATCACCTCACTTTTTGTTCACTATGTACGCCTTTTTTGCTTACGCTTTGCTTGTAATAAAAAGGATGTTTCCATCCTTTTTACTTAAACTTTAATTAAATCAAGGTTAATCATACGTATCTGTGCAGCTCTAAAAGATACATCAAACATGCCTGCCACGGTGCTAATGATTTCACGTGCTACACGTTGTCCCACATCTTTGCTCAAGTATCCATTGCGGATTCCATGACTCCATAATACGGAATCACATACTTCCTTAAATGTCTTCTTTGGCATGAGAAGTGCTGCACCTAATCTGTCTGCCTGCCATTCCAGCCAAAATTCATCTGACTGTTTTCCATACTGGCTACGCATTCTGTACTGTTCAATATGCTCTGTCCTACATGCAACCAATCCCGGCTGCTTTCTGAAATCATACAACTGGTTTTGTGGTGAATGATAACTACGCTGACAAGCCCAGTGTGCAATTTCATGTGCCAATGTAAATCTTCTTCTGGTGTGGTTTTTACTACCTATGAGACTCATATCAACTAAAAGAGTTCCTTCTTCTAATTGGATACACTTATCATTTCCGTCATAATCATAGGTTTTGAATTCCGTGTCAGCAAAAGCAATCATACCAAGCACTTTTCCGTCAGGTTGAATGCAATCATACTTAATATCTAAATAAAAGCATTCTTCCGCAAGATATTCAATATCCACCGCTTGAGGTCGATAGAGAACAGATGGCATATATTCTTTTAAAATCATCTCTGCAATATCATCAAAGTCTGATTTCCTCAGAATGTACATGCCGTTAGATTTCATGGGGTACTTCTCCAGATTCATAGTTCTGCCTCCTATTTTAGTATTTTGGACAGACTATGATTCTTCCTTTGCTTCTTACCTCTCGCCCATTCCTTTAATGAAATTCATCCAGTAATCATCCGATGGTTTTTCCTGCATTGCTTTTCGCATTGCTACTCTTGCTAGCGGCTGTTCCCCGAAAAACTGGTTGATGTCTTCAAATTGGAATCCCCTTGTTGCACCAGCTAAATCTTCAAAATCTTGTCTGTCTTCTTCAGGAAGTCCTAACACCTCAAAAATCTTATCCATATAATTTTTAGGTGCGTACCGATTTCCTTTTTCGATGTCACTTAAATACGCTGCAGAACAACCTAGCAATTTAGCAAATGATCTTACTGAGTGACCTCTTTCCGCGCGACAATCTCTTACAAATTTGCCAAAAGTCTTTTCGTCAACCGTATTTGACATCATAATCTCTCTCAATTTCACGATATCCCTGTCCTTTCTAAGCCCATACAACCCTCTGATTTATAGGCAGATTCTTTAGTGTTCTTTTGTTACATTGCCTTTGAAATTCAGAAAGCATTCTCGGATATCATTAAAATGCTCTCTCATTCCAATTGGTACAGTGCTATTTTTATTATGCACATTCAGCATTGTTTGCACCGTAAGCAATTTATGCGTTCATATTACCATTTGTTTCCAGTCTTGTCAACACTTTTTGCGAACATTTGTTAATTTTATTTCATATTTGTTACAAATCCACCAACCTCTATCCCTCCAAACATCAAAGCCCCTGCAAAACTGGGTTATCAGAAATCGGATTATCAGCCCTTTTTCTAACCGCCCGCTTTACAGGGTTGTTATCAAGCATTATTTTTTTATTCCAAGAATAGATATTGTGGACGAACCATACTGTATCCGTCTTCTACTGATTTTTCGCGCTCTTTATCATCCTTTTTTTGCGCCTTGCCATGTTTCCAATTTTTCCATGTATGCATTGTATGTATTATGTAAGGAATTTAAAATTTCCTCTATACCAACAGTAGCATTTTTCTTCTTATAATACAATATTGGTGCAATAATTGAATTCACATATCTATGCAGTCGCAAACTAATGTGCTCAAAAGAATCATCTTCACCTTTTGCAGAATAACCCAGTTGTTTCTTAAACGATATGCAAAATCCAAATCATGTGAAATCTCATTATTGTATCCACTTATATTTTTTCAATTGTCTACTTGACGGGTGCAGTTCAAAATCGGCCTACTATTGACTTAGAGCTTATAAAACAAGAGCAGAAAGCTCATATTTTGAACTTTCTGCTCTGTCATTATCAAAGAAGATTTAAATTTACAAACTTTTCATCATAAGTTATCAAGGAACAGCGATACATTTCCACAATCACTGCAAACATAAGCACATATCCTATCGCTTTTTGGCAAAAGTTTTTTAGATTCTTGATCAGCAATAAAAAAAAGTTTGAAGCTGTCAGCAGTTTGAACAGTTCCAGCCTTCATTTTTGCCGAACCACAACAAGAACATTTTTTTTCCATCAACACTCCCCCCTTTCTATTCATTTAAGGTACTCAAAAGTCCTCATCCAATAAAGGTTTTTTCAAAATTGGTTACATTGTAACATACTTTTTATATGCTTTCAATATATGAAGCTGTACGATGTCTTATGAAAATGTACGATGACAGTGTATCATTATCATCTATTAAAGATAGTGTGTTGTGTGTACTTTTCAATTGCATAATTTGTTTTTGCCTTTTTATTCAGACTCCCACAACTAGATTTACATAAACTTAAACATATTATTTTGTTTACATCGTATTACCTCGATTTCTTATGCTCATTCATATCTTAGCGCTTCTATCGGATTCATGTCAGAAGCTTTTTTTGCCGGAAGATAACCAAATATTATGCCTATGCCACAAGATACTACGACTGCAATAATTATGGCTTTAATAGAAATTACTAGAGTCATTTTCATCAACTTAGTCACAAGCCATGCCAAACCAATGCCCAATACAACTCCAAAAATCCCTCCTATCAAACTCGTTGTAATTGCCTCAACAATAAATTGGCTCATAATATCCCATGGGGTAGCTCCTATTGATTTTCGTATACCAATCTCTTTAATTCTTTCAGTCACTGAAACCAACATAATATTCATTATGCCAACTCCTCCTACAAGCAATGAAATTGCTGCAACCCCGACCAAAATTGCCGATATTCCATCAAGCAAAGAATTCATTGTATCTTGAATATCTTTCATACTGATAACCGAATAAGCTTCATCATCTTTATAAATACTGAATAAGAAATTTGAAATAAGGAACTCGGCTTTATTGTTCATATCCGCGCTTACAGTAGAAAAGGAAATGCTATCAATATCATTTGTATGTGTTAGCTTTTGTACAACTGTATAGGGAATCATAATAGCATCATCTGTTGTTCCCTTTTCATTCGAACTTGACTGATTAAGAACTCCGCAAACCTTAAAAGTATAACCTTTAATTTTGATTTCCTCTCCAATTACATTCGTTCTTCCAAATATTGTATTAGCTGCATATGAACCAAGTACACAAGTGTTAATTGCCCCATCCACATCGAGATAAGAAAAAAACTTTCCACTTGCCATACTTGCTCCATTTACTCTACAATACATTTCACTCACTCCATTTACTGGCGTATCATAAGATGTGTTGTTTTTTTTGACTTTTGGTTCGCCCAATGACATGCTCACTGTAAACGAATCAATCGCATCACGATTTTCATTATAAAAATCTACTATTTGCTCTATTTCAATAGTTTTATCAATTTTCCCCGTAGTTATAGCAGAAATCTTATTTGAACCCAATGATTGGAAAGACTCTACTACCATATTACTGAATCCGTCCATAATAGCTACTAAAGTGATAACTGCTGATATACCTATGATCACACCAAGCATAGTGAGGAAACTTCTCATTTTATTTACACTTAAACTTCTTAATGCCAATACGAAAGGCTGAATAATACTAATTAAAACCATCTCCCTTTATATTTGCAACGATCTTGCCGTCACTTAATTGAATAATTCTGTTTGTCTGATTTGCTATCGACATGTCATGAGTAATAATAATAACCGTAGAGCCTTGATCATGTAATGATTTCAAGATTTTTAATATCTCTTCTCCTGTCCTAGAATCCAAAGCTCCGGTAGGTTCATCCGCTAATATAATAGAGGGCTTAGCAACAATGGCCCTTGCTATCGCTACTCTTTGTTGCTGCCCACCTGAAAGTTGTGACGGCAAATTATTTTTCCTATCTGCCAACCCAACTGTTTCCAATGCTTCTATTGCATATTCTCTTCTTGCTCTTTTAGTCAACCCATAATACATGAGAGGTAATTCTACATTCTCAAGTATAGTTATTTTTTGTATTAAATTATATTGTTGAAAAACAAAACCTATTTCGCGGTTTCTTAAAGAAGCCTGCTCGATAGCATCTAATGTACTAACATCCATACCATTTAGCAAATATGTTCCACGCGATGGAACATCTAAACATCCTAAAATATTCATACAAGTTGATTTGCCCGAACCTGATGCACCTACAATAGACACAAATTCTCCGTCATTGATAACCAAGGAAATCCCGTCTAATGCTCTGATTTCTCTTTCTCCATCTTTATAAAATTTAAAAATATTTGATAATTCTATCATCAAATCACCTATTATTCTGTTTCTCCAAAGACAACCACACTATCATCTTCGTCAATTCCGCTTATTATTTCTATGTACTCACCACCATTCAAACCAACCTCAATTTCAACTTCTTTTGTTAATTGTTTGTTTGAATCTTTATTTAAAATTGTAACTATATTGCCCCTATTTACTACATAAGAAGGAACCATAAGAACATTCTCTCGCGAATCAATTTCAATTGTTGCAGTTACATTCATGCCGGGAATTAACTTTCTTGCACTCTCAGTAAGGTTTACCACAATCTTAACAGGATATACCGTTACATTATCTTCTGTAATTCCTACAGTGCTTATGTTGTCAACATAGCCCGAGTATGTTTCCATATTATAAGCGTCTGGAACAATTGAAACATTTTGTCCCTCATACACATCGTTAATATCTGTTTCATCAACTTGTATATAAAATATTATTGATGTTAAATCTTCTATTCTTGCCATTGAATCATTAACAGTGTTAGTGTTGATTTTTTCACCGGCTTTAGCATTTTTTTTGACTACTTTACCAGAAATAGGAGCTGTTATTATATAATCTTTTAATTGTTCGTTATAACTCTCAAGTGTAAATTGGGCATCGCTAATTGTATACTTATTATCCAATAATTGTTTCTCTAAATCAGAATTATATAATATTGCAATACTGGTTCCTACTGAAATAAAATCACCAACTTTTTTGTTTATTTCTTTAACCATTCCGCTCACTTCAGAATGGAGCGTATACGTCTGTGCATAACTAAAACTTCCAAGAGAATTACAAGTGTATTCTCCAACTGACGCAGATGCTTTATCTCCTGATTGTATTGCAACTGGATTTTGTACTTTTATTTCAATAGATGTTACAGGAATACCGTATGCATTTAACAAAGTACCTGAAGCCTTATATACTACAGTTCCGCTTACTTTTGCGCTAGAATTTTCTATCTGAATGGTTGCGTTCTGTCCAACATAAATATTTTTAACATCTTCTGCGAGAAAGTCTATCGTCAATATCACGCTGTCAAAATCTGTAACAGTTGCAATCTCTGCTCCTTCTGATACAAAATCGCCCTCTTTTATATGTAGTTTTGTTATCGAACCGGAAACGGTAGATGTAATATTTAGTTTTTCCATTTCTTCTTGTGTTTGCCTGTAAGTTTCTTGTGCCCTTAATAAATTGTTCTTGGCAATATTGATATTTTTGTCTAGTTCTGTATGACTGATGCAATATAACAAATCACCTTTTTCTACCATTTGACCTTCTTCAAAATAGTCCTCTAATATATCACCATCAACCAAAGAAGTAATGTCATAGTGATTTACGGCTTCAATAGTACCTCTACTTTCTATATTCCTCACAACACTGCCACGTTTAACTTCAATAATAGTCGCATTTTCCATTTGCTTTATATTGGCATCCTGAATCGTATTTTTTATATAAATAATCAATAAAATTATTATAATTATAGCCACTATACCAAAGGTACTTAATATACCAGTAATCAACTTATTGTCTAGCTTAATTTTTCTATTTGTTTTTTTCTTTCTTTTTTTTCTTATTTTTCTTTTAAATTCGTTTTCGGAAATGTTTAACGGCATATTATCGTCCTTTCAAAATTATTCGTTAATATCACATCTATTAAACCAAATTGTACCAACCACAATGGTAAGGAGACAATAAAGAGCTATGGATATAAAGGAATAAATAATCATATCTGTGCTTAGTTGCATACTCGAAAATTCATCCATATATGTTGATGGAAATATATAACCCAAATAATAAAAAGCATAATTTTTACTTTGCAATGTTGCTACCGTTGAGAGTAAAATGTTTTCTACAATGCTGATGGCAAAATATGAAATCACAACAATTGTTTCATTATGTATTAATATAGACAATACTATAGCTAAGCCAGAATAAGAAACATGAGATATTCCAACTCTCAATGCAATAAACAATATGTTTAATACTTGAGTGATTGAAAAATTTGTTCCCCAACCATACATTAATGTCGCCATCGAGGTGGAAAATATGGCGATAAACATTGTTATGCCAATAATTGTAATTGTAAATGCAATATATTTACCTATGAATATTTCATTTCGCGTTAAATCTGTTGTAAAAAGATTTCTAATTGTTTTTTTTGAAAAATCAGATGTAAAGAAGAAAACAATTAAAAATGGTATGAAGTAATAGAACAATGAATTAAAATCCATTACAGAGAATGCTTCAAATCCCGTCTTTATTACAAAAGTGTCTTCTACTGTAGTATAATCAAGGTTACCCCACAAACAAATTAGTTTTACAATAGAAACCATATTCAAAATTACCCAAATTACAGAGATAGTCAAAAGGGCTTTTATTGATTTGCTTTTTGAAAATTTATATAATTCAGCCTTAACAATATTTAACATTTTCACGCCCTCCTTGGGTATATAACATAAATAGTTCACTCATAGACAAACTCGATGTTCTGACATCTAATTCTATATCTTCTGTCTTAATACGATTATAAAAATCATTAAGTTTTTTTAGAGATATTTCATCATTTCCTTTATTAACTAACCTTATAGTTTTAGAGGTAATATTATCAATCAAAAACATCTTCAAATCCGTTTCGTATTTATTCATAAATTTTTCTTTTTTTTCAATTTCATCAAACTCCACATCAATGCATTTAGTAACTATTTCAATTTCTTCTTTTTTAAATTCACTCATTATTCTAGAATTATGTAAAATGGCATAATGTGTTGCTAAATTATCCGTTTCCCTAATCAAATGACTTGAGAGAAAAATAGTAACACCTCTTTCTTGATTTAATCGATACAATAAATCTTTCACTTCAATAATCCCTGCAGGATCCAATCCGTTAAGAGGCTCATCGAGAATAATAAAACTTGGGTTTCCCATAATTGCTCTTGCCAACGCTAATCTTTGTTTCATGCCTAACGAATATTTTTTTACTTTTTTCTTGTTTTTCCAATTTAAACCAAGTAATTCTAAAGCAGATTTGATGTCCTCATCTCCACATCCGATAAGTAATGCATAATACTTAAGATTCTCGTATGCGCTCATATTTTCAAAAAATGTAGGAGTCTCAATGATAGCACCAATACCGTTATCTTCATCATTGCAACTAAATTCACATTCTCCCGAATCAGGTTCAACCATTCCAAGAGCAATCTTCATCATTGTTGTTTTTCCGGCTCCGTTCAAACCAAGGAGAAAATAAATGCTCCCTTCAGGTATAAACAAACTCATATTCTTAAGAATTTCTTGTCCTCTATAAGATTTAGTAACGCTATTATATCTTATATTCATTACATTGCCTCCTTATTTTAGCTCGGTATGGTTAAGAAAATAGATGCAATTCCTACAATAATACTGATCACTATATTTTTTTTCTTATTTGTTTCGTTAATAATGACAGGTAAATATTTATATGTTGAAATTGCTGTTAATACATAGAACGGTATAAAACTTATTAATCCAACTGCACCATATGTATAAAATGCATTTCCCACTGTTAAAAATCCCACTGTACTTGTAGCAATGGTTAACGGGAAATACATTAAAGAATTTGCCGAAAGATTCATGAATTTTGCAATATCAAATTCCGTTCCCAATGCAGCACCCACAAAATATGTAATGACGGCAAGTGCAACAATCGTCAAACCATGAGTAAGAATTGGTGTTATTATTGCAATAACAATGGAAAGGATTATCGGTAATCCAGTTGCTTTAACTACAGTAAAGTTTAAAAACATATTAATTAAAGAAAACAATACACTACAGCCAAATGATATAAACAACTTGGTTTTTAATTTACTATTTTTTTTCATGTTGTCCCCCTTGTTCAAACGATCAACTTTATGAAGCATGGCGTTACAAAAGCTTCTATAGTAGCACAAAATGCCACGAACAATATATGTAAAAGAAACACCAAAATATATTTCTTAAAGTTCATTCTTATAAATTTCTCGCCTTTACAGACAATATATCCGGTTGCTAAAATACATGGGATTTCAAAAATCCCATGTGGTAACAAAAGTAACAAAAGTCCAAGATTACTTTTAAGAATAAATCCTACTGTGTATCCAAGAGCTATTCCATTAACTCCATATAAGCAATACGCAACTCTATTTGTAAAAATAACAGAAAAATAAAATACGCATATTAGAAAACTATTATTCTTAAACAACTCGATAAACTTTTCCATTCCATATATCTCATCAAAATTATTGTATGCTTTATATATAACTGCCTTTTCAAATAGTAATCCCACTACAACTCCAATAGCCATAGCTGCAAAATAAATTTTTGCCGGGAATACCATAAAATTTAATTTCTTAAAAATTTTATTCATATGTTCACACTCTTCACTTGTCTTATATTAGTATTCTGTATAAAAACGACCGTGGCAAGTTTGGCTCTCAAAACTTGCCACATCGTACTTTATTTAGTTACTATGTAACTGTTCCGTCAGTAATTAGTCACCAACAAGTGTTAAGCCAACAAGTACTACCTTAATCCAAGTTGCAACTGGGCAGAAAAGTGCGATTAATGTACAAACTTTAGAAAAAGCACTTGCGTACTTGATTGACAATGCTAACCACTTAGGCATCTTCTTACCTGTGTGTTGATATACAATATTGATGATACCAAACTGCATCATCGAACAGAAAAGAGCTGTTGCTGCCACAGAAACGTTTTGAACACTTCTTTTGATTACATTTGTCATAATTCTTTCCTCCGTATTAATATAATGTATTTTTAACTCGCACCCTATAAGGTCGAGGAGAGCCCTCCTATTGCAATACTTTATGTGAAACTCGAATCATCACTAAAGTTATAACGCTATTTATAAACATCAAACTTATCAATGATAATATTTGGTTGATTGAAAACAAAATCGTCGCCACAATCACCACAAGCGATGGTGTAAAAACCACAACTTTAATCATTCCATTTATAAAAAGTAACAAACTATCAGATGTGTTTTCATTTTTATAAATCCAAAAGAAAATCAATTCCGAAGACAATGAAACTCCTAAAAAGCAAAGGTTCACTAAACTCATTAACACTGAATTTATATCGCAAGTATTAAACACATCTATAACAATAATCATTAATATCCCCACTACAAATTGGTTCAAAAGATATGGTATTGATACTTTAATAAATTTTTTATTAGGAGATTGAGGAATTAAATGAATATAGTGTTTTTTTATTTCTGTTTCGAAAATATCCAACCCAAAAACAAAGCCTGATAATATTGCATACATCAGCACAAACATACAAGCTATCAGCATTCCATGTGTGTCTCCAAATGTTTCGCACAGTCCGACGCATAAAATTGCAAGTATAATTCCGTATATAGTCATCACGAACTGTTTTACTCTAAATTTTTTATTGCGCAGCATTTCAACGTGAATCTTTTTGCTTATGCTTGTAATTTTTTTTTCATCATATTCTTTTGGTGAATTATCAAACCCCGATTGCTCAAATATAATGTTTTGGTTTTCTATATCTTCATGATTTTTTTCCCTAAAAATTCTTACAATAATAGCCACAAAAGCAAGTACTATAATCATCACCCAAAACGCAATGTTGAAATTTCCATATATCTCTATTGCTTTTTCAAATATGCATTTGGCAAAAGTCTTCCCCGTTATATAACTCCATACCAAGAACACAAGTATTCCATAAGAAATAATAGAAATAATTTTTATAAAATTTTTAATGTTTTTTCTCTTAATCATGCTTCTGTACAGTAAATAAAATACATTTAGTTCAACAATCATAAATAAGACGGCTATATATACCATTGTTGAAATATTATTTGCATTTCCTACACAAAAATATAAAATAAAATAGGCAATAACCAAAATATTTATACAGCTTATCAAAACAGCTTTTTTTCTAAACACATAATTGCATATATCATTTGCTTTTATTGGTGATAATAATAAAAATTTCGTGTCTGCTTTATCTATATTGAATGATTTAGAAAACGCGAGAAAACTTAATCCAACTACCCACAATGCGACGAGCAAAATAAAATATATAACGTTTAATATACGAGCGTTAGTAATTGTTATGTTTTCTTTGCTATACAAATCTGAAACAAAAACGTAGAATATGAAAGCAATTATTAAAAGGTGTTTTACTTGAAATAAATTCTTTAGTTTGTTTTTAAGTTTAGATATTTCCAAAAATCCAATTGCATCCACTTTCATTCCTCCAACTTTACTTTTATCGTTTTGAGAATATCTTCTAGTTGTTTTTGACCTGACAAAACATCTTTTTCATATTCAGCAATCAATACGCCATCACAAATTATGATTGCTTTATCCCATATCTCTTCAACACTTTCTAAGATGTGCGTGCTGATTAAGATTGTACACCCTGCATTCTTAAACTCTTTCATAATTTGTTTCAATTCTTGAATGGCAAACAAGTCAAGCCCAACAAAAGGTTCATCAAAAATAATTACTTGTGGTTTCGGAAGTAAAGCACAACATATATTTAATTTTTGTTTCATCCCTTTTGAAAGTTCCTTACCTATTTTCTTGCTATGTTCTGTTAAATCAAATCGTTCAAGAAGCCTTGCAGCTTCATTTTCCCAATCTTTCAACTTGTAAGCTTTTGCAATAAATTGTAGGTGTTCAGATATCGTTAAATAATCATAAACATCTGCAACTTCTGGTACATATCCCAATATATTTTTTGCTTCAAGGCTGTCATTTTTGTAACCATTTATGTAACTTTCACCAGAACAATTTAGAATACCAATTATACAATTAATTGTTGTTGTTTTTCCGGCGCCATTCGGTCCAATCAAAATACCAATTTCACCGTCTTGCAACTCTAAACTAATATCCTTAATTATTCTTTTCTTTTTGTATGCCTTAGATATTTTTTTTGTAGTAAGCATAATGATCTTCCTCCAACTTTTGATAAATATAATTTAACCGTTTCTTTCCCAAGTTATTGTTCCTCTTTAAACAAAATCACGGATTGTTGCGCTATATTACTAATAATATAGCCTTAACAATTTGCGCTCCTTTTCAATCAATTTAAAACACTTATATTTAGAATATGATTTTTATACTCTGCTATAAGCACATTAAAAACATGCATTAATAATCCTTACCAAATGGAAGGTACAATTTTTGTGTTCACCCTAAAATAATTTTCACCACATAATTGCGATTATGTGGTGAAAACAAAATATAAAGTGCAGTTTATATGTAATTTAACACACAAAAATGAGACCGATGTTAGTCGATAAGTTTCCATCGGTCTACTTATGGTGCCCCTTTTTATGTATATCAGAGATTTTTTATAAATTTTACTAAAATTATTGCTTTTTCAAGGTGTATATGTTATAAGTTAGTATGTATTTTTAATAGTTGTTTATATAAATGTTCCACATAATCGCAATTATGTGGATTTTTTATTTAGCATCGTAACAATCCGAGTTTCTGAATTTGTCTTCTGTGTACCTCACCCGTTTCGATAGTGTAAATCCTCGTGGTGTTAATGCTCGAATGCCCTAAAATGTCGGCCAGTCTTACGATATCTTTTTGCAAGTTGTAGTAGGTTCTCGCAAAAAGATGGCGAAAATTATGGGGGTAAACCTTGTCTTTTGATACTCCCGCGGTTGCACACAAGTCTTTAAACATTTTCCATATATAACTTCTGTCCAAAGGCATACCATTACGGCTAACAAATATCGAACCGTTTTTAATGTCATTTTCTCTGACATACTCCATTAACATCTTGCAAAGTTCTTTCGGCAGTATTACAACGCGCAATTTACCTTTGCAGTTTATGCTCGCTTGTCTCGATTTCACAGCAGATGTTGTAATATAACGAAGTTCTGAAATCCTTATGCCTGTACTACATATCGTCTGCATAAGATAGTAAAGTCGCTGATTTTTCTTCATCTTTGCTGCCGTCAATAGTCTTTCATATTCCGCTTTTGTCAGTTCTTTTTCCTTGCTTGAAAATATTTGCCTTTGTATCTTCAATGCTTTAATCCGTATATCGTGCCATTCCATAAAGGCAAAAAAAGTATTAAGTGAAGATATTGCCGCATTGACACTTGCAGGAGCATATTTTTTACACAATTCTTTTTTATACTCCAGCGTCAATATTTTTGTCACTTCTTGACCGCAAAGCCACGCCACAAAAAAGTTAATGTCACGAATATATTTTTCTATGGTATTTTCACTTTTTTCCTCCTCAATTAAATAGTTTTTAAAATTCCAAATAATCTCACTTGTGATTTTTCTCATCTAAACCAACTTCCTTTCCTATGAGTATTAGACCACTTACATAAACATACTATTAAAAGTTATCCATAAATTTAAGCATTTACACAAATCTTTATTAAAAATCTATTTAATAAGTGGAATTTTGGCAAATGGTGGCTATAAAATATAAATTAAGCTACAATATTCTACTCCACAATCGGAACAGACGTCATTGCAAGAGGTTTGTTTGTGTCCACAAAAAACTCCCTTCTTAAAGAAATTGCGTTTTGCTCCAGTAATATGTGTAAATAATCTTTCCGTCAATACTTATGGCAACTATTCCTATAGAACTTACACTCTTGATGTTACATAATACGTTTGGATAAGGGAAAAATCAGACACCAACACTTCAGCACAAAAATTGCCACAACAGAATGTTCCAACTCATGTAACATTGGATATGCTGCTATCGTAACAACCAGCCCAGCAATCAACATTGTACTAATTCTTTTTACTATTTTTTTCATTTTGCTCACCTCCTTTATTGTTTCCAAACATGTCCAACAAAAACAAACAAAGACCATCTGCAATAAACTTTCCTTTATACAAATGGCCTATAATTGACGAAGCAGCCACCATATTAGTGACTGCTTGTATTCAATGTTAAATTTTTGTTTTGTTGACTATGACAAATAAATTAGTTTCCTATCCAAAGCGCGCTCGTACATGAACTACTACTATCTGTTCCTGCATAATGATGACTTCTCACACGATAATAATAGCCACTTGCCACTGTCACACTTTTACTTATCATAGCAGTAAACGCGTTCTCATTGGTTTGAGACCATGAGGTAACCCTCACCCAACTGCTACCTTCTTTTCTTTCTAGAATTGATGTTATTGAAACCGTACAGCGTACCGCTGCATTAGTAACTCCACCGGCACCTACTTTAGTTGATGAAATTTTGTTAATTACTGAATTCCCATCCGAGTAGTATACACCCCACGTCTGCATATCAGCGTATCCAATCAACGCATCTTCTGTCAATAAACTTGACATATCAATATCTTCACTCGGAACTTGTGCCTTAACATCGACATCCCAGCATATAATGCTAGTTGCACAAATGATAAGTGCTAATAACATTGATAAAATTTTTTGTTTCATTCCACTTCTCCTTTTCACATTAGTAAATTATTTAATAAAACGTAAATTATTGAGTATTTCTTCAACCTCGTCCTGATGCATATCAGTAATCCGCAAGAAATAATGCACATTTTGGAATTCGAAATGTAAAGCCCACCTATTTTCACCAGAATCTTCAATCAAGTATTCTTTAATCGAAATAGTAACCTCATTTACCTCCATCTGATATTCTTGAATTTTCTTGTCCTCAATATCTGTGGCAAATGAAGTGTCTCGATAATTTGGCCATATAATATATGTAACATCTGCTGTATCCTTTGTTCCATATATTAATTTTATTTCTTGTATCTGTTCACCAATAATGCCTTCTTGAAAACTCATTCCCGCCGGAAGATACTCTAGTTTAATCGGCTTAAAACCATATGTTTTTTCAATTTTCTCGTATATTTCTTCCTCCGCAAGAAATGTGTTAGGTTCCGTTTCTCCCGAATCAACAACTGTTTGTTCTCTGCCTGCAAACATCTTAGTTATGATACTGAAGATATTTTCGTCATTTCCCATACTCACAGACCCTAATGCCAACATTGCGATTAACGCAGCTACCAACACAGCATACCGATTCCATTTACGTCTTCTTCTATATATCTTGCCCAATCGAAGAAGTTCTCTATCTTCATGCGAAAGTTGCTCGCGTACCATTTTTGCCTTTTCTTCTTCATATATTCGTATTTGTTCAAAGACTCGATCATGAACTTCTTCAGGACATTTCACATCTTTTAAAGTTGGATCCGCATTAACCTCAGCCATAATTTGCTCTGCTTCTCTTATCATTTCCTCTTGTAGCAGTCTTCTTAATTCTTCAGCACTCATGTTCCTTCACCTCCTCTTTCGTAGATTTGCTTTGCATGATATCATTTGTCATTTTTTTGATTTCATGCACCAAGCAGGCATATAAATAGTTCTCATCCACTTTATCAAATGATTCGTATAGTATTGCAAATGCTTGCTGAGTAACATCCTTGGCCTTTTCTTCATCCTTCATTAAATAAACTGAAAGTTTATAAATGTCATCTGCATATTTCTTATAAATGTCTTCATATGATTTTTTTCTCGATATAATTTCACTACTCTCCATCTTACAACTAAACCTTTCATTTGCTACAACAAAAAAAACTCAACATAAGCGCTGCGTCTTTCGGCGCAGTCCCTACATTGAGTCCTCATCCATATTTTAGCACACTTTTCCAGAATTGAAAATATTTTTTTCTTTTTTTTAACACTATTATTACGATTTTTCAGGCAAATAATAAACTTGTAATTCAATCGTATCTTCAAACTTCAAGTTTACCCAATAATCTCTAACAAAGTACCCTAAATTCATTCTCTGAACCGGATGCACTTCAAGAGTTTCGAAATCCACAATGCAAAATGGTAAATATTCTTCCTTGCCTTTAACAAAATACCCTTCTAAGGTATCTGCCACTTTATCTAAACATTCTTGACATAGATGCTCTTTTACTAATGTTTCATCAAACATACCATTTTCAGATGATATGCTTGCTTTTGCCATGCCCTTTGCTGGTATGCTACTAATTTGATAAGTAACTCCTTGGCCGCTACCATTTAAACGGGTACTCCCCATATAATCCCCCACCAAATTTCCTTCTGAATCATACTCTTTTAAACGAAGGTCAAGTATATTCCATTCATTTAGCCCAATGATTCCGATTGTGTCAAATTTTCTATAATACCCCATTAAACTGTCATCTGCATTTCCACACAAATAACAGTTTTCTATATTTTCTAACTCTGATACAATTTGTCCGTACTCAGCATAAAAAGTTTCTTTTCGACGAATGTAATTACCCATCAAGACAAGCATATCTAAAACTGTTATAATCAATATTAAAACTAACCATAATACACCCTCTCTTATCTTATAATACTTAATCCTTGTCTGTCTTTCCATATAGATTTCTCCTCATGTTCCTAATACACCATGTTTGTAAACACAAATGAATCTTATTCAACGACATTCTCTATAGAGTAATCTAATTATTACTGTAAAAATATTGTGTACTTATTTTAAGTTCATTTTTAACATTATAACACCTTTCGTACTTAAAATGTACTTAAATGTAGAACTTGTTTTGTACTTGAAATAAGTGGAAAGGAGTTTTCAATGGATAAAGATAAACATTTAGGCTTACGCATAGATTCTGAGACCCACAGCAAACTAAAAAGCATGGCTGAATTTGATGGTCGCTCTATTAACAGCGAAGTATTGTATATCATCCGTCAAGCCATCGCTAACCACGAGCGCCAGAACGGTCCTCTAACATAAAGAGACGAGCCGGGGCAAACACCCCGGCTTTCCTACTATCTGGCTTTCTTATCCTGCTTTGGTTTTTTCTCTGACTTTTCCTGTTCTGCTTTTTCCTGTTCTTCCTTCTGGATTCTTTCTCTACGGTTATAAGGTTTTCCTGTCTCTGGATTAATCTCTTTGAGTTTTTTCAATTGCTTCTCACATTCAGTAATAAGTTCTGTGTATAACTTCTCTCTGAATTCTTTTGTGATCGGATAGCATACATCCTGATATACCGGCTTGTTGTTTTCGTCCATCTTCTTTGTCTTGTAAGATGGCATTGCTACAAACAGATTCTCTTTGCCTTGGAGAATAGTTACGTTGTTCACAATGAAACTATCTTCAAAGTACACGCTTGCAAGACCTCTGACGTTTGATGAACCTTTTGAAAACGCTGTTACTCGAATTGAAAACTCTGGCATTTCTACCGGTTCTTTCTCTGCTGTTTCCTGTGCCTTTGTCTTTTCCTTCAGATTGTTAAATTCCTCTAAGATATTGCCATAGAGTTCTTCTCTGAATTCTTTTGTAATCGGATTGCAAATATCCTTATAAACTGGGTTGTTGTCCTGATCTACACCATTTGATTTATAGCGTGGCATAGATACAAACAATTCTCCTTTTTCTTTGTTTTCTAAGATTGCAATGTTCGTTATTTTGAAAGAATCTCCAAAAACAACTGTTGCAAATCCTCTGATGTTACCTTCATTTCCTTGTACTTCATTTACCTTAATTGAATATTTCATATTGTCCTCACTTTCTATCTGCTACGCAGATTCTTCTTTGTTCTATTTTTTTCTTCTTCACTTGGAAGAAAATCAACTCCTACAAAATCTTCCGCATCAAGAATGATTTCCTGTGCATGATACTTATCCATTACCTTGTCAATTGCATTCTCTAGCGATTCTGCATGGATGGTCTCAACTCTTGACAGCACTTCTTTCACTTCTACTTCATAGTCGCGTACTTCTTTCTCCAGTTTTGCCTCATGAATAATCCTTCCATAAATACTGATTCCGAGTTCCTGTAGTTTTTCCAAACACTCCTTACTACATCTCTCACAATCAAATCTTGTATTTGCAAGGTTATCATTGAGGTTTCCTTTCAAAAACGCAAGAAGTTGATTATAATCTGCACAGTATCTGGCGGAATAAGATTTGTTTGCAGCTAGATATGTTTCTACCCAATCTGTTCTCAAATCTCTCGTATTCTCTAATTCAAGCACTTCCAATGCGATTTCCATTTTCTCTTTATTCGTGTGAAAAACAATGCTACTCATATACTCTTCAAAATTGAGTAGCATATTGGTTTCTGTGCCTTTCCAGTTTTCTGTTACAAGAATCATATCTCTCATCTTTACATCGCCCCTTTTTTACTCGATTACCAAAACAATCGGAAACACTGTTGTAACATTGCCTTTGGATACGTACTTAATGTGAATCGTACACTCGTATCTGCCTTTTGACAGTTTCTTATTCAGTTGTCATAGGTGCAAAAAATCAGTGCAATAATCATCGGACTATAAACACTGACTCTTTGCTTCATCATTTAGTTTTTGATTACCCACAATCATGTATATCATCACCTCCTCTACTGTGGTCTTCCTATGAGTACAATGCTTTCCGGAGATGGTATGTCGCCATAAACAACTCCATACTGTTCGTTTTTTGCCTCTACTACCTTACCGTTTCCGATATAAATTGCTACATGGCTGATGTTCTTATATCGACCATTTCTGCAATAACTGTAGAAGATTAAATCCCCCGGTTGCATTGATTCATAACTAACTATTTTTCCTTCTTCCTCTAACCCCTGTGCTTCTGCAGCTGCAGTAGTTGCTCCACCATAACTAATATCTACATTCGCTGCCTTCCATGAATAGTATGCCAAGGAACTGCAGTCATAATAATTACCAGAATCACGATATGCCTGACTGTATGGATAACCTAAACGGTTGAGTGCGTATCTGCAGGCAAACTGCTGATTGACATCTGTAACGTCTTTTAGAATCTCGTTGATTTCAGTGTTGGTTAGTTTTGATGCCAGTTCTGCACCGCCACCCACATATCCGGATAAAGTGAAATTACCGCTACCCATTACAAGTTCCAAAAGTTCTATTTGGTTCTCGTCAAAATTGTATATCTCTTTCATCTGCTCAAAATTCTTTAATACAACATTCACATACATTACAGATTTAGTTTCAGTGTTACCTTCCTCATCTGTATACGTTTCCATTCCACTTGTGAAAGTGTACGTACACATATCGTCAAAGACTTGCTTGATCCAACTCCTTGTTGTGGCATTAATAATGGTTGCTGTGTCTCCCACACCATGTTTTACCATGTAAACGCCTATGATATCGTAATAGTTATTTATGCCAGGTCCTGTTCCTTCATAATCGACATAGACTATCTCGCCCACATCATACCCGGTGTGAATACTAGCTAAACCTTCAATCTCACGATTAAATTCTGATACATATGCACTCGTGACACTCATCACGGTATCTCCGCTCTCCAACGGTGGCATAAAGATTGCAAATGGTGAATTGTATATAATTGCAATAACTGCCATGATAGGAACTACGATTGCGGACACTAATAAGAGTCCAATTCCCAACACCCCCACCCAAGGTACAACATTGTTGACAATTTCCGGCACTTCTTGATTATCACCGTTTTCCTTATGGTTTCTATTTACAAGATTGTTCTGCAAAAGTACTAATTTGGCTTTCTGTAATAATCCTAATCTCCGTTTCTTCCCTTTTTCTTTCTTCCCATCGTCTGAAGACTTCTTGGAAGATTTCTTGTCATCCTTCTTAGATGATGACTTGTCAGATGAACTTTGCTTCTCTTTGGAATCATTGCGCGATGTTCTATCCTCATCACGTCTTGTCTTTTTCTCTTCCTCTTTTCTTTGTTCATTACGTTTTTCCTTATCTTTTTGCAACTTTTTCTTGATTCCTGATGCACCTTTGCTCGCGGTATTTACAATTGGTTTTGCCATCATATACTCCATCATGGCTGCATTTCTTAGTTCTTCTCCTCCATCAACTTGTTCGCTCGAAGCCTTAGCACCCATCAATCCAACATTCTTTATCGAAAAACTCTCATTCTTGACTGTGTGAATCTCTAAGTCCTTCTTTTTATGCAAAGCAATTTGCTTCTCTTCTGCTTTTTTAATTTTCATCTTCTCCACCGCCTTTACAAAAACAAGCCATTACGGAATGAAAACATCCCATAATGGCTTATCTATTATTCTACTATTTGTTTTTCTGCAAATTTTTCGTAAATGTTCGTATTTACCAGCTTATAGATGTCGGTATCTTTACCAATCTGGTTATCGAATGGGACTACAACCGAACCGCTTTTCAAAAGTCCGGTTCCTACTGGCGAATTCGTCACAAAGCGAAGCTGTGTTTCCGAAATACCCAGTGCCTCTTCAATCTTAGCCGCATCTGGATTAGACTGCTTTAACATCACTACAAACTCTGAGTTTGAAAGCATGGTTGTCGCAGTGACGCTTTCCAAAAGGTCCATGATATTCTGTGTAATACCAGTACAAAGACCACCCTGCTTTCTTACTTTCTTCCATAACTGCTGCAAGTATTTCGCAGTATATTCTGAATTCAAAAGCACATGGAACTCATCAATATAAAGCCATGTTGCAAATCCATTCTGTCCGTTTTCGATAATCTTCTGCTGAATCGTTTCCATCATGACAAGCATACATACCGACGCAAGTTTTTCGCCCAACTCACGAATTGCGAATACTGTGAAGCGATTATTCATATCAACGTTGGTATGATGATTGAAAATGTTGAGACTTCCATTTACGAAAATATCTAATGCTAACACTAAATCTTTCGCCTCTTTTTCTGGACATTGTTTAAGCAGCTCATAGAACTCAGACATAATCGGAACTTGTCTTTCTTCGCTTCTTACAATACCAAAATATAAGTCTCGTACACATCTGTCGATAATAGATTCCTGACGACGATTTAATTTTTCGCCATAACATTGCTCGCACAAAGCAAACATGAACTCTGCTTTCATACGAATTGCACCATTTGAATCATCCAAATCTAAGCTATCCACATCGATATCGAGTGGATTTACATGATTATCGGTAAACGTAGACATCTTGATAATTGTACCACCCAATTCTTTTGCAATCGGGATATACTCATCTGTAGGTTCTGCTACAATAATACGATCTTCCGTCTTTTGATGAACCTCCAACATTTCCCATTTACTAATGACTGACTTCCCAGAGCCGGATGTCCCAAACACGAATCCATTGCCATTCTGCAGCTTCTTTCTGTCCACGATATTCAGATTCTTTGAAATCTGATTGATTCCATAGCAAAAACCTGACTTCGCATTTAATTCTTGGACATTAAATGGAATCAAAGCGACCATCGCATTCGTAAACAAAGTACGCATTGTTTCCACTTGTCTTACTCCGATTGGCAATGTGGTATTTAACCCTTCTCTCTGTCTGAAATAGAGAATGTCCATCACACATCCATGTCCCTTTGTAATTGTTTTGATGGTTTCTGTGTAACTGTCCAACTCTTTCTTACTGTTTGCCATAACGACCATTGTTAAACTTACAAGGAAAAGGCATTGGTCATTATCACGTACATCATCCATCATACCTTCGATTTCTTTCTTTTCCGAACGCTTCATATATGAAATATCGGAAGCAAAATCATTGTTTCGATTTCTTACACGTTGCTGTTTTACAATATCCGCTTCTATCCCAAGGTATTTTTTTCTCATGATTCTCATGGTGATTTCTTTCGACACCGGTACACAACACTTGGTTAACATGCTATGAATTGGTAGTGTAGACAAATCAACAAAGAGTCTGTCGCTTGAACTACTAGAGTACGTTTTCATAAACATGACTCTGCAATACTTTCCGTCTTCTTCATAATAATCCGGATAGTACTTCACAGCACCATTGCAGAGGTCGTTCTTATAATCCTGCCCGGACTTTTTATAATGTTTCAAATCAAACTCAAATCCGTCTTCTTTTCCCAAATGGTAATAATCATACAAAATCTGTAATCTTTCATTACCCTTTAATGCCACAAGACTAGAACCAAACTCCGCAAAGCGTTTATAAATGTTTGCTTCTATTGTCGCAAAATAAGCTTTCGCTTCTTCATGGCTTTTACGCTGAACGGTTACAGTAAGATACAACTCTTGTTCAATTCCATGCGTTCCAAGTCGTACCTTATCCTCAATAATCTCATTGTAACTTTGGCGATATTTATTATTGCCGCTTGCATCAAGTGGTGCAAAGACCTGTTTTTCAAGTTCCTTCCAGTTTTTATTCTTGTTATTAGCAGTAATCGCAAACTCGCAGTCCATTGAATTGACAAACTTACAATAACCAACAGCAATTGCTTCCTGTACTTCATCACTTGCGGTAGCATAATTAATGTTTGATATGCGCCAGCACTTATCGTACTTTTCTGGACCTACTTGGAAAATACCGTCTTCCGATACTGCAATAATTTCAATGGTCTCTTGAACGGATTTTGGTGTCTTATAAAGTGGTTCAGAGACCCTCTTTAACTCTTTAAAATCATCTACAAATAGTTTCATTGCTTTTTTCCTCGCTTTCTTTTATTCTTCTCCGTCAATCTTTGTTCCGCATTCCATTTTCCAATTTCAGCAACACTTTCTGTTGACACATAAGTGAGTGGTTTGTTGTTGAACATGAAATGAAATCTTCTTCTCATCACTTCATAGAAACTCATGCCTTGATAACTGTAAAAGCCACCTAACGCAATCGGTGCCACTATCGGAACTGCGATATATGCAGCTACTGTAAGTCCTACATACGGATAGAGAAGTAAAATCAGTCCTCCTCCAACTACTACACTTGCAATTGAAAAAATCAGTTGCTTCGCGGTTAATCCCAAGGCAACTGACTCTTTGTATTTCTCTAAGTCTTTATTAATTTCTACAATCACTCTAATCCCTCCTATCTGCTAATCTCTTTCTTCTGGAAAGGAGTAATCCCCATTTTTCTTTCATATACTTCCATTCCATCCGGACACAGTTCTCTTAAACGGTCTGGATGAAACAGATACAATGGGTACTCACAGAAGCCGCTTAATCCAACAATGTTTGTGAACTCTCCAAGATTGTTCTCTTCGATAAATTTAAGTGCTTCTGGAAGATTGTTAGTGTCGATATATGCGCAATACGCTGGTACTTTTCTCCCAAGATTCACAGTTAAATTGGAGTATGGTTCTCCGCTTCCCTGCTCAACCAAATCAATGTGCATACAATCATTATCTAAATACTGCTGAATTTCCAACTCCACTGTATACTCTTTTCTCCATTGGCTTTTAAACTTTAATCCTTTGTTCATCTTCTTTGCCTCCTTATAATCCAAATACTTTACTTGTAAGATTCTGTGCGCCTTTCACACTTCCAACTGTAAGAGCTATTGCAAACGTCATTTCACACAAGTAAATGAGTGTTTTCGTCCATTCTGCATAGGTGCTTGTAAATGAAGGAAGTCCTGCATTGATGAATGCGTTACACACGATAATCGCAAGTGCCATTGTGACTGCTTCAAAACACACTGCTAAAAAGTACCTGCAGTACGTCACTGCAGTATGGCTTACTGTTCGATTTCCACTCATGGTAGAAAATGCAACTGCTCCAATCGGAACAATAATAAGCAATCGTAGGAATCGGAAGTATACCGTGTAAATCAAGAAGAACCCACAGATAATAATGATGATTGCCAAGAGTGATGCTAGTATCAGCATCAAAAGGCTTTCTCCAAAACCTAGATTTTTGATTACTTCCGCCTCCGCACTGTTGATTTTGAGCGTTGCACTGCTCCCGGAAGACAGAGTTTTTACCCAGTTTCCAATTGATGTGAAAAAGGCTTTCATAATCGTCATACTGTTAATGACAAACCACTCTGAAATTGCTAAGCGGATTAGCATACGAAGTATAACTTCAAATCGCATTTCTTCTCTTACATCCACACTTTCAGAGCAGAATCCAATTACAAAAAACAGAACCACAAGGGAACATCCAACTGCTACAAATATCGGTTGCACTGCCGCAATCGCATTCCAAGGACCTCCACCCTTGAATTCGGCTGGTGTTTGTCCTAACATTGCAAATACAAGTGATACCTGATTGTTCCAAAACGCAAATACCATTTCTAATAACGCCAGAATCGTTTCACCTAATTTGAAAATATCCATACTGTTTTCACCTCTTCTTTCTTAATGGCTTGGGGAGAAAGTTCTCCCCAAGTGAATCTAGAATCCCAAGAATGCCAAAACTGCTGAAATACCTGCCATCATGACACCTGCCACAATACCTTTCAGTGCTGAGTTCATAGTTGATGAATCCTGTTGCTGATATGCCTGGGCAAATTCCATAACATTTTTTGCAAGAATAATGACACCGACTGCACCGATTACTGCGATTACTAATGTTTTTAAGTTTTCTAATGGAGCAGTGATTGTCTCTGCCCCGGCTGCGTAACATGTTGCAGGTGCAAATAATACTGCCATTGTAACTGCTGATAAAATTACCTTTGATTTGCTCTTTACTTTTTCTACTAATTTTCTCATCGATCTTTCCTCCTAATTCTTTCCTCGTTTTGCTTTAAATGTTTCTCTTCTCTTTGCCATTTCTTCTGCTTCCATTTCCGGATAGAAGAACTGTAAGATTTCCTCCTTCGGCATTTTTTGTTCCATTGCCTTACGAAGTTCTTCTTTTTGCGCCTTTGTGTAGGTCCATGTGACCATACGATTTGTGATACTGTCTTCCCCAACTAATTCCTTATTTCTGCTTCCTTTCGTCTGCATTTTGTCACCAGAAGATGTACCGCTGCCAGTTGCTTCATACTCAAGTTCTTTCGCATGAGATTCATTATGCTTTGCCTTTTCTGCATCCTCGTCCGCTTCTACGAATCGCTTTTGCATCTCCACTTCTGTGAGCACACAAAACTCCGCGTAGGATAAGGAATCGATATAAATGTTTTCGCCCTGTTCCTTACGCTTAGAAAAATAAGAAACTGCCCTCGGAGAAAGCAGTTCAAATGATTTACCTATGAAATTTCCATGCTTTTTAGGTTCATGCACGTATGGTTTCCCTTTACCCATCGCGGTCTGTTCAAAAAACGGGTGACTAAATGTGTCATATTTATCATCCAAAATCGGATCAAATCCTCGAATGAAAACAAAGCACTTCTTATTGTCTAACTTTCTTACTTCGTCCGGAGTATAGAGTTCTCTGCCAAGCACATCATAATTCCTACTGCTATTTCCATGAAGTCCTCTGGTTTCCCCGGTGGAACGCTTATCAATAGTCGCCTTTCCTAATAGTTCAGACACGTACTTGTGTGTACTTTGTTCGTTGCCACCAAGATAAATAAACGTGTCACAATTACCTGTGATTGTTTCCCACGTGTCCTTAAACAACGCCTTAATCTGCGCCAAGTTCTGAATGATAATCGTTGCGCTGATTTCCCTACTACGCATAGTGGAAAGCAAGGAACAAAAATCATCCGGAAGGGCGACGTTTGCAAACTCATCCAGCAAAAAGGATACGTGAATTGGAAGACGACCACCAAAATTGACATCTGCCTGATAGTACAGTTCTTGGAACAACTGCGTGTAAAGTAAACCTACGATAAAGTTGTAAGTCTTGTCCGAATCCGGAATCACACAAAAGAGTGCTGTTCTTGTTTTTTCATCGCCATTGACACCAATACCAAGTTCTGCAAGATTCATTTCATCTCTGTCAAAAAGTCGTAATACCTGTTCATTCTCCAATGGTGCCAATCTCGCATTCACACTGATGATAATGGAACGAATCGTATCACCCGCACCCCTCATGCACTTGTTATAACTGACAACTGCTGGATGTTTAGAGCCAAGTGCATGCGTACTTTCAAGAAATTTCATACGTGCGTCCAGCCTAGACGGTTTGTTTTGCTCTGTTACTTCTGCCTCGTTTGTAAGCTGCATGACTGTACGGAAATTCTTTTGATGCGGTTTCATCTCCATCCACACATATTTAAATATCGCCTGCAAAAACAAACTCTCTGCTTTTTCCCAGAATGGCTCTGCAGACTGTGCGCCTTTTGGAGTGGTATTTGCCATAAGATTGGTAATGAGTCTGTTGATGTCTGTCTCGTTTCGAATATAAGCAAAAGGGTTATACCCGTCGGACTGCTCCATATTAATTAGATTTAACACTCTTACTTTATATCCATTCGCTTTCAAAACATTTCCATTTCTGCTAAGGTTTTCACCCTTAGAGTCTGTTGTTACAAGAGATACTCTTTGGGGAAACTGGATAATATTAGGTTCAACACATTTGACTGTCTTTCCTGCTCCTGAGCCTCCTACAACAAGAACGTTATTGTTAAGTTGTGTGTATCTAGTATCATAACTCATACTCACGTTTTGACTCACAATCTTATTTCTGTCAGGTTCCTTATCTTTGATTTTCTTATTCACGGACTTTGGATTGGCAAATTGCGCTGTACCATACTCTTTCCCAATCATATAATTGCGACGACTTGTGTAATACAACAAAAGAACCAATGCATATACTATTTCTACAAACAAAATCGCTTTGATCGTGTATGCGTTGAAGTAGTTTCGGAACGGATGCTCAAGCACTTCCATAAATCGGTTTAGGAATTCGGGTGCCTGAATCCCTTGTCTCCAAGCACCTCCCACTAAATATCCTAAGAAAACGGATATCACTGCACCGATGATTACTAATATCCAAAGTAATTTTCTTTTACCCGTTTGCATATGCTAACCTCTTTTCTGCGTTTGCGTTTTCTTTGGTGTTTTCTTCGGAACAGTCTTCTCAGCCTCCTTAAGTGCTTTTTCATAATGATCTCTTACGCCGGCTTCTACACTGTCATAGTGTTCTTGATACAACGACTGACCTTGCTTTGTTTCTACCACACGATTTTCTGCATCATACAGCTTGTAATCTTTATGAGAATCCAAGAACGTCAACATTGTCTTGCCATCGTGAATGTCCATGATGTTTTCCTTAGAAATCCAAAGATAACGAACATTGTCTCCCCATGTCCCCGGAATTCTTGTTTTCACTGCTCTGTCATTTTCAGCAGCAATTAAGGTCTTACTGATTGTGACATCTACTAAATTTGTGTCTTGAGATTTCGCAACTGCTTGAATACGTCCGGCTAATGTTCTATAGCTTTGAAGACGACTTTCAAACGTCTGGCTGTCCATAAGTACCTTGCGCTTCCCGGTTGCATCTGAAACATTTAAGACACCAAGGGTAGAAAGTTGTTCTAATACATTCTCCGCTTCCACCATATCAATGCTGAAATTCTCTCTTACATCTTCCACACTGACTTCCTGCTTGCCAGTTACAAACAATCCGACCTTTTGAATCAGACTATCTACTGTCTGGTTTACTTGCAGTTCCTCCTCAGTGTGGGATGACAAGTTTCCCTTTTTCTGTCCTTGCAAGAACTTCAAAAGTTTGTCGATACCTTTCTGATCGCCATTGTTCAAATAATCATCAAAGGTTGCGATCTTCGCATGAGTCAGTTTCTTTGCAAGCATATTCATTCTCGGCACTGCCTCCGAATGGAAAATGATTTCTGATAATCCATCCGTTTTGTTAATGTCCGGAAGTACAGAGTACAGGATTCCATACTTCTTAAGCATCTTTTCTACCTGCTTCTTGTCTTCTGTTTTAAACTGAAAGACTTGTAAATCTCCACCTTTCATGAGGAGTTTCTTCATACTTGTTTTGCCCAGCGTTTTTTCATACTCCAGCATACCGATTAATGCTTCTACTACATTTTGCGCCGCTTTCAAACCGCCACTTCCAATTCTGATAGCGATTTCGATTCCTTCATAAGCTACACGAATAATCTGCACGGCCTCCATAATTTCTTCTGCCATCTTTTATCCCTCCTACGTTAATGTGTTTTCTAATTCTGCGATTTCAATAATCTCCTTCATCTGTTCTGGTGGAACACAACTGTTAATCAGATGAACCAACTGTTGCTCGGTAAGCCCCCTTTCAATTGCATGTTTTATCTGTACGAGCTGCGCTGTATTTAAGCGACCACTCGCCACCATTCCAACAATGTCCTGTCTGGACTTCTTTTTAAATGCCAACTTCCCAAGAAGTGCATACATTCCGCTTTGTTTGCTCTTACCGGATTGTTCCATAGAAAGAGGCAGCACAGAATGATTCTGTCCACTCACACCGACTACATAATGAATCTCCGGAGTTGGCACGGGTGCCGGTGTTGACATTACCACACTTTTCGCTTCCGCTTCTTCTTTCTTTTCTTCCTGCAGTTCACGCTCTTTCTCAGCCTTCTTTATCGCATCTTCCAATTCTTTGTTCGTGCTTTTTAACTTGGAAATCTCAGCACCTGCTTCTTCAATCGTTTTCTGCTGGCTCTGAATAACCTTGTCCTTTTCTTCAAGTTGCTTCTTCAATGCTTCCTTTTCGGTATCAACATTTAAAGCAGTCAATACCTTAGAAAGCACTTCCTTCAGACTGTGTGCATTGCCAGTCTGTTCTAATCCTTTTTGAATTGCCTCCACCGGAACACCTTTGCTGCAAAACTCGATTGATACTTGCATGCGGTGCTTATCGTACTTCTCTTGCGCGATGACCTTTGCAAGTTCAACTCCGCACTCTCTAAGTGCCTTTGAAACCATACGCATCTGCTCTACTTCAAATTGCTTATCCAGATAGAGATCGACTTCTTCCTTCGTAAGTCCGAATGCATAATCAGAACTTACCATTTCAATGATTTCATCTTTCATTGCACCTCTTGTTAGTCGATTGACTTCTTGCGCAATTTCTTCTTGGGTTAATACTTTTCTTGTTTCTTCCATGTTTACCTCCACTTTCTGTCAGGACAAAAAAATAACAGCCTACCTTGTTGGCTGCGTCCTTACTTCTTTCCTTTCTTGTTCTTTTTGTTCTAGTTCACGTTCTTTTGCTGCTTCATCTAACTCTTTTACTAAGGATTCTGCAATGCGCTGTTCCTTTGACGCTTCTCGTTCCTCCTTACGAAGTCTTGCAATCTCACTATTATAATGCTCTTGCAATTTCATTACTTCCTCATAGGAATATCCCTGGTCGGTCAATTGTGTCTTATATGCTGTCCATTCCTCATGCTCTCTCTGAAAAAAAGTATCTCCATCTTGATATGCCTGCTCCCTTTCATAAAGTTCCTTCATCGAATCTGCAATCTCAAACAGTTCCTCGCACTTCTTCCTTGCACGATACATTTTGCTTTTTTCTTTCGAAATGCTCTTTTTAGTCTGAGACAAGATTTGAGATTTCGCCTGCAGGTCTGCTAAGGATTCAATGTCATGATTTATCAAAAACAAATATTGTTCCTGTATCTTGTGCATTTCACGAATATCATCCTTGTACTTCCAAGCCTGACTATAGGGTTTTCGCTTTAATAATCCCAAACGATATAACCTTGCATAGTATCTCTTCTGCAGACCAGATAGTTTTGCGCGCTTTCCTCTTGGAATCTGTGAATATACTACGCGCTCTGCTTCTTCTAAGGTTTCCACTCTATAAGTAGACAGATTCTCTGTTTGAATCCTTGCTTTGATTCTTGATTCGGTGTAATCCTCTCCCAAGGTTTTGCAGCGTCTGTAACGTGCCATCCCCGGAGGTTTGACTGCCAGATATTTACCCTTTTGAATCTGATACCCTTTCTCCAAAAGAAGGGATTCAAATTGGGAGAAATCTTCTGCTTGTACGACACAGGCATCCAAGTCTCTTCGAATCATATTCGACCATACAAACGGACCATTTTTTGAATCATCCCATTCTTGTATCTTTTCATCTGACTTCACTTTTTCACTTTCAAATTCAAATACGGATAATCCATACTCCTTACACAAGCGTTCAGTAATCGGTCTGATATAACGCTCCCAATCACCTTTTTCATATCTGTATTTGCGACCATCCGCAAAACTAACGCTATTGAATACGATATGCGAATGGATGTGTGCTGTATTGTCGTGGACCGCATACACTGCTTCATAACTGTCACCCAAATATTCCTTGACGAACTTCTCCGTCACTTCAAAAGCAGTATCTGCTTCAATCTCTCCTTCTTGAAAAGAAATGATTAAATGATACGCCTGACGCTTATCAATTTTACCGAAATGCTTTTTAGTTTCCCGCATCTCTTCAAACGCAGAATCAGGACGACAGTTCACTCCGGCAATCAATCGTCCTCCCTGCGTCTTATCTACATCTGAAATATAATCAAGTGCAGCCTTCAAATGCTTTCCGTGAAAACTATTTCCACAATCTTTCATATATAATAACTTAGTGATCGCCAAGTGCATCCACCACCTTTTGCAAAGTATCATCTACCCTCTGCATATATGCTGTCAGTTTGATTTTGTCTTCCTTTTTATAAAAAGAAGAATTATTGTTCTTTACAATCTGGTTGATGTTAACTCCAATGTGATTCACTTCATTAATCGCCTCTTTTATAAGAACACGGATTTCCGGATAGTCATTTGGTTTTTGAGTAATAAGAAATCTCAAATACGTGGATTCTGTCATATCATATTCACTCGCTCTTTCATGCAATAGTTTACGTTCTGCCTCATTCATTCGAAACGAAACAGTTGTCGTTTTATCTGCCATTTACCTCACCCTTTCCGGCTGAAATCCTCTTATCTGTTCTGTGACGGTCTGAACTACTTTTTCTACACCAAGGTCATATGCCGCTAAGACCTCACTAGCAATCTTTCTCGCAAGCGCCTCAATTGGAGGCATATACTTCGTCTGCTCAAACATCTTGTCTAAGATTACTTCATCCTCTTTGTACTTGTCATATCTTGCCTGCTCGTTTGCAAAATCAATCATGTTCTTTGGATTGTTTCTGTTTTCATCTGCTTCCAAAATCAATGAATAGTTCCATTCGCATGCTTGGTCGATGGCATCATCTAGTGTGTATTCTTCCACTTCCACCTCATCCGATTCCAGATCCACTCTGAAAAGCTGATTATCCCGGTCCTTTGCCAAGGCGTATCCGTGTCCTTCCACATATCCTAAAAGAACTTCCATATCGTCGCTGCTAAATTCCATTTGCACGTCAGCGTCACGCATCCACTCCTTAAGTTCCTGTGGAGTTGTGATTAGTTCAATTTCTTTTGTCATTGCGTTTAGTACCCTCCTTTAGTCGTTTTTCTGAAATTTCTCAATTCCATAGATGGACCCGGAAGCTTTCCGATGTCCATCGCAAGAAACGCATTGTGTATTACAATGCTTCTTGTTAGGGGAAAATCCCCTAAAACCCCTTTTATTACATTACTTCTTACATTAAAATCGATTTTTCATGTAACTTTCTTACATCACTTCTTTTATGAATTGAGAAAAAAGTTACATGAACATATCTGCCCCTCTGAAAAAAGTTACATTAATACTTATATGAATTTGCGAAAAAGGTTCATCACTTCTTACATGACTGTTACATCACTTTGCACTTTTTGTTACATGAATCTCGAATATCACCTCTAAATTCAGAAAGCCATGCGTTATAATCCTTATGCGTCTTCGGTGGTGGACAATCTTCTACCTCATACCCCAGCTCGTAATACTTTTTGAGAAGTACTCCCGTTGCTTTTCTGCCTGCTTCATCGTTGTCTAAGCAGAACTTGATACTGCTTATTTGCGGGTTCTCTTTTAAAAAAGTTTCAAGCGGAGCATCTGCTACCATTCCCAGTGCAATCATGTTCGATTTGAAGTCACCAAAAATGTCCATATAACTCATCAGGTCTATTGCTCCTTCAAAAACAACCACTTCATGACTATCCGGATTTCTAACATTGAAACCATAGTTCTTGTCGTTCCCTTCCACATCACACTTAAATGGTTTTCCCTGCCCATCGAATACGCCTCTCATACTTGCAAACTTACAGTTCCCATTAGGATCAAGCCCTTTGAAAATGATGTTGTGATAGTCTCTGCTTTCGTATATCAACCCGTTATCCACAAACTTATCCACAATTTCCTTACTTATACCCCTTTCATTGATGAGATAAGAATACAAATAGGAATTGTTTCTCGCTGGTGTGGGTAATACAAATGCGCTCTTTTCTTTTTGTGTTTTCTTCGGTGCCTGATTCTTCAAAGGCTTTTTGGCTCCTTCCGGCATACGTCTGTACCCTGTAAAATCCAGTAACCATGCCACAGCTTCGGCAAAATCATAACCTGCAAAGTTCATTAGAAAATCAATCTGTGTTCCATCCCTGCCTTCACTTTCATATTGTCTGGACCAGCGATACCATGTTTTATGATTGTAAATGCGAATGGAATCCATCTCTTTTAAGGTGTAATAACTGCCGATTCTTTTGGTACGATATCCCAATGCATCTGCAACTGCCACCAAGTCTACGCTCTTAGCAATTGCTATTTCTTCATCCGTATAATGTGCCATCTATCTCGACCTCGCTTTCTCTGCCGCCATAAGCGATTTTTCCTTCTCGACTGTGTGATTTGCTGCTAGTTCCTGAAACTCTTTTGCATCCTGTAATAAACGATTCTCATTAAAACTAAAGTACTGTCCTGTACGTCCTGCAACAATGATATGGTCTAATAAATCAATCCCAATAATCTCGTATGCAGCTCCTATTCGGGCAGTGAGTTTCATATCCTCCATAGACGGCGTTGGGTCTCCACTGGGATGATTATGGAGCATAATCATCCCGGTGGCGTTGGATAGAATACTGGATTTTAATAGTTCTCTTGGACACGTTATCGCATTCGTGATTGTGCCCACACTAGCAATCGTATAATTGATAGCTATACTTTTCGCATTCATATTGACAATGCAGATGACTTCTCTGTCCATTTCACTCAGTTCCTTCGCAAGTGCCTCAACAACCTTCTTGGGATTGTCTAACGGTTCCTCAGAATACAAAGGTGCATCTTTTACTAAACGGATAGAAACCTGCTCAATCTTAAAAGGGGATTTATTCTGCTCCATCAGTTTCGTCCTCCTCCCTAGCTTCAATGTGAATGATAAACTCTCCTTCAAACGCATTTACCAAAGTTACAATGTCTTCCATTGTCAGTTCCGGTCTATCCATAACTGCCTCCTATCTGACAGTTCCTCTTGTCACTTCAAACTCTTGATAATCTTTGACATTGTCAAGGCTCTTATTTGGAGTATCAGTTGCCATCGTTACCTTTCTTGTAGTTCTGTCGTAGTGGTATACTTGATTTGAGAGTCTGTCGCCAATCTCTACTTCCATTTGATTGATTTCCTGCACCATATCAGCAAGTTCTAAAGGTGTCATAGTATCTACGGATACTGCAATGAGTTCGTGGATAGATGAAGGTAAGAGATAAAGGTCATTATTTAAAAAGGTCGATAATTCGTGTAAACCTTCTTCATAAAGCATTGCACCTGCACCTCTATGTTTGGAAGCATTTGTAATCACAAACATCGGCTCATTTACCTCCATCTCCTGCTCGATTGCCTGTCTCAATTCAAATGGTACAGTTTCCATATCCATAAGCTCTGCAATCACATGACTCATTGGCTTAATCACAGTTGGCAAAAGTCTTTTTGTATTTTCTTTTGAAAGTTCGAATAACTCATGTTCCTCTAATCCAGCCAATCTTGCCAAATCATTCGTAATTGGAACACTCACGATTCCGGTATCATCAATTTCAACCAGATAATCATAAACAATTGCCAAATCGTTATAATGACGGTGCGGACGGTTCTGCAGATATTCTTGATTTTGCTCTGCATTAATAACAGAAAAAAATACATTATCTGCAATCTCATCTACGTGGATTTTCTCTACCATTTCCTTTCCCATCTCTAAATGCTTACAAAGGTCTTGTGCTGCTCCGTGTAACACTAATTCAATCTCTCCAATCTTTTTGTAGTCTTCATATAAGCCGTCAAGATACATAGTAGGAGATACCCTCGGATCATCCTCTGTTACCATAAAAGTTACTCCATCGCGTTTCGTATTGATTTTGTCAAAAGTCCCAAAACTTAACTTTCTGTCTTTATATTCTTCTGGCAGATAATCTGCCAACTTTTCGGAAACGATTTCCTTAAACATTTCATAATTCATCATAGTTTTTTACCTCCTGATATTGAAAAGAGATACAAGCCGGGTGGCCTGTATCTCTAAGTCTAAAGTTACTATTTACGTTCTTTTTTCTTTTTTGATAATGCTAACACTGCCAAGCCTAAACCTGCGACACAGATTCCTGCTAATACAAATGGTTGAGAATCATCACCTGTTTTTGGTGCTTCCGGAACGATTGGTTTATTTGTCACTGCCAATTCGTAGGTTACTACTTCCGGTGCTTCCTTTTCATAACGGAATACTACTTCATGAACGGTTTCATCTAAAACATATCCCTGTGCTGCTTTTGTTTCCACAACATAGTATTTGATATCTTCCTTATAGGCACCGTTTTCAAAAGTTGCAATATCAAGTTCTTTGGATTCTGCTCGTCCATCTTTATCTGTGATAAGTGTTTCGATTACATTACCTTCTTGATCTCGAAGTTCAAACTCTACACCTTCAATGCCTTTTCTGGTCACTGCATCGGTTTTCACAAGAACAAGTTTACCTTTTACAATCTCATCTACCATTGTTATTTTCTGAATTTCTGCAGTATCCTTTACTTCGAACTCAATCTCTGTCGCAATCTTATATCCATAAGGAGCAATTTCTTCTCTTAAGATATACTTGCCAGCTGGGATTCTTTCAATTCTGTGTTCACTTCCATCCGATACCCAAGTATCAATCACATTTCCATCCTTATCGAGAACGGTAAGTGTTGCACCAGCAAGTTCGTGTTCTCCGGTAATGTCTGTTTTTGAAACATCCAGTTTGATTGGAGTGTTAAGGAACTCTGCGCTATAAGAAGCTTTCTTTACATCTTGTCCTTGATACTCTGTATCAAATGCTACCACTTCATCGGAAGAAACATATCCTTTCGGACCTTGCAATTCTTTCGCATAATATTTTCCAAACGGATAATCCTTTACAAACTCTACTTTACCATCTTTATCAGAAACAGCTCTTTCAAGAAGTTTGTCGGCTTTCACAATCACTTTGCCCTCTGCATTGACAATATCCTCTTTTGCATAGAGACCAAATTCGGCACCGGCAATGCCCTTACCGTTTTCAGAATCCTTTTTATAAATATCGATTTCCACTTTCTGTCTCTCGTTTTCAAACACTGCACTTTCTTCCACAACAGGTGTCTTATCATCCACATAGACAAATGTAACTACCTGCTCTTTGGAATTTAATACATATCCATAAGGTGCTTCTACTTCCACAATGCGATAACTACCAAGTGGCAAATCAGATAATGATGCAGTTCCGTCTTCCCCAGTCACTAACGTTGCTACCAATTCGTCTTTCGAATAGTATTTTGTACGCTCGCCATTGATATCCAACTGCATATCTGCTGTGTAAATATCTTCGTTTGCATAAACTTCGAACTTGGCTCCTGCAAGATTACCTTCCACATAGATGAATTCTTTCTTGTCAGATTTCGCAAACCATCTGCCCTTGAATCCGTCTAACACTTCTCCGGTTTTCTTCACTGTAAGTTTGCCAACTGTTGGTTCGTTTTCATACGCTACTGTGATGATTGCATCATTCGTATCGGAATCAATTTCATAAAACGTGTTGGTATCAACTGCTACCGTAACGTAGTTTTTATTCATCACATATCCATATGGTGCAGCTACCTCTTCGATTCGATAGTCACCAATCTTTAACACTGCCGGGAGAATTAAATCTCCGTCTTCATCTGTAAAGAATGAAGTATGTTTTACCTTGGATGGATATGTGGTAATCATAGTTACATACTCTTTTTTATTCATATCATAGATTTTGAACTCAGCATTTGGACGTAAGACTGTTTTGCCTGTGTCTGCATCCATTTTCACAATGCGAAGTTTTGCAGTAAACTCTCTGTCAATCAAGACTCTCCAAACCTGTGGATCTTTTGGTGAATTTTTCGAAATCGTAATCTCAAATGGCTTGATAGTTTTCATATTGTGTGGAGTAGTGGATTCTACAATCACATACGTTCCATAAGGAATTGCTCTGGAGAAAACAAATCCTTCCTCGTTTGTGAAAAGTTCTGTTTCCCCATTATCTCCAATCACTACCGGAGTTGCCTTCTCAAAATCATAAGAACCATCTTTCTTAAGAGGAATCGCTGATTTCAAGTATGCTGTAAATCCTGCGCCCTCTACTAATGGTGCGTCTGTTTCTTCTCCATCATCAGAAACCTTGATTAACTGGAATGGTTGAAGCATTACCATTTCCTCAGAAACTGTGCTTCGTGTAACTTCGGCTACTAAATCACCTTCATAATTACATACCAAATCATGTTCTTTCTCATCAAGAAGATAACCCTCTGATGGAGCAATCTCTTTCACATAATAATTACCAAGATAAAGATTGCTAACTTGCGCCTTACCCTTTTCGTCAGTAATCATGGTTGCTACTAAATCATTCGCTTTAAATACGACTCCGGTTGTTCCATCCGGATGAAGAATGTCATTGCGTGCATAAAGTCCATACTCTGCACCCTTAAGAGAAGCGTCGCCTTGCGGTACTGCTGTTTCAGTCAATGCATCCACTTTGCTCAATTTAATCTTGGCTGTTACACGCTCATTGAAAAACGTATGCTTAAAACTTGCCTTTTCCTCTGTTTCCGGAAGATATTTAAAACCAAACTGATATACATCTTCACTGTTTCGGATATATCCTTCTGGCGCAAGAGTTTCGGATACGTAATATCCGTTTGCAATCGGAAGGTCTACTGTGAACGTTGCCTTACCGTCTTCTCCTGTAGTCACTGTCTGCAGTGCTTTACCTTTTGATACAATAATCTCTCCTGCATAGTTTACGATATCATCCAAAGCATACAGTGTGTATTGTCCGCCATCTAACGGATTGTCTGTATCTGAATCTTTCTTTGTAACAGTCACTTCTGCTTTTTGTCTCGCATTCTGTACTGTTACCGCTTCTGCCTGTACGCTTACATTTTGGTTTTCATATTCGATATTGACTACATGCGGTGTCGTATTGATTGTATATCCATCAATGCTACTTGTTTCTGTTACCACATAAGTACCAAGATGAAGATTTCCCAAATACACATGTCCGTCAACTCCGGTTGTCAACTGCTCTGCAATAACATCGCCTTCAGAATGTACTTTTGTTCCATCTGCTCTGTAAATATCTGCGCCTGCAGTTACTTTAAAAGTTGCACCCGGAAGTTTTTTCATTTCATAAATAAAATTGCTGCCATCCCATTTTGTAAGAACTTCGCCCTCTTTATAAATGGTCAATTCTCCTTTTTGTTCCTTATCAACAACATCAAGATAGGTTGTCTGTCCTGCTCGTACTACCATTGTGTGTACGGTGTTACTAATCACGTATCCTTTTGGTGCAATCAGTTCCTTCACATAATAAGTTCCTGCTACTAAGCCTTGTGACTTCACAGTTCCATCTGCCCCGGTTGTGAATTTAGATACAAGGTTTTTACATGCACTGTCAGAATAGATACCAAATTCTGCATTTGGAAGTAATGCACCTGTCTCTTCATCTGTTTTTGTCAGATATCCATATCCAATGCTTTCTGTTTTTACTTTCAGATAAGCACTAATCGGATCAACTTGTGGCTTGGTAGAGACAAACTCCTGATACTTCTCTTTGTTAATCGTCCAATATACACAACTTGTTGTAGGTTGAACTGTACCATTGTTTGTAGAACCCGTCACAGTTGTTGCAGTTGTATTGACTGTATTCGAATAGATTGTAAGCTGATTTCCATTTTTAGATGTTGAAAAACCACTTACTGAAAAATCAAAGTTACTTAACGCACCATTGGTATCGCTAAGCGTTGTTTCAAATCTCTTATTCGCTTCATTCCATTTCAGTTCATAAGTCGGCGCACCACTTTTTGTAGTTGACGCGAAACTTGGAATGGTTACATTCATTGCAGCCTGCATATTGTTTCTCAATGCCACATAGAAGTTATATGCGTCTGTAGAGTTCGGCGCACATGCACAAATCTTTTGTGCTGCTGAATCTGCCTTTGCAGTTCCAAACAAGTTCTTTTCGATAATCCATACCATTGCCTGCGTAGCAACATATCCATTACGTTCTGCAGTTGTTGGGGCAGCCACATTTGTCTTTCCATGTCCATAATACATGCAATATCCCAACTGCTTTTCTTGCGCCGCACTGATCGATGTCTTTGGACTACTTGAACTTTGCATGGTCTGACTTCCATCTGCAGACTTCGCGTAATTCATACAGTATGCTGTCGCACCGTCAATCATTCCATACATAATGTTTCCGGTATACGTGTAAGAATTAAACTCTGTTACTACTCCATGCTCCTTAGTTGATGCATACCATAATTGTAATTTTGCAGATGAACTTGCTGCCATTGCAGATGCGGAACCGGTGAATACCGATGTGAACACTGTCAACAATGCAAGTAACCCTGCCATTAAACGTTTACTATTTTTCATATTGTCTTGCCTCCATTTCTTAACATAAAAAAGACAGACTGAAAAATAGCCTGTCTTAGTTCATCAATATTTAGTTTTATGCTCTGTAACAACGAAACTCATAAAAATCACTGCCACCGGTTGTATAAATACCAGTATATTCGATTAAGAAATATGGTCCGTTTTCGAGTGCCAGCATATCTGCTATATGCTCTGCAATTTCCTCTTCACTATATATCCTTCTGCCCGAAGTGGTCGTTGCCTCATTCAGATTGGTTTCCATAAATACGCTATAGTAACCTGCTCCGTCATATGGATAGTACTCATTGTATTCTTCTTGTGTAATACTACCTTCTGCAAGCAATCTGTCAAGATTGTCAGTCAATGTTACCTTTCCAATCGCTTTGAGTTTGTCAGTTGCTAACTGAACTATAGTATTCGGATTATAATTCACAACTGGGGTAGAAACATTCACACTCTCTTTCGGAGGTTCATTCTCTACGCTCGAATTATTATCCTCTTTTTCTTCAATCGGTATATCTTTATTCTCTGATGGACGAGGAGTTTTTGTTTGCTCCTCATTCTCTGTTTTTAAAGTTTCTGTTTGTTCAGATTCTACTTTGCTTTCTTCTTCCTCTTTTGGGGAAGTATCTAATGGTTCTTCTACTTCTGTATCGGTGTTCTCTTCCGTGTCGACTGTTTCAACACGTTCAGTATCCACCTGCGTTTCCACAGTTTCATCACTCTTCGTACAACCATTTAAAAGGAGAAGTACCATTAGTATTAGAAGTAAACACTTCTTTTTCATAACTTACCAATCCCCTTTCTGTAAGAGGGATTGGCTACGCATACCGTGTCAACCAGTCCACTCTTACATTCGTAGACAGTGTCATGTTCACGGGTTGCTATTTGGTTCAGCCCGTATCTTGTACATGATTAACTCCTTCCTACTGTCCAAGTCTTTCATTCATTGTTGTGTAATATCTCATCATACGATTCAGATTTGACTCCTTATTCATCGTGTAATACTGAGTCAGTCTCTGCATGAGAGACATCAGATTCATCTTTTCCTTCATCTTGCTCACCTCCTCTCCTACGGTGTTCCTGCTCCTACAAGCGATATAAATAATCTTCCTACCAAACACAGTAAAACCATGAATAATTGCAAGACATATAACATCGCTCGAAATAAAAGCAATACACCCTTCATGACAAAACCAACTCCTCTCCCCAATATGCTAAATACAGTTCTCATTTCATCACTCCTCAAAATAATCCATTGCAGCGTCTGCAAGGTAATCTTCTACAATACCCTCTTTTTCTGTTGGTCTGTTTTGTGTCATTCCACTTGGATTTGAAAAAGCCATATTTAATAGTGTTTTCATAACCTCGTTCATGACTTCTGTTTTCATCAAATTTACTACTTTATGACTGAGTACATCTAGCTGCTCCTCAGACAATTTCACTTCTACTTCTTCTACGATTTCCGGGAATATACCCTTACTCACACTCGTTGCTCCTGCCAATACCGCTTTAATCAGAAAATCATTTTTTGATTTGAATATCTTGGGATCGGCATTCATGATATAACGGTGTACCTTTAAATGCTCTGCGCGGTCTAAATTCAACCGAATGTTGTGCTGATAAATGTTTTCATGTTTCATGGTTACTTCCTCGCATTTCTATCCATTGCAATCTTTGTCAATTTATCGTAACCTCTGGCATTTGCCTTAAGGTCAAGATTGTAACGGATGTTCTTCTGCTCAAATCCACCAAATCGCTTCATAACGGATGCACCGCCACCCACAAAATAAAACTGTGTCGTGTTAAGACTGTATCCCTCTTCACGAAGCGAATTAAACAACTCCGTTGCAAACTCTTTTAGAGTTTTTTCGATGAGTTCTACATACTTCTTTTCCAAGTTTGTTTTACCAGTTGCGATATAATGAACAATTTCCTCTTCATCAATTTTCTCATTATAAAGTCTTACGCTATGTTTGTTTATCAGGCGCATGCATGAGATAACACCACCCGGAATAGAGTTTGCATTTGCGTCATCTGGCTTTTTATTGATAATTGGAAAAATATCTGTAGTCCAAGAACCAATATCCACTACAATCGCTTTGTTACTGAGATAAGGTAAATCTTCGACGACTGCAGCATACCCTTGTGGGAACATTGCTACTTTTTCAACCTTAACCTTATATTCCTCTCCTTCAAATTTGAACTGTACATCTTTGTTTCGAGACAGATACTCAACAAAGCCTTTTTTCTCTGCCCCGTATCTTGTAGCTGGAAGTCCTGCTCCTATAACAATGTTTGCTTCATGAAGTCCCATGTATTTTAATTCCATTGCTATTGCAGCCAATGTCAAAATATAATAGTCTTCCGTTTCTACCTTAGAATCCATAACTGCACCACGTTTCATTCCGACTTTGTAATACTTGCCGTTATACTCCACCACGTTATCAAAAAACGCTGGTTCTGACAGAATTTCATTGACTCCGGCCAAAAACATGAAATGAAGCGTCTTTATAAACTCCCATCCATGATCAATCACAATTCTTCTGCTCTGTAATAACATTTGTGTCATTATTTTCTTCCTCCTTTTCATATCAAAAATCCTATTTCTTAAACAATTTCCTATTTGTAGTTATTCTTTAAGTAAGTATACGCCAGTCTTCTAGACTCCTCCTCGCCCCGTATACATGGGAGTTGCAGTATGTCACTTGTTTGTGATTACAACGCACCTTTCGGCACGACTCCATCTATTGCCGTTTCGAGGGTAAGGAACTGCACTTCAGTTCCTCTGTAGGTTATTATCCTTCCGCCATATAATTCCTTCCCTTAACTCGCTTCATTTTCTCCTTTCGGTCCATCAACTCTCTTGGCAAGTCTCGACTGATTGACTGTCTAGGTATACACCGGAATTTTCCATACTGCAACTGCTATGAAATTGTTGAATTCAGTGTATACCAAGATTTTAAAATTGAACACTCACTAAAAAGGTGTATTTTTTCAAAACTATCCTTTTAATGGTGTTTTTTCTTCTCTGTTATACAATCTGAATTTTATTGTCTAATAAATCAGCGATTTTTCTCTGCTGACTTGGATATAAATGTCCGTAAGTGTTCAATGTAATTTTAATATCTTTGTGTCCTAATCTCTCCTTGATTAGAAGTGGCTCCACACCCAAGTGAATGAGATAAGCTACGTGCGAATGACGCAAATCATGCACTCGGATTCTTTTTACTCCCGACTTTTCTACATGACGTTTCAATTTATGTTGCACCGCCTCTTGACCTATCGGAAATAATCTTTCATTTTGTGGCATTCCATAATGACTATCTACATATTTTTGAATTTCCTGCTTTAAAAACTCTGGAATTTCAATTACTCGTATAGACTGCTTTGTCTTTGGTTCTGTAATATAATCTTTTCCACTATTTCGGTAATATGTTTTTGTAATACTCATTTGATTCTTTGCAAAATCTATGTCTTTTGGTGTAAGTGCCAATAACTCTCCGATTCTGCATCCAGTCCAAAAAAGCATTTCAAATACGAGATAATATTGCGAACCCTGTTCAATGGTCTCACGAAATTTCTTATATTCGTCTACAGTCCAAAAATCCAAGCTTCTACTATCGAAGTTTCCCATCTTTTTTACCTTCTTGCACGGATTGTTTTGCAAGTCGTAAATCTTTGTAGCATGAGTAAATAAACTTGTTAACTGATTTTGTATCATTCGTAAATAAGCATCTGAAAAGCCTTTTTGTTGCATCTCATTTTGCCATTGGATAACCTGTGCCGCTGTAATCTCACTCATCTTCTTTTTTCCGAAGTATGGTACAATATGTTGCTCCATCATATAACGCTTATTTTGTAGTGTACGTTCTTTTAATTCATTTTGCTTATCCTCAAAATAAACATCCATAAACGCGCTGAGTTTCATATCCATACTCTTGCTAGTACTTAATTTCTTCTGTCTTTCATACTCTAGTGCTTCTTTTTTAGTGTCAAAGCCTCTCTTTCTATGTTTACTTTTCTCACCCAGAGCATTTTCTTCAAACCATTGTGCCGTCCACTTCTTTGTGTCTTTCTCCTTATAAGCCACTGTTACACCTCCTTTCCCAGTTATCTCTCCCTATTGTTCTTGTTGTTCGTAACCATACATCTTCTTTTCCCAATAAGCTCTCGGAACTCGTCCAGCCATTGTAATATAACCTTGCTCCGCAAGTTCCTTATTCAACGTTTTTACAATTTTGTATGCGTAAGATTTGGAACAATCCAATTCTCTTGCCACATCTTCTACACACATCATATATTGATTGGTTGTCATTTTGCTTCCTCCTCTCTCTCCAATATGTATGTGTGTACTTGTATTGTAATATGTCGGTTTACGTTTTCCGTACATTTATACTAACACTGTATTTTTGTTTTGTCAATATTTCGTATTTACTTTTTTACGTTTTTCGTATGTATATTTTTTCTTTGCTTTTTCTGTTAAATGTGATATGATACAAGCAAGAATCTATGATTTTCGTAATTTTAAATATATGATTTTGGGAGGTTTCCTATGGGAGATGGAAAAAAACTAAAGGAATGTTTAGATAGAAAAGGTACAAATGTGCGCAGAATATCAAAAGAGACTGGCATTAGTCCTACAACTCTATATACAATTATTCAAAAAGATGCGAATATTCGATTTGACTTTGGCCTTCGACTTGCAAATGCATTAGAAATTGATGTGAATGAAATCTGTTCCGCTAGTCCATTTTCAGGAGATTTGTCTACAGAAGAGGTATATCCGGCACTACCATCCGGATTAAATGAAGCTTTGGATACAACTAGAATCAAAACCTATTTAACTAATTCACTTTATCCTCTTATGAACTTGTTTGGGAAAAAAAGTATGCCTGATGTTGATAGGCTGCTGACATTGTTTTATCAATTAGACGATGAATCAAGAAAAGAAGTTGTGGAGACAATACAATTTAAGTTGCAATACCATAAAGATCCAGAACGCGCAGAACTGGTAAAACAGATTAAAGGTTGGTAAAAAACACTCCAATAAATAGCCTCAAAAAGCTACTTATTGGAGTATTTTTGTGGCACCATTTGGCACCGGTGGCTCCATTTTTGGCACCGTTTTGGCACCGGTAAGCCAATTTTCTCATTTTTTTGGCAGAAAAAAAGACTTCCGAGAAATCCTCGGAAGCCTTGATTTTATTGAACTTATTTCAATTATTCAATGATGTTTTTAACAACACCTGAACCTACTGTACGTCCACCTTCACGGATAGCGAAACGAAGTCCTTCTTCCATTGCTACTGAATGGATAAGTTCACATGTCATTTCGATGTGGTCACCAGGCATACACATTTCTGTACCAGCTGGAAGTTGGCAGATACCTGTAACGTCAGTTGTTCTGAAGTAGAACTGTGGTCTGTAGTTGTTGAAGAATGGAGTATGACGTCCACCTTCATCTTTTGTTAATACGTAAACTTGAGAAGTGAATTTTGTGTGACATTTAACACTACCTGGTTTACACAAACATTGTCCTCTTTCGATTTCTGTTCTTTGAACACCACGAAGAAGTGCACCAATGTTATCACCAGCTTGAGCTTCGTCAAGAAGTTTACGGAACATTTCGATACCTGTAACAACAACCTTACGGTTTTCTTCTTTAAGACCTACGATTTCAACTTCGTCAGATACATGTAATGTACCTCTTTCAACACGTCCTGTAGCAACTGTACCACGACCTGTGATTGAGAATACGTCTTCTACTGGCATCAAGAATGGCTTATCTGTATCACGTTCTGGATCTGGAAACCAATCATCAACTGCTGCCATAAGTTCCATGATCTTGTCTCCCCATTCTCCGTTTGGATCTTCAAGAGCTTTAAGACCTGAACCTTGGATAACTGGTGTATCATCACCTGGGAATTCGTATTCGTCAAGAAGTTCACGAATTTCCATTTCTACTAATTCTAATAATTCTTCGTCATCAACCATATCACATTTGTTCATCCAAACAACGATGTATGGAACACCTACCTGACGAGA
>JAZRND010000007.1:0-5002 GCA_045648005.1 Faecalimonas sp. | reverse complement strand
ATATGCCGATGTGGCTCAATTGGCAGAGCAGCTGATTTGTAATCAGCAGGTTATCGGTTCGAGTCCGATCATCGGCTTTTTGGATGGGTTCCCGAGTGGCCAAAGGGGGCAGACTGTAAATCTGTTAGCAACGCTTTCGGTGGTTCGAATCCACCTCCATCCATTAGGAAGTAAAAATCTTCCAAAAAACTTGCATATTTTCTAAAAATGTGTGTATAATTAGTTAAATAAATATCGCGGGGTGGAGCAGTCTGGAAGCTCGTCGGGCTCATAACCCGAAGGTCGTAGGTTCAAATCCTGCCCCCGCAATTTCTTTTTGCCCAGATAGCTCAGTCGGTAGAGCAAGGGACTGAAAATCCCTGTGTCGCTGGTTCGATTCCGGCTCTGGGCATTTCTTTTGTAAAAAAGGACAAGCTTTAATTATATATGGAGCATTAGCTCAGTCGGTAGAGCACTTGACTTTTAATCAAGTTGTCCGGGGTTCGAATCCCCGATGCTTCATTGGTATGGAGATGCTAAATGCCTTGAAAAATCAAGGTTTTTGGCATCTTCTTTTTTGTAAAAATGGTTGACTTTTGGTTACCTTTTGGTTACCCAAATCTTAGGTACTTTCTTTGCTCCAAAATATCTTTGGCATCCATTAGATTTGCACCACCATAATAGTTACTCATTGCAACCTGTGGTGAGTTTCCAAAGAGTGATGAAGCCATAACCATATTTCCGTTTGTTGCATTCGCAACATCTGTAATTGCATTTCTTCGAAATGAATGAGGACCTCGAATCAAATCTTTTGATATCGGGATTCTAAGTTTGTTACATACCCTTCGATAAACTCCATATACCGCCATATTTGTAATAGTTCCATTCTTGGTATCGGCAGGGAATAGGAAGTTATTGTTTGGATAGTATTTGTCATGCATTTCTTTTATGCGTTCCAATAAGTTTTTCAAATCCGCTGTCATTGGAAATTTGCGTTTGCGATAGTTCTTTGTATGACCTACTATGTAAAAGTCATTTTCGTGGCTGATTTGAGACTGTGTAATCCGAATGCCGTCTTTATCCACATCATCCCATGTCAAAGGTGGTAATTCCCCCCTTCTTGTTCCGGTTATGATTTGAAATTCCATTGCGAAAAATGAACTACACTTCGGATACTGCTTCTGCTTAAGATGTAACTCGTTTAATATGAGAATCAGTTCTTCCTGAGTGTGCATTCTGTCTTCAATTGGAACATCATCAACAATCATATCAGAGAACATGTGGAAGTTGACACGGGTATAGATATTGTCGACAATCCAGTATTCGCTAAAAGCAAGGTCAAATACAGATTTCAAAATACCACGCAGTCCGGCAAATGCTTTTTTACGCAAATCGTAGCGCTTGAGATTCTTCATGCAGATGGATTCAATATCCTTTTTGGAAATCATATCAATGTATTTGTCTTCGAAATCTGTTCCGTCGAAGAAACGGCGATAATCGGAGCGAGTGCGGATAATGGTATTTTCTACACTCAATCGTTTCTCCTTGGATTTCACATATTCGAGTTTCTGAGATTGCACAATCTCAAACACATCATGGAAGGTTTTTCGAACTGTTCCTTTGATTCCTTTTTCGTATTGATACACCTTTTCTTTTAGGTCATCCAAAGTTTTGGACTTAAACTGACGACGACCAGATTTTACAGTTGAATCTTTTACATAGATATGGTAATAGCCGTCGCTACTTGGTTTGGTTGGAAAAGTGTAGGATTTTATTATTTCTTCTCGTTCTATCATTTCATACATTTTCCGTGCATCCTCGCATGACAGATTACCACGTTCTTTTTTAATTGACAAGAGTTCATTCATTAGGCATCATTCTTTCTGCAAGTTAGGATAAAAGATACTTGCATTAATAAGATGATAGATTTGGAGAATTTTAGGTTTGAATGAAAAATGCAACCAAGAACGATTACAAAACTAAAAAGCAATCGAAAATGGTTGCATAGTTTTCTAGAATTATCTTGACATTTGAAACACAAAAGAATATTATATAATTAACCATTTAGGTAATTACTTAAACGCGAAAAAATAAAACACAAAAGGTAATGAGGTGATTGTTTGCAAATCATATTTGAAGATGATTCTGTAAAAGAGTTATTTGATGACCTGTGTCAAATACAAACGCCTAAAGGGTTAATGAAGAAACAAATAGGTGCTGAATTGACCCGTTCAGTGAAAAAAAGATACGACCAGTTAAAGGCTGCCGATAATTTTCTCATATATCTCAGCACAGGGCTTGGAAAACCCCATTCATTAACTGGTATGGATGATTGCTATGGTGTGAGTGTTTCTGCTAATTGGAGGTTAGTGATTAAACCTATGGTGGATGACACATCACCAGAGGCATTAAAAAGATGTGACACGGTACAAATAAAAGGAGTGGTGGATTATCATGGAAAAGGTGCAAAAAACAATTGGATTATCCCTTGATTTGATTATACATCCAGGAGAAACATTGATAGAAATATTGACGGATAGGGAAATGTCTCAAAAAGAACTGGCAATACGCACAGGAATGACGGAAAAGCATATTAGTACAGTTGTAAAAGGACAAAAGAATATTTCCGTGGCTTTTGCCAAACGGTTGGAATATGCTTTAGGAATTGATGCCGGTTTTTGGATTAATCTTCAAGCAAATTATGACCGCGAATTATTAGAGTTTGAAGAAGTGAACAACATTACTGAAACAGAGATTTCTATTTTAAAACCATTAAAACAAGTCATTGAATACATGACAAAAAGAAGAATGCTAGAGGAAAATTTAAATGAAGCGGGAAGGGTTCTTGGATTGCGAAAAGTATTAGCAGTCAGCAATTTAACCGCAATACCTCATATATCATATAATGCAGCATATCGTGCACAAGTGGCAACTAATATTAATGTCGATGTTTATGTTTTATATGCATGGCAAAGAATATGTGAGTTGATGACAAAAAATAGTGTGGTATCTGATGAATTAGACATAGAGTTGCTTAAATCGTATATACCAGAAATTAAGAGCCTTATGTTCGAAGATGTTAATATTGTTCGAGATAGATTAGAAGAAATATTTGCAAAATGTGGTATAGCATTCAAGATTGTTAAACATTTTCAAGGTGCTCCGGTGCAAGGATTTATTAAGAAGACAGATGATGGAAAATTAATCTTGTGCTTGACATTAAGAAAGTCAAGAGCAGATACTTTTTGGTTTACTTTATTCCACGAGATTGCGCATATTATCAATGGAGACATAAAGCAAAAATTCATTGACTTTGATTCGGTAGAAGGAGATATGGAGGCGGAAGCAAATGCTTTTGCAAGAGATACACTTATTAATCCGTTAGAATATAAATCTTTTGTTTTGAAGAGGGATTATTCACTAAGAGCCATAGACCTGTTTGCAAGAACGCAAGGGGTACAGAGTTATATTGTGATTGGAAGATTACAATCTGATAAAATTTTAGAGTGGAGTCAATATACAAATAGAATAGACCAGTATGTATGGGCACAATAGTAACGCAGGATTTCAGCTCGGCTGAAATCCTGCTTATCTTTTACCAAATATTATTCACATAATGTGACAATTCCGACAGACTTCTTTCTTCTCCATGTCCTAATATACGATTGACATATCTGACGCTTTCGCTTTTCGTATGAGTTTCACGATACAAATCATAACTTCTCTGCGCCCAATATTTGCGAAGTGCATGGTTGAGATTTCCTTTGTATTGTTCCAAGCATAAGGATTTTAATGCACGGTTAAATGACTTTGAAATGCTTTTCTTTTCCAAAGGTTGATTTCCGATTTTGGATTTCTGAATAATATATTCATTACCGGTTCTACCAGAATAGAGAGATTTTAATGCTTCTAATTGTTCTTTTGTTTGAATTGGAATAATTCTCGGACGATTTCCCTTTGCTCCGTCACCTTTACAAATTTCTACATAGCCAAGAGGATAATCTTTACTTGGTTCAAAATGAAAACGATTTGCACGCGCATTTACGGTTTCTTCTACACGCATCCCTAACAATCTCGACAGTTCTAAAGAACGATATGCTTCTGAATGAGTACCCGGACGAGTCATATAATCAATTATTTTCTGAGATGTAGCCCAATCCATAGGTTTATCCTTTGTAATACCAGTATTGTTTGCACTAATAGGAATAACCAACTCTTTTGTATTCCAGTTAATCTTCTTGCTTGAATATGTACATTTGCAACACAATTCCAATTTGGCTAAATGGCTCACTGTTTTGAGTAATGTCTTTTCATTGCAGGTTTCGGCTTTGTGTTCTAAGTATGCAGCCAACTGTTTATAATCAATCTCATAAACAGTTCTAGTTCCAAAATGCTCTTTTATGAACTTAGCAAAATCTTTTGCGGTTGAATGCAAATCGTCTTTGTGGGCGTAACTGTAAATTTTGTTATCTGTTTCACCATGTAATTGAAATTTGGCGGAACGTTTGCTTTCGCCCAGACAAAAATTTTCCTGAATAGCGTGGTTGAGGGTATAACCTAATGTTCTAACTTTTGACATGATATCAAACTCCTTTCAAAAATAAATTCTAATTATATTATGTATCTTCAGTTGATTTTGGGTTTCAATTCAAAACAGGAGACAAAAGAAAAAGATATCAGAAAAAATTGCGCAGACGGAAAAGATCTAACTTTTCCGCCTGCGCAGATAAAGGTAGATTGTTTTCAAATATTTTCTGTTGTTATTATGATGTGATTGGAAGTTTTTAAAATGAAAAGAATAATTTTTGATTAGCAAAGTGTAGTATTTTGCTTAAATGGAATAGTTTTTTGCGAAAATTCGAAGTTTTCAAAAACTGCACATCGTCAGTAACTCGGAACAAAATAGGTTTTGTCCCTCGTTACTGACGACGTGAAGAAAAAGTTGGCAAGAACTTTTGTACAGTACAAAAAGAGCATTTGCTCTAAAGAATCATATTCCCAAGTGTTTTCTTCAATATGATTT
>JAZRND010000006.1:0-15373 GCA_045648005.1 Faecalimonas sp. | reverse complement strand
TCATCCGAAGAATCAATTGTAAGTGCTTCGTTCGACTTGCATGTGTTAAGCACGCCGCCAGCGTTCATCCTGAGCCAGGATCAAACTCTCGTTAAAAGTGTTTGTTCTGGTCAAAATCACTTGCTAGCAATTTTACCTTACTTTACTGTTTTTGGTTCGACATAAATGTCTGTTCTGAATTATTCTCTTAAGAAATTTTCAGGAAACTTTTTGTCATCTATTGTTTAATTATCAATGTTCTGCTTTCTTGCGACAGCCTAGTTAGAATAACACAGCTATTTTTCATTGTCAACTACTTTTTTATAAATTTTTCGATATTTTTTATCTATTTTTTTATCTCGGAAAATTTGTAGATGTAGCTTGGTACATTTATGATATTTTTATGGTCTTTGTATAGTAAAGGTTTTATTCAACACAAATAACAAGAGGACGTTTCTCCGACGTCCTCCCATTATCTGCGCACTTTCTTCTATATATATTACAGCAGTTGCAATACCTCATTCAGATTTTTGACACCTACAATCTGAATTCCAGAAATATTTTTTACCATATCCTTGCATACTTCTGGAATAATGCACGTTTCGAATCCAAGTTTTTTTGCTTCCTTAACTCTTTGCTCCGGCATATTGACAGCCCGCACTTCGCCACTTAATCCAACCTCGCCGAAAGCAATTGTCTTTTCGGAAATCGGACTGTTCTTATAACTGGACATGAGCGCCAACACTATTCCCAAGTCGATGGCCGGTTCATTGATTTTGACACCGCCTGCTATATTTACATAAGCATCGCAATTTGACAAATGCAATCCTGCTCGTTTTTCTAAAACAGCCATAAGCAAATTTACTCTATTATAATCTGTACCTGCTGCTGTTCTTCTAGGCATACCAAAATTACTACTACAAACCAAAGCTTGTATTTCTATTAAGATAGGCCGAGTCCCTTCCATTGAACAGGTAACTACAGAGCCTGACGCATGTTCTGGCTTCCCGTTGAGCATAAATTCCGATGGATTTTCCACTTCCACCAAACCATTATGTCTCATTTCAAAAACACCGATTTCGTTTGTAGAACCAAATCGGTTTTTTACACCACGTAAGATTCGATAAGATGCATGCCTATCTCCCTCAAAATACAGCACTGTGTCCACCATATGCTCCAAAACCTTTGGGCCTGCCACTGTACCTTCTTTTGTTACGTGACCTACGATAAAGATTGAAATTCCCAAACCTTTTGCTAATTGCATAAATATGTTAGTAGATTCTCTTACTTGTGACACGCTACCTGGGGCAGAAGCAACCTCCTCATTATACATTGTTTGAATAGAGTCTATAACTACAAAATCTGGTTTACGCTTTTCAATCACGTTGCGAATAATTTCCAAATTAGTTTCACATAAAAGGTACAACTCATCCCCGAAATCGCCCATGCGATTTGCGCGTAGCTTAATTTGTTTCAAGGATTCTTCTCCAGAAATATAAAGCACATTTTTCTTGAATTCACAAAGTTTTTGACATACTTGCAATAATAAAGTAGATTTTCCAATACCCGGATCTCCACCTACTAATACAAGGGAACCTTGCACTATGCCTCCGCCCAATACCCGATTCAATTCTTGAATCCCCGTATTGATACGTTCTTCATGTTTAATTTCTATTTGATTCAAAGATACGACTTCTGCGTCTTTCATCTGCCTTGTAGTGCTACTTTTAATAGTAGAAACAGTTTCCTCTACAAACGTATTCCACTCTTTGCACATAGGGCACTGTCCCAACCATTTGTTTTCTTCGTGTCCACAATTTTGGCAGAAAAACACACTTTTCTTGCCTTTTGCCATTTGTATCTCCTTTCCACACAGGTCTACAAGAACAACCTATTGTTGTGTTGTAAATATAAGTTCTTTCTTTGACATGCTGGCCACCACGTCTGTTCCCGGTTTCACTTCTCCGTTTAAAATAGCTTCTGCCAACTTGTCTTCCAACTCTGTCTGCAATGCTCGACGAAGTGGTCTGGCTCCATATTTCTTGTCCGTGCCTTTTTCTACAATCCATTTTTTCACAGAATCACGAATGGTGAGTTTGATATCTAGTTGAACTTTCACACGTTCTGTCAACTCGCGACACATAAGTCCTACGATGGACTTCATATGATTTTCACCAAGTGCATGAAATACGATAATGTCATCAATGCGGTTTAAAAATTCCGGTCGGAATAATCTTTTCACTTCTTCCATAACACTATTCTTCATTTTTTTATAATCTTCTGCCGCATCTTCTTTGGCGCCGAATCCCAGCTTCTTCGGCTCTATAATAGCCTTTGCACCTGCATTGGATGTCATAATAATAACAGTATTCCTAAAATCTACCTTTCGTCCCTGCGAGTCCGTAATGTGGCCATCATCCAATACCTGAAGAAGAATATTGAATACATCTGGATGCGCCTTCTCAATTTCATCAAATAGCACCACCGAATACGGATTTCTTCTTACTTTCTCACTTAACTGTCCGCCTTCGTCATGACCGACATAACCCGGAGGTGACCCAATCATTTTGGAAACACTGTGTTTCTCCATGTATTCTGACATATCTACACGAATCATAGCATCTTCCTTGCCAAATAAAGCTTCCGCCAAGGTCTTTGCAAGTTCCGTTTTTCCCACACCTGTCGGACCCAAAAACAGGAAAGAACCAATCGGACGATTTGGGCTTTTAATTCCTACGCGTCCTCGTTTTACAGCTGTCGCCACTACGCGCACTGCTTCCTCTTGTCCAATAACCCTTTGATGTAACGTTTGCTCTAATTTTCGCAATCGCATACTTTCGCTTTCAGTCAGTTTTTGCACAGGAATTTTGGTCCATAAGGAAATTACACTTGCAATATCCTCTTCGCCTACTGATATTACTTTTCGTGTATGAGCTTTTTCTATACGTTTTCTCACACTTTCAATTTTCTTAATGAGCAGTTCTTGCTCTTGATGTATAGCAGACGCTTCTGCAATGGCTCCTTGTTTCAAACACTCTTCTTTCTCGACAATCATTTCCTGCACCATTGCTTCCATGTGTTCCAAATCATCTGGAATTTTATATCCACGCATACTAACTCTCGAGCATGCTTCATCTAATACATCAATTGCTTTATCTGGCAAATATCTATCATTCACATAATGTTTTGACAATCGAACTGCTGCCATAATAGCATCATCCTCTATTTTAACTTGATGATGTTGCTCATATTGTCCACGCAAGCCTTCTAGAATTTCACAACACATTTCTACATCAGGCTCTTCTATGGTAATCGGCTGAAATCTTCTTTCTAACGCCGCATCTTTTTCAATATGCTTACGATACTCACTGATTGTGGTGGCACCTATTAACCGGATATCACCTCTAGACATAGCAGGTTTCAAAATATTTGCCGCATCCAAAGCCCCCTCTGCACCTCCAGCGCCTATCACAGTATGAATTTCATCTAGAAAGAGGATTACATTTTTGTCCGCCTTCACTTCGCGCAAAAGCTTTTTCATGCGTTCTTCAAATTCACCTCTATATTTCGACCCAGCAACCATGCCCGACAAATCCAGTGTTAAAATTTTCTTTTCCTTCATTCCACCAGGAACCAACCCATTGGCTATGCGGTTAGCCAACCCTTCGACAATTGCTGTTTTACCTACTCCCGGCTCACCAATAAGGCATGGATTGTTTTTCGTTCTTCTGCAAAGCACTTGCATAAGGCGTTCTATTTCCGCTTCTCTCCCAATCACCGGATCTAATTTCCCTTCCAATGCTTTTGCCGTTAAATCTGTGGCAAATTGTTCTAATACACCGCCCGATACTCGACTCCCCTCATAATTGTCTTCATAATACTCTTTCGGATTAATACCTACTGCTTCTAATAAATCATCTTGCACCTTTTCTAAATCTACATTTAGTGTCGCAAGGATTCTGGTAGCTACACAATCCATATCCTTTAACATAGCAAGTAGCATATGTTCTGTCCCTATTTTCTCCGAGTTTTGTTTTACTGCTTCTAATAGGGCATTGTCCAATAAGAACTCTAATCTCGGACTCAGTTCAATTTTTCTATGTTCTTCACCACGAACCGGAACTACCAACTCTTCCACTAATTTAGTTATTTCTTGCTCTTCCACGCCATTCATGGCCAGAACTTGACTTGCAACACCTGTGAACTCTCTTTTTAAAGAGAGTAATAAATGCTCTGTTCCCACATATGGGTGTTTCCATTTCTTTGCTATACTTTTAGCGGTGCTAAATACTTTTTCGGCCTGTGCTGTAAATTCTTTTTGCATATTCTTTCGACCTCCCAATTACTCATACTCTGCAAACAATTCTTCAACTAATTCGAAAACTTCCTCTTTGGTAATCTGTTTGCATCTTCCTTTTGCGAGAACCACTTTTAATTGGCTTTTCATATCTTCCAGCGCTTGTAGCTTATCAATATCCACAGCCACCACAGCTCCTCGTCTTCTATCTAAATGGATAATGCCTTCTTCTCTCAACACGGCGTATGCTTTATTTACAGTATGCATGTTAATACCGATTTCTTCCGCCATTTGACGCACTGACGGCAAGGAATCCCCTTCTTTAATTGTGGCTGTTGCAATTCCCACAATAATCTGATTTCGGAGTTGCATATAAATAGCTTCTTCGCTGTTAAAATCGATTGTAATCAACATCTGCCTCACCTTTTTCTTCTGTTTTTGTTATAAAGATATTATAACATGTCGCACAAATTTGTCTACAATAAAAGAGACGTTCCTCCGAACGCCTCTTATTTATTTCTATTATGCTTCATCAATAGCCTTACCAATATCGTTTCTCTTATACTTGTTTGCAAAAGAAACCCATTCTGTAGCAGCGTAAGCATTTGCTCTTGCTTCTTTTAAATCTTTCCCTTTTGCAGTTACACCGAGAACACGCCCACCATTTGTAACAATGGTGTTTCCATCAAATTTAGTACCTGCATGGAAGCAATAATATCCATCATGTTTTTGGAATTCTTCCAATCCTTCAATTGGGAATCCTTTTTCATATTTTAATGGATAGCCGTCAGAAGCCAATACAACACAAACTGCTGCATTATCTTCAAACTCTAAATCCACTTGTTCTAATGTTCCGTCGATACAAGCCTCAAATACTTCCACAATATCTGTCGTCATACGTGGCAATACAACTTGTGTTTCCGGGTCACCAAAACGTGCATTGTATTCCAACACGCGTGGTCCATTTGGCGTGAGCATTAACCCAAAGAAAATGATTCCTTTGAATTCTCTGCCTTCTGCTTTCATTGCATCTACGGTTGGTTGATAAATGTACTTTTTACAAAATTCATCTACTTCGTCTGTGTAGAACGGGCTTGGCGAAAATGTTCCCATACCGCCTGTATTTAAGCCTTGGTCCCCATCTTTTGCGCGTTTATGATCTTGTGCAGATGTCATAGTCTTAATAATATTTCCATCCACAAAAGATAATACAGAAACTTCACGTCCCGTCATAAACTCTTCGATAACCATACGGTTTCCTGCACTACCAAATTGCTTATCCAACATAATGGATTGCACGCCTTCTTTTGCTTCTTCCAATGTATTACAAATCAAAACACCTTTTCCAAGGGCAAGACCGTCCGCTTTTAAGACAATTGGGAAATTAGCTGTTTCCAAATATGCAAGTGCAGCCTCTGCATCATCAAAATTTTCATAAGCTGCAGTTGGAATATTGTACTTCTTCATCAAATCTTTAGAAAACGCCTTTGACCCTTCCAAAATTGCTGCATTTTTACGTGGTCCAAATACACGAAGTCCTGCTTCTTCAAAAGCATCTACAACTCCACCTACCAAAGGATCATCCATACCGATAACTGTCAGATCGATTTCCTTTTCTTTAGCAAATGCAACCAACTTATCAAATTCCATTGCTCCAATAGAAACACATTCTGCATACTCGGCACAACCCGCATTTCCCGGTGCACAATAAATTTTATCTACTTTTTTGCTTTGTGCAACTTTCCAAGCAATGGCATGTTCTCTTCCGCCACTTCCAACGATTAATACTTTCATTTTTATCCTCCTATTTGGTCCAAACTTTTCCGTCAATGATTTCAATTCGGTCATTTGCAATAAAGTCAATTGCCTGTGGCAAAATCTTCCACTCGGCCTGTTCCATGACTCTGCGTTGCAAAATTTCAGGGGTATCGCCCTTTTCCACTACTACCGGTTTTTGAAAAATAATAGCCCCTGTATCTGTTCCTTCATCTACAAAATGAACAGTCGCACCAACCACTTTGACGCCCTTTTCCAAAGCTGCCTCATGAACCTTCAACCCATAATAGCCGGTTCCGCAAAAAGATGGAATCAAAGATGGATGTACATTGATGATTCGATTGCGATAAGCTGCTATCATTTTTTCCGGAATCACAACCAAAAAGCCTGCCAAAACAATCAAATCTGCCTGTAACGCATCAACAGACCGGAGCAAGGCATCGTTAAACTCTGTTCTTGTCTCAAAATCTTTCGGCGAAATGCAGAAATTCGGAATACCTTTTGTTTTCGCTCTCTCTAATGCGTATGCGTTTTTATTATTGCTGATAACACCTACGATTTCCGTGTTGGTGATAATCCCATTATCGATTGCATCTATAATTGCTTGTAAATTTGTTCCGCCTCCGGAAACTAATACAACCACTTTTAGCATAAAGTAACTCCTTTATCGCCTGCTTCAATATAACCAACTACATATCCTGCTTCTCCGGATTCTTTGATTGCTGCCAAAGTAGCATCTACGTCTTTTTCATCCACTGCAAGAACCATACCAAGTCCCATGTTAAATGTGTTATACATCATTTGTTCTTCAATATTTCCATCAACTGCTAACATATTAAAAATAGGAGGAACCGGATAGCTATCTTTCTTCACAACTGCATGTGTGCCTTCTTTTAACATACGTGGAATGTTTTCGTAGAATCCGCCACCGGTAATATGGCTACATGCTTTAATCTTAACACCTGCTTCTTTGATTGTGCGAAGTGCTTTTACATAAATTTTAGTCGGCGCAAGTAAAGCTTCTCCTAAAGAGCAACCGAGTGCTTCATATTCTCTCTTCAAAGATTCTTCTGTCATAGAGAACACTTTTCTAACTAATGAAAATCCATTACTATGTACACCGGAAGATGCCATACCAATCAAAACATCTCCTGCTTTCAATTCTTTTCCAGTAATTAAATCTTTTTCATCTACAATACCCACTGCAAATCCCGCAAGGTCGTATTCGTCAACTGGATAAAATCCTGGCATTTCTGCAGTTTCTCCACCGATTAATGCTGCGCCAGATTGAATACATCCCTCTGCAACACCACTTACGATAGTCGCAATTTTTTCTGGTTCATTCTTACCACAAGCTATGTAGTCCAAGAAGAATAATGGTTCTCCACCTGCACATGCAATGTCATTTACACACATGGCCACACAATCAATACCGATTGTATCATGTTTGTCCATAATAAATGCTAATTTCAATTTTGTTCCTACACCGTCTGTTCCTGATACAAGTGTTGGTTTCTCCATATTTTTAAATTTGTCCATGGCAAATGCACCAGAAAAGCCACCAATATTTGTAAGTACTTCCGGTCTCATCGTTGCCTGTACATGCTTTTTCATAAGTTCAACTGATTTGTAACCTGCTTCAATATCTACGCCTGCGTTCTTATAATCCATTCTTTTATCCTCCGCTGTTTTACATTTGTTTGATGTATTCTTTGTAACCCAATTGGGCTAATTTATCCGCTTTGCCTTGTACCGTTTCTTTCATTTCTACAGAATATGCTTTCAACTTTTCAAGAATTTCAGGATTTGATGTGGCTAATATTTTTGCTGCCAAAATTCCTGCATTTGCTCCTCCGTCAATTGCTACTGTTGCAACCGGAATTCCTGGTGGCATTTGCATAATAGAGTAGACTGCGTCCATTCCATCTAAATTTTTTCCTGATATCGGAACGCCGATAACCGGCATTGGGAAAATCGCTGCGCACATTCCCGGAAGATGTGCTGCCATTCCTGCTCCTGCAATAATCACTTTGTAATCTTTTTCCTCTGCAGATTTTGCATAGTTGAAAAAGATGTCCGGCATACGGTGAGCTGAAATAATTGTAATTTCATACTCAATACCAAATTTTTCCAGCATGTCTGCTGCTTTGCTCATCACTTTTAAGTCCGAGTCGCTTCCCATTACAATTCCTACTTTTGGCATAATTGTTCTCCTCTTCTCTTGATATATAAGTAGCTTAAATAAATACTTTCACATACATAGTATATTTTACTGTTATGACCTTGGAATGTCAACCTTTAGCCCAACGGTTCGTTTAATATCTCTGTCCCCGGCAAGACGAATTTTCCATCCTTCAATAACGGAAATGTAGTTCCTTCCGATGTAACCACAGTAATTGTATCCAACTCATCATACGGTATTGTAATATCTGTATGGCAATGGAAATAGGCCTTTGAAACATCCTCCTTACGCAAAATGGAAACGGAATTATCCTTTGCTACAATTTCTTTTCCATTTTGATTATAAACGCGATTTTCCTCGCTCCAACTATAGCATGTATCGCCCACAGCAAAATGTGGTCCTGTTTTTTCTGCAATTAGGATTGGCATTTTCTCTTCAATCTCATATTTTTTTGCCACCACATAAGCAGTGGTATTTGTCCCAATAGCAAACTCGCCCATTGGAAGGCTCTCGTGGTTATGAAGCAAGTTACTCTTAATATATCGCTTTGCTTCTTCTGAATCCGAAAAATTACTGCAAGAATAGTCTACAATTTTCCCATCTTTGAACTCTAACTTCAAATCGCGATATTGCAATCCGTGCAAATATACCTTGCTGACATAGAGAATCCCGTCTGTCCCTTCCAGCACCGGTGAAGTAAACACCTCGCCAACCGGAATATTTACATCTGCAACACAGTTTTCAAAAATAGTTTCCTTCTCCGGATTTTGCAAACGATATAATTGAATTTTTAAATCCGTACAGTTTGTACCCTTGCCAAGTACATGCACGTATTCACCTTTATCCAGAGCATCTATCAAGGTCTGTTGCACTTTTTCATACAAATCAGCATCCAATGTATTGATTCGAATAATCTCATCAAAAATTTCCCTGTATTGTTCTCCGATTTCCGGGAGCGGATATGCAACAATTGTAAAGCTTCGCTCATCACCCTTAATATATTGATTGGTAATCTGCCCTGCTTTATTGTCATACAAAACTGAAAGTTGTTCTTGCTTTTCGTTCAAACCAATTGCTTCCGATTTTGTAATCGGTACAAATGGTGTCTCTCCGAATACTTCCATAACAGCCGGTCCTGCAAAACCTTTTGCCAACTCCTTGTTCTGTTCGTAGGTATTTTTCATCACATCAAGCTTACGGTCTATGAATTTTTTGTCCAAAAACAGTCCTCTGTCCATCAAATGATCATATTCATACTGCGGATTCGGTGAGCCTCCATAATATCCAAGTTTACGTCCGGTTCCTTTGGTCATTGCATGAACAGATACACGGAAAATGGTCGGTGTCAGCCCCATGCCTGCGAAATTTTCAATAGCTTTGCGAATAACTCTTTCGAATCCCAAATGATACCGAATATTTACCACTGCTTTTTTTGACAAATCAATTCCTGCCAATTCAAATCCTTTGCGGTATCCTTCAGTATACACCTCTGCCATGCGGTCGATGACCTCTTGGGAAAGGCTATTTAAATGTTTAGCTGTTTCTATCTCATTTCTCGAAACATATTCACCGTAAAAATACAAATATCTCAAATCTGCCAAATCACTTTGCATAATAATATCTGTTGCAAAGGAATACTTTGGATTCAGTTGTTCTTCAATTCTATCTGCCACAAAGACATCACAATAATCACTCGCATACCAATAAACAATGCTTCGCAATTCTTCGTAGTCCGGCGCCTCTACCCCCTCAAAACAATTGTAAATCTCAACAAACAATTCATTACAGATGGTAAGATACTCCAAACGTTTCTCGTACACATAAGGAATTTCACTTCTGATCTCCGCATACAAAAAACAGAGCAAACGCCCTATGTCTTCTCCCAACTTTTCAACTGCATAAGTAGGATTGGCATAGCTAGTTTCATAAGCGCTGCCAGTCACATCTCGATAAATATTTTTATTTTCATTTTCCCACTCTTCCAAAGTACAATTCGGCTTTTCTCTAATGCGTTCTTTAATAGCATCAATCTCAAGAATAAATCTGGCCACACATTGGAAATATTCGCGATACGTCACAGGAACTGTCTCTTCATTTACAATACTGCGAATTCTCTCTATCGAAAGTTCATATCTCTCATTCATTAAAACAAACCTCTACAAAAAATAATAATAAATCCAAGGATAAAAAAGGCACAACATCCCACTCCTATTTTACAAGTAAGATAGTCCTTTTCCCTCTCTTTAAATCCACGGATGCCCAAATAAAGCCCATAAACCGCAAGGCCTAAAGTAATCAGACCTATTCCTCCTATGATTGGCGCGGCAGTTCCTTCGTTAAAATATGCCACACTCAACAAAATCAGAAGAAGTACACAAACTGCACCGGAAACACCACAAGACAAAACACCTCTCTTCGCATGTTTCAACTTAGCTTGTCCGTATTTTCGATTTCCTCTTTTTCTACGTTCTTTAGCTCTTTCTCGCTCTCTGTCTCTTTGCGCCATAAGCTCTCCTTGTCATACTGCTTATTAGAAAAATCAAATATCCTATCATCACTCCGAAGGTATTCAAAATTAAATCGTCTACGTCAAATCGGCCCACCTTGGATAACAGTTGAAACACTTCAACCAACAAACTTAATAAGAACCCATCCATGATTGTTTCCCAAAATCTTCGGTTTCGGCTTGCCATTGGTTTGAAAAAACCAAATGGCACAAAAATCAGGACATTTCCTGCCAAATTAACGGTAGCCCACAAACCGAGTTGTTCTCTGTATTCCCAAAAACGCTTTATTTCCTTTAAAGGAGTTAGATTGTAATGATAATACTCCATCACTCCACTTCTTCCATACCAATCGGAAAAAATAAGAAAATAAAGCAGGAACAAAATGTACACTATAAACAATATTTTGCCTAATCCTCGTATTCGTTTTTGCTTTCTAGTGTCCACAATATCCTTTCCTTTCAGCCTATTTTACGCCGTACTCCTCATAGTATGCATCAATAGCAGCTTTCAATGTGTCATCAATGATGACTTCTCCATTAATTTCTTTGTTGTACAAACATTCTACAACTTCATCCATAGAAACAATGGCTGCTGTTTCAAAACCATATAAATCCTTCACTTCATCTAAAGCACATTTTTCTCCGCCTTTACCAACTTCCATACGGTTTAAAGAAACCATAAGGCCAACGATTTCTACATCTGCAGCACCACGTACTTTCGGAACTGTCTCTTCCATGGATTTACCTGAAGTAGTTACATCTTCAATCATGATAACACGGTCGCCATCTTGCAATTTACTTCCAAGAAAGCTCCCCTTATCTGCACCATGGTCTTTTTCTTCCTTACGGTCAGAACAGTAACGTACTTCTTTTCCGTACAGTTGGCTATAAGCCACTGCAGTAACTACACTAATCGGAATTCCTTTATAAGCCGGTCCAAATAAAACATCAAAATCATCACCATAAGTATTGTGAATGGCTTTCGCATAATATTCACCTAATTTCAAAAGTTGTGACCCTGTCACATATCCCCCTGCATTCATAAAAAACGGAGACTTTCTTCCACTTTTCAAGGTGAATTCTCCGAATTTCAACACCTTGCTATCTACCATAAATTTTATAAAATCACTCTTGTACTGTTCCATTTGTATGTCCTCCTTATTTAACCAATCCAACCATTTCACTCACAGAATTGAAACCATGTTGTTGCATGTATTTTTCAATGCCTTCCACAATCTCCATAGTTATTGCCGGATTATGAAAGTTTGCTGTTCCTACAGCCACTGCGCTAGCACCTGCCAGAATCATTTCAATCGCATCTTCTGCACTGGCAATACCTCCCATACCGATAATTGGAATATGAACTGCATTAGCCACTTGATACACCATGCGCACTGCAATCGGATGAATGGCCGGTCCGGATACGCCGCCAGTCTTATTTGCAATGACAAATGTCCGACGATTAATATCAATTTTCATACCGGTCAGTGTATTAATTAAAGATACCGCATCTGCCCCACCGGCTTCTGCAGCTTTTGCAATTTCTGTAATATCTGTTACATTCGGTGTCAGTTTCATGATGACCGGCTGTTTCGCACGTTTTTTAATTTCTGCCGTTAATTTTTCTACTTGCTTTGGGTCTTGTCCAAATGCCAAGAACCCCGCATTTACGTTTGGACAAGAAATGTTGATTTCCATCATATCGATTGGTTCATTTGCAAGTCTCTCAACTACTGCAAAATATTCTTCCGGTGCATGACCACAAACATTTACAATAATCTTTGTATCGTATTGCTTCAAAAACGGAATATCCCTTTCACAGAACACATCAATCCCTGGATTTTGAAGACCTATCGCATTCATCATGCCGCTGTATGTTTCTGCAACTCTCGGAGTAGGGTTTCCAGACCAAGGAACGTTTGCCACTCCTTTAGTTGTAACAGCTCCTAGTTTATTCAAATCTACAAAATCCGAAAACTCCGCACCGGAACCAAAAGTACCGGAAGCAACTGTTACCGGATTCTTCCACTCTACACCAGCTATATTTACACTCATGTTCATTAGATTTCCACCTCCGTAGACAAAAATACCGGTCCGTCTTTACAAATACGTTTATTATTTACGTTTGTATGATGATCTTTCTCCTTGCTCTTACAGGTGCATGCCAGACAAGCCCCGATTCCACAAGCCATTCTTTCTTCTAATGAAATGTAGCACTCAATCCCATTTTGTTCTGCATATTGTTTAATTGCTCGAAGCATTGGTGTTGGTCCACATGCATAAATAATATCGGCAGTCAGATTATTTTCAGCAATTGCGTTCATGACATTTCCTTTTGTACCCACGCTGCCATCTTCTGTAGAAATGTAAAGTGCTCCGTTCTTTTCAAATTGCTCTTTGAGAAAAGTAAACTGATTGCGATATCCAACCACAATCTGCTTCTCGCAGTTCAGTTGTTTTGCAAGTTCCAATATTGGTGGTACACCGATTCCTCCACCCATTAAAAATGCCTTTTTCCCTACTGCTTTCTCTAATGGGAATCCATTTCCAAGTGGTCCAATTACAGGAATGGTATCCCCTGCTTTCATCTGTGAAAACTCCTTTGTCCCCGTCTTATCTCCTGTCACACGGTAAACTACACGAAGTGCACCTTTTTCTTTGTCAATTTCACAAATACTGATTGGTCTTGGCAACAATTTTGTTCCATCATTGGTATACATAGATATGAATTGCCCCGGCTTTGCACTTTGAGAAGCTTCCGTCTGAATCCACATACTAAAAATACCTTCTGCTAGTTGTTCTTGTGACATTACCAATGCAGTTTCTTTTTTTCTGTCCGCCATATCCGTTCTCCTATCGATTTTCCAATGCACCTTTGATGTCTGCCACCATATCCTCAACTGCTGCTCTGGATGCCTCTCCAAAGTTTTCTGCACCGAATTTTGCATATGCTTCTTGCTTGTATGCTGCAATAATGCCACGGGAAGAATTTACAATTGCGCCCAAGCCATCTTCGTTAAAGAAGTGTACCAAGTCTTTTCCCTTTCCGCCTTGTGCTCCGTAACCCGGAACCAAGATATAAGCCTTTGGCATTACTTTTCTTAACACCTTGCCCATTTCAGGATACGTTGCGCCTACCACGGCACCTACATAACTGTATTCATCTCCCATGTGAGCCTCTCCCCAAGCAGCAACCTTTTCACCAACTAATTCATACAATGGTTTCCCATCAATCAACTGGTCTTGAAATTCACCGCTAGATGGATTCGATGTTTTTACAAGTACAAATATACCTTTATTTTCTTCTTTACAAACTTTCACAAACGGATCAACGCCATCAGAACCAAGATATGGATTTACTGTTACAAAATCCTCATCAAATGGTACATATATCTTGCTTCCTACCTGTACGCGGCCTACATGTCCCACTGCATAAGCAGCTGAAGTAGAACCGATATCTCCTCGTTTAATATCACCGATTACTACTAATCCTTTTTCTTTGCAGTAGTCAACGGTCTTCTTGAATGCAACCAGACCCGGAATACCAAATTGCTCATACATCGCAATTTGCGGTTTTACTGCTGGAATTAAATCGTAAGTTTTATCCACAATCTCTTTGTTAAACTGCCAAATTGCTTCCGCTGCACCTTCCAATGTTTCTCCATATTCTGCAAATGCTTTCTTTTGTACGTGTTCCGGAATGTAATTAAGCATTGGATCCAAACCTACCACGATTGGCGCATTTGTCTTCTTAATATTTTGAACTAACTTGTTAATCATCTTCTTTTCCTCCTAAATCTGTTATCTTTCGTAAACCATTTTACCATCTACCAATGTATAACGAATATCCCCCTGTACCTGACGCCCGTGAAATGGAGTATTCTTGCCTTTTGATAAAAAGGTGTTTTTGTCTATTTTATAAATTACATTCGGGTCGAATATCACCAGGTCTGCAATTTTGCCTTCCTGTACTGCACCCTTTTCAGTCAATCCTAAAATCTTGGCCGGATTATAACTGGTCTTCTCCGCCATTTGCATTGGGGTTAAGATTCCCGGCAATACCAATTCTGTATAAGTCAGTGCTGCCATTGTCTCCAAGCCTACGATGCCAAATGCTGCATCCTTCATAGATCGGTTTTTCTCTTCCGCTGCATGTGGTGCATGGTCTGTAGCAATAACATCCATAATATCTGCTTTTAATCCTGCTTTTAATGCTTCCACATCTTTCTTGCCACGAAGGGGTGGATTCATTTTATAATTTCCATCATCTTCCTCAATATCATCTGTGGTCATTGTAAAATGATGCGGACACACTTCTGCTGTAACCGGAAGCCCTGCATCTTTGGCAGCTTTTACTAATTTCACACTGTCTTCTGTAGAACAATGGCACAAATGAAGTTTTACACCCGTCTCTTTCGCAAGCAGAATATCTCTTGCAATAATCACATCTTCTACTGCATTCGTAATTCCGTTCAATCCAAGCGCTTTTGCTTTTTCATCTGCATGCATCACACCGCCTTCAACCATGGTAATATCTTCGCAGTGAGCAAAAATAGAAATGTGATTGTCTTTGGCAATCTTCATGGCTTTGCGATACAAAGATGCGTTCATTACAGATTTCCCATCTTCGAAG
>JAZRND010000005.1:0-20607 GCA_045648005.1 Faecalimonas sp. | reverse complement strand
TAATGAAGCATCGGGGATTCGAACCCCGGACAACTTGATTAAAAGTCAAGTGCTCTACCGACTGAGCTAATGCTCCATACTGGGCTAGCTGGATTCGAACCAGCGACTGCAGGAGTCAAAGTCCTGTGCCTTACCGCTTGGCGATAGCCCATTAAATTTTCTCTTATTTAAAATAAGAAGAGGGTGGGTAGTGGGACTCGAACCCACGACATCCAGAACCACAATCTGGCGCGCTAACCAACTGCACCATACCCACCATATCTTTTTTTTCAGTTATAAAACTGTAACGAGCCCGGGGGGATTCGAACCCTCGACCTACGGCTTAGAAGGCCGTTGCTCTATCCAGCTGAGCTACGGACTCATTTAAAGCAAATCCGCTTTAAAAGCGGGTGATGGGAATCGAACCCACGTATCCAGCTTGGAAGGCTGGTGTTCTACCATTGAACTACACCCGCATAACACAATCGGGGTGACAGGATTCGAACCTGCGACCTCCTGGTCCCAAACCAGGCGCTCTAGCCAAGCTGAGCCACACCCCGATATCCACTTTGTCGCCCTTTTTCCGTGACGCAAACATTATTATATAGCGCGTCCATGGAAATGTCAACAACTTTTTTTATAAATATTTCAATAAAAAATTCACCTTTCTGGATGCATCAATTTCCATCACTATATAGGACGGTTTTCTGCCTTCTTGTCTTGGATAGGCAATGCTTCCCGGATTGATTAAGATTGGTTTTCCTTCTACATCCAAGTATGGTCTATGGGTATGGCCATACATCACAACATCAACACCGCGAGAAATGCCGGCCTGTCTGATACGCTTTGTATCAATCGAAACATAATGAGTATGACCATGTGTCATCCAAACCTTGCACTTTCCAATTTGCATTTCCTTCTCCATTGGGAGATGAGAAAAATAGTCGTTATTGCCTGCAATAATATGGACTGGACATTCCGCAATACTCCCAATATAATTTTCATCATTTTCCACGTCACCCAGATGCAAAAGCATGTCTATCGGAGCTTCTCTTTCCAACACTGCATCTAGATTTCCGTGTCTTCCATGAGTATCACTTACAATTAATATCTTCATGCTTTTTTCTCCATAATAGCTCTCATAGCGCGAAGCGCGTTGCCGCGATGACTTAATTCATTTTTCTTTTCCGGCGTTAGTTCCGCGGTAGTACATCCATATTCTGGGAGATAAAAAATAGGATCATATCCAAAACCATTTTCTCCCGCGATTTCATATCCGACAATACCTTCTATAGTACCTCGAACTACTTCTGTGCTGCCATCTGGAAATGCAGCAGCAATGGCGCAAACGAATCGCGCAGTACGTTGTTCTTCCGGAACACCTTTCATACGTGACAGTAGTAAACTATTTTTAATGTCATAGGACGTATTGGTTCCTGCATATCGAGCAGAGTATACACCCGGTTCTTTATTTAAATAGTCGATTTCCAATCCCGAATCATCGGCCAATACAATGCAATTTTCTGTATGCTTGGCAATTTCAGTAGCTTTGATCAAAGCATTGTCCTCAAATGTAGTGCCATCTTCTACCACATCCACATCTATACCGGCTTCTTTCATAGATAAGATAGGCATTCCCAAATCTGCTAAAATCATACGGATTTCTTTCATTTTATTTTCATTTCCCGTCGCAAAAACGATTTTCTTTTCCACTTTCTTTCCCTCTTCTCTAGTGTTTTTGTTTTGGTGGTCGCGGCCCTTGAAATTGATAAAAATAGGTCTTGAGCATTCCGTTATATATCTTTCGATTTTTATCTGCCTTTCTCCCAAAATAGCGTTCTGTGTCTTCATAACTTGTAATCATGTATGCTGACCAGCTATCTAACTTCTTAAAACTTTCCCCAAACTCACGATAAAGTGCAGGCAAATCCTTCTTCTCTTCTAATCGTTCCCCGTATGGTGGGTTTGTAATAATAAATCCATATTTTTTCGGATGACGCAAATCTTTTACGGCACGTTCTTGGAAATGTATCAAATGCTCCACTCCTGCTTCTCTCGCATTCTCACGAGCAGCCTTAACTACATCACCGTCAATATCATATCCTTGTATATCCACTTCAATATCATCATTGATCATGTTGTTAGCTTCATCAATTGCATCGTACCAATGTTTTTTCGGAATCAAATTTGTCCAATCTTCTGCCAAGAAAGAACGGTTCATTCCTGGTGCAATATTAGCTGCTATCATAGCCGCCTCAATCGGGAATGTTCCCGAACCACAAAATGGGTCAACCAAAATACGGTCTTTCTTCCATGGAGTTAATAAAATTAAAGCTGCAGCCAAAGTTTCCGTAATTGGCGCTTTACTGGAAAGTTGACGATACCCTCTCTTATGAAGAGAAATACCAGAAGTATCTATCCCCACAGTAACTATATCTTTCATTAAGAAAACTCTCACCGGATAAGACGAGCCACTTTCCTCAAACCAATCCACGTCATAATGCATCTTCATGCGATCTACCATAGCTTTTTTCATAATAGATTGTATATCAGATGGACTAAATAATTTACTCTTAATAGATGCCGCTTTTGCCACCCAAAACTTTCCGTCAATCGGAATATACTTTTCCCACGGCAACGCTTTGGTGTTTTCAAACAGTTCATCATATGTAACTGCTTTAAATGTTCCAACCTTCAACAGGATTCGTTCTGCGGTTCTCAAAAAGATATTAGCACGACAGATTGCCTGTGCATCACCATAAAATGATACCCTGCCATCTTCTACGCTTGCTATCTCATATCCTAAATCCTGTATTTCTCTTTTTAACACTGCCTCCAAGCCAAAATGACATGGTGCAATCAATTCCATTCTTTCCATATGCTTCCTCCTGCACTCTAGTTTCTATATTAAGTGTTGCACGCCCTCCATGTCAACCAGAAGCTGAAAAAGGGGATACAGTAGTCATACTGCCTCCCCTTTTCAACATTGTTTTTCCTAGTAATTGTTTGAACTGTTGTAAGAATTTTTGTTATTGTTCTTGCTAGCGTTATTGTTTGAATTCTGTGTGTTTTTGTTTGAGTTGTTGTTTGCGTTTTGTGCATTTTTGCTTGAGTTGTTGCTTGAGTAATTGCTTGAGTTGTTGTTTGCATTTTGTGCATTCTTGTTATTTGAATTCTTATCCATTTTTGTTCCTCCTAATATTTTATTTGGTACAATACTTATTATCTCGCAGACAAAAGATTTTATACATTTCATTAGTTTTGTTTATTTGATAAGAAATTTTTAACATTTTATCTTGCTTTTTCCATTTTTATGTATTATAATGCCCCTTGTAGGAAGCAATTTCTACAACCCCTTATTAATTATTTATACTCCCCTCAAAAAGACCAGTGGCTCCCCCATTGGTCTTTTTACCGTTTATAGGAAAACAAAAAGAGAACTTCTTTTTTAGAAGTTCTCTTTTAATTTTATACTTCGAATAATAAATCACCATAGGATGGCATTGGCCACATTTCTTTATTTACTATCATCTCCAATTTATCCACTGGTATACGCAGTTCTTCCATAACCGGAACTACTTCGTAAAGAATAAATTCAGCTTTTGCCTTTCCGTGATCCATAGTTGCAGCCACATCTGCTTTTTCAATAAGTTTTTTAAGTGCATTTCTTGTGTCCGCAAGTAATATGGATGATTCTGCCAAAAGTTCTGCCTGAACACTTACATCTACTTCTGCACAAGCTTCTCTCACCTGATTTACAGAAGTTGCAAGCGACGTTATGTATTTGATAACCGCCGGAATGATGTGTTTGCTGGCAATGTCAATCATAGCTCTCGCCTCTATATTTACGGCTTTTGCATAAGTCTCATAGTTAATCTCGGCTCTGGATTGCAATTCTGCCCTAGTAAACACTCCAAATTTTTCAAACAGATTAACTGTTTTTTCTGTAGTCAAATGCGGTATGGCTTCTACCATAGTCTTGATATTCGGAAGCCCACGTCTTGCTGCTTCTTCTACCCATTCCTGCGAATATCCATTTCCACTAAACAAAATTCTCTCATGCTCTTCTGCATACTTCTTAATCAAGTCGTGAACAGCCAAATCAAAGTTCTCGGCTTTTTCTAAAACATCGCTAGCTTCACTAAATGCCTCGGCAACAATTGTATTTAAAACAATAGTTGACGCTGCCACAGAATCTCTGGAGCCCACCATACGGAATTCAAACTTATTTCCAGTAAAGGCAAGTGGAGCTGTTCTGTTTCGATCAGTCGCATCCTTTCTGAAATCCGGCAATGTTTTTACACCCGTATCTAATCTTTCACGCTTGATACTGCTAGTTGCAGATCCTGTGTTGATAAGTTGAGTAAGCACATCTTCTAATTGTGCACCCAGATAGACAGAAATAATCGCTGGCGGTGCTTCATTTGCCCCAAGTCGATGGTCATTTCCCACATCTGCTGCTGACTCTCTCAAAAGCTCTGCGTGTCTATCTACTGCTTTTAAAACACATGTTAGCAATAATAAAAACTGCATGTTCTCATGAGGTTTTTTCCCAGGGTCCAGCAGATTGATTCCATCATCTGTAGTAAGAGACCAGTTATTATGCTTACCAGATCCATTCACTCCTGCAAATGGTTTTTCATGCAACACGCATTGTAATCCATGACGGTACGCCACTTGTTTCAGGGTTTCCATTACCAATTGGTTGTGGTCTACAGCCACGTTACATTGTGCATAAATCGGTGCTAGCTCATGTTGAGCTGGAGCAGCTTCGTTGTGTTGAGTTTTTGCAGAAACTCCCAACTTCCACAACTCCTCGTTTACATCCTTCATAAACAGTGCAATTCTTTCTCGAATAGCACCAAAATAATGGTCATCTAATTCCTGTCCCTTCGGTGGCATTGCTCCAAATAAGGTACGTCCCGTGAAAACGAGATCTTTTCTCTTTAGATATTTTTCTCTATCAATAATGAAATATTCCTGTTCTGCACCCACGGATGGCGTTACTTTTTGGGATGTAGCGTTTCCAAACAAACGAATCAAACGAAGCGTTTGCTTATTAACGGCTTCCATAGAACGGAGCAATGGTGTCTTTTGATCCAAAGCCTCTCCTGTATAAGAACAAAAGGCTGTTGGAATATAAAGAATTGCTCCTTTTCCTGTCGCATCTTTCTTAATAAACGCCGGCGAGGTACAATCCCATGCTGTATATCCTCTTGCTTCAAAAGTTGCGCGAAGTCCTCCTGATGGGAAAGACGAGGCATCCGATTCACCTTTAATCAGTGCTTTCCCAGAAAATTCCATAATCACTTTTCCATCTTCTCTTGGTGTGGAAATAAAGGCATCATGCTTTTCAGCTGTAGCTCCAGTCAAAGGTTGGAACCAATGAGAGTAATGTGTCGCTCCTTTTTCAATAGCCCATTCTTTCATTTCATTCGCTACCACATCAGCGATAGACGGTTCCAATTCTTTTCCTTCCTGAATGGTGCGTTTGAGTTCTTTATATATTTCTTCCGGCAAACGTGCTTTCATCACAGAATCGTTAAACACATTTTCTCCAAAAATTTCTGCCACATTTATAAATTCACTCATACTTTTTCCTCTCTATAAATAAGAAATTTTATAATTCCTTAACGATACAAAAAGTGGTGGAAATGAATTCCCACCACCTTCTTATGTAAGAATCTCTTCTTAATTAAGCTTTTCCAATAGAACCAAACAATTCCATCTTTTCTTTTACAGTAGCTTTGATTGCTTCGCAACCTGGAGCTAATAATTTACGTGGGTCATAACCTTTACCTTGTAAATCTTTTCCTGCTTCTACGTATTCACGAGTTGCAGCTGCAAATGCTAACTGACATTCTGTATTAACATTGATTTTAGCAACACCTAAATCGATTGCTTTTTTGATCATGTCTTCCGGAATACCAGAACCACCGTGAAGTACTAATGGCATTTCTCCTGTTAATTGTTGAATTGCATCTAATGTTTCAAAGCTAAGTCCTGCCCAGTTTTCTGGATATTTCCCGTGAATGTTACCGATACCTGCTGCTAACATATCAACGCCCAAATCAGCGATTGCTTTACATTCGTTAGGGTCTGCACATTCACCCTTACCTGTTACACCATCTTCTTCTCCACCGATTGCACCTACTTCTGCTTCCAAAGACATTCCTTTTTCTGCACAAATAGCAACTAATTCTCTTGTTTTTGCAACATTTTCTTCGATTGGATAGTGTGAACCATCAAACATGATTGAAGAAAATCCTGCTTCGATACATTTCATGCATCCGTCATAGCTACCGTGATCCAAATGAATTGCTACAGGAACAGTAATATTTAATTCTTCTAACATACCGTTTACCATACCTACGATTGTTTTGTAACCGCACATATATTTTCCTGCACCTTCAGATACGCCAAGGATAACTGGTGACTTGCACTCCTCTGCTGTAAGTAAAATGCATTTTGTCCATTCCAAGTTATTGATATTGAATTGTCCAACTGCATAGTGTCCTGCTTTTGCTTTTTGAAGCATTTCTTTTGCTGATACTAACATAATGATACCTCCATTTTCTTTTGATTATCAAACGGAGTCTTTTCTCCGTCTTGAATGACCCGTAGGGGAATCGAACCCCTGATTCCAGCGTGAGAGGCTAGCGTCTTGACCGCTTGACCAACGGGCCAATTTCGTACTTGTACATTGTAGAACATTTTTTCTCAATATACAAGTACTTTTCTTTGGTTTTTTATTTAAATAGTGCAATATATGCTTGGGCTGTAATATAAAGAATTACTATAGGAAGGATAAATGTAAGATAGATTCTGTATGCTTTTGTAGTCCAGAATTTCATACCTTCTCCTGTATTCGCTTCCTCCACGAAATTCTTCCATCCCCAACCATATCTGGTCGTACAGAAGAGCAAGTACACAACCGCGCCAAGTGGCAACAGATTGTTACTTACAATAAAGTCTTCCAACCATTGAATATCACGAATGCTTCCATTTGCCTGTGTTCCCAAAATTTGTCCACAAGCCGGTAACCAGTCTGTCATTCCCAAAATACATGGTAAACTTAATACTATTAATAAACCGCCATTGATTAAAATGGATTTCTTCAGTGACCAGCCCCACAAATCTCTTGCGCAGGCAATAATATTCTGGAAAACAGCAATAACTGTAGAGAATGCGGCAAATGTCATAAATAAGAAGAATAAGGTTCCCCAGAAACGTCCTCCCGCCATAGCATTAAACACATTTGGTAACGTTACAAATACAAGTCCTGGTCCTTCTCCTGGATTAATACCAAAGGCAAAACATGCCGGGAAGATAATGAGACCTGACATAATTGCCACGGCTGTATCAAGCACCATAACATTTACAGCTTCTCCTGTAAGAGAACGCTCTTTTCCTAAATAACTTCCGAAAATAGACAGAGAACCAATACCAATACTCAATGTAAAGAATGATTGTCCCATAGCTGCAAACAAAACTTGTCCAAGACCGGCCTCTTTTACTTTTGAAATATCTGGTTTCAAATAAAAACTCAAGCCTTCTGCTGCGTTTGGCAATGTAACTGCACGGATAATGAGTACCAACAAAATACCAAACAAGCACAACATCATTGGTTTTGTAATCTTTTCCACGCCTTTTTCCAATCCCAGCGAGCACACTAGAAGCCCAAGTACAGATATGAGCACCATCCAGAAAATCATTTCATTGCGATTGGAAGTTAAATCTGAAAAGATTTGAGCAATCTTATTAGAATCTGCTCCTACAAAATCGCCTTTCAGTATTTTCACAAAATATGCCAACATCCATCCACCAACAGTGGTGTAAAACATCATGAGTAAGTAGTTGCCGGCAAATGCAAAATATTTGTGTATATGCCACTTTGTCCCCTTTGGTTCCAACTCATCATAGGATTTTGTAATACTTTTTTGGCTGGCACGTCCCATTGCAAATTCCATAACTACAACTGGTAATCCCATTGCTATTAAAAAGAACAAGTAAATGAGTACAAACACACCCCCACCGTATTGTCCCGTAATGTACGGAAATCTCCACACATTTCCTAAACCAATTGCGCATCCTGCCGAAATTAGAATAAACCCTAATCTCGATGAAAATCTTTCTCTTTGTTCCATATTATATCTCCTCTTCTTCATCTATCTCAATCATGATTTCCAACGCTTGTTTTTTATTCATGATTTGAACCCTGTCATGGTGTCCCCCGAATTCGCCATCCAGAGTCCACGGTATTTCTTCGGTTGATTCCAAAATAATTTCTTTTGTTTTAAATGTATACATATAATCTGTATCAATTTTCTCAACTAATAAGGACGTAATAATTTCTTGTAATTCTAAAAGACTTTTTGGCTTTTTAATCAAAGTAACCTCAAATTCACCGTCATTCAATTTTACATCCTTACCCGTAATATTTCTAAAGCCTGCCACGGATTTGGAATTGCTTATCATTCCTATCATAAATTCATCGTCTAGAACCAAATCACCGCTTGTGATTTTAATATGATAAGAAGGAATATTGGACAGACGTTTGACGCCCTCTAAAACATACGCTGCATGTCCCAATGCATTCTTGAGTTTCTGGTCTGTCTGATAAGAAACGTCTGTAAAAAGTCCAAAAGCTGCCACATACACGAAAATATCATGATTAAATGTTCCTACATCACAAGCAAAAGCTTTGCCGTGTACGGCATTGTCAGCAGCCTCTAAAACATCTCTTGATATGTGAAGGCTACTTGCAAAATCATTAGTTGTGCCTGTTGGAATATATCCGATTGGCACGCGCCGTATCTTTGCACGCTTCATCATACCTGTGACCACTTCATCTAATGTTCCATCGCCCCCACTGCAAACAACCATATCGTATCCATCGTTCATATGAACAATCTTTTTATATGCGTCCCTATAGCACTGGGTTGGGTATACTTCCAATTCATATCCCGCCTTCGTGAAAAGATCCAACACATCAGAAAGTTTTAGTTTTAAGGCTCCTGTTCCAGCATTTGGATTATAGATAAATAACATCTTTTTCATAGTTGCACCTCCTGTGGTACATGTAAGAAAAAGAGCATATTAGCGAATATGCTCCTCTTATGGTATGTATTATTGTGCCTGTAAATATAACTCGATTTCTTTTGCTGCAACTTCTTCATCAACGCCTTCTGTTACTACAACGACTTCATCTCCGTTGCCTACACTTAATGACATCATGCCCATGATGCTCTTTGCGTTAATGCTTTTTGTTCCTACTTCAATACGTACCTGGCTGGAGAACTGGCTTGCTTTTTGAACCAGCACTGCAATCGGTCTTGCTTCCAACCCTTGTTCGCGCTGGATTGTTACACTTTTCTTTACCATTTTTGTTCCTCCTTGCTTTCCCTTAACGTTTCCGCTATTTCACTAATCTTTCTCAATCTATGGTTGACTCCGGATTTTCCTATTGGTTCCATCAATAAATCTCCTAGCTCCTTGAGAGACGCATTCGGATGCATTAACCGAATTTGAGCAATCTCTTGAAGACCTTCCGGCAATTCTTTTAAACCAACCGCATTTTGAATATATTCAATATCTTCCACTTGTTTCATTGCAGCAGATACTGTTTTATTGATATTTGCGGTCTCGCAGTTTACTTTGCGATTCACGGAATTGCGCATTTCTTTTAGGATACGGACATTTTCCATTTCCATTAATGCAATGGGTGCTTCCATAACATTTAATAAATCTACGATTTGAGCACCCTCTTTTAAATAGACAACATACGATTTTTTTCGTAAAATGACTTTCGCATCTAATCCAAAGTTTTGTATCAGTAGCTGTATCTGTTTTGCTTTCTTCTGCAAAGCACACACAATCTCAATGTGATAGGATTTTTCCGGATTACTGATAGACCCTGCCGCCAAAAATGCCCCTCGAAGATAAGCCCTCTTACAGCAACTTCTCCGAACAATTTCATTTTTCTCAATGGCAAATTCTTCTGCAATTTCTCCTTGAGCATCCACCAGATTTGCTTCTCGCAATATCTTCATGGCATCTTCATGTTTCTTCACAATGACGGTATATGAAACATTTCCATTGTTGCGATTGTTCGACACAAAAGTTTCCGTATCTATATTAAATGTTTTTTTCAGCAATGTAAAGTATTTTCTCGCCACGGACAGATTTTCCGTCCGGACCTTTACGGAATAGTTTTCCCTACTGTCAATGCTAACCTTTCCACACATACTGATAATGGCAGAAATTTCTGCAAGTTGGCAATGCTTTGCATTTGTCCAATGTTTTGACAATTCTTCCTTTACCTTACCGGAAAAAGTAAGTTCTTGTTTCATTATTTAAAAATCTCCCAAACGTTTCACTTCTGGTTCTAACGTAACTCCAAAATCCGCTTTAACCTTTTCTGCTACCTGGCGAATCAACTGATCGATATCCGCAGCCGTTGCATTTCCAACGTTAATCACAAATCCACAGTGCTTTTCTGAAACTTGCGCTCCACCTACCTTGAAACCGCGAAGTCCCGCATCTTGAATCAATTTCCCTGCAAAATATCCTTCTGGACGTTTAAAAGTACTACCCGCACTCGGGTATTCCAAAGGCTGCTTTGTGGTTCTTTGAACCTTCAATTCATTCATACGTATACGAACATCGTCCGAATCTCCAGTTCTTAATTGATATTCAGCCTCCAAGACAATATAACCTTTTTTTGCAACAATGCTGGTTCGATATCCTAATTCTAATTCTGCATTGGTTAATGTCATCACTCTTCCATCCTCGGACAAGACCGTTGCTGATTTCAAAATATCTTTCGTTTCTCCACCATAAGCACCTGCGTTCATAACAACTGCTCCGCCTACTGTCCCGGGAATTCCTGCAGCAAATTCGAAGCCTGTAAGCCCCATTTCCAAAGCCACAGCTCCCACTTTGGATAACAGTGCTCCCGCTTGAGCTTTGATCATGTCACCTACCACTTGAATCTGATTCATTTCCTTATAAATTTGGATTACCACACCGCGATATCCTTTATCACCCACCAGAAGATTACTTCCATTGCCAAGAATATAATATGGCATATCATTTTTTTTGCAGAGAGCCACAATTTTTTTTATGTCTTCTGCAGTCTTTGGAATGACAAAATAATCCGCCGGTCCTCCAACGCGAAAGGTAGTATGGTTACTCATTGGTTCATTCAAGAGAACCATAGTTTTATCTATCGATTGAATTAATTGATTATAAAATGCTAAATTCATATTCATTTCCTCATATTTCATCCTATTTAGGATCAGATTACAAAATTCATCATACAACAAACTTATTTCAAATTCAATGGGCACTTACAAAAAGGGAATTCACGATTGTGAATCCCCTCATACTCTTTATTCCGGATAAATACACTGTACTCCGTATTCTTCAAATTTTAAAAGCCATTCTTTTTCCGGTTCTTTATCTGTCACGATAGCTGTAATGTTGTGCAAATCACCGATTTTCGCAAAAGAAATTTCACCAAACTTTGAACTGTCAACTGCTAAAATCTTTTCTTTCGCCGAATCCAACATGGATTTCTTATTATTGGCATGACGCTCATCACTGTCTGTAAATCCGGCATTCAAATCAAATCCTTTTGAAGATATGATGGCCTTATCCACATAATAAGATTTAATCGCACGGTCAGTCATATTCCCCACAAATCCAAAGGCATTTCCAACCAGCAAACCGCCTGTAGAAATCACTCTACACCCTGGCGTCTCCCACAATTCAATAGCAATTTCCAATGAATTGGTAATGATTGTGATGTCTGTCTTTTGTTTGATTACTTTTGCAATGGCCACGGCAGTTGAACTGGAGTCCAAGAAAATGTTATCGCCGTCTCGAACGATATTGCCTACCAATTCTGCAATTTTTTGTTTTCCTAGAACATTTCTATTTTTTCGAACATTAAACGGTAAATCTAGATTTGAATTTTCATTTAAAACTGCACCGCCATAACTTTTTATAACTAAACCTTCGGCCTCTAATTTTTCTAAATCTCGTCGGATTGTCTCTTCAGATACATCAAAGAGAACACTTAATTCACTTACAACAACTCTGCGTTCTGCTTGCAATTTTTCTAAAATTGCATTCCGTCTTTCTATCGCAAGCATATTTTTTCCTCCAACATTTTATTACAAGATTGCATCTCGAATCTGTTTGTCAGGACGCGCAATAACAGAAGAATCCAAATACATACCTTCTTTTCCTACTGTTTGTTTTGCACGTTCAATCGCAGCTTCTACTGCTGCCACTTCACCGGTCAAGAACATATATGATTTTCCACACATTCCTCTTGCCAATCGAAGTTCAATTAAATCTACAATTGCTGTTTTTGCAGCCTGGTCTGCTGCCACTATCATAGACGCCGCATCATATGTCTCCAATACGCCCAAGGCAGCAACTTCTTCAATCTTTGTTGCTCCATAAATGGCTGGGAAAATAGATTCATGCGGATTACCTAATACAAAACTGCTAATCAGTTGATTTCCGTGCTGTACCTTTGCATTTTTAACTGCCGCATCAACCGCACTTAAATCTCCCGAAATAATAATAATATATTTTCCAGGGCATACTGTCTGCGCTTCGACAATACTTACTTCTGCAGTTTTTACCATCATATCAGCTGCAACCACACCTGCGGACACAGTCTTATATTCTACTACTCCTATTGCCTTACTCATTCTTTATGTACCCCTTCTACTTTTCTATTACTATATATTTTTCTGTAACTTCTGCCACTGTACCGCTGATAGATGCATGAATTGCAACGCTTAACCCATTACCAGGTTGTGCAATCATTTGTCCTCGCTCAACTTTATCGCCCACTTTCGCAATTGCACTTGCAGGAGCTCCAATGTGTTGATTAAGAAGAATTCTCACTTTTTTCATTTCTACCACATCATCATTAAGCGGCGCTTCCTTATTATACTGTGTCAAATCCAATCTGGCCATCAAGCGTTCCATTGGTACTTTGCGATATTCTCTTTCTTCTCCTACTGGTTTAGGCACAACACCTTGTGGAGGCTTAATTCCTGCGGCACGCAAGCCCGCTTTGTAGTCAGCCATCAATGATCTCGGTGCTAACCCTTGCATGCAAGAGTACATTTCACACAAGCCACAAGAAGAACAGAACATCGTATTAATAAATGTATTCGGGTCCTGTAAATCCTTGCAAGTTGCTGCGCGCATAAATTTGTGTGGTTCAATTGGATGTCCCAAACGATTTCTTGGACACAAATCTGTACACATTGTACACTGACAGCAAGATGCTGCTGCACGTTTCAAATCAATAGATGCTTTGCGTCTCTTCTTATTTACAATTAAATGATCCTCTGGAAGAACCAGAATCGCATTCGTTGTTTTTGTTACCGGTTGGCATCCTGTGCCGATGTTACCCATCATTGGCCCACCTACAAAATAAACAGCGTTTTTGGTTGTTTTTCCACCTGCTAATGCTACAACCTCTTCCACTGTACATCCGATAGGGACTCTAACGGTAACCGGATTCTTTACTTCTGCAACTACGGAAACTAATTTGTCCACTACCGGTGTGTTCTTCTTGATTGCACGGTATACATTGTACACTGTTTCCACATTGAACACTGCAACTCCGCACTGAATTGGGAGTCCCCCCGGATTTACAACCTTTCCTGTTACTTCGTAAATTAAAACCACTTCATCGCCTGCCGGGTACACTTCATCTAAAAGTCCTAATCTGACCCCTTTGTAATCTCCAATTACTGCATTTAATGCTTCAATCGCATTTTTATAAGCCTTCTTGATACCGATTACAATATCTTTACTACCCATAACCTGTCCCATCATGTGGAAGGTCTCTACGATTTCTCGGGCATGCTTTTCTAATAATTGTCTATGTAATCTTAGTAGCGGTTCACATTCCGCACAATTCAAGATAATTGTCTCTGCGTTTTCATTCAGTTTTGCATATGTCGGGAACCCGGCACCTCCTGCACCAACAATACCATTTTGTTGCAGTATGTTGCCTAATTCTTTAATATCCATATAAACTCACTACTCCAGTCTTGTTCCATCATCAATAATTCCAACAATCGCTGCATCTACAGGTGCATCTTTCATGTCGCATCCTACACGAGCAGCACTTCCTTGAGCCACAAGAACATATTCTCCGATTCCTGCGCCGATATTGTCAACTGCTATCAGTTGTTTTGCTTCCTTGCTCATGCTGTCGATAATTTCAACAATCATGAACTTGTTTCCAACTAATTTTTCATTTTTTCTTGTGGCAACGATACTTCCCACTACTTTTCCTGCGATCATAACTTCCTCCAAATTTTACTATTTGATAATTGTCACAGTCTGACCTGTAGCAATCTTTGCCGCATTTGCCTCATCTGTATCAATGTGCATTTCCAAAGTAAAACTGTCGTCTACTCGGATTTGTACATGATTAAACACTGTTCCTCTTTCATTGTCAGCCTTTACAGATACGATGTCACCATCCTTCACACCTGCTGCATTAGCATCCTTCGGTGCCATGTGGATGTGTCTTTTTGCAATAATACATCCTTCTTCCAAATATACCACACCTTTTGGTCCTACGACTGCAATCGGTGCAGAGCCTTTGATATCTCCGGATGGTCTAATTGGTGCTTTCACGCCCAATTTAATAGCATCTGTTGCTGATATTTCCACTTGAGATTTGCTTCTTACCGGACCAAGAACTCTTACATTTTCAATTGCACGAAGTTTTAAACCTACAATAGTTACTACTTCATTGGAAGCAAATTGACCTCCCATGAGTTCCTTTTTCTTTGTCAATTGATATCCTTTGCCAAACAAAATCTCAACGTGTTCTTGCGTTAAGTGAATATGTCTTGCTGATACACCAATTGGTACCATATATCCATTACTTGTATTTTCTTTTTTCTCTATTGCTTCCAGTACTAATCTGGTAATCATCTCAATATTATTGTTTTCCATATTCAAACCCGCCTTTGTCATAAATGTTTCGAAGAGTTGACTCGAATTTGCTTCGCTACCCCTCATTGGGCTGGTCGCCCAATAGAATTATGTTGAGCTCGCCGGTTCTACGCAAGCGTATACCGGCGGCTCCCCAAATTCGACTCTTCTCGTCAGAATTCCAAATTATTTTAAAATTGGAAGGATTTTTTCAACGTCATCGTGTGGTCTTGGGATTACGTGTGTTGCTACTAATTCGCCAAGTCTTGAAGCGTTAGCTGCACCAGCTTCTACTGCTGATTTTACAGCTCCTACATCTCCACGAACCATAACAGACACTAAACCAGAACCGATTTTTTCTGTTCCTACTAACACTACGTTAGCTGATTTTAACATTGCGTCTGCTGCTTCAATAGCTGCTACTAAACCTCTTGTTTCTACCATTCCTAATGCTTGTTGTACCATCTTTTTTTCCTCCTTTTTTTGTGGTGCTTGTGGCATTTGTTCTTGTTGCTTATTTACTCTTTGAACTGCTTTTGTTGGTGCTTTTGCTGTGGTCTTACTTGCAGTTGCTTTTTTGGTTGTTGTTTTCTTTTCTTCGGCCATTATTCCTGCCTCCTACTGTAAGCGACTGGCGCTTTTCTTTGCTATTCTAACTATTTCTTCATGGGGACTTGCAATGATTGCTTTTGCAACCGGCTTTTTAATTGCATGAGTCGCTGCTGCTTCCACAGCCTCTGTCACCGCTGAAACAGTTCCCTGCACAATTACTGTTACCAGTCGTCCACCCAGTTTCTTTTCCCATGTGACGAACTCTACGTCAGCTGTTTTGCACATGATATCTAGTGCATCTATAGCTGCCGATGTACTAGGGATTTCAATAAGTCCATATGATTTTCCCATGAAATCTCTCCTTTTGTCTTCCAAGATTAGATAGTTGGAAGAATTTTTTCTACATCAGCGTGTGGTCTTGGGATTACGTGTGTTGCTACTAATTCACCAAGTCTAGCTGCTGCTTCTGAACCAGATTCAACTGCTGCTTTAACAGCTCCTACACCTCCACGAACCATAACTGTTACTAAACCAGAACCGATTTTTTCTGTTCCTACTAATGTAACTTCTGCTGATTTTGTCATTGCATCTGCAGCTTCAATTGCTGCTGTAAGTCCTCTTGTTTCTACCATTCCTAATGCTTGTTGTACCATTTTTAAATCCTCCTAAAATTAAAATTGTTTTTTATTTGTTTTTATTTTCTTATCTCTTTTTATCCAAACCGCTGATTTTCAGCATTTTCTCTGTATCCGGTTCCGGTCTTGCAATAATATGAGTTGTAATAACGCCTGAAACTTCATTGGCTCTTTTCACTGCTGCTTCCACAGCCGCCTTAACATCAGATACGCTTCCTCTAAATTTAACTGCGACAATAAGCGGTACAGGTAATGCATCTGCATTTGCCGGTTTATTTTTATCAAAATCTTCCAGAACTACATTGGCTGCTTTGCACCCTGCATCTGCTGCTGCAAATGCTGCAACTAATCCATATAGTTCTACAATTCCTACTGCTTCTCCCATAACGCACCTCGCGATTACTGTTCGTTAATAACTGCAATCTTCAAACCTTCCATTTTCAGGTTTGTTACATGAGCTTCGTTAATCTGTGACAATGGGAATCTATGTGTAATGAGTTTGCTCATTGGAAGTCCGATTCCTTTTGCTCTCTTTAAGAAATCAAATGTTGTTGCGTAATCACGAAGTGTGTATACCCAAGAACCTACAGTTGTAATTTCTTTTGAACAAATATCAAAGTGTGGATTGATGGTTGCATCTCCACCATTGATAAAGAATCCTAATTCACAAAGTCCGCCACCATTTCTGATGAACTTATAAATGTTCGCATGTGCAATCGGTGAACCTGTACATTGGAATGCGAAATCTGCAAGATATCCGCCAAATGCATCTTTTACTGCGCCTGCCAATGCTTCAATTCCTTTATGGTCTTTGAAGTTCACTGATTTCGTTGCTCCCATTTCTTTTGCAAAGTCAAGTCTCTTTTGTTCTCCGTCTACTGCTACGATATTTTCAATACCCATTGTACGAAGAATTGCAATACAGATAAGACCGATTGGTCCACATCCCTGTACGACTACTCTGCTGTTAAATCTTAAGATTCCTGTTGTCTTTGCTCTCTCTACTGCATGAATCAGAACTGCACATGGTTCGATAAGAATTCTGGAATCTAAATCCAAATCACTTACATTAAATACGGTAGAACCACCGCGGATTACGATGTAATCTGCAAACCATCCATTTAAGTGAATGTCATCATCCGGAAGTAATCCGTATACATCTGCCCCACCAACGTTTTGTTTGTTAAGGTCAAACATTGTGATGTCCGGATTGTCTTTGAAAATCATACATGTAACAACCTTGTCACCGATGTTAAGTGGTTTTCCGGCACTATCTTTCTTTACGTTTTTACCCATTTTTACAATTTCTCCGGTTCCTTCATGTCCGAGTACTACCGGGATCAAACTGAATGGGTCTCTTTTAAATTCGTGAGCGTCTGTTCCACAAACTCCACAGCCTTCTACTTTTACGAGAATATCGTCATCTCCGATTTCCGGAATTGGATATTCTTTGATGTCGTAGTGTTCTAATGCTGTCAGCATTGCAACTCTGGATGTTTTCGGAATTGCTCCGCCTGCTGATGTTTTTGCCGGTGCAACCGGTTTTTCCATCATGCTTTCAAGTACTTGTTTCACAATCGCTTCTACATTTGCTTGATTCATATCCATCTATCTTGCCTCCTTTAACGTATGCATAAGCTGTCTGACATTACGCAGCGTCTTCTCTTTGTAAATGTGCTTGCACTTGTAAGACCTTCACCTGTACGACTGGCAATTGTAAATGTACAATAACCTTCGCCTCCAAATCCAAGTGCTGCGTATGAAGGTGCGTTCTTAACTAAGATAGCTGTGTCAATTGCTTTTGCATAAGTTGTAATGTGGTCAACATTTTTTGAGTGGATGTGAGCCGAATGGCGATTTCCATGTTCCAACCAAACTGCCTTTTCTACTGCATCCTCAAAGTCTTTCGCTTTGACAATACCAAGAATCGGCATCATCAATTCCTCTGCAATCAACTTATCTTCTTTTTCACCCTCAAAGATGATACATCTGATGTTATCTGGTACTGTTACACCAATCATACCAAGCAAAGTCTTGGCATCGCGACCTACACATTTTCTGTTCAATCCCTTTGGTGTAAGTACTGTTTCTTCTAATTTCTTCACTTCTTCCGGTGAAGCGTGATAACAACCTTGTTCAGAAATCATGTAGTGCATCAATTCTGATACTACCGATTCAACTGCCACAACCTCTTTTTCAGCGATACATGGTAAGTTGTTATCAAATGTACATCCGTTTACGATATCTTCCGCAGCTTTTCTGATGTCTGCTGTCTCATCAACCAATGCCGGTGGATTTCCTGCGCCTGCTCCAATACCTCTTCTTCCTGATGAAAGAACGGCTGTTACTACGCCCGGTCCTCCGGTTGCTGCAATCAGTTGAATGTCTTTGTGTGACATCATGATCTTGCTACTATCCATAGTCGGTTTTACGACTGTACATGCAATATTATCAGGACCACCTGCTTCTACAGAAGCTTCGTTCAGTAAGTTCACTGCAAACTGTGATGTCTTTACTGCTGCCGGATGAGGGTTGAATACTACTGTATTTCCTCCTGCCAACATTCCCATGGTGTTACAAATCACTGTTTCGCTTGGATTTGTACATGGTGTGATGGCTCCGATTACACCAAACGGTCCCATTTCTACGAGGGTTAACCCTCTGTCACCTGACCACGCTGTAGTTGTGATATCTTCCGTTCCCGGTGTCTTTTCCGCAACTAGTATGTGCTTCAGGATTTTGTGTGGAACGTTACCCATTCCTGTTTCTTCAACACCCATACGAGCCATGATTTCTGCATTTTCCTTGGTCTTCTTACGAATGTTGGAGATGATTTGTTCTCTTTGGTCCATTGACATTCTATGTACATGTTTCTGCGCTTTTTTCGCAGCTTCAATGGCTTCGTTCATATCCGCGAATACACCTCGCTGTTTGCTTGGTTCTTCTTGGAGTTGCATTTTTGCCATTACTTCTTTTACGATGTCTTGAACCATTTGTTCATTAACAGACACGAATGACCTCCTTAAACACCTCTTTGCCATAAGCTGCCAGCATGGTGTCCTGCTCTGCAGTTCCTCCGCTTACGCCTAAAGCTCCGATGATTTTTTCTTCCACTGTGAGTGGTTCGCCTCCACCGAAAATTACAATTTTGCCTTCATTCGTATGTTGAATTCCATATAAAGGCTGTCCCGGTTGAGCGAGTTTTGCAAGTTCTGCTGTTGACATCTTAAGCCCTGCTGATGTGAAGGTCTTGTTTACTGCGATGTCATAACTTGCAATATATGCTTCGTCCATACAGTGGACGGCTACTACTCTTCCTGCCTGGTCGGAAACAGCAATGACTGCATTTACTCCAACCTCTTTGGCTTTCTGCTCGACTTTTTCTATTAAGGATTTCGCTACTGCCAACGTCATTTTGTGCTTTTTGCATTTGCACTCATGATGTTGCTTGTCGTGTCCAGAATTCATTTCCCGCAGTACTTGTTCCACTGCTCTTGAAATCATCTGTTCGTTCATAGCATTTCCTTTCTTTTATTAGAGTCCTAATTGCTCCATTACTTTCTTTGTGATTGTTGAAACTAATTCAGAATCAGCTTTTCCTGTTCCGCCGCATGAGCAAGAACCACCACAGCTATGGCAGCTTGGTTTTCCTTCTTTTGCATTCGGGCAAAGGTTTGCAGGATGTTTTCCTGGGATTCCCATTTGTCTTCTGATTTCGTATAATCTCTCAACTTGTTCTTTCGAGAATTCTTTTGGTCCGCCGAGTTGTCTTGATTTGTATAATAACTCTGCGTAGAATTCTAATGATTCCATTTTATAGTATGCGTTCAAGAGGTCCGGTCCCCATGTCAAAGCACCATGGCTCTCTAACAATACTTGGTCAAAGTATGGTAAGTATTCTTCTACTGCATCCGGAATTTCCATTGTAGATGGTGTACCGTATTTAGCAATCGGAACGCAACCAAGTGCGATAACTGCTTCAGGCATGATTGGTTGTGTCAACGGAATACCTGCGATTGCAAATGATGTAGCATAGCTTGGGTGAGCATGTACTACAGCACCTACATCCGGTCTCTTTTCATACACACGCATGTGCATTTTGATTTCAGAAGATGGTCTGAAGTTTCCATTTGCTTGGATTACGTTACCCTTTGCATCCACTTTACAAATATATTCAGGTGTCATAAATCCTTTACTAACACCTGTTGGTGTACATAAAAATTCATTGTCGTTCAATTTCACTGAAAAGTTACCATCATTTGCAGCAACCATTCCGCGGTCATAAACTCTGCGTCCAATGTCACACATCAGTTTTTTGATTTCAAATTCGTTCATTGCCATTGCGAATTCCTCCTAAAAGTTTGTTTTTTGTTGTTTTTGTTGTTTTCTATTGCAATATTAACACACAAAACCACATGCGTCAATATTTATAGATGTTGTTTTTGTTGGTTTT
>JAZRND010000004.1:0-61299 GCA_045648005.1 Faecalimonas sp. | reverse complement strand
TGTCTGTTCTTGAATTGTTCTCATACATCGAACTGTTCACGCACTCGAAAACTTCGTTTTCTCGTTCGTGGGGCTTCGCCCAATGCTCACATACAAACCTTTATGAAAACAAGTTTTCAACAGGTATTGCCTGTTCGCCAGTTCTCTGCTTTCCAGAAATTTTCAGGAAACTTTTTTGTCATCTATTGTTTAATTATCAATGTTCTGCTTTCTTGCGACAGCTAGATTAGAATAACACAGCCATTTTTTATTGTCAACCTCTTTTTTAAATTTTTTACTTTTTATTTTTTGTTCTATAAGAAATAATAGATTTTACGAAAAATTACACCCTTTCCAAAAGAAAAATGACAGCTTTTAGGGCTGCCACTTGTTCCTTTATTCTGTTTTTGCTGTATCGATACTTTTTCCGAAAACCACAAAGCGGTCATATATGTATTCAGTCACAAAATTGATGAGCATTGTCATTCCTTCCACCAGATAAGCATTCCATCCCATGCCTCTACTTGTTAATGCTGCCGTCCACCATGTCGATAACGGAGTAAATACTATATAAAAGAGGGCTACCTTCATCATTGCTATTGGTATATTGTTTGCAGAATGAAATGTATATTTTCTATTAAGAGTAAAATTCCACAAAACAGAAAGGATTAAAGAAATTAAATGAGATATCCATTCCTCCCAACGAAACAACTCCATAAATAAAGTAAAGCTTACTATTTGAATTACTCCTGCACTAATTGAGAACAGGGTGAATTTAATTGAACGAATTAATTCTTTTTTCTTTTCCGTCATAAAATCCTCCTACTAACATTTTTCGACTATGACTCTATGATACTTTAAAAACAGAAGAATCGCAACAAAAAAGGCACCCTTTTCTGGATGCCTTTTTCATAAGCGGAGAAAGAGGGATTTGAACCCTCGCGCCGGTTGCCCGACCTACACCCTTAGCAGGGGCGCCTCTTCGGCCTCTTGAGTATTTCTCCGAACTTGTTTTGCACTATGAAATTACACTGTCTTCCGCAGTGCAAGACTTATTATAAACGCTACTCTTTTTATTGTCAACGCTTTTTTGTTTTTTATTCTTTTATAAAATATCGTCTAATATTTCCAAGAAAAACTTCTTATATAAATCATATCCTTTTTGATTGTAGTGAACCCTGTCCTCTACAAAAATATCAGTTCTGATTTTATTATATGTCCCTACATCTGTCGGGTCATCATAGAACAGTGGACTGTCTGTGTGACACACATATGTACAATCATCATGTTTGTCGCAATATTCCTTTAATAATTCATTGTATTCCTTCTTTAAATGATAGAACGTATACTTGTCATCTTTATGTTCCACTAATGGTCTTACATCACAAATATAAAACTTGATTCCTGGAATATCATGTCTTGCATATTGCATTAAACGGCTCTGTAAAAATATTATTTCTGATGGACTGTACCCCAAATCTGTATCATTTCCAAATGTTTGCAATACCAATGCTCTTGGCTTATATGGGCGAATCATTCTTGGATAATAATATAATTGCTCTTCTGCAGTACTGGTACCAAAACCTCGGTTTACAGCTGCTGGGGAACCGTCTTTCATTCGAATATCTTCTGCTAATGGCCGATGTCCCCATTTTTCTCCCCAGCGCGTAAAACTGGAGTCGCCATAAAACATAATCATCCCTTCCGGCGTTTCTGTTTCTTCATATTTTTGTACTTCTTTTTCCAATCTTTGAAGGTCCTTTAATCTAACCTCTAACATAATGATTCTCCCTATTGTATGAAAAAGGATGCGACAGTATCACATCCTTTTCCTTATTATTATGTAATTTTCTATTAACCTTTAATAGATCCGACCATAACACCCTTTTCGAAGAATTTCTGAACGAATGGGTAAAGAATTAACATCGGTACTGTAGAAACCATGATTAACGCATACTTCATGGTATCAACAATCGCTGCCATCTGTTCAATTAAGTTCTGGTCTGTAAATTCCGCCGTGTTAAACTTCGCACCTACGAGGATTTCATTGGTAATCAAAATAAGCGGATATTTTTCTCTGTCACGAAGGTAAAGCATTGGTCCAAAGAATTCGTTCCATTTACCTACGATACAGTAAAGTGTGATAACCGAAATTACGGCTTTTGATAATGGTAATACGATTTTAAATAAGTATCCGATATCTGAAATACCATCCATCTTTGCTGATTCCAACAACTCTTCCGGAACACCGGTCTGGAAGAATGTACGCATCAAAATGATGTGACTGATACTTACGGCACCACTAATAATCATCCATGTACGTGTGTTAACAAGACCTAAATCGTTAACCCAGATATATGTCGCAATCAAACCACCACCGAAGAACATAGAGATTGTAAGGAATTTAACGATAAATCCTTTAATACAATATCCTCTTCTTGAAAGAGGGTAAGCACCACACACTGTAAAGAAGAGGTTTGTAATTGTACCACCTACAACGTATACAAATGTGTTTGCGTAACCGCCCCAAATCATTTGGTTCTTGAATACCATTTCATAACCTTTAACACTGAATTCTACCGGCCATAAAAGTACACGACCTGATGAAACAGCATTTCCTGATGAAAAGGAACTAGAAACAACGAAAATCATCGGATAGAGCTCGATAAGCAGGATGATTGTTACAAGTACTACCAAAAAGGTATTAAATGTGGCATCTGACATGCCCTGCTTTGATATTTTCTTTTTATTCACTGTTTTCTTCATCTTTATGCCTCACTATCTACATTCACTAATACATGGAAATCTCGCCGTCTGTTGCTTTACTTACAGCGGTATTTACCAAAATCATTAAGAACATGTTAATAACTGTTTGGAACATTCCGACAGCGGCACCATATGAATAATTTCGGAAGCTTGCCATACCTTTTTTGTAAATGTATGTAGAGATAACCTCTGAAACTGACAGGTTCAAACTTGATTGCAATAAGAATGCCTTTTCAAATCCTACACCGATGATACCTGTACATGCTAATACAAGTTTCATAGCGATGGTAGGCATGATACTAGGAATATCTACATACCAAATACGTTTGAATCTGCTTGCACCGTCAATTTGTGCAGCTTCATGCAACTCTGATGATACAGAACTAAGGGATGCCAAGTAAATAATAGCACTCCATCCAAGTCCTTGCCATTCACCCGTCCATATGTATATATGTCGGAAGGCGGCGGCAGTTGCTCTAAAGTCCAATGGATATCCGACTCCACCAAACATACGGAAGATGTTTCCGTAGATACCACTAATTGGGCTCGCTAACATAAGGAACATACCAACCATAACTGTGGTTGAAATAAAGTGTGGCATGTAAGAGATTGTCTGTACGACTTTTTTGTATCTCTCTCCCTTCATCGCATTAAGCAATAATGCGAAGATAATCGGAATCGGGAAAGTTGCCAAACTATATAAAGAGAGAATAATGGTATTCATGAAAATCAAACCAAAGTCCGGTGATGATGTAAAGTCCTTGAACCATTTTAAACCAACCCATTTACTTCCCCAAATTTTTGTCTTTGGACGGAAGTCACGGAATGCGATTTGCATACCATACATCGGAATATAGTCGAAAATGATAAGGTATACTACCGGGAACAGCACCATTAAATGAAGCTGCCATTCTCTCTTAAACGCTTTTGTAAAACGTTTAAACCTTGTTTTTCTGTTTTCTTTCATAATTTAACCCCGTGTATATGTCCTATTTCTCGTTGATCTTTCTTGTATATGCACTTTGTGCAATGCCCTGAAGTTCTTGACGTCCAAGTTGATCCAGTTTCTTGTAATAAGCATCCCAGTTAGCTTGTACGTTAGGGTCTTTTTCGTTTGCGATGAAGTTGATAACTTCTTCACTTGCATAAGAAGTCATGTTACCGGCTTTCGCCTCTCTGACATCATATTCTTCCGGTGTGTAGAATAAGTCACCAAGCATTTCTTCTTGTTTCTTACCAGTCTGTAAAATCGACCAGAATTCTCTGTACAATCTGTTTCCTTCTCTACCGTGAACTGTAAGTTTTGATTCATCTGCCGGTAATACTGTCAAGTAGTTTTCCGGAACCATTACACCGAGGAAGTTATCCATACATGCGTTCATACTTCCGTCGAACCATGCTTGTTCATGTCCTTTTACAACGTTAACAAAAGATGTTGTTCCTTGCAAGTTTGTTCCCTCGCCGTATGTCCAGTCTACGTCTTTTTTACCATGACGCATACGCGCTACTGTTTCATCTAAATAGAATACATCCAAGAATTCCATTGCCAATTGTGGTTTCTTACATTCTGCAGAAATCATTCCGCCCCAGTCTACCATGTGTGGAGAATAGATTGTGTATCCACCTTTACCTGTCTTGTTATCAAGTGGAGCCCAAGCAACGAAATCTTTTAAGTGATCACCAGCCGGGTTTGCTCTGGTTGCATAGTGTCCTGTCCAGATACCAACTTTTGTAGGTCCGTCTACCGGGCTTACTAATTGTTTGTATTCTGTGTTACCGTTAATTGAGAATGTTAATTTATCAACCAAACCTTCTTTTGTTAACTTGTTCAAGAAGATTACGGAATCTCTAAATTCTTGAGAACGTAACGGATCCCAAAGTTTTCCATCTTTAACATTCCAGTTGTTTCCTGCAAGTTCGATATATGCATTGTGAACCACCTGACGAATACCATCACCAACCATAAGAAGTTCATCCTGTGGGTCTCCATTTCCGTTAAGGTCACCATATGCTTTCCATGCTTTTAATACATCGTAAAGTTCATCTGTATTTGTAGGAACTTTCTTGTTTACTTTATTTAACCAGTCTTGGTTAATGTAAGCCATTGTTTGTAAGTTATCTACGAACACACCACATACTAATGGCATACCGTAGAATCCACCTGTTACAGTGTTAGTACCTTTTTCCCAAATAAAATCTTGGTACTCTTGATCCAACAATGTTAATTGTTGTTTGAAGTTCTTGCCGTATTTGTCAATCAACGGTCTTAAGTCCATGATGTAACCATCTTCACCAAATTGGTTCAATAAGTAGTGAGTCATTTTCAATAAGATAACATCCGGCAAATCTTCTTCACCTGTACATCTTAATGTCAATTGTCTCTGATAGTTTGCACCATTTCTTGCAAAGTAATCCCATTCGATATCAACGTTCAATGTCTCTTCAAGATATAAAGAGAATGCATTTGTATCATAGTCAGGAATGTTAGAGTCCTGTGGGATACCTACTGTAAGAGTTCTGTCACCTTCGTCTACTTTGGTTTCTTCTTTCTTCTTACAGCCAGCTAAAAGTCCAAGTGCCATCACAAGTACTAATAGCATACTAATAATTCTTTTCGCGTTTTTCACTTGTTTTTCCTCCTTACTAATTTAAAACGTTCTTATTGCACATTATACCAAAATGACGGATGCAAAAAAGTAATTTTTGTCAGTATGACTAAAATGGTGATTTTATGAACAATTATTTGTTCATTTGTTCGTCGTTTTTTGCCTATTTGTTCATAAGATGAACGATTTTATTTGTGAATTGGCGTTATTCAAGCATGAAGTCTGTTATAATTGTATAAATACTTCAAATATAAAGGAGAAAATTGATGCAAACATACACTATTTTACGAAAACCTGAAACTTTGAATTGGTCAGAAATTCCTGCCGTTTCCATAAATAATCCTCTTCATAATAATGAGGTTAATATTTCTGCCTCTGCCCAACTTTGCTATAATGATGAATCCCTCTTTGTAAAACTTTCCGCCAAAGAATCTGATATCCGAGCAGAATATACCGATCCTTTAGATCAACCTTGTGAAGATAGTTGCTTGGAATTTTTCTTTTCACCGATGGAAGGCGATGAAAGATACATTAATATTGAGCTTAACCCTAATTGTTGTATGTATTTAGGTATCGGAAGTTCTATTGACAATTTGATTCGTATGCTTCCGGAAGGTTGGGACCCTTTTAGTGCTAAAGCAGAGCGGACTTCTGATGGCTGGGAACTTACTTATCAAATACCGTTTTCTTTCATAAGGTGTCTTTTTCCTGATTTTTCCGTTTTTTCCGGAAAAACCATGCGAGGAAATTTCTATAAATGTGGAGATTTAACGAAAGAAGAACATTACTTTACCTGGAATCAGATTACTGGAGATGTGATTAGTTTCCACAGACCTTGTGATTTTGGTCTTTTAATATTTGAGTAGAATGCAAAAAGGAAGATGCTTCATCACATCTTCCTTTCTTATTTACTTCTTCATATATCTCATAATATACGTCGGCAATTCTTCTTCGCTGATTATTTCACTTACTTCCGATACATGACATAAGTTATAGAGAAATTTTTTACCGAACTTGCTACTATCTACAAGAGCTATTTTTTTGTCGCAATGTTTCATCATTTCTTTTCTCACATCGACTTCGTCTTTATCTACATCGGTGAGATACCCGTCTTCTGTGATTCCTGCACAAGAAAAGAATAAAATATCCGCATTGTAATTTTGCACAGAATTTATTGCTTCTTGTCCTACAAAAGAAATGGTCTTGTGCCCCATTCTTCCGCCCGTAGAAATATTATCAATATTAAGTTCCTTTAGGGCAACGGATGCTTTTGCATTATTCGTGATAACAAGAAGATTTCTAAATTTTCCAAGATGATGAACTACATGATAAGCACTGCTGCTGCCGTCTAGCATAATGTTATCTCCATCATTCACTCGTTCCGCAGCCTCTCTTGCAATATGATTCTTTGCATCATCGTATTGTCGTTCGCGCAAACTGTAAGATACTTTTTCACTTTTTAATTTATTTCCAAGTTTACAAATACCATGTTCTCTTACGATTAACCCTTTTTCCTGCAATTTTTCCAGGTCTCTTCGCAGAGTAGAGACACTTACATATAATATTTTTGCCAGTTCGCTACTTCTAACTGCGTCTTTTTCGTAGAGTATATTCAGTATTTTCTCTTCTCTATCGCTGAATGACATTCCAGATGCCTCCTACATTACTATTGTTCTTCTTCTTGATTTTCTTCTTTTTCTCTTACTTTTGCAATACTTGCAACGATTTCATTTTCCTTTAGATTGATTAATTTTACACCGGAAGTAATTCGTCCCAACACGGAAATTCCACTACATTCCATTCGAATCACAATTCCTTCTGTATTAATAATCATAATCTCATCGTCTTCATTTACGGCTTTCGCACCTACCACTTCACCGGTTTTATCTGTTATTTTATAACATTTTACACCTTTTCCTCCGCGGTTTTGCGCTGTAAACTCCTGCATTTGTGTGCGTTTTCCAAGTCCGCGTTCTGAAACGATCAATAATTCGTCGCCTTGGTCGGTTAACTGCATTGCAACTACTTCATCACCATCAATAAGATTAATACCTTTCACACCCATAGAAGTTCTTCCCGTGTTGCGAACATCCTTTTCATCAAAACGAATACATTGTCCATATTTTGTGACAATAATGATGTCTTTGCTGTTATCCGTGAATTTTACTTCGATTAATTCATCGTCTTCTCGAAGGGTTATGGCTGCAAGACCGGTCTTTCTTACATTTGAGTAATCTGTAATTTTTGTCTTTTTCACAAGACCTTTCTTGGTTGCCATAAAGAGATATTGTCCATCTTCGTATTCTTTAATTGGAATCATGGCCGTTATCTTTTCATCCGGCATGAGCTGGAGGATGTTTACAATAGCTGTTCCTCTTGATGTTCTGCTTGCTTCCGGGATTTCATATCCTTTTAATCGATATACACGACCGGTATTAGTAAAGAACATAATATAATGATGAGAAGATGTCATAAATAGTTCTTCTACATAATCTTCTTCCAAAGTCTGCATACCTTTGATTCCTTTGCCTCCACGGTTTTGACTCTTGAAGGTATCTGTTGTCATACGTTTGATGTAACCAAGCTTTGTCATGGTAATTACAACATCTTGCTCTGGAATTAAATCTTCCATAGAAATGTCAAATTCATCAAATCCGATTTGCGTTTTTCTTTCATCACCGTATTTATCACTGATAATCAAAATTTCTTCTCTGATAACACCCAATAACAATTTGCGGTCTGCAAGAATCGCCTTTAATTCGCCAATGCGCTTTATTAATTCTGCGTATTCTGCCTCTAGTTTTTCTCTTTCCAAACCTGTCAGTGCACGAATTCGCATATCAATAATTGCCTGTGCTTGCACATCGGTTAACTGGAATTCTTCAATTAAACCTTCTTTTGCAATTTGAGTGGTTTTAGAACCGCGAACGATTGCTATTACACGGTCAATATTATCAAGTGCAATCAATAATCCCTGCAAAATATGAGCTCTTTCTTCTGCTTTATTAAGTTCATATTGGGTTCTTCTTGTAACAACTTCTTCCTGATGCTGCAGATAAAACTTCAACATGTCTAATATATTCAGCACTTTTGGTTCGTTATTTACTAGTGCTAGCATAATAACACCAAAGGTGTCTTGAAGCTGTGTATGTTTATATAACTGGTTGAGAATCACGTTTGCATTTACGTCACGACGCAATTCAATACAGATTCTCATACCCTCACGGCTTGATTGATCCTCCAAAGCTGTGATGCCATCAATCTTTTTATCGCGAACAAGTTCTGCAATCTTCTCTATCAAACGTGCTTTATTTACCATAAATGGAAGTTCCGTTACTATAATACGGTTCTTTCCGTTTGCCATAGGCTCAATTTCAGTCACTGCACGTACTCTGATTTTGCCGCGACCGGTGCGATATGCTTCTTCAATTCCTCTTGTACCGAGAATCGTTGCACCTGTCGGAAAATCAGGACCTTTTACAATCTCAAGAATGTCTTCTATCGTTGTTTCTCCGTTTTCATCAATCTGATCATCAATAATTTTTACAACGGCCGCAATGACTTCACGTAGATTGTGCGGTGGAATATTAGTTGCCATACCAACTGCAATACCTGACGTTCCATTTACTAAAAGATTTGGATATCTTGCCGGTAATACAACAGGTTCTTTTTCTGTTTCATCAAAGTTTGGTGCAAAATCAACTGTATTTTTGTTGATATCCGCAGTTAATTCCATGGAAATTTTACTTAATCTTGCTTCTGTATAACGCATAGCAGCTGCGCCGTCGCCATCTACAGAACCAAAGTTTCCATGACCATCTACGAGCGGATATCTGGTAGACCATTCCTGTGCCATATTTACTAATGCGCCATAAATAGAACTATCACCGTGTGGATGATATTTACCCATGGTATCACCGACAATACGAGCACATTTACGATGTGGCTTATCCGGGCCGTTATTCAATTCAATCATTGAATAAAGAATTCTTCTTTGTACAGGTTTTAAACCGTCTCTTACATCCGGCAATGCACGAGACGCAATAACGCTCATGGCATAGTCAATATAAGACGTTTCCATTGTCTTTTTCAGATCGACTTCCTGCACTTTATCAAAAATATTATCTTCCATTGTCTAATCTCCCGTTTCTATACATCAAGATTTTGTACATATTTCGCATTTTCTTCAATGAATTCACGTCTTGGCTCTACCTGATCTCCCATTAATGTAGTAAATGTTAGGTCTAATTCTGAAGACGTATTTTCATCCATAGTTACACGAAGCAAAATTCTGTGTTTCGGATCCATGGTTGTTTCCAACAATTGATCTGCATCCATTTCTCCAAGACCTTTATATCGCTGGATTTTGTTACTATTATCTCTGCCAACTTCTGTTAAAATTTGATTTAATTCTTCATCGCTATATGCATACCACACCTTTTTGTTCTTTTCCAACTTATAAAGTGGAGGTTGAGCTAAATAAACATAACCTTGCTTAATAAGTTCTGGCATAAAACGATATAAAAATGTTAATAATAATGTACTGATGTGAGCTCCGTCTACATCGGCATCGGTCATAATAATAATTTTGTGGTAACGAAGTTTTGAAATATCAAAATCATCATGAATTCCCGTACCAAATGCCGTAATCATTGCTCTTATTTCTGCGTTGGCATAAATCTTATCTAATCTTGCTTTTTCTACATTTAATATTTTTCCACGAAGCGGCAAAATAGCTTGTGTTGCTCTATCTCTGGCTGTTTTTGCTGAACCACCCGCAGAATCACCTTCTACGATGTAAATTTCGCAATTAGCAGGATCTTTGTCAGAACAATCTGCAAGTTTTCCAGGTAAAGCCATTCCGTCTAATGCCGATTTTCTTCTGGTTAAATCTCTTGCTTTTCTTGCTGCTTCTCTGGCTCTCTGTGCTAATACCGATTTTTCAACGGTTGTTTTTCCAACTGCCGGATTTTGTTCCAAAAAGATTTCTAATTGGGTACTTACAATATTATCAACAGCTGTACGTGCCTCACTATTACCTAATTTTTGCTTTGTCTGACCTTCAAATTGAGGATCTGAAATCTTAACGCTAATAATAGCAGTTAAACCTTCACGAATATCTTCTCCACTTAAATTAGGTTCACTGTCTTTTAATAACTTATTTTTTCGCGCATAGTCGTTAAAGGTTTTTGTTAATGCTTTTCTAAAACCTTCTACATGCATACCACCTTCCGGTGTTGTGATGTTATTTACAAATCCGTAAGTATTATCGGTATAAGCATCGTTATGTTGCATAGCAACTTCGACAACTACTCCGTCTTTTTCACCCTCACAATAAATAATTTGATTATATAGAGGTGTCTTACCTTTATTCAAATATTCTACAAATTCTTTTATTCCACCCTCATAATGGAAAGACTTTTCTACTGGATCTTCTTGTCTTTCATCACGGATGACAATTCTTAATCCTTTTGTTAAGAATGCCATTTCGCGGAAACGCTGTTTTAAAGTATCATAATCAAAAATTGTCTCATCAAATATTTCTTTATCCGGAAGAAAAGTTACTTTTGTACCTATTTTTCCTTCTTCACAAGGACCTAAATCTTTTAAAGGATACATTACTTTTCCGCGCTCATAACGCTGCTTATATAATCTTCCTTCTCTACAAATTTCTACTTCCAACCATTCTGAAAGAGCATTTACAACAGATGCGCCTACTCCGTGAAGACCACCGGAAACTTTATATCCGCCACCGCCGAATTTTCCACCTGCATGAAGTACTGTAAACACAACTTCTACTGCAGGGAGGCCTGCTTTTTGATTAATACCTACAGGAATTCCACGCCCATTATCAATAACAGTTACAGAATTATCTGCATTAATCGTAACTTTAATTGTATTACAGTAACCTGCTAATGCTTCATCCACAGAGTTATCCACTATTTCATATACCAAATGGTGAAGTCCTCTGATTGAAGTACTTCCAATGTACATACCAGGTCTTTTTCTTACTGCTTCTAACCCTTCCAGTATTTGAATCTGATCTGCACCGTATTCTGTACTATGTTCTGCACCCATATAAATCCTCCTAATTTTCGCTCACAACGTGTCCTTGTTCTACATGTATTATTTTATTTATAGAAAAACGGTGATTTACAAAATCATCTAATCCCGTACACGTAATTAGCGTTTGTATATCACGAATGCTATCTAATAAATAGTTTTGTCTATTTTTATCTAGTTCAGACAAAACATCATCAAGCAATAATATTGGTTCGTCGTTAATTATTTTCTTTACAATTTCAATTTCAGACAATTTTAAAGATAAGGCAGCCGTTCTTTGCTGTCCTTGAGAACCAAATTTTCTTATATCAAGCTCATTTGATATAAAACATAAATCATCTCTATGAGGTCCTACGGAAGTACTTTTCATTTTTATATCTCTTTCTCTATTATTTAAAAGAGCTTTTTCTAAATCTATACTTCCTGTAGATAATTCATATTTAAGACTTAATTTTTCTTTTTCACCTGTTAAATGACTATGTACTTTTTCAATAATTTCATTTAATTGAGAAATAAAAATATTTCTTCTATTTATTATTTTATTTCCATATTTAACAAGTTGAAGGTCCCAAATATCTAATGTTTCCATTAAATCTTTTTTATCATACACATCTTTTAATAACTTATTTCTTTGATTTACAATTCTATTGTAATTTGACAAATCACTTAAATAAACTTTATCCAATTGGGCCAATTCCAAATCTATAAATCTTCTTCTTTCTGAAGGACCATTTTTTATAATATTTAAATCCTCCGGAGAAAAAAATACAATATTTATAATACCAAACAATTCACTGGCTCTTTTTATAGGAATTTTATTTATTGCTATTCCTTTTGGACTGTTTTTCTTTAAATGAATATCAATTTTAAAAGGTGTATTATTTTTTTCTACTATGGCCTCTATATGAGATTCTTCTTCACCAAATTTTATTAAATCTCTATCTTTTGTTCCCCGATGAGACTTTGTAGTTCCACATAAATAGATTGATTCTAATATATTTGTCTTTCCCTGGGCATTATCTCCATAAAATATATTTGTGGAAGCATCAAATTCTAAATCTAAAAGGTCATAATTTCTATAATTTTTCAATTTTAATTGTTTTATTTTCAAAAGAAACTACGTCTCCTTCGTATAATTTTCTTCCTCTTCTTGTGTCAACTTCTCCGTTTACCAACACAAGACCTTCTTGTATTACTTCTTTTGCTTCTACTCCTGATTCTACAAAACCGGCAGCTTTTATAGCTTGTCCTAATTTTATAAATTCATCTCTTAATATAATTGTTTCCATACACTACGCTCCGGCATTAAAGTTTACAGGTAAAATTAAATAAATATAAGATTCTTTTTCATCTTTTATGAAACAAGGAGCTTTTGGATTCATTAAATAAAGAGTTACTTCTTCATCATCTATTACACGAAGAGCATCAATTAAAAATTTAGGGTTAAAACCTATTAAAAGATCCTTTCCTTCCTTCATAATCATAATTTCTTCATCCATAGAACCTATTTGAGATTTAATTTTTAACTGCATCATTTCATCAGTAATATTTATAATAATAGGTTTTTTATCTCCTTCTTTCACGAGAAGTAAAGATCTATCAATACAATTTAATAATTCTCTTTTATTAATTTTAACTTTTGTTTCATAATCGCTGGATAACATCTGATCAATTCTAAAATATTCTCCCTCTATCAAACGCGAAACAACTGTCGTATTATCAAATTCAAATACAATATGATTATTAGTAAACGAAATAATTACCTCTTTATCTATTTCACCTGATAATATCTTACTTACTTCCATAAGTGTTTTTCCAGGAACAACTACTTTAATTGGATTATAATTATTTACTAATTCTGTTTTACGAATAGAAATTCTATGTCCGTCTAAAGAAACAACTTTTAGCATATTATTTTCTATTTGGAATAATTCACCGGTCATCAATTTATTGCTTTCATTATCTGCTATAGAAAATATGGTTTGTCTTATAATTTCTTTCAAAGTAAATTGTGAAAGAGTAATTGTTTCTTTCTTTTCAACATAAGGCAAATAAGAAAAATCATCTCCCTTTTTAGAAGAAATACTAAAATTAGCTTTTTCACAAGTAATAGTTGTTTGTAAATTATCATCTACCTCTATAACTACTTCATTATCTGGAAGCTTTCTTACTATTTCAGAAAATATTTTAGCATCGATAGCAACTACACCTTTTTTAACAATGTCACCTTCTACAACTGTTTCAATTCCAAGTTCCATATCGTTTGCTGTAAATTTAATATTATAAGTAGTAGCATCTATTAAAATACATTCCAATATAGGCATAGTTGTTTTTGAAGGAACAGCCTTTGATACAATATTAACTCCTTTTACAAGATTTGATTTTGAACAAATAATTTTCATTGTGGAAAACTCCTTTCGGTATCTTTTTTATAAATAAATATATAATAATTAATTAGTATTAGTAGTAGGGACTGTGGATAAGTGGATAACAAGGTTAAAGCCTTATAAAATAAAGGGTTTAAGTATGGAAAACTCTGTTGATAATTAAGAGTAAAAATTAGATAAAATGTGTATAACTTTTTAAATTTTTGTATTTAAAAAATAATCCACATTTTATAAACATCATATCCACAGTTTTTCCACATAGTTATCAACATTATAAACACTAAACTGGATTTATTTTTTTCTTTATAATATCAATTGTATTTTGAAGTGCTTCATCATATTGAAGATCTTCTTTTACCTTTTCTATACCATAGCTTACAGTAGAATGGTCTCTTCCTCCCAACATCAGACCAATGGTTTTAAGAGGTACTTCTGTCATATCCCTGCAAAGATACATAAAAATTTGTCTTGTATTTACTATTTCTGCATTTCTTTTTCCGCTCTTCATGTCGCTAACTGGAATAGAAAAATGTTCCGATACAATATCTAAAATTAATTCGGGTGTTATTTGTCTGTTTTCATTAGGAGAAATAATATCTTTAAGAGCTTCTGCAGCCAACATAATATTAATTTCTTCATTTTTAAGTTTATGCAAAGCTATTAATTTAGTAAGAGAACCTTCTAACTCTCTAATATTAGATTTAATATTAGTAGCAATATATTGCATTACTTCATTTGGAATATGATATTTTTCTAAACCATCTAATTCTTCTTTTTTACGAAGAATAGCCATTCTTGTTTCATAATCAGGTGAAGAAATATCAGCTATTAATCCCCATTCAAACCTGGTACGAAGTCTTGCTTCTAATGTTTCTATATCTTTAGGTGGTTTATCACTGGATATAATAATATGTTTTCCGGAACTATGAAGGTGATTAAAAGTGTGGAAAAATTCTTCTTGTGTACTCTCTTTTCCTATAATAAATTGAATGTCGTCAATTAAGAGAACATCTATATTTCTATATTTATCTCTAAAAGAGGTCATTGCAGATTCATTACTTCCACTTGTTTTACCACTTTTTAAAGCATCAATAAGTTCATTTGTAAAAGTTTCACTTGTTACATATAATACTTTTTTTGAAGAATCATTTTCTAAAATAAAATGAGCAATAGAATGCATTAAGTGAGTTTTTCCAAGTCCAACTCCTCCATATAAGAAAAGAGGATTATATATTTCACCCGGTGATTCTGCTACAGCTAATGATGCAGCATGAGCAAAATTGTTATTACCCCCAACAACAAAAGTGTCAAAAGTATATTTAGGGTTTAAGTTAGCCTGTTGGAATATATTCATTTTATTAATAGAAGAAGTATTCGATTTTTCTTTATTTAAATTAGTACAATCTTCTGCCGCTACAAACCGAACTTCTAATTCTTGTCCTGTAATTTCCTCTATACAAACTTTAAAAAAAGGTAAATATTTATTAGAAATATAATCAACGCTGGCTTTTAAAGGAACCATAATATAAACAATGTTATCTTTTACTTCATATACTTCCAAAGGAGCAATCCAAGTTTTAAAGGAAACATCTGAAAGTAAATATTCATTTTTTAATTTAAGGATAATTTCATCCCATTTTTCTTTTACTGCATACATATGTAAAACTCCTAATCTATAAGTAATGTATAAATAGACAATATCTCCATAATATTTTACATCAAAAATAAAATATTCGCAATGATAATTAAATGTGTAAAAAGTTATCCACATTTAAAAACCTTGAAAATACTTATAAAATTATAATAAAAAATTTTTAATCCACAAGTTATCCACATAAAATAAGCTATTTTTCAACAAAAAGTGGAAAATATGTGGATAACTTTATATATAAAATAACAACTTTTTCCTTGACGTAAGAAAAAAATTTATATATAATTAGGCGTGGTATGAACAAAAAAGAAATTATATGAAAAGATATAAAATTCGAAGAAATAGGGGAGGTGGATATCAATGAAAATGACATTCCAACCAAAAAAAAGATCTAGATCTAAAATTCATGGTTTTAGAGCAAGAATGAGTACAGCTGGCGGAAGAAAAGTATTAGCAGCCAGAAGAGCAAAAGGAAGAAAGGTATTATCAGCGTAGGCCGCATGTATGTGGCCTTTTCTTCTATATAAAAATGGGGTTTAAATAATGAAAAACAAAGATTTTCAGATTATTTATAAAAAAGGCAAATCGTACGCAAATAAATATCTGGTAATGTGTGTTTTATATAATAATAAGGAAGAAAATAGACTCGGTATTTCAGTAAGTAAAAAAGTGGGAAATAGTGTAGTAAGACATCGAATTACTAGATTAATAAGAGAAAGTTATCGACTACAAGAAGAAATATTCCAAAAGGGGTATGATATAATTATTGTTGCAAGAGCAAGTGCAAAAGATAAAAGTTATAACGAAATAGAAAGTGCACTACTCCATTTGGGAAAGCTTCATAATATTATAGATGAATAAACGGAGAATTAAAAATTGAAAAAGATACTCATAGGACTTATCAAGTTTTATAGAAAATATGTTTCCGGCGCAAAACCGGTTCCTACCTGTAAATATATTCCTACATGTTCAGAGTATGGAATAGAAGCTATTGAAAAGCATGGAGCTTTTAAAGGAAGTCTGCTTACAATTTGGAGAATTTTGCGTTGTAACCCTTTTTCTAAAGGCGGATATGATCCAGTACCTTAATGAATAGTTTGGAGGAAAAATAATGACAGGTATTTTTAAACCTATTGTAAATCTTTTTGGATTTATTATGAATGGCATCTTTGAGGCCTTAAGTTTTGTAGGCATTGAAAATGTTGGTTTATGTATTGTTTTATTTACAATTATTATTTATATGTTAATGTTGCCTATGCAAATTAAACAGCAGAAATTTACAAGAATTTCTGCTGTTATGAATCCGGAAATACAGGCTATCCAAAAAAAATACCAAAACAAAAAAGATCAGGCATCTATGTTAAAAATGCAGGAAGAAACAAAACTTGTTCATGAAAAATATGGAACAAGTCCAATGGGAGGCTGTTTAGGTTCTTTAATTCAACTTCCATTTTTATTTGCATTGTGGCCGGTAGTTCAAAATATTCCGAGATATGTAAATGATTTAAAATTAGCTTATAATAAGTTTGATTTAATTTCAGGTATTAAAGCAACAGAAGGTTATCAGAAACTTATCGAAACATTTGCAAAGAATAATCAAATAATAACTAATAATAAAACATATTCAGATACTAATGCAATTGTTGATGTTTTATATAAATTACAGGAAAACTCATGGGATGCATTAGCAAAAGTATTTCCTGATTTAAGTGATTCTATTGAAAAAACAGAAGAATATATAAAAGGGTTTAATTATTTCCCGACAGCAAAATTCGGTATTAATATTGGAGAAACACCTTCGACTATGTTCAAAGCAGCTATGGCTGATTTTTCTATTATTGCTATTATCATTGCTGTAGCAATTCCTTTGCTTGCAGGTTTTACACAATGGTTAAGTGTAATTATTTCTCAAAGAGCAATGAATGCTAATAATCCGCAAGAAGAAAATGCAATGGCAAAACAAATGGGAACAATGACAAAAATCATGCCTATTATGTCAGTTGTATTTTGTTTTAGTATGCCGGTAGGACTTGGTATTTATTGGATTACCAGTGCTGTAGTAAGAACAATTCAACAAATATTAATTGACAAAAGATTAAATAAAAAAACAATTGAAGAACTTGTTGCAGAAAACGTAAAAAAAGCAGAAAAGAAACGTGAAAAGAAAAAAGCTGCGGATTCTAAAAATATAAATAGTATGGCTCAAACGTATACTAGAAGAATTGAAGAAACAAAGGCAAAAATATTAGAAGATGCAGAAAAGCGTGAAAACGAAGCAAGTCAAAAAGAAAGCAAAGAAAAAGTATCTACTTACAAAACAAATGCAAAACCAGGAAGTTTGGCTTCTAAAGCAAATATGGTAAGTGAATATAACAAAAGAAATAACAAATAACCAAGGAGGTTTTTATATGAATAAATTAACAGTATCAGCAAAAACTGTAAATGATGCAATTACAGAAGCAAGTATCAGACTCGGTATTGCAAGTACAGACATGGATTATGAAGTAATTGAAAAAGGTAGTACAGGATTTTTAGGAATCGGTTCAAAGCAGGCAGTGATTGCTGCATGGAAAAAGGAAGATGCTAAAAAAGAAAAACCGAAAAAAGAAAAAAAGGTAGAAGTTCCAAAAAAACTTCCAGAAGAAGCTTCAGTTGAAAATGCAAAGAATATCAAGGAAGAAGTTAAAGAAGAGTTACCAGTCAAAGATGAAAAATTGGCAGAGGTACAAACTCAAACAAAAGAAGCTTGTGAAAAATTCTTATATGATGTATTAAAAGCAATGGATATGGAAGTAACATTGACATCAGAAATTGATGAAGATGGAGCTTTAAGTATTAATATTGAAGGCGAAAATATGGGAATTCTTATTGGCAAAAGAGGACAAACATTAGATTCTCTTCAATATTTAACAAACCGCGTTGCTAATAAAATGCAAGAAGGTTATGTAAGAGTAAAATTAGACACAGAAAATTATCGTCAAAGAAGAAAAGAAACATTAGAAAATTTTGCAAACAATATCGCACATAAAGTAAAAAGAACAAAGAAAGCAGTTTCTTTGGAACCAATGAATCCATATGAAAGAAGAATTATTCACTCTGCTCTTCAAAATGATAAATATGTATCTACACACAGTGAAGGTGAAGAACCATACAGACGAGTTGTAGTAACATTAAATAAAAAATAAAAATTAGGCAGCACTTCAGATTGAATGTGCTGCCTAATTTATGTATAATGATAGGAAGAAATCCTATAGTGGGGGAATTTTATGAAAAAAGATACTATTGCTGCTATTGCTACTGCCCTATCTAATTCAGGAATTGGAATTGTAAGAATTAGCGGTTCAGAAGCCATCAGCATTGCAGAAAAAATATATAAAGGGAAACCATTAGCAACGCATCAGATTCACTATGGATATATTGTAGATGAAGAACAAATAATTGATGAAGTACTTGTTATGGTTATGAAGGGACCGCATAGTTTCACTGGAGAAGATACCGTGGAAATTAATTGCCATGGCGGTGTGTATGTGGTAAAAAGAGTTTTAGAAACAGTTATAAAAAATGGCGCAAGACCTGCAGAGCCGGGAGAATTTACAAAACGGGCTTTCTTAAATGGGAAAATTGATTTATCCCAGGCAGAGGCAGTCATTGATGTTATTAGTTCAAAAAATGAGTATGCACTTAAAAGTTCTCTTAGCCATTTAAAAGGAACTGTGCAAAGAAAAATAAAAGAAATTAGAGAAGAAATACTTTATCATACAGCATTTATTGAGACTGCACTTGACGATCCAGAGCATATTAGTGTGGATGGATATGGTGAAACATTAAAAATAACAGTTGAATCATTGATGAACGAGTTAGATAAATTGTTGAAAAGTGCAGATAGTGGACGAATTATAAAAGAAGGAATCAAAACAGTTATCCTTGGTAAACCAAATGCAGGAAAATCTTCCTTATTAAATGTATTAGTCGGGGAAGAACGTGCTATTGTGACGGATATAGCCGGAACGACGCGCGATATTTTAGAAGAATCTATTCAATTACAAGGAATTAGCTTAAATATTATCGATACGGCAGGAATTCGAGATACGGAGGATGTTGTAGAAAAAATAGGAGTTGATAAAGCGAGAACACAAGCCCAAGACGCAGATTTGGTTATTTTTGTTGTAGATGCGTCTAGACCTTTAGATGAAAATGATTTTGAAATCATGAATATCATCCATGATAGAAAAGCAATTGTACTACTAAACAAGTCAGATTTATCTACTGTCATTACGAAAGAGATGATTAAAGAACATATAGAAAAGCCGATGATAGAAGTTTCTGCAAAAAATGAGGAAGGAATTTCAGAATTTGAGGAACAACTTAAAACAATGTTCTTCCAAGGAGAGCTTTCGTTTAATGATGAAATCTATATTACTAATATGCGTCATAAACAGGCCATTCAAGATGCTTATGATAGTTTACAAAAAGTTATTACAAGTATAAAAAATGATATGCCGGAGGACTTCTACTCTATTGATTTATTAGATGCGTATGAGTCATTAGGAAGTATTACCGGAGAAACAATAGGAGAAGATTTAGTAAATGAAATATTCAGCAAGTTCTGTATGGGAAAATAAAGATGTGTATGATGTTGCTGTTATTGGAGCCGGGCACGCAGGTTGCGAGGCTGCATTAGCATGCGCGCGATTAGGATTGAAAACTATTATATTTACGGTGAGTGTGGATAGTATTGCACTTATGCCTTGTAATCCTAATATAGGGGGAAGCTCCAAGGGACATTTAGTAAGAGAAATTGATGCACTTGGCGGAGAAATGGGCAAAGTTATTGATAAGACTTTTATTCAGTCTAAAATGCTGAACAAATCAAAGGGTCCGGCAGTTCATTCTTTGAGAGCGCAAGCAGATAAAGCAAATTACACAAGAACTATGCGTAAAGTTCTTGAAAACCAGGAAAATCTTGAAATAAAACAGGCTGAAATTACAGATATTCTTGCCGAAGAGGGTAAAATCAAAGGAGTTCAGACATATTCGGGTGCTATTTACGCTTGCAAAGCAGCTATTTTATGCACAGGCACATATTTGAACGCCAGATGTATTTATGGTGAAATAAGTAATGCCACGGGACCGAATGGATTACAGGCTGCAAACTATTTAACGGATTCTCTGAAAAAACTCGGAATTCAGATGTATCGTTTTAAAACAGGAACTCCAGCAAGAATCGATAAACGTTCTATTGATTTTTCAAAAATGGAGGAACAATTTGGAGACGAGATGGTTGTTCCGTTCTCTTTTACAACTGATCCAAAAGATGTACAAATACCACAGGAATCTTGTTGGTTAACCTATACAAATGAAAAAACACATGAAATTATTCGAGCAAATTTAGACCGCTCTCCTCTTTTTTCAGGAATGATAGAGGGAACCGGCCCTCGCTACTGCCCTTCTATTGAAGATAAAGTAGTAAAATTTGCTGATAAGAATAAACATCAGGTATTTATTGAGCCAGAGGGATTAGATACCAATGAAATGTATGTAGGCGGAATGTCCAGTTCTCTTCCGGAAGATGTACAATACGCGATGTATCGCAGTGTGGCAGGATTAGAAAATGTTAAAATCGTAAGAAATGCGTATGCTATCGAATATGATTGCATTGATGCAAGACAGCTTTTGCCAACTTTAGAGTTTAAAAATATAGATGGTTTATATAGCGGTGGTCAATTTAACGGAAGTTCCGGATATGAAGAGGCTGCAGCTCAAGGTTTGATTGCAGGGATTAATGCTGCATTAAAAATTTTGGGAAGAGAACAAATTATTATTGATCGTTCCCAAGCTTATATAGGTGTACTCATTGATGATCTGGTAACAAAAGAAAGTCATGAGCCATATCGAATGATGACTTCTCGTGCAGAATATCGGCTCTTGCTCCGACAAGATAACGCAGATCAACGATTAACAAAAATTGGTCATGAGGTAGGGCTAATTTCAGATGAAAGATATCAATATTTATTAGATAAACAAGATATTGTTATACATGAAGTAGAACGACTAGAACATGCAAATATAGGTGCAAACGAAAAGGTTCAAGAGGTGCTTTCTAAATATGAAAGCACGCCTCTGAATTGCGGAACGACATTAGCCGAATTAATACGTAGACCAGAGTTGTCTTACGAAAAATTAAGTGAAATTGATAAAAATCGTTCACTTATGAACAAAATAGAGGAAAAAAGTATTTATAATGTGGATAAGTTATACCAAGAAGTAGTAGAACAAATAGATATTAATATTAAATATGATGGTTATATCAAACGTCAACAAAAGCAGGTAGAACAATTTAAAAAGTTAGAGTCTAAAAGAATTCCGGAAAATATAGATTACGATGCAATTAAAAGTCTCCGTATTGAAGCGGTACAAAAATTAAAACAGTACCGCCCTATTTCTATAGGTCAAGCTTCTCGTATTTCTGGTGTATCACCAGCAGATATTTCGGTATTGCTTGTCTATATGGAGCAATTTGGAAGGTAAAAAGAATGAGTGCAATATTTGAGAATAAATTGAAAGAATTAGGAATTATCCTAAATGAAACACAAAAGCAACAATTTGTTAAATTCTATGAATTGTTGGTAGAATGGAACAAGGTTATGAATTTGACCGGAATTACAGAGTACGAAGAAGTAAACGAAAAACACTTTGTAGATAGCTTATCGATTATAAAGTGTAAAGATTTAAAAGAAGTAGAAACTGTCATAGATGTAGGAACCGGAGCTGGGTTTCCGGGAATCCCCTTGAAAATCGCGTTTCCTCACTTGAAAATTGTTTTATTGGATTCTTTAAACAAGAGAATCAACTTTTTAAACACCGTAATTGCAGAATTAGGTCTAAAAGATATAAAAACAATACATGGACGCGCTGAAGATTTTGCAAAAAAAACAGAATATAGAGAACAATTTGATTTATGTGTATCAAGAGCAGTCGCTAATCTTGCTACCCTATCCGAATATTGTTTGCCGTATGTCAAAGTTGGCGGCGAGTTTATACCTTACAAATCCGGAGAAATAGACCAAGAAGTTGAAATGGCAAAGAAAGCCGTAAAGGTTTTGGGAGGGAAAACTGTGGATATTATCAAGTTTCAATTGCCAGGAACCGAAATAGGCCGATCATTTGTGAAAATCAAAAAGGTTGAAAAAACAGCAAACAAATACCCAAGAAAGTCTGGTATGCCGACAAAAGAACCAATATCTTAATACGAACGGGAATGTTTCACGTGAAACATTCCCGTTTTTTGAAAAATTAACAAAAAAAACACATGTTTCACGTGAAACATTGTAGATAAAAATAAAAAAAGGTGTTATAATAACAAGACATAGAAAGGGGTTATCTAAAAATGGGAAGAATTATAGCTGTTGCCAATCAAAAAGGCGGCGTAGGTAAAACGACAACGTCTATTAATTTGTCTGCTTGTTTAGCTGCATTGGGAAAAAAAGTGTTATCTATTGATATGGATCCACAGGGGAATATGACAAGTGGATTGGGAATAGATAAAAATGCCGTTGAATACACGATATATGACATGATTCTTGGCGAAGTTGGTATAAATGTGGCTATTTGTAAAGATGCTTTGGAAAATTTAGATGTTTTACCGGCAAATGTAGACCTTTCAGCGGCTGAAATTGAATTAATTGGTGTTGATGAAAAAGAGTTTATTGTACATAAAGAGGTTGAAAAGGTACGTGATCAGTATGATTTTATAATAATCGATTGTCCACCATCCTTAAATACACTTACAATTAACGCGATGACCACGGCAGACACGGTTTTAGTGCCGATTCAGTGCGAATATTATGCATTGGAGGGATTAAGCCAGTTAATTCATACAATCGATCTCGTAAAAGACCGCTTAAATCCAGATTTAGAAATGGAAGGCGTTGTATTCACGATGTATGATGCGAGAACTAATTTATCCTTGCAAGTTGTAGAAAATGTAAAGGATAATCTGCACCAAACTATATATAAAACAATTATTCCAAGAAATATTCGTCTTGCAGAGGCTCCAAGCCATGGATTACCAATTAATCTATATGATCCAAAATCTGCAGGCGCAGAAAGTTATATGCTATTAGCAGAGGAAGTTATCAGTAAAGGAGAAGAATAATGCCAGTTAAAAGAGCGGGACTAGGAAAAGGTCTTGATAGTTTAATTCCAGAGGGGAAAATACCTGTATCTACGAAAAAAACACAAGAAAAAGATGCAAAAAATGTAGAACAATTGGTTAAAATAAGTAAGATAGAACCAAATCGAGAGCAGCCGAGAAAGAGATTTGAAGAGGATGCTTTGCAAGAATTAGCAGATTCTATTAAGCAATTTGGCGTGTTACAACCATTGCTTGTACAAAAGAAAGGTGATTTTTATGAAATTATTGCGGGAGAAAGACGCTGGAGAGCTGCAAAATTAGCCGGTGTTAAGGAAGTACCTGTAATTGTTCGAGAATACACGGATCAAGAAGTTGTAGAAATTGCCTTAATTGAAAATATTCAAAGAGAAAATTTGAATCCAATTGAAGAAGCGTTGGCATACAAAAAGCTTTTGACTGAATTTAATCTTAAGCAAGATGATGTGGCAGAACGCGTTTCTAAAAGTCGTGAAGCCGTGACTAATTCTATGAGATTGCTAAAGCTTTGTGAAAAAGTACAGCAAATGATAGTGGATGAACGTATTTCGGCAGGACATGCCAGGGCGCTTTTGGGAATTGAAGATGAAGAACAGCAATATGAACTAGCAGTTAAAGTGATGGATGAAAAAATCAGCGTAAGAGAAATTGAAAAGATTGTACGTTTGATGAAGAATCCTAAAACGGAAAAAAAACTTCCGACAACAGAAACTTCCTTTATTTATAAGGATTTGGAAGAAAAAATGATTTCTGTGATGGGAACAAAGGTAAACATTAATCATAAATCAAAAGGCAAAGGTAAAATAGAAATTGAATACTATTCCAATGATGAACTCGAACGTATATTCGATTTATTGATGTCAATTTCACAGAATTAGCGAAAAAAGAGGAATAATACATGAAAAGTGCAATTTTAGAAGGTCTAGGAATCGATCTGGGGATTATTGTCATCGTAATGATCATATTGATTGCGGCACTGTTTTTGTTAATTTTAAATTTGAATCTAAAGCATAGTAGATTAAAAGCAGCTTATGCGTCCTTTATGAAAGGAAAAGATGCTAAATCATTAGAAGAAAGTTTTTTAGAAAGATTTGATGAACTAGAAGAAGTAACAGCAATAGCTTTAAAAAACCGTGCCATGATTCATAAGATTAATGAGGATATGATGTCAAACATTCAAAAGGTAGGAATTGTGAAATATGACGCCTTCCATGAAATGGGTGGCAAATTAAGTTTTGTTCTTACGCTTTTAGATGGTAATAACAGCGGATATATTATTAATTCCATGCATAGCAGGGAAGGTTGTTACAATTATATAAAGGAAATTGTAAAGGGCGAAAGTTATATTGAACTTTCGGAAGAAGAAGCAGAATCATTAGAAAGAGCTATTTATCAGGAACTAGCAGGTCTTGATATGGAAAATATAAAATAAAATAATAGGAGAGTACAACATGTTAGACATACGTTTTTTAAGAGAAAATCCAGAAATAGTAAAACAAAATATTAGAAATAAGTTTCAAGATAGTAAATTGCCACTGGTTGACGAGGTAATTGCTTTAGATGCGAGAAATCGTGAAATTAAAATGGAAGTAGAAGGACTGCGTGCAGAAAAGAATAAAATTTCTAAAATGATTGGTGCTTGTATGGCACAAGGAAAGAAAGAAGAAGCAGAAGAGTACAAAAAGCAAGTTGCAGCCAATGCGGGAAGAACTGAAGAACTTTCTAAAGAAGAAAAAGAAGTGGAAGAAAAGATCAAAACGATCATGATGACAATTCCGAATATTATTGACCCTTCTGTTCCAATTGGAAAAGATGATAGTGAAAATGTGGAACTTGAAAAATTTGGAGAACCGGTGGTTCCGGATTTTGAAGTACCATATCATACAGAAATTATGGAAAAATTCAATGGAATTGATTTGGAAGCAGCAGGTAAGGTAGCAGGAAACGGCTTTTATTACTTGATGGGAGATATTGCCAGATTGCATTCCGCAGTTATTTCCTACGCGAGAGATTTTATGATTGACCGTGGATTTACTTACTGTATTCCACCATTTATGATACGTAGTAATGTAGTAACTGGTGTTATGAGCTTTGCTGAGATGGAAAATATGATGTATAAAATTGAAGGCGAAGATTTATACCTTATTGGAACCAGTGAACATTCCATGATAGGAAAATTCATCGACACTTTATTAGAAGAAGAAACGTTACCACATACTTTGACATCATATTCACCTTGCTTCCGTAAAGAAAAAGGGGCACATGGTATTGAAGAACGTGGTGTATATCGAATTCATCAATTTGAAAAACAAGAAATGATTGTTGTATGTAAGCCGGAAGAAAGCATGCAATGGTACGAAAAAATGTGGAAAAACACAGTGGATTTATTCCGTTCATTAGACATTCCTGTTCGTACATTGGAATGTTGCTCTGGGGATTTGGCAGATTTGAAAGTAAAATCTTGTGACGTAGAGGCTTGGTCTCCAAGACAGAAGAAATATTTTGAGGTCGGAAGTTGTTCAAATTTAGGTGATGCTCAAGCTAGAAGATTAGGTATCCGTGTAAAAGGAAAAGACGGAAAATATTTTGCTCACACATTGAATAATACCGTAGTTGCACCACCTCGTATGCTAATCGCATTTTTGGAAAACAATCTTCAAGAAGACGGAAGCATTCGAATTCCGGAAGTGTTAAGACCATATATGGGAGGCAAAAAAGAAATTAAATAATTTCTTTTACAATAAAAACGTTCCTTTAGTTAAATGGATATAACAAGTGCCTCCTAAGCACTAGTTGTGGGTTCGATTCCCGCAGGGAACGTCATTTTAAGAAGGAAAAGGAGGGAGCTTAAAACGTGAAAGATAATTCTTTAAAAGGCAAAATATTGGCAATTGCTTCAATATTTTCGATTTATCTAGTTGCAATTATATCAATTATAATGCATGGCGTGACGGGCTATTATTTATACCATTTTCTTGCAATGACAAGTTTGTTTTTGGGTTCAACAAACTTACTTTTTTTACTGTTAAAGTATGTAAAATTTTGTCATACTGTTTTAAATGAACAACCAAAGAAAGAAAAGAAAATAAAGAAAAAGAAGAAATCTTCAAAGAAGAAAAGACAAGAAGAGATAGAAGATACGGAAGATAGCGCAGAAGAGTGTGAGGAAATCCAATCGGAAGAAATTCCAAAAGAGGAGACCAAGAAAACGAAAAAGTTTAATTGGACTATGTTGGTGTCAGGCCTTTGCTTCTTGGTGTTTATTCTTACATATTATAATGTCATCAAAAATGTTGCTTCTTTTGTGAAGACGATTAAGGCGACAGATGTTCCGACATTGGCAAATGCAGTATTGTTGTTAATTTTATTTGTTCTCATGTTGGTTCTAGACAGATTGTGCAAGTATTCAAAAGAAAATGCGCCGTTTTGGGATGCGCTCCTTGAAAACAATCGGATTTTCTTCCAAGGACTTTCCTTTTTGTCGCTTTTCGGGGTTGCGTGTGTAATTGTTGAGTGGTTGAAACTAATCAGCATTCAAAAATATATTGGATATGTTTATATGATTGTTTTCTTCTACTTTGTGGCATTTATAACTATTTCGTTATTGATTATTACGATACGAAAAGATTTCACAGTACAGCCGTATGTGAACGTACCGATTCCTTTCTACAAAACAAAAGGAAATAGAGACAATTTTATCGATTATCTTGAAAAAAACACCGGAATTTCCATGAGAAGTTTGTGGAGTGTAAAATATATCAGGCAAATTGGCCCGATTGTAGTTTTGATATCTGCATTTTTCCTTTGGATTTCGACTTGTGTAGTACAAGTAGAATCTTATCAGCAGGCAGCTGTATATCGATTAGGTCATTTGCAAGAAGAATTTTTGGAACCGGGACTTCATTTTGTATTCCCGTATCCATTTGATAAGGTAGAAGTTTATGATACAGGCGTGATTCAGAAGACAACCATTGGTTATCGTTCAGAGGAATCCGGAGATAACATTTGGACATCTGCTCATGGCGAAGAAGAATATAAGCTTTTATTGGGAAGTGGAGATGAATTGGTTTCCATTAATTTAAGATTGGAATACCAGATAAGAGATTTGAAAGCCTATTTAACTAAAGCAACGGCTCCGGAAGAAGTCATGAAAGCATTAGCCTATGAATTGGTTACAGATGAAACCATATCTACGAATTTAGATGCACTCTTATCAACGGACAGAAAAGAATTTGCAAATACATTAAAAACCCAGTTGACGAAACAGTTAGATAGTCAGGGAATTGGGATTGAAATAGTAAGTGTAGTTCTGGAAAGTATTCATCCGCCGGTAGAAATTGCAAGTGTTTATCAGGAATTGATTAGTGCGGAAATTACTTATGATAAAAATCTCTTATATGCGCAAGGGGGAGCGATTAAGAGAATTTATGAGGCAGAAAAGACTAGCAATACTTTGATTCAAAAGGCAGAGGCAGAAAAGGCGAAAAAAGTAGCTGAAGCAAAAGCAAGTGTTACAGCATTTTTGGCCAGTGCAGAAGCGTACAAAAAGGATCAAAGTTCATACAGATATTATAAATATTTAGCGGCTGTCAGAGAAGCATATGGAAAAGCAAATCTTGTGATACTTGGAGAGGGAATTGACCAATCTGCATTATTCTTCGGAAATATTGTGGGTGGTTCAGGAAGTTCCGACAATTCAAGTAGTAACACAACGCAATAAGCTTCGGAAATAAGGGAGGCAGATTATGAAAGATAAAAAAGAAAAGAATTTATTATATGTCAAAATAATAGTTGCAGTGGTAGCTGTAATTGTTCTTGGATTTTTTGCATTTACAATTCAGGTAAGAGAAGGAAATGGAGCTATTATTTTACGCTTTGGGGCACCGAGGAAAGTGATTACCGAAGCAGGATTGTATATGAAACTTCCGTGGCCATTTGAAAGTGTGGTTTCCTACGATGGAAGACAACAATATTTAGAATCTGATTTTCTTGAGACAACAACAAAAGATAATAGAAACATCATTCTTCAATCCTATGCTGTATGGTCCGTGGAGGACCCGCTTACTTATTATAATAGTGTGGGAAATACAAAGAAGGCAGTGTCATACATAAAAGATCAGATTTTCAGTGCAACAAATAGTACCATGGGCGCATATGAACTGTATGCATTGGTGTCTTTGGACCAGGATAAAATCAACACCGAAGAAATTCAGGAAAAGATTTTTGAACAAGTAAAGAAAAATTGCGAAAAGAATTATGGTATTAAGATTACAGATGTTAATATCCTTCGTATCTCTTTGCCGGATACTAATTTGGAAAGTGTGTTCCAACAAATGACAGCGGCGCGTCAGAAAGAGATCGATGCTATTATCGCAAAGGCAGAAAGGGATTCAACCAATATTATCTCGCAAGCAGATACAGATGCAGCACACATTGTGGCTGATGGAGAAATTAAGGCAGCAGAAATTAAAGCAAAAACCGAAAAGGAAGTTGCAGAAATTTATGCTAGTGCCCAGAAAGCAAATGTAGAACTTTATAAGTTTTTGCAGGAGCTAGATACATTAGTAGCGTCTGTAAATGAAGGTTCTATGTTGGTTGTAACAGCAGACTCGTATCCATTCAATCTGTTGTTGGAATATAGTACATCAAGTGCAGTTGGAACTTCTAACGAAGTTGTTATTCAAGATTTGAATTATATTATGAATCAGTTAAGCGATACAGATAGGGATGCAATGGTAAATGCAATTCATACACTGTTGAAAAAAGCAGAGGTGACAAATTAATGAGAAGAGAAGACAATAAAAACACTGTTTTCGCGGATATCATGACCTCTCTTTCCAAGTATTTTATTGCCATTGTGGCAATTATGATTCTTGTAATTGCTTTTTCTGGCGTAAAATTTGTGAAAAGTGGGAATGCAGCCTTAATTCTTCGGTTTGGAAATCTAGTCGGCGACACCTATGAGGAACAGGTTCACGGACCAGGGTTGTTATTAGCATTTCCGTACATCATTGACGAGGTCGTTATGGTTCCGACAGGGAGTATTATTGAGCAAAAGGTGACTACTCATTATACAGAAGGTTACATGCAGGATGTGAAAAGTAATGGCTATGTAATTACCGGAGACCAAAATATTGCTGTAATTAATGCGACCGTGAAATATAAAATAACAGATCCTGTTGCATATGCATTAAATGTCAGCGATATCAAAGCCATAGTAAATGGAAGCGTGAGCAATGCAATGGTAGAAAGTGCAGCTTGTGTGACAGTAGATTCCATACTTACTTCCGGAAAAGAAACTTATGCCGTAAGTGTAATTCAAAAGGCACAGAACAAATTGGATATTTCTGAAGCGGGAATTACAATTGCAAACATTGAATTTACAAAAGTTAGTATGCCGAAAGAAGTAGTTGGTATTTACAATGAAGTAAACGCAGCATCTGTTCAAGCGGAAACGATGGTTGAAGAAGCAAAAAATTATCGGGATACAACTATTCCGGCAGCAGAAGCTTCAGCAAACAAAGCAATTTCTGATGCAAATACGGCGTATTCCACGGCAGTTTCCGGAGCAAATAAAGCATTAGCAGAATTTTGGGGACTGACAGAAGAATATAAGATTAATAGAGAAGTTGTACGTACACGTATTTACAATTCCAAAATACGTGAGGCTATTTCTAAAATAGGTAAAGTGAAAGTTGTACAGGAAGGCGACAGTAATATCATCATTAACTAAGGGGGTGATTTGATGGAAAACATAGATAATATGGCAAAAAACAGTTTGAACTCATTGTCACAAGAGAGTTTGACGGAGCAAGAACAGCAAAACATCAAAAAAGAAGTCATTAAAACGGTTGCATCAATATCATGTCTCATAGTAGGGCTTTTATATGGGCTTATTTTTCCGGATAAAAAGCTTGTACCCGCACTTTTTTATACAATTGCTTTCTTTATAGAAGGAATTCCAGTAATTATTGTAGCTGTAAAGGGTATTATTTCCAAGGAACTTAAAAATGCCATGGAAATGTTGGTTGCAATCGCGATTATTTCTTGCTATTGCACGGGAGAACTTGTATTAGCCGTATTGATTCCATTAATTTTAAATGTTGCACACTTTTTAGAAGAACGAAGCATTGTAGGAGGAAGGGAAGTTATTGACGGACTCCGAAAAATGAATCACAACAAAGCAATTTTATGGGAAAAGGGTGTAGAAACAGAAGTTCCTGCCAAAGAATTAAAAAAAGGGCAAACAATTATTGTAAAACCAGGTGCGGGAATTCCAATTGACGGAACTGTAATACAGGGAAAAACAAATGTGGATCAAAAGTCTCTGACAGGTGAACCACAGCCAGAGCCAATCGGTGTGGGAGATCCAGTATATGCAGGGACAGTAAATATTGACGGACAAATTATAGTACAAGTAGAAAAAGAATATATTGATACTTCCTTTTCGAAAATATTAAACTTGTTAGAGGAAGCAGAGAATATTTCGACTCCGGAGTCCCGCTTGATAGACCGGTTCATGAAATATTACATACCATTTGTTTTAGTGGTCGCAGTAGCAGTGGCAATGTTTTCGTCGGACATTTCAAAGGCGATTGCAATTTTGGTAGTTTCCTGTCCTTGTGGACAGATGTTAGTTAGTTCTGCACCAATGATTGCAGCACTTTCCGTGGCAATCAAACGAGGAATTTTAATTAAAAACTCGAAATTTATCGAAGAGTTAACAGAAGTAGACGCGGTGGTATTTGACAAAACAGGAACTATTACCAAGGGAGACCTTACGCTGACAGAAATCATTGTGGCAGAAGGTGTTGAAAAAGATGAAATGCTAGCAGCTGCATTGACGGTGGCATCGGCATCTACCCATCCAATATCAAGAGCGTTAAAAAATGGTGTTGCCGATATAGAGAGTTGGGATGATTTTGAAGTAAATGAGACATCCGGAAAAGGTATGATGGGAACATCTTTTGATGGGGAAAACCAGATTTTCTTTGGAAATGCATTGTGGATGGAAACAAATGGAATAGAAGTTCCGGAAAAATTTGCACAAGACATACCAGGGACAGTAAGTTTTGTGGCAATGAACAATGTATTGATGGGTGCGCTAGGATTCAATGATACAGCAAGAGAAGATGCGAAGTTTTGTATCGCAGATTTAAAAGATATGGGAGTAAAAAAGGTAACCGTTTTAACCGGAGACCGTCAGGAAGCAGCCAATAGAATTTGCGAGCAGATGGATATTGATGATGTAAGAGCACAACTATTACCGATTGATAAATTAAATGCGATTAAGGAATTAAAAGAAGATTATATCATTGTAGCTGTAGGTGATGGAATCAATGATGCCTTGGCATTAAAAGAAGCGGATGTTGGTATTGCTATGGGGGCAATGGGATCAGACCTTGCGATTCAATCAGCGGATATAGCTCTTATGAATAACAATCTGGACAATATTCCGTTTGCAATCAAGTTGGCAAATCAAACAAAAGGGATTATTTACCAAAATCTTGCATTATCATGTTTTATCAGCATTGCAATGATTATTCTATCGGCGTTAGGATTTATTAGTGCATTGGCAGGAAGTATATTACACAACTTGGGAGCTTTTGTGGTACTAATTAACAGCTCCAGAATCTTAAAAACAGAACTTTGGGACACCAAGGAAAAATAAAAAGTTGTCATATCGAAAGATATGACAACTTTATTTAATTTCTGATAAAAAGAATTCATCTAATTCCTTCCAATCAAAAGGAGTATCTTCAGTAGGAATACACACTTTTTTTAGGACCTTTAACATTTCTTCAATATATTCGTTTAAAACAACAATCTTTAATGCATATTTCATTTCAGAATATTTGTTCTTAAGATGAATAAGCTTGTCCACTTCTTTTTTCAAACCGCTTGGAAAGGTTTCGTTCAAAAGCTCTGAAAAAACTAGAGGGGGAGGACAAGCCTTTGTTACAATCCACTTCGCAGACAAAAGAGGTCTTAAAACATAAAAATAATCACGAATAAGAACATGATCTGTATTCAAATACTCTTTATAATAGGAAGAAGCAGCCTTATAATAATAAGAAATACTCCTCTCTGGCGAAAAATACTTGTGGGATAGGTCCTTTAGTCTTAAAAAACTGTCGCTGCTAAAATATACAATTGGGGAATTTAAGAGTTCAAATATAACGGGTTTTGACTCGTGTAAGTACTGAAGAACTTTTCTTAAATCCCAACCACAAATATCCAAATTCTTTTCCGGATTCCAGCGGATGGAATCAGCAGGTGTATTGAGGCACAAATAGTCATCAACACGACGCTTGTAAATAAAGCGAATACAGTGGTTGCTTTGTTGGGAAGACAACCCCCAAGCTTTATTGCCAAGCTCTGCAACCATGATAATTTCAATGTTTTCTCGTTCTTTTAACTCTTCGAGTTTATGTTTAATAATTGCGTCCATTTTAACCTTTTATTAATTCTTAATGAATAAAACTCCTAAAGTTCCCGGGCCACAGTGACTTGAAATCACGCCACCGGCACGAGTAATTAATATTTCATCAAATAGATTCAATGATTCTATATAAGAATAGATTTCATTTAAAATCTCATCACTGCAACCAGAATGTGTAATAAATACGCGATCTTTTTTTGCATATTGTAAATCTTCTTCTAAATCTTTTACATAAGATTTTATTACCATATTCATCTTGCCGCGATATTTTTTCTTGGCGTCCATGGCACCGTTTTCTACTACAATTTTTGGATGTAATTGTAAAACACTGCCAGCCAAAGCTGCCACACCACTACAACGACCACCTCTGTGAAGATAGGTTAAAGTATCTACTACAAAACTGGCACTTACCAAAGGCTTTAATTCTTCAATTTTGGCAACAATTTCTTCTGCCGATTTACCTTTTTGTGCCATAATTGCAGCTTCAATTACCAAAAGGCCGATTCCGGTAGAAAGGTTTGCGGAATCTATTACGTGAACCTTTCCCTCATCTTCTAAATCTTCTGCGGCCAGGCACATTACTTTGTAGTTGGCTGACATGCTACTTGAAATAGAAAAGCAGATAAGTTCATCCCCTTTTTCTAGGTAAGGCTGAAAGGCATCTATAGCCTCGCCCATGGAAGCGGCAGATGTTTTCGGAGTGGTGTTGTTTGCATCTGACCATGTATAAATTTTGTCAGGCGTAATGGTAACGCCATCTTGATATTCCTCTTCACCAAGATGAATGTGAAGTGGTAAGATTCCAATATTATATTTTTCTATTAATTCTTGTGACAAATCACAAGTACTGTCTGAAATTATTTTAATCATCAATAAAGTCCTCCTTAAATGTACATTATAGAAGAATATCGTTAATTTTTCAAGAATAATCCTTGATTTTATTAAATGTCAGTCGTATACTTGTCAGTGGTTGAGAAAAGGAGTGAGGTTATGAGTATATTATTATCTGTATCTATTGCATTGTTAGCCGGTCTTCTTATGACTAGATTATTTAAACCATTTAAGTTACCGGCAGTAACGGCATACTTGATAGCAGGTGTTCTGATAGGACCGTATTGCATGGGTGCACTAGGAATTAGTGGGATAGGATTTCCCTCAATGGGCTCTGTTCATGCCTTATCTTTAGTGTCTGAAGTTGCACTGGGATTTATCGCATTTTCAATAGGTAGTGAGTTCCGTCTTGAAGAACTTAAGAAAACAGGAAAACAAGCCTTTGTTATAGGTATTGTGCAAGCATTGGTAGCCACTTTGTTTGTAGATTTGGCATTGCTTGGTGTACATTTTTTGATGCCGGATAAATTATCGTTATCACAAGTGCTAGTACTTGGGGCAATAGCAACTGCTACAGCACCGGCAGCGACACTTATGGTAGTTCGTCAATATAAAGCAAAAGGGCCTCTTACGAAATTGCTCTTACCAATCGTAGCATTGGATGATGCAGTGGGCTTGATTGTTTTTGCAGTATCTTTCGGTGTTGCAAAAACGCTTGTAAGTGGCCAAGTAGATTTAGTTTCTATTATTGTGAATCCACTGATCGAAATAATTTGTTCTTTAATACTTGGAGCAATTATGGGTGTGGTATTGACTTTATTGGAGAAATTCTTTAATTCCAATACCAATCGTTTAAATCTTACAATTGCATTTGTATTTTTAACAGCATCTCTTTCTATGATGGAATTTGAAATAGGCGCATTACATATTAGTTTTTCTTCCTTATTAGTATGTATGATGCTGGGAACAATATTCTGTAACATATGTCCATTGTCACATGATTTAATGGAACGTTCGGACAAATGGACTTCTCCGTTATCAGCATTGTTTTTTGTAATCAGCGGTGCGGAATTGGAATTGGGAGTTTTTGCAGATATTGCGATTGTAGGTATTGGTGTAATTTATATTATTTTCCGTTGTTTAGGAAAGTATTTTGGAACCCTTATCAGTGCAAAAGCGACGAAATGTGAGCCGCAGATATGTAAATATTTGGGAGTAACGTTATTTCCACAAGCCGGAGTTGCTCTTGGAATGTGTAGTATTGTGGCTTCCTCAACAGATTTTGGAACGCAGGGAGCATTAATTCGAAATATTACACTGTTTGCAGTATTGATTTATGAGTTGTTTGGACCATTGATGACAAGACAAGCGTTGATGTCTGCCGGAGAAATCAAACCGATCGAACAACATGTTAAGGAACGTAGAAATATTAAGTTAGAAGAAGTAAAGAAAAAGAAAGAAAATGAAAGTAAGTAAAATATTAATTTCCTTTGGGCTGGCAGCACTTATTTTAACCCAAACCTTCCTTGTACACGCAGCAAACGTAGTGCAGGTGCCATCCACCGAATTAGATAGTGTATATTATCAACAAGTTCAGTCAAATGATATAGAGGGTTGGGCACAAGGACCGCAGATTTATTGCGAGTCCGGAATTGTTATGGATATTGATAGCGGAGCTATTTTATATGCAAAAAATATAGATGCGCAACATTATCCGGCCAGCATTACCAAGGTTATGACAGCGCTGGTAGCGTTGGAGAATAATCAGTTGACAGATAAAGTTGCTATTTCTCAAGAGGACATTTCCTTTTTAGAATATGGAGATGCGCACATTGGGCTTCAACCAGGCGAAGAAATTACCATGGAGCATGCTTTGTATGGAATGCTTCTTGCATCTGCAAACGAAGTCTCCCATGCAATTGCCAGTAATACAGAAGGGGGATATGAGAATTTCCTCCGACTTATGAATGAAAAGGCAAAAGAATTAGGATGTACCAATTCTAACTTTATGAATACGAATGGATTACATGATCCGGAACATTATGTTTCCGCAAGGGATATGGCTCTTATTGGTGCTGCGGTTTTTCAATACGAAGAATTCCGAACAATTACGGCGACATTGCAGCATACTATTCCGGAAACAAATCTAGTGAATGAACAAAGAACATTCCAGCAAAATCATAAGATGCTCTATGATTGGAGAGAAGAGCACTATGAATATTGTGTGGGAGGAAAGACAGGTTATACAGACCAAGCCCTTAATACGCTGATTACTTTTGCACAAAAAGATGGCGTAAATTTGGTTTCGGTAGTACTTCGTACTCATGGTGGGAATCAAAATGCCTATAAGGCAACAAGAGAAATGTTGGACTATGCCTTTGGAAACTTTACCAAAATTCCGGTCGCATCAGACATGGTAGAGGCAGAAGGGGTGGAAAGTATAGAGGAAGATGCGTGTGTCATGCTTCCGCAAGGCGTTTCTTTTGAACAACTACAGGTAGCAGTGAAGTATCCAACGGAATTAGGAGATAAAACAGGAAAATTTGTTTGTACTTACGAAGGTCAGGTAGTTGGTGAAGTAGAAATGACCATCACTGATAAATACTATAAAAAAATGCATGGCATTGAAGAACAAAAGAAAGAAGAGCCGACAGAAAAGAAAGCAACGAATGTGTTATTAATTATTGTAAAAGTTATTTTGTGGTTAGTTTTTGCCGCAGTTGCATTCTATATTTTCTTACTTTGCTATGCGGTATATAGAAGAAAACAAAGACGCAAACGAAAAGCGGAATTGAGACGACGTAAGCGGGAACAAGAATACAGACGTTATATGAATCAAATGCATAAAGATTAATAAGGCAATAAAAAGAAACCCTTGACGAAAGAAGGGTTTCTTTTTATAATGGTAGCGATATGTAAAAACTTTGACGAAGACAGTAAAATATACACGAAAGGCAAAGCGAGTCAGGGATGGTGAGAGCCTGATACAAGTAATGTGTATTTGAATATCACTTCCGAGTTGCAGTGCAGAAACGAAATTTTTCCTAGTAAGTGCTGACGGTCTTCCACCGTTATTGGGAACGCATATGATAGTATGATGTAATAGGTGGTTGATAAATAATAGCAGTATGCTCTTATCCTTTTACAGGATAGGAGTTTTTTTGTGCGACAATATATTTATTCCTAATACATCGATTTAAGGGAGGAAAAGAAATGTATCAAAAAGTATCAACAGACTTAAAATTTGTAGACCGCGAGAAAAAGGTGGAAAAGTTTTGGGCAGACAACAAGATTTTTGAAAAGAGTATGGAAAATCGCAAGGAGGGGGAAACATATACCTTCTATGATGGACCACCGACTGCAAATGGAAAGCCACATATAGGACACGTGTTAACCCGTGTTATCAAAGATATGATTCCGAGATACCGTACTATGAAAGGGTATATGGTACCTAGAAAAGCAGGATGGGACACCCATGGTTTGCCGGTAGAATTGGAAGTAGAAAAAATGCTGGGTCTTGATGGAAAAGAACAGATTGAAGAGTACGGACTTGAGCCATTTATTGCACATTGCAAGGACAGTGTGTGGAAATACAAAGGCATGTGGGAAGGATTTTCTTCAACAGTTGGTTTCTGGGTAGATATGGAAAATCCATATATCACATATGACAATAATTTTATTGAGTCTGAATGGTGGGCATTAAAGCAGATTTGGGATAAAGGACTTCTTTATAAAGGATATAAGATTGTTCCGTATTGCCCGCGTTGTGGAACCCCGCTTTCTAGTCATGAAGTGGCGCAGGGATATAAGGATGTAAAGGAACGTTCTGCAATCGCAAGATTTAAAGTAAAAGGCGAAGATGCTTACATTTTGGCTTGGACGACTACACCATGGACTCTGCCATCTAACGTGGCGCTTTGTGTGAATCCAAACGAAATCTATGTCAAAGTAAAAAGCGGAGAATATACCTATTATATGGCAGAGGCTTTGACAGGAGCTGTTTTAGGTGAAGATGTTGAAGTTTTAGAAAGCTATAAAGGTATTGATTTAGAAGGAAAGGAATACGAACCATTATTTTCCTTTGCCAAGCTAAATAAAAAAGCTTACTATGTAACTTGTGACACATATGTAACTTTGACCGATGGTACCGGTGTAGTTCACATTGCGCCGGCATTTGGTGAAGATGATGCAAATGTAGGTCGCAAATATGATTTGCCATTCCTTCAATTAGTAGATGAGAAGGGCGAAATGACAGAAGAAACGCCTTGGGCAGGAACTTTCTGCAAGAAGGCAGATCCAATGGTATTGCAAGATTTGGAAGACAGAGGATTATTATTCTCTGCTCCGAATTTTGAGCATAGTTACCCACATTGCTGGAGATGTAATACTCCGCTTATTTACTATGCACGTGAATCTTGGTTTATCAAGATGACAGATGTAAAAGAAAATTTAATTCGCAACAATAATACTATAAACTGGATTCCGGAAAGCATTGGAAAAGGTCGTTTCGGAGATTGGCTTGAAAATGTACAAGATTGGGGTATTAGCCGTAATCGTTATTGGGGAACACCTTTGAATATCTGGGAGTGTGAATGTGGACATATGCATTCTATCGGAAGTATTGCAGAATTGAAGGAAATGTCAAAGAATTGTCCGGAAAATGTAGAATTACACCGTCCGTTTATTGATGAAGTGACAATTACTTGTCCACATTGTGGCAAAGAAATGCATCGTGTGCCAGAAGTAATTGACTGTTGGTTTGACAGTGGAGCTATGCCATTTGCACAGCATCACTATCCTTTTGAAAATCAAGACTTATTTGAGCAACAATTCCCAGCAGAATTTATTTCTGAAGGTGTAGACCAAACACGTGGATGGTTCTACTCATTGCTTGCTATTTCCACCTTGATTTTTGATAAGGCTCCTTATAAGAATGTACTTGTTCTTGGCCATGTTCAAGATAAAGATGGTCAAAAAATGAGTAAATCAAAAGGAAATGCAGTAGACCCATTTGAAGCTTTGGAACAATACGGAGCAGATGCAATTCGTTGGTATTTTTATATCAACAGTGCACCGTGGTTGCCAAATCGTTTCCACGGAGATGCAGTGGTAGAAGGTCAGCGTAAATTTATGGGAACCCTTTGGAATACCTATGCTTTCTACGTGCTTTATGCGGAGATCGACCAGTTTGACCCAACAAAATATGCATTGGAATACGAAAAACTTTCGGTTATGGATAAATGGTTACTGTCCAAGTTGAATACACTAATCAAAACAGTAGATGAAAACTTGGAAAATTATCGAATTCCGGAAAGTGCAAGAGCGCTTCAAGATTTCGTAGATGATATGAGCAACTGGTATGTAAGAAGAAGTCGTGAACGTTTCTGGGCAAAAGGAATGGAACAAGATAAGATTAATGCATACATGACTCTTTATACAACACTTGTAACCGTTATTAAGGTTGCCGCACCGATGATTCCATTCATGACGGAAGATATTTATCAAAATCTTGTCAAAGGATTAGATGTGACTGCACCGGAAAGTGTTCATTTGTGTGATTATCCGATTGCAGATGCGGCAATGATAGATACAGAATTGGAAGCAAACATGGATGAAGTGTTGAAATTGGTTGTCATGGGACGTGCATGCAGAAATGCGGCAAATATCAAAAACCGTCAACCAATTGGAAAAATGTTTGTAAAAACCGCCAACCCATTGCCATCCTTCTATCAAGAAATCGTGGAAGAAGAATTAAATGTAAAAGCATTAGAATTCACAGAAGATGTGCGCGCATTTACTTCTTACACCTTTAAACCACAACTTCGTACAGTAGGACCAAAATACGGAAAAATTTTGGGTGGCATTAAGGCAGAACTTGATTCATTGGACGGAAATGCGGCTATGGACGAAGTGAATGCTACCGGTATGCTCAAATTAGATGTAGGCGGTCAGGAAGTAGTTCTTCTGAAAGAAGACCTTTTGATAGATATGGCACAAATGGAAGGATATGTATCTGAAAGTGACAACACAACCACAGTAGTTCTTGATACAAATCTGACCGAAGAATTGCTAGAAGAAGGTTTTGTAAGAGAATTAATCAGCAAAATCCAAACAATGAGAAAAGAAGCGGACTTTGAAGTAACTGATAAAATTCAAGTTTCTTATGAAGGAACCGAAAAAGCTGAAACATTGTTTGCAAAATTTGCAAACACAATTGGCGAGGAAGTATTAGCCCTTGCAGTTGAAAAGAAAACTCCAGCCGGATATACAAAAGAATGGAATATCAATGGCGAGAAGGTAACTTTAGGAGTTCAGAAATAAGGAGATATATATGGCAAAATATAATTTTAACAAGGAAGAATTCCAGAAAAAAGTAAAAAATAATGTGAAACGTTTGTACAGAAAAAATATAGAAGAAGCGACAGAACAACAACGTTTCCAAGCAGTTTCCTATGCTGTCAAAGATGAAATTATTGACAGATGGTTCGCAACACAAGAGCAATACAAAAAAGACGATCCGAAGATTGTGTACTATATGTCAATGGAGTTTTTAATGGGTAGAGCTTTGGGAAACAACTTGATTAACATGACTTGCTATAACGATGTTCGAGATGCGTTAGATGAAATGGGTATTAATCTGAATGCCATTGAAGATGAAGAACCAGATGCAGCATTAGGAAATGGTGGTCTTGGTCGTTTGGCAGCATGCTTCTTGGACTCACTTGCCTCATTGGGATACGCAGCATATGGTTGTGGTATTCGTTATCGTTACGGAATGTTCAAGCAGAAAATTGAAGACGGATATCAAGTGGAAACACCGGATAACTGGTTGAAAGAGGGAAATCCGTTTGAGTTCCGCCGTGATGAATATGCAAAAGAAGTGCGTTTTGGCGGAAATATCCGTGTAGAAAAAGATGAAAAAACAGGTCGTTACAATTATATTCAAGAAAATTATGAATCTGTATTGGCGATTCCATATGACATGCCAATTGTTGGATACAATAATAATGTAGTAAACACTCTTCGTATTTGGGATGCAAAGGCAATTACAGAATTCCATTTGGACAAATTTGATCGTGGAGAGTATGAGAAAGCAATTGAGCAAGAAAACCTTGCAAAAACAATCGTAGAAGTTTTGTATCCAAATGATAACCACTATGCAGGAAAAGAGCTTCGTCTGAAACAACAATATTTCTTTATTTCTGCAAGCTTGCAGGAATTAATTGCAAAATATAAGAGAGACCACGACGATATTAAAAAGTTGTATGAAAAAGTAACGATTCAGATGAATGATACTCATCCAACGGTTTCTGTTGCAGAACTTATGAGACTGCTTATGGATGAAGAAGGTTTGGAATGGGACGAAGCATGGGAAGTTACTACAAAAACGTGTGCCTACACAAACCATACAATCATGGCGGAAGCTTTGGAAAAATGGCCAATTGACTTATTTAAGAGATTGCTTCCGAGAGTTTACCAAATCGTGGAAGAAATTGACCGCAGATTTGTGGCAGAAATCAGAGCAAAATATCCTGGAAATGAAGAAAAAGTTCGCAAAATGGCAATTCTTTATGACGGACAGGTTAAAATGGCCCACCTTGCCATTGCAGCAAGTTATTCTGTAAACGGTGTTGCAGCTCTTCATACAGAAATCTTAAAGAAACAAGAATTAAAAGATTTCTATGAAATGATGCCAATGAAATTTAACAACAAAACAAACGGAATTACACAAAGACGTTTCTTGTTACACGGAAACCCGCTTCTTGCAGACTGGGTAACAGCGCATATTGGAGACGGATGGATTACAGACCTTTCTCAAATGGCAAAATTGAAACCTTTGGCAGATGACGAACAGGCAAGAAAAGAATTTATGGATATTAAATATCAGAATAAAGTTCGACTTGCTGAATATATTTTGAAACATAATGGCGTAGAAGTAGATCCGAACTCTATTTTTGACGTTCAGGTAAAGAGACTTCATGAGTATAAACGTCAATTCCTTAATATTTTACACGTAATGTATCTGTACAACCAATTGAAAGATAATCCAGGAATGTCTTTCTATCCAAGAACCTTTATTTTTGGTGCAAAGGCAGCAGCAGGATATAGACGTGCAAAACAAACGATTAAATTGATTAACTCGGTTGCAGATGTGATTAATAATGATGCAAGTATCAACGGCAAAATCAAAGTTGTATTTATTGAAGATTACCGAGTATCTAATGCAGAATGGATCTTTGCAGCGGCAGATGTCAGCGAACAGATTTCGACTGCTTCAAAAGAAGCATCAGGAACCGGTAACATGAAATTCATGTTAAATGGTGCTCCGACTCTTGGCACAATGGACGGCGCCAATGTAGAAATCGTAGAAGAAGTTGGTATTGAAAACGCATTTATCTTTGGTTTGAGTTCTGATGAAGTTATTAATTACGAAAATAACGGGGGATATAATCCGGTTGATATTTACTTAAACGACTGGGATATCAAGCGCGTAGTAGATCAATTGGTAGACGGAACTTACGCAAAGGGCGACAGAGAATTGTATCGTGATTTGTATAATTCGCTCTTAAATACTCATAGTAGCGACAGAGCAGACACCTACTTTATTTTAAAAGATTTCAGAAGCTACGCAGAGGCGCAGAGAAAAGTGGAAGAAGCATATCGCGACCAGGATAGATGGTCAAAGATGGCTCTTTTAAACACTGCTTCTTGCGGTAAGTTTACTTCTGACCGTACAATAAAGCAGTATGTTGATGAAATCTGGAAGTTGGAAAAAGTAACTGTAGAGCTGTAATAAAAATAAAAAGCCTCCCATATAATGAAAATATGGGAGGCTTGTCTTATGTTACAAAAATTAAAGAAAACATTTGCAATCTTGGTTATTATTGTATTGTTACCATATATAGTTACGATTTTTATAAATGGGAAAAAGGTGGAAGAAGGAAAAGAAACGGATTCCCAGACGGCACTTTTTGACGATTACGGAATTAGTTTGTTGGCCAAAGAAGTCACTCCGGATTACGAAAAGGAAATGATAAAAGCCCAGGCTGTATTGGTTCGAACAACTGCGTACAAAGACTTTCAGGAGCAAGGAAAGAAACTTATGAGCAGTGAAAACTTTGGATATGTAGGCGATATAGAAGCAAGCTGGTACCAAAAACTCAAAACAATCTGGAAGGAAACCGAAGGGCAAGTTTTGATGTATGGTGAAGAGTTAGCGTTAGTTCCATTTCACCAGGTTAGTAACGGAAAAACACGAGTGGGTGCAGAAGTGCTCGGCAGTGAATCTTATCCTTATTTAAAAATGAAAGAATGCCCAAAGGATGTGGAAGCAGAAAATCAGATGGAGAGTAAATTTATTCCTACAAAAGGTGTTCAGATTTTAAAAACTGATAGCGCAGGTTATGTAGTGGCCGTAAAGGTGGGGGAAGAAACCATAAGTGGAGAAAATTTTCGTGAGACCTATGAATTGGCATCCGGATGTTTTGAGTTGCAGGAGTTTGAGGATAAAACGTGGGTTGTCACAAAAGGACATGGACATGGACTTGGAATGAGTCAACATACCGCAAATGAAATGGCAAAAGAAGGAAAAACATACAAAGAAATTTTACAATATTTTTTTGAAGGAACCGAAATGAAAGAGGTCGCAGAAATTTTGTGGAATGTAGAATAAGGGCACGTAAATCTGGCTAAAATAAAGCCAGAGGTGATGAAAATGAAAAGAGATAAAAGTGTTGCAGTTGGTCTCGTGATTTGTTTCGTGGCAATGATTACGATTGTGGGAGCCATTACATTTAGTAATTATGAGAAGAAGCGGGAGGAAAAACTTGCAAAAACAGAAGATGAACAAAAAGAACCGTCACAAGTGACCCAGGGAGATAATATACAGGCAGAAATTGAGGAAAAACCAGAACCTATTATACCAGATACGCCGATTGTTGAAGCGCCGATACAGCAGGAAGTGTTAAGTTTTTCAATGGGAGACAAAATTTCTTGGCCTATCGATGGAAATGTATTGATGAATTACAGCATGGACCAAACGGTTTACTTTGCTACATTGGACCAATACAAATATAATCCGGCACTTATTATAGAAGGAACTGCGGGACAAGAAGTATGGTCTGCAAGAGAAGGCAAAGTAACATCTATTAAAACAGATCCACAAACAGGAATTACCGTTACCGTAGATTTGGGAAATGGATATCAGGCAGTGTACGGACAACTAAAGGATGTAGCAGTAAGTGAAGGGCAACAGGTTGGAAAAGGGGAACTTATCGGATATTTAAGTGAGCCGACTAAATATTATAGTGTAGAAGGACCTAATCTTTATTTTGAGTTATTAAAGGATGGGGAGCCGATAAATCCATTAGAATTTTTAGAGTCATAAGGAGTGCAAAAAAGCACTCCTTTTTCACATTTTTAACACAAAAAAATAGTACATTAGGAGAATAGTGTGTTATATTATAAAGAGACTCATTGAAAGAGGAGGAAGAAAGTTGATAGAAGTAAGAAATCTTGTGAAAAAATATGGCGACAACGTAGCGGTTGATCATCTGAATTTCACAGTAGAAACAGGACAAATATACGGATTTCTAGGACCGAACGGTGCGGGGAAATCTACAACCATGAATATCATGACAGGATATCTTGGTGCAACAGAAGGAGAAGTTCTGATTAACGGATATGATATTTTGAAGGAACCTGAAATGGCAAAGAAGAGCATTGGTTATCTTCCAGAAATGCCACCGTTGTACACGGATATGACGGTAATAGAATATCTGGTGTTTGTAGCAGAGCTTAAAAAAATTAAAAAGGCAGAACGTCAAGTGGCAATTGAAGAAGTAATTCAATTAGTGCAAATTGATGACATGAGAAATCGTCTCATTAAAAACCTTTCGAAAGGATACAGACAACGTGTCGGATTGGCGCAGGCAATTTTGGGCTATCCGGAAGTGATTATTTTGGATGAACCTATGGTAGGTCTTGACCCAAAACAGATTATTGAAATAAGAGAACTTATCCGAGAGTTGGCAAAAGACCATACTGTTATTTTAAGCTCTCATATTTTGGCAGAAGTACGAGAAGTTTGCGACCACGTGATGATTATTTCCAAAGGGAAATTGGTGGCAAGCGACACCCCGGAAAATTTGGAAAAATTATTGAGTGGAAACAAGACTATTATTGTAGAAGCTGAAGAAAGTAAGGAAACCGTGGAAGCTGTTTTACAGGGAATGGAAGGCGAGTTAACTTGGGAAATTCGCGAGGAAGACGGAATTACATATGCTTCGATCCATGCAGATGAGACAACTGGTAGAAAAGAAATTTTCAAGGCATTTACAAATGCAGAATGTTCTCTTGTTACTCTAAGAGAAGAAAAAGCGTCACTGGAAGACATTTTCCTCGAAGTAACGGAAGAGGAGATTGCGGATGAAGAAATCGATGACGAAGATGGTGAAGATACAGAAGTAACAACCGAAGAAGAAATGGATGAAGAAATCCAAGAAGAAATGGCAGAGGAGGACGCAGAAGATGATAGCGATTTATAAAAGAGAAGTTCAATCTTATTTTCAATCTATGATTGGCTACGCCTTTGTTGCCTTTCTGATGTTATTTATGGGTGTGTATTTTGCAGCATATAACCTGATGATGGGACATCCATACTTTTCAATGTCTTTGTCAGCAACCATGTTTGTGTTCCTAATAGCAGTTCCGATATTGACCATGAGAAGTTTTGCGGAAGAACGCAAAAACAAAACAGACCAATTGTTATTAACAGCCCCGGTTAGTGTGACAGATATTGTACTGGGCAAATATTTGGCAATGGTTTCCGTGTTTGCCGTCCCGGTTCTTTTCTCATGTGCATATCCTTTAGTGATTTACATGCAGGGAAATGCATATTTGACAACAGACTATGCGGCGATTTTGATGTATTTTGCAATTGGCTGTGTTTATATAGCAATTGGAATGTTTTTATCTGCATTGACGGAAAGCCAGATTATTGCCGCAGTGAGTACGTTTGCAGTGCTTCTTGTTCTGTTTTTGTGGAACGGAATCCTTTCCTTCCTGCCAACAGAAGCGCTTTATAACTTTATTGCAGTTCTTGTGCTTGTTCTTATTGTAGCCGGATTGGTTTATTATATGACAAGAAACTGGCTCATTGCCGGTGGCATTGGAGCAGTAGGAATTGCAGTCAGCACAGTAGTTTTTTTCGTGAAGAAAGAACTTTTTGAAAATTTACTTATTAACGTGTTACAAAAATGGGATTTCACAGCTATGCTTAACACGGTTATCAATAGTAATTTATTTAATGTAACGAGTTTTATTTTATGTGTTTCCATGGTATTCTTGTTTGTATTTTTGACAGTTCAAACAATACAAAAGAGACGCTGGAGTTAGGAGGATGTAAATATGAAAAAAGTAAAAGACATGTTTCGTAGTGCACACTCACGATACGGTACATATAGCGCCCTTCTAATTGTAGTTGTGATCGCGATTGTAATTATGCTGAACTTGATAGCAGGACAGTTGCCGGAGAGTTGGAAAAATATAGATTTAAGTAGTGAAAAACTTTATGATATTACGGAAGAGACCAAGACATTATTAAAGAGCTTGGACCAGGAAGTAGAGATACACATTTTGGCTGCGAAGGAAACAGCAGATGAAAGAATTCGTATTTTTGTTGAAAAATATGAGACCCTTTCACCAAAGATTTCTGTTAAATGGACAGACCCGGAGTTGCACCCAAGTGTGTTAACAGAAAATAAATGGCAAGCAAACAGTATCATTGTTTCTGGCAAGGGTACAGAAAAGACTACTACGGTTAATTTTACGGATATTATCCTGTATGATGACTATCTCTATCAAACACAAGGAGTGGTTGAAGAAACCTTCTTTGATGCGGAAGGTCAATTGACAAGTGCAGTAAACTATGTAGTAAGCGATTTCCATGAAACCATTTATTATACAAGTGGACACGGTGAACAACCGATTTCAGATACTATTAAAAACTTGCTAAACAAGGGTGGATATGATTTGAAAGAATTAAAAACCATGTCCCTTGAAAAAATACCGGAAAATTGTAAAATGCTCTTTTTAAATGGTCCAACAGTTGATATTTTGGACGGAGAAAAGGAATTACTTACAAACTATTTGTTAAATGGGGGAAATGTTCTCTTAAACTTTGGGGTAACCTTGGATGAATTGCCAAACATCGAATCCATTATGGGAACCTATGGTATGAAGGTATGTGACGGATTTATTTATGACGAAGAAAGATATTTAACACAAGACAAATTCTTTATCTATCCAAATCTATATTTGAGCCAAAAATTGGCGAAAAATATTCAATCCGGAATTGTAGGAATGATGTATGCTCGAGGTCTTGAAATTGTAGACCCGGAACGCGATACTATTCAAACAAATTATTTTATGACCACTTCCTTTAATGCATATGCCATGACTGAAGACAATTCAGTGAAAGGCGCATATGTATTGGGTGCCACAGCAGTAGAGGATGGAAGATTGACAGTAATTGGTTCTCCATCGCTTATTGCAGAGGCGATCACAGACCAGTTTTCTCAATTGGAAAATGAAAAGTTATTTATAAACATTGTAAATAACCATTTTGATAATCCTGGAAATGTGGTTATCAGTGCGAAGAAATTGGGAATTAGCTATAATACCATGCAATACACAGGAATTTCTACATTGGTGGTTATTCTGATCGTTCCGGCAGCATTGTTGCTTTACGGATTTTTCACATGGCTAAAACGTAGAAAGGCGTAGGTGAAGAGATGAAAAAACATAAATCAATGATTATACTGTTAGGTGTCTTTTGTGTGTTAATCGCTTCTTATTTCATCATAACGGCGATTAATAAGAATGCAGAAAAAGATACACAGGTAACCATGGTAACAGATATGGTGAATGTAGTAGCACTGGACTATCAAGCCGGAGACACAAAGGTTTCTTTTGTAAAAGAAAAAGGCATATGGCAGATAAAAGGAAAACCGGACTTGGCATTAGAAGCTAGTATGATGAAGGAAATGGTAGATGGCGTAAAGAGGATAGAAGCCATCCGCGTGTTGAAAGGGATTGATGATTTGAAAGATTATGGATTGGAAAATCCTGCTTATACCATTACTCTTCAGGAAGACACGGGAAAAAAGGTAACATTTTATATAGGAAATGCTACGGGAGAAAACTATTATGCAGCAACCGGATTGAAGGAAGTTGTTTATACGGTTAGCAACTCAGTGGTTGAGGCATTAAAGTTTGATGTTAGCGGACTTGAGGAAGCGATGCAAGAATAAGAATGCTTGGCATTTGTAAAGAAAACTCATGTAACAACAGTTGCATGAGTTTTTTGTTTAAAAAGCAAACAGCTGGCATGGTTAAAAAGTGTTCAACTGGTATTTTCAAAAAAGCCACTTGTGTGATATGATGGAAAAAAATCAAAAGAGGTATTGCATCATGGAAAAGAAAAACGAGAGATTAATTAGGTTAGCACAAACAGCCTTGGTTGCAGCATTGTGCTATGTGGCTTTTACTTTTTTACAAATTAAAATACCAATGCCAGGCGGAGATGCCACCTCCTTACATATAGGTAATGCGGTTTGTGTTTTGGGAGCATTGTTGCTTGGAGGATGGTATGGTGGAATTGCAGGAGCCATTGGGATGACAATTGCAGATCTTTTGGATCCTGTATATATTACGGTGGCGCCGAAAACTTTTGTTTTGAAATTATGTATTGGTTTGATAGTAGGACTGGTTGCACACAAAATCGCAAAGATAGATCAGAGCACAGACAAGGCATATGTTTTTAAGTGGAGTGTTTTGGCATCCATTGCGGGATTGGGATTTAATGTTGCGGCAGACCCGTTAGTAGGATATTTTTATAAACAATGGATTTTAGGACAACCACAGGAAATGGCATCAGTACTTGCGAAGTGGAGTACAGCAACAACTTTTGTAAATGCCGTAGTATCTACCATACTTGTCGCAGTCGTCTATAATGCATTGCGACCGGTGTTAATACGAAGTGGAATTATAAAAATCAAAAGTGTTAATGAATAGAAAAAGAAGAAGGTGCAGATTTTAGAAATCTGCACCTTTTGTTTTAGGCTTCTTCAATTGTGTTGTCCGAAATCGGAACGTGGTATTCTTTTGCGTATTGTCTCAATTCTTCTTTGTAAGCATCAAATAATGCATTTTCACGTTTTGTATAAACGATTGCGCTAGCTACTTTTGAAGAATAGATAGAAATCTTTTCAGATTTCACAGGAATAATACGGAAAATGAATTCGTTACATTTCTCGATTTGGATTCTACTAAAATCTCTGTTTGTAAGATTGTAGCTTACTAATCCCTTTTTTGTAGGCACAAGACAAACAACTTCTGCCTTATCAAAGTAAATTCTTCTTTTCTTTGCCATTACATTTAATCCCCTTTCAGAATAGCTTTTTCTCAAACAAAATCATAAAATTATTTTGTCATGAAAGAGCCTTTCTGTCAAGAAATATTAGTAATTTTCCACTTTTCTCTCAAAGTGTGCAAGAGGGTGGTCGCACACTGGACAAACTTCCGGTGCATCTTCTGCATTGTGTACGTAACCGCAGTTGTTACATTTCCATCCCAGAGGTGCGTCACCTTTGAATGTTTTGCCATTTCTATAGCTTTCCAAAAGTTTCAAATAACGTCTTTCATGAGCAGCTTCTACCAGTGCAACTCCTTCGAATTTTTGAGCCAACTCTTCAAAACCTTCTTCTCTAGCTTCTTTTGCCATACGCGCATACATACTGGTCCATTCTTCGTTTTCTCCGGCAGCAGCATCTACTAGATTTTCCTCTACGCTTCCAATACCGTGAAATTCTTTAAACCACATTTTTGCATGCTCTTTTTCTTGATTTGCTGTTTCTTCAAAAAGGTTCGCCATTTGAACAAAGCCAGCTTTTCTTGCAGCAGAAGCATAATAGGTATATTTGTTACGAGCCTGCGATTCTCCGGCAAAAGCTTCCATTAAGTTTTGTTCTGTTTTAGTGCCTGCGTATTTTGACATTTTTAATTCCTCCCAAAGTAAAATAAACTATTAATTTTCTTCAAAAACTTCTTTTCCTAATCCGCAAATCGGGCAAAGGAAATCTTCTGGGACATCTTCCCAAGCAGTTCCAGGTGCGATTCCGTTGTCAGGATCTCCAGCAACCGGGTCATACTCGTATCCACAAGGACATAAATATTTCATGATATTGGCTCCTTTCTTTTTTCTGTAGTTTAGCTGAAGTATCTCTTTAATAAACCTTCGAATGCTTTTCCGTGACGAGCCTCGTCTCTAGCCATTTCATGAACTGTGTCATGGATTGCATCAAGGTTTTGTTCTTTTGCACGTTTTGCAAGGTCAAACTTACCAGCTGTTGCACCATTTTCAGCATCAATTCTCATTTCCAAGTTTTTCTTTGTGCTGTCAGTTACAACTTCACCTAACAATTCAGCAAATTTTGCTGCATGTTCAGCTTCTTCCCAAGCAGCTTTTTCCCAATATAAACCAATTTCAGGATATCCTTCTCTGTGAGCAACGCGTGCCATTGCAAGATACATACCTACTTCAGAGCATTCTCCCTCAAAGTTAGCGCGTAAATCCATAAGGATATCTTCGCTAACGCCTTTTGCTACGCCTACAACGTGTTCAGCAGCCCATGTTTTTTCGCCACCTTGTTCTTTAAATTTAATAGATGGAACATTACATACCGGACATTTTTCCGGAGCTGCGTCTCCCTCGTGAACATAACCACATACTGTACATACAAATTTTTTCATAATCTTATTCTCCTTTAAATTTAATTTTTTTTGATACAATTTCCGCAGGTGCCATAGAACATCATGGAATGACTTTCAATAATTCCATCAAATTTCTCACCAGCTGCTTTGTTAATACAATTTAATTCGTCTAAATGTAAATCTATGACGCGACCACAAGTATTACAATGAAAATGATAATGTGGTTCTGTGCGTCCATCGAAATGCACTCCGCCATTTGGAGCGGTAATCTTAACGGCCTCTCCCAAGTCGGCAAGAAGATTTAAATTGCGGTAAACTGTTCCCAAACTAATATTAGGAAATTCTTGTTTCACACTTAAAAAAACCATATCTGCGGTCGGGTGTTCGCAAGAAGCGTGTAAATATTCTTTAATACATTCTCTCTGTCGGCTGTATTTTAAGGTCGTCAAATAAAATCCTCCTTTCAAATCAATAATAGTAACAATTACTATAATTGAAATATAGCGCATGTAATTATATTTGTCAATACTAAAAAACGAAAAAAATATTAAAAGGCAAATTGTTACAAAAATGTTAAGAAAAAGGTTGACTTGTTAACAGTTTGTTGCTAAAATAGGTAACGTGGCGTGTGAAATATTGGCGTCAATTAACAAGGAGGATTTTATGAATTTTAAATTCGTAAAAAGAGGAATTGTAGCCGGAGCTTTATTTTGTGCTATGTTGCTGCAGTCACAAGAAGCGTTTGCAGCAGAGCAGAAAAAGTCGGTGGTTGTGTCAAAACAAACCGTGACAAGTGAAGTTAGTAAAGAACATTTGGTCAGTGCAGTTTCTGTTATTAAGAAAGAAAAAACAATTAAACTAGAAAATATAGAACAAGTAAGCCTCAACATGACAGTAGCTGGGAAAGTTTTTGTTAATGGAAAAACAGTTTTAGCCACTCCGGAGGAAAACTCACAACCGGTTGGAAAGGTCTTTGAAGATTCTGTAGTGCGTGTTCTTGAAAGCAACGATGTATGGAGCAAGATTAAGTCAGGCAATGTTGTCGGTTATGTAAAGACGGATTCTTTAATTACTGGAGAGAAGGCAATCGCGAAAGCAAAAGAAATTTTGCAAAAGAAATATCCGGAAACAAGTATTTCAAAATTATTAAAGATAGAAATTGAGAATAGTTTTTCTGTAGGTGAAACCACAGAGGAAGAAAGTGCAAGACTTGCAGCAGAAGAGGCTGCAAGAAAAGAAGCCAGTCGCAAAAAAGGGCTTGAGATTTTAAGTTATGCAAAGCAGTTTTTAGGAAACCCATATGTATATGGTGGAACTAGTTTGAGACGAGGAACCGATTGTTCCGGATTTGTCAGAGGTGTTTACAGGCATTTCGGTGTTGACATGCCACATTCATCTTATGGAATGAGAAGAGTTGGACGTGCTGTGAAATATAGCGAGATTCAACCAGGGGATATTGTTTGCTATTCCGGACATGTTGGAATTTATGCAGGAAATGGAAAAATCATAAATGCAATTGATGAAAGCAAAGGTATTGGAATGTCAAATGCAAGATATAAAACGATTATCACAATCAGAAGAGTTTTCTAAAATAGAAAAAATGCAGATATTTGTACATTTTGTACAAATATCTCTTTTTTTGTAGAAAATTGAAGAAAGGGCAAAAAATAGTTTTCCACACCAAAATCGTAAAAAAACGTGATAAAATCGACTTTTACACAAAGTTATCCACATTATCCACACGATTTACCGAATAAAATGTGGAATTCTTTGTCCATAAAAAGAACAAATGTTTTGTGGATAAATGATGAAAATCATATTTTGTCGAAAAAATTTAGAAAAAAATATTGACTTTTGAGTAGTCGAAAATTACTTTAAGACGAAAAAAACAAGTCTGACAATTTCAATCCCCCTTTTATTTTTTTGCAAGTTATTATATAGTAGTAGATATACTGATATTTGAAAGGAGAAACTGAAAATATGCAGAAGAAAAAGGTAAAATATATTATATTAGGAGTTATCGCAGCCGTAGCGTTATGCATTATTATTTTGGCACTTTCCATGATTCTGGAGTATTGCAGTACCGGAAAAGGGAAAGGAGAGGTTGTCATCATAGAAGTTGAGCAAGGCGAAGGAGTTATGGCTATTGCAGAAAAATTAAAGGACAATGGAGTTATCAACCATAAAATCATTTTCTATTTGAAAGTGAAAAGCATGGGCGTGGGAAACAAGCTTCGATATGGTTCTTTTGAAATGAGGCAAGATGCAGGACTTAAGGATGTTATTGAAGAGTTCATATATGGAGGAGCCCAACAGGAAGCAATTATGTTTACAGTTTTAGAAGGTCATACTATCGAAATCATCGCGAAGGAATTAGAAAAAGCTGGTCTTTGTACAGAGGACGAATTTTTAGAAGCCGTACAGGAAGATTATGATTACTGGTTCTTGGAGGATATCCCGAATAATCCAGATGTAAAATATAAATTGCAAGGCTTTTTGTTCCCGGATACCTATGCTTTTGTAGAAACAATGAAACCAAGAGAAATTGTAACCAGAATGTTAGACCAATTTGAAAACAAATTCACAGAAGAAATGAAGCAAAAAGCAGATAGCATGGGAAAGAGCGTTTATGAGGTTGTCATTGAAGCTTCAATTATTGAGCGAGAAACAATGTTAGAAATCGAGAGAGCAATGGTTGCTGGGGTTATTAAGAATCGAATTGAAAAAGGCATGCGATTAGAAATAGATCCAACGTTCCTTTATCCACTGACAAATGGTATGTATGATAAAACCAGAGCTACGATAGAAGATACAAAGTTTGATTCACCATATAATACGTATCAAAATAATGGGTTACCACCGGGACCAATTGCTTGTCCTGGATTAGCGTCTTTAGAAGGAGCATTGAATCCAACAGAGCATGAATATTTGTATTATCATACAGATACTGTAAAAAATGATGGAAGTCACATTTTTACAAAGACTTACCAGGAACATCTCAATACACAATAACAGAAAACATTGCGAAATTTGGTAAAACGTATTATAATGAAAAAACGAACAAGAGAAGGAGGAGTCAAGATGGTAACAAAGGACATGACAATTGGTCAACTTCTTATGGAACATCCAAATGTAGCACCAATTTTAATGGAAATCGGAATGCACTGTCTCGGATGTCCGTCAGCACAAGCAGAATCACTTGAGGATGCAGCAATGGTACACGGACTTGATGCAGATTTATTAGTAGAAAAAATTAATGCATTTATCAATGCATAAGAAAAACCGCCATTTCGGCGGTTTTTTTAATTTTGTCTACATAGAACTTAATTGTTGTACTGCATTTGCAGAAATAATCACTTCACAATGTTCTTCCAGATATGCCAAAGCGGCAGGCGAAATTTTCTCTGGGCATCCGTATTCATAAAGCATGTTACAGATTTGAGAAAATTCGATTGAACTATAATCGGATTGCGATAATGCCAATACATAAATGTCATTTGGAGTATCTTTATATAAAGTGTTTTTGCCGTCATAAGTATTCTTTAGAAGGTGACTTGCAAGAATCACACAATCCAACGTAGAGAAGGAAAAAAGACGAATTTTTGGAATTTGCTTCTTTTCTTCATTTTGAACCACTTGCTTTGCAGTTTCTGTAACGGCGTCCTTTACTTTGTTAATGAGATCCAAAATTTCCTCGGCTCCCTCTAATTTATCTAATACGGTTCGTTTCTTGTGGTCTGCATCGTTGGAAGGAACACCGAATTTTGAAAATCGGGCATCTAGTTCTTCTGGATCATCAACTCTGGTAATAATCAATACAATCGAATCAGACGCAGCCGGTACAGCTTCAATCATAAGTGGCATATCTTCTGCTTCAAACCCAAACTCTTTGGAAGCTTGACGCATCATATCTTGGAAGAGTGACTTTGCTTTTTCTGTTCCACAGACCAATTCACTAATCTTAATTTCGCGATCAGCTAAATCAGCACGTGTTAACGTACAGCGAATTTGATTGTCATTTAATTTTTCAATCTTCATATCATCACTTCCTATCTTTCTTATTATATCTATTTATTTGTATTAGTATAAACAAAAACAAAAAATATGTAAAGAAAATTTCTATAAACTTTCAAATAGTAAAAATTGGTTCTTTTGTTGATAATGATGTGGACAATCTGTGGAGAAAGGAGGAAAAACCGAACAAAGTTGTTGATATACACAGCTTTCAAATGTGGAAAACATATAAACAAAAAACAACTTGTCAAGGGAAACAATCTATGCTTATAATCTTATTACAAGAAGATAGCGTGTCTGGTAGCTATGTTTATGATGTAAGGAGGGACGTGTTATCTCACAAAAGAAAAATCGGTTCTTAATATAATGTCTAAAAATTCTCATTTATGTATCAAGTACCAATTCAAAGGATTTAATCAAATCAAAAATTCCAAAAAATTTAAACAAATCCTATCTTCTTGTCAGCGGACGTGACCCATAATATATCACATGTATAGACCTCAAGGAATAGGGTCATTTAAGCCATAGCTACATGAAAGAGGAGGAAAAAATGAAAGAAGCATATCAAGCGTTGTACGCCGAGCTGGAGAAGTATGAGAATGCAGGTGTTCGAATAAGATTAGATGATTTACCTGCCAGTCCCATGCAGATTGTGACAGCTCACATGATAAAAGAAGAAACTTCCTATATGAGAGATTATGTCCTAGATGACAAAGGCTGTGTGCGTGAATTGGCTTTTCACCAAGTGATAGAAAAGTGATTTGCTACAAGATACCCCTCAAGCAAATAGAAAAATGTCGAAATAGTTAATGACGCACGCAAAAAATGTTGTTATAATGAATGATAGTAGGAGGTGTGATATGGAATACAGAGTAAAACCAAGATCACAGAAAAGCCGAAATAGCAGACGCGCTTTTATTAGGCGACGCCGACAAAGAGATTTGCTTACCAAAGTCCTGATTTTTGTCATAGTAGTAGTAAGCGTAGTCGCAGGAGCGATTTTAATCAAAAATTTTGGCTCTTCGAAAGAAAAGGCAGATTTGAATAAATATTATGGAATAGAAAAAGAAAATCAGCTTGCTGTTATTGTAGATAATAAAGTCGTGGGTGCTGGGGGAATTCTATTTGAAGGAAAACCTTATGTTGAGTATGCGGTTGTTCGCGACTATTTAAACGGACGCTTCTACGTAGATTTTCATGAAAACATTTTGCTTTATACGTTACCTGAAGGTACTATTCGAGCAGATTTAGGAAGTAAGAATTATACCCTTCAAAAAGAAACAAATAGTGAAGATTATGTGATTCTTAAAATGGAAGGAAATGCGGCGTACATCGCATTGGATTTTGTCCAAAAATACACAAACATTGATTTTTCACTATATCAAAAGCCGAATCGCGTTATGATTGTAAGTCAATGGGGAGATGTGAAAGTTGCAACTGTCAAAAAGAATGGACAAATGAGAGAAAACGACAGTAACAAAAGCGCAATCCTTACTAATGTAACAAAGAAAGATAAAGTGACAGTCATCCAAGAGAAGGGTGGTTGGAAAAAAGTTCGTACAGAAGACGGTTTTGTGGGCTTTGTAAAGTCGGGAAATTTAAAGAAAACTGTTACGGAACAAATATCTAGGGAATTCCAAGAACAGGTTTATCCTAATAGCTCAAAAGACTATACAATTAATATGGCTTGGCATGTAATTTCAAGCAGAGATGCCAATAATACAGTTTTAGAAACCATTGCAAATGCAACGGGGCTGACAACAGTAAGCCCGACTTGGTTCGCTTTAAGAGATACTAAAGGGAATATAATATCATATGCAAGTTCCCAATACGTGAATTATGTGCATCAGATGAACAAAGAAGTATGGGCACTGGTGAAAGATTTTGACGGAGGTATTGGTTCCAAAGAAGAAACATTTGAATTACTTAGCAAGACTTCTAATCGAGAGAATTTAATTAATCAATTGCTGGCGGAAGTCTTGAAATGTAAAATAGACGGAATCAATGTGGACTTTGAACATGTTTCGAAAGAATGTAGCGAGCACTATTTGCAATTCTTACGTGAACTATCTTTGAAGTGTAGACAGAATGAAATTGTATTATCGGTAGCCAATCCAATTCCGAGTCAATATAGTACGCAATACAACCTGAAAGAACAGGGGCAAATTGTGGATTATGTTATTATTATGGGATATGATGAGCATGCAAAGGGCTCTTATGAAAGTGGACCGATTGCATCCTTGAAGTTTGTAGAACAAGGCATTAAAGATGCACTAAAAGTTGTACCAAAGGAGAAGCTTATTAATGCTGTCCCTTTCTATACCAGACTTTGGAAAGAAGTTTTAAAGACTGATGAAGAACTTAAGGCACAAGAAGGTACAGAGGCAGCAGAATATCCTTATAATGTCACAAGTCAAACTTATGGTATGAAGAAAATTCATATTCCAATTGAAAATGCTGGTGCAACAATCGTCGTAGACAAAGAAACAGGAATGAACTATGCAGAGTGGGAAGCTGATGGAGCAACCTATAAAGTGTGGTTGGAAGATGAAGCTGCGTTGCAGGAAAAATTGAAACTTCTAAAAACCTATGATTTGGCTGGTGTGGCGGCATGGAGACTTGGATTTGAAAAGAATGGCGTCTGGGAATTAATACAAAAATATGTGAATTAAGCGGAAAGCGGGTCTGATAATTCAGACCTGCTTTTATGTGGTTAGGAAAAATATATTTGAAAAAGTTTTTATGCCAGTTATAATAAGAACAAGAAATAAATTTGATGTGTCAAGAGGAAACTTATTAAATAATTAGGGAGAATTACAATGCCATTTAAAATAGTACGAAATGACATCACAAGAATGCAAGTCGATGCAATTGTTAATACAGCGAATGAAGCACCGAGTTATTCAACAGGCGTAGATACGGCGGTGTATATGGAAGCCGGAGCGGAAGAACTTCTTGCAGAACGAAAAAAGATAGGTTTTATGGAAGAAGGCGAAGTGGCTATCACTCCAGGGTTTAAGCTCCCTGCAAAATATATTATTCATGCAGTGAGCCCTTGCTATATTGACGGTACATATGGAGAGGAAGAAAAACTCCGTTCTTGCTATAAAAAAAGTTTGGAATTAGCTCATGAAAATAAGTGTGAGAGTATTGCATTTCCTCTGATTTCAACCGGTAATTTTGGATATCCGAAAGAAGAAGCTATGCGAGTAGCTGTCGATGAGATTAATGCGTTTTTGCTAAAGAATGATATGCTGGTCTATCTTGTAGTCTTTGATACAAAGTCTACGGAACTTGGGTTAAAATTAAATCCTGCATTAGAAGCATACATAGATCATAATTACGTGTGTGAACAGCGAGAAAAAGAATACAGGGATAGATATTTCGGATCGGTGTGTGGTGCCCCGAGTATGCAAGCGCCTAAAGTGGAAATGTCCAAGATATCTTTACCACAGAGGAAGGAAGATGAGTATTATGATTTATGGGAAGAAAGAGAGAATGCGCTCAATGAACGAATGCAACATCTGTCTGATACATTTCAAGAATATTTATTTTATTTGATAGAATCCAAAGGATTGACGAACGCAGAAGTATATAAACGTGCGATTATAACAAAACAACTATTTTCTAAGATAAAGAGAAATCCACAGTATCACCCAGATAAAGCAACAGCAATGCGACTTTGTGTTGGTGCAAAGTTAAGCTTGGATGAAACCGTTGACTTGCTGGCGAGGGCAGGATACGCCTTGTCACCTTGTGACAAAAGGGATATTATTTTTTCGTTTTTTATTGAGAACAATGTGTTTGACATGATTGAAATTGATATTGCATTAGAAGAGCACAATTTACCTCATTTCATTGAATAATTTGCAGGTCGCCGTGAAGGCGACCTGATTTTTTTGTTCTTGTGATATAGTTACCTCACCAACAAAAATAAAGCAAACGGAGGTAACAGATTATGAAGAAAGGTTTAACAGAAATCGTATTTATTTTAGACAGAAGTGGTTCAATGAGTGGATTGGAGAAAGATACAATCGGAGGATACAATTCATTGATTAGAAAACAGAAAAAAGAAGAAGGTGAAGCAATTATTTCGACCGTTTTATTTGATGACGAGGCAGAGGTCATTCATGACAGGGTGAGTCTGGATAGTATTAGCCCAATGACGGAAGAAGAATATTATGTAAGAGGTTGCACCGCGCTTTTAGATGCAGTAGGAGGGGCTATTCACCATATTGGAAATGTTCACAAATATGCGAGAAAAGAAGACGTTCCGGAAAAAACCTTATTTATTATCACCACAGATGGAATGGAAAACGCAAGCAGACGATATTCATATGAGAAAGTAAAACATATGATTGAACGACAAAAAGCAAAATTTGGTTGGGAATTTTTGTTCCTAGGAGCCAATATTGATGCCATTGAAGTGGCAGGAAGATTTGGTATTCAACCGGAAAGAGCAGTAAATTACAACTGTGACAGCGAAGGAACCACAGTGAACTATAGAGTGTTAAGTGAAACAGTAAGCAGAGTGAGGAATTGCTCTGTGGAAGAAATGGATAGTGCATTGGGAAGTGTTTGGAAGGAAGAAATTGAAGCAGACTTTAAATTGCGAGGAAATGGGTTAAAAAATTAACAGCTTTAAATATTGCTCAAGAAAATAGCATGTGATACAATAAAATGATAAAGAGGGTGAAAACAAAATTAAACTATAAAGGAGGAGACTTAAAATGAAAGCTTTGAAAAAAGCAACGGCAGTACTTTTGGCGGCAGCGATGCTACTGTCTATGGGTGTGAACGGAAATGTAGTTCAGGCATTTGAAAGCACAGAGTATCCGACATTAGTACTAAATCAGGAAACCAGTGTTTTAAATGAAACAGGTCATGAATCCACTTGGTTTTCATTTACGCCGGACCAAGAGGGTTATTATTATTTCCGATCATTAGCGACGACACAGGAAATTGACCCTAAAATAACGTTGTATAATGGTCAACCGGGTCCGGGTGCACATTTAGCGCAAGATGATGACGGAGGCCTGAATTGGAATTTTTCTCTGGGTTACCGTTTGGCAGCAGGTGTAACGTATATATTGGAAGTGTATACAAGACAAGCTGGGTCTTTTGACATTATTGTGGAAGAATCTCAAATTAAGAGTATCGAATTTGAACCGGTTTCTATTTTTGAAGAGAGCATGGGATATTATGTGAATCAAGGAACCGAATACGAATACTATCATTACAACAACTGGGTGTCCAAAATACAGTATTCGGTAACGATGAAAAATAATGCCGTAGTAAAAGGAACAGGCACCTATGTAGAATATAATGGACAAGGATATCGGATAGATATTACAGATACTCAATATAATGAACATTGGTATGTGGGAAATACTTATTCTGTGACTGCAACAGTGGGTGGATTTGAAGGAATTATTCCAGTCACTGTTGAGGAAACACCCGTTGCAAATATAGAAGTTAGGCCAATAAATATTGTTGAGAATGCGAATGGTTCTATCAGAAATCAAGGGACAGAAGATGAATATTTTCATTATCAATGGGACGGGCTAATAAATTACACCATTACTTTTAAAAATGGGCAAATAATTAGCGAGAATAATGGTCTTTTTTTTGAATATGAGGGAAGCTATTATTCAATAAATCAGTTTATTAGAGATGACCAAAGTCCAGAACATCCATGGTTAGTGGGAAATACATATACAGGGAACTTCAAGCTGTTTGGACAAACAGTCGAAGTTCCGGTGAGTATTATAGATACGCCGATCAAGAATGTGATTGTGGAACCAATTTCTGTCCGAGAGGGAATAGATGAAAGATATAATTATGAAGGTCCATTTTTTTATTGGTACGATAAGCTTAATTATACAGTGGAATTCTTGGATGGAAGCAAAGTTTCGGGAGTAAATGGGAATGGATTTGAATATAATGGTAGAATGTATTCTTTTAATCCAAGCTCATCTCAAAGCCCGGATACACCTTGGGAAGCGGGGCAGACTTATACAGAAACAATTTCCGCATTGGGGTATCAAACAAATGTATATATTACTGTTGTGGCGTCGCCAGTAGAAACCGTTGAATTTGAACCGATTGTTTTGAAAGAAAATTTCAATGGAAATTATCACGAACAGGGGACTCCGAATGAATGGTTTTACTACTGGTGGTCTCATGAACTCAAATATACCATTACTTTGAAAGATGGAACAACAGTTAAAGGAACTGGGTCATGGGTGTACTTGGAGGATTACTTGTATAATATAAGTACAGCAGATAATCAGAACGAGGAACATTGGTATCCAGGAAATACATATACACCAGAGGTACGATGTTTTGGAAATACATATACGGTTCCTGTTTCTATCTGTGAAACAGGAAGTGCAGATGGTTTTGAGTATCTGATTCAGGATGAGACGGCTATCATTATCAGTTGCGATTCTGAAGAGACAAATCTGACCATTCCTTCTACTTTAGGAGGATATCCGGTAGTCGCTATCACAGACCTTACCGGGGCTATGGATACAGTACAAGAGTTGACCATACCTGATTCGGTTACAATGCTTTCAGCAGGTCTCTTTGATTGGAACGACGTGCTTGTGAAAGTA
>JAZRND010000003.1:0-24339 GCA_045648005.1 Faecalimonas sp. | reverse complement strand
AAAACACCGGTGAGTGGGACAGTAGGAACAAAAGTATTTCTTACTTACACAGTACACAAGACAAATTCGAATTATGCTACAACAAGTGGAGTTACAGGAACTCCAAGAGCAGACGGAAAGTGGCCGTGCTCATATGGTTCTCTTTTATGGAGTTCATCCCAAAGAGATGTAGGTGGCCCACTCTTTGAGGAAGGAGCTACTTACATATTCCGACTTGAGAGAACAGAAGAAGGTTTTACTTACCAAGGCTTGAAGATGAAAGGTGACAAAGTGTCAAACATCCAATTTACCAAGGGCGATGCTTATAATGATGAGTATTATTATTACGGTATCTGGACTGGCGGAACAAGTGAAGATACAGTCAATGCAGTCTTGACACATGTGAGATGCTATGACGAGAACGGAAATGACCTTGGTCTAAAGTCGAATCTAGATCCAAGTAAAGTTAAAGTCTATGAAGACGGTGAAGCGGAAGATTATAATACAATTAAAGCTGGATATTATTGTGCAGAGAATAAAACACTTCTTGTTCTGAATGAGCACAAACAGGCTTACGTAGAAAAAGATGGCGTCGGAAAAGAAGCGGATTACAAGATTATGTATGGCACGCAACTGTCTCTGAACTATCCAGAAGGTAAAGAAATCTGGAACTACAGTCATTTGAAAGTTACGGACGAAGGCGACAATATATATCGACGTCTTCAGAATGCCAAAGTAACTTTCGTAACCGGCGAAGAAAATATTGTGAAGCCGGTTAATGTAGATACAAGATTTCATATAGAAAAACCAGAAGACCCAAAGAAAGATGGAGATGAATTCTTGGGTTGGTACTTGGGAAATGGAAAAGAGTACAAGTTTGATGGTTTGGTGACAGAATCCATTACACTCTATGCAAAGTGGCGTAGTGAAGATGGAAGAGAATATCTGGCTGTAGATCAAGATGTTGTCAAGGTATTTGATTTTGAACCAGTAATCGCGATTAGTGCTTCAGTAGTAGTATTGGCAGGACTTATAACAGGATACATCATACTATCAAAGAAACGAGGTAAGAAAAATGACAAAGCGTAAGAAACCGATTAACAAATGTAGAGTAGCCTTTATTATTTGTTGTTGTACTTTACCTATTCTGCAATGGTTAATCTTTTATGTATATGCAAACTTTCAATCATTTACCATGGCGTTTACAGACAGAACAGGAGCTTTTTCGTTAGATAACTTTGAACGTTTGTGGAAACAGTTACAGAACATCGATTCGGAACTTGGTGTAGCAATCAAAAATACAGCAATCACCTTTTGCATTAATGTTGTGCTGTATCCGTTCCACATATTAGTGTCCTACTTCTTATATAAGAAGATTCCGGGACATGGAATCTACCGTGTATTGTTCTTCTTGCCGGCGATTATCTTTAGTGTAGCATTTTCATTGGTATTCAAACAGCTTATCGGAGTCAATGGATTTATCGCACAAGGAGTGCAGCAACTGCAAGGCTTAGATTACACGCCAACCCTTCTGGCGGATAGCCGATATGCAAATTACGCTATCTGGGGACATATGATTTGGGTTGGATTTGCAGGTAATATCGTTATTTATGGTGGAGCTTTTGCTCGTATTCCAGATGACCTTTTGGAATCTGCAAGACTAGACGGTGTTAACTGGTGGCAAGAATTTGTAAAAATCATCATTCCTATGGTATGGCCGACCGTAGCACTGCACGCAGTCATGATGTTCTGTGGTATTTTTAATGCCAGTGGACAAGTATTCCTCTTAACAGAAGGTAAATACGGCACCATGACCTTGGATGCATGGATGTATATACAAATTATGCAAGGTGGAAACAATATTCAGAATTCCAACATTTTCAACTACATGTCAGCAGTAGGTATGGTAATGACCATTATCGCTGTGGGAATTTCTATAGGTATCCGCAAATGGACAGACAAAGTATTTAACGGTTTGGAATATTAAGAGAGGGGGAAACAGAGATGAAAAGAATAAAGCAAACAAACTTGTTCAGTCGAAAAAGCTTGAGCGAAAGTATCTTACACATTTGTGTATCCCTCGTCTTTGCAATCGTGTGTGCAAGCTATGTATACATCTTGCTTTGGACTGTAATCGCAGGTGCCAAGACACACACCGAGATTGTATTGAACCCATTTGGGTTGCCGAAGGAATGGCATTGGGAACATTTTGTAGAAGTGTTTGGTACACTTAATGTGGGTGGTAATAACTTTTGGGATATGTTATTTAACAGTCTCTACTTCTCGGTAGGAGGCACTCTTATCACACAGATTACAACAGCATCATTTGCATACTGTTGTACTAGATACAAATTCCCGGGAAGCAACCTTCCTTACACCATCATCTTAATTATGATGACTTTACCGATTTACGGTATGGGAGGTTCTACTTACAAAATCCTTTATAATTTAGGGTTTATTAACAGTTATGCTTACATTTTAACTTCAATAGCGGGTATGTCCGCAGGATTTTTGTACTATCGTGCTTACTTCCAGAACATGTCGTGGTCATATGTGGAAGCAGCGCAAATGGACGGAGCAAACGATTTTGACATTTATATCAGGGTAATGCTTCCAATGGCAAAACCGATTTTTGGAGCATTGTTCTTAACCGGTTGGTTAAGCTCATGGAACAGTTACAATACAGCATTAGTTCACTATCCAGACATTCCGACCTTACCGGTTGGTATCTATCAGTTCAACATTGAGATGATGTATCGTGCAAGATTAGATATCTTATTTGCAGCATGTGTTTTGGTTTGTTTGCCGGCATTGGTACTATTTGCAATGTTTAGCAAAATCATTACAACGAATGTATCTCTTGGTGGATTAAAGGGTTAAGTTTCATAGAAAAAGGAGAAAGAAAAGATGAAAAATGTAAAGAGAATTGTGGCACTTGTATTAATTTTTGTGTTGGCTTTGCCTTTGGCGGCTTGTGGTAGCAAGAAAACCGGAAAAGGTAGCAACAACGGTGGAAAAGAAGTAGAGATCGCATACTGGCATGCAGGACTTGGAATTGATTGGCTAGAAGAAATGGTAGAACAGTTTAACAAGAGTCAGTCAGACTGGAATGTTACTTTCAGAGAATCAGCAATTAAGAACAGTCTTACTTCTGCACTCGGTATGGAAGATGTAGATACTACAGATCTTTATATTGCTGGCCAGACTTATGATGTAGACATGATGGAACCATTGGATGATCTGTTGGACGCTACAGCAGAAGGCGACAAGAAGACTATTCGTGAAAAATTGAATGAGAACTACTTGAGCGTAGCAAGTGCAGCAGATGGAAAGTTATACGCGTTATCAGCAGGAAGTAGTTTGTATGGTATCGTTTACAACCGTGAACTTTTCAAAAAAGCAGGAATCACAACATTGCCAAGAACCAGTGATGAATTGGCTGTTGCTTGTGACAAGTTATTAGAAAAGAACATTACTCCTTGGGCGATTTTTGGAAACTGGGCATACTGGGATTTCTTTATAGAAGCATGGCAATCACAATATGATGGTTATTCTTACTATCTCAATAACTTCCATGGATGTATGGACATCAACGGAGTTAGCCCGAACAAAGAGGTTTTGACCAACAAGGACGGCCGTTGGGCAGCAGTTCGTGCAATGGAAAAGCTTATTACTCCTGAATATGTACCGGATGGAGCAGCGGCAGAAGATCACATTACTATGCAAACCAAGTTCTTAAATACAGATTTGGGTATGATGGTAAATGGTAACTGGTTAACAAAGGAAATGGAAGAAGTTGGTTCTACAGACAACTTTGGTTTAATGAGAACACCAGTTATCAGTGAAATTATTGAAAAATTAACAACGATTTCAGACGATGACACTTTACGTATTGTTATCGATGCTGTTGATGCAGTAATTGAAGATGAATCAAAACTCAGCAACTATAAATCAGGCAACAACTATGTAGTAGATGGAATCACAATCTCTGATATCGATTGGGATCGCGTTATGGAAGCAAGAACAACTTCACCGGTTGGCTTCAGTACAGCTTTCATTCCAAAATATTCAGATGCCATTGACGGTGCAAAAGAATTCTTGAAATTCCTTTGGTCTGACAAAGGTATGGAGATTTTCATGAAGCATACACATATGAGTATGCCATTAGAATTCAGTGACGGAAGAGAAATTGATACAACAGGTTGGAACCAATTGGAAATCGAGTCAGATAAAGTTCTTCGCGACACTGTATACTACGCAACAAACACAATGATGAATCGTCATCCGATTTTCCGCGTAGGTGGAGCAAGCAGTTATATGGGTGTATCTATTCCGGCAATGATGTATACAAAGAATCCGGCAGACCGTATGACAGCAGAAGATGCATGGACAGAAATGATGCGAATTCTAGAATTACATTATGAAGCTAACTGGTTATTCAACATTAAATAAGGAGGAGGATACCAGATGAGAAACAAATACAAGGTATTATCCCTTTTACTCCTTGTAGCGCTGCTGGGAAGTCTATTCCCAGTATCGCGGGCGGAAGCAGGCGCTCGTAACATTACCATCACAGGAAAGACCTTTAAAAGTGATGGTGACTGGAACAATCTGAGAGGTCAAGCGACTGTGGATGGAGAAAAATTGATTTTTCCAACAGACAGTACAGAAAAGACGGGGATGATTTGTAAAACTGTAATCCGTGCGGATAAGTATTTCGAAGCACTGGCATCTGCAGAATGTAATTTAAAATTTACAAAACTTCCGGCTGGGCAAAGTTTTGTAATTAGCTTTGGTTTGGCAGGTATTGAGTCCAGTCTTGGAAATAAGGGTAATGTCGAAGTGACCTTCAGTAACAATGGTGGTTTGAAGGTTGGGGTTGTTGCTTATGAGACAAAGGGAACCCCGATTACTGTATGCAAACCGACTGCAGCAAACATGAGCATTGGAACTGCGGCAAAGGTAAAAGCAGAAATTTTAAACAGCGGAAAGATTATTGTTTCTATCAACGGTGCAACAGTTTGTAGTGGCAATCTGCCTATTACAGGAGAAGGACGTTTTGGATTCTTGCAGACAGGAAGCTGCGCAGCAGAAGTTACAGATTTCACATTAAATGCGTATCAATATTACAGACCTGAAAACAGCAATATTTCGGAAGACTTTTCAGAAGGAAGCTTAAATATTTCTGTGTTGATGGGAAAAACATTAGAAGGACATAAGACTTTCACCTTCGAAAAGCACAATGATAATCCGGTATTGATGATGAAGTCTATCGGTCAGACATTTATCGGAACACATGCAGGATACTCGAACTTTGAAATGACTTTTGATGTTCCATATATGTCAACAGAAGCAGGCACAGATGCGAATGGCGAACCAGTTAATGGAATGGGTAAGATAGGAATATCCTTTGGTTCACAAAAAACAAATGCAGGAACAAAAGGTTATGAAAATGCCATTGATATGGTGACCTTTGACAAAAATACTGTTTACTCTATGAAAAACGAAAAAAAATACACAGCAGAAAATCCTTACTGGAGTACAGAGAAGCCATTTTCACTCCAAGTGGTTGTAAAAGACTGTGTGATAACCGTAGGTGCAAAGTGGATAAATGAAAAGACTTATCAGACACTGTTAACCTACGAAGTGTCTGATCGCGACGTGACAGGTTACGTGCATTTGTGGGTTCTTGACAAAGCGAACTTCGCAATTGACAACCTGAAGATTACCAATCTGGATCACAACCCAACACTAGTGGAGAAAGAGTTTATCAGTGGAAAAATTGAAAAACCGGCAGATTGGGTTTATGAAGAATATGAACGCGTGTATGCGCCAGAAACTGAAGAAGTTGTAGAAGAAAAAACAATTTCTTGGTATTTGCTCATACCAACTACTGCGCTTGTGGGAATTATAGGTATCGTTGCAGTAGATACAGTAATTCGCCTTTGCAGAAAGAAAAAAGGAGGTGCTATCGATGAAAAATAAAATCGTAATTGCAACATTTGCGCTTCTCATGGTTTTTTCTATGTGTCTTCTAGGATGCACTTCAAAGAAAGAAGTTGTCACCACAATTGAACCAATGGAGCAGGAAGAATCCAATGCCATTTCCTTCAATTTTATTGGTGGAAAAGATGTGATGCCGATTGGTATCTTTGATGGACCACATAGATCCAATTGGAATCAAGATGGAAATATGGGACCGAATTTTATTACAGATGAGTATTATCAGATGATTAAGGATTCAGGTGTAAATCTGGTTGTAGAATCAAAGGCAAACTGGTTAACTTCCAGAAATGACTTAAAGAAATCATTAGAGTTAGCAGAGAAATACGGACTAGGTCTTTTCGTAGGAGACCATAACATTACTTGGAACTACGATATTACAGAAGAAGAAGCAAATCAATTTGTTAGTGAATATTTTGACTATCCAGCTTTTTGTGGAATTACACTTTTGGATGAACCAAACGTTCCATATTTCACCAGAGATGGTAATCCCAACAGAAACTTGGACTTGTTTGTCAACATGGCAAACGTTTTGCAAAAAGGTCTAGGTGTTACCTGCGCAGTTAACCTTTACAACGGAGGTAACTGGGATGCCAAAACGAGAGACATCTATACGAGATATGTGAATGACTGCTTTGAACAATTGGACCCAAGTATTTATTGCTATGATATGTATCCGCACAGTACAGACCCAAGCAACGTAATTTTGAATAAAGTATTATGGAATATGGCCTTGTTCCGTGACAAGTCGCAAGCGGATGGAAAACCATATTGGACTTACCTTGCAACAGGAGGTCAATGGCTTTCAAATACAACAGAACAAACAAAGAAACCATATTTCCCAAATGAGCCACAGTTTAATTGGTATTATAATACCCACCTTGCATTTGGATGCCAAGGATTTATCTACTACGGATATGTCTTTGAAATGAAGAGTGATACTGCAGTAGGAACAGACTGGGATCACTATGAAAAAGGAATGATCGGCGAATTTGGTAACAAAAATCAATGGTACTATTACGCAGAGAAAGCCAATAAGCATATCGCAGCAGTTGACGATGTATTGATGAACTCCGTGAATAAAGGAGTTATCGCAAGCACCGATACTGTAAAGAAAGATATGCAGTTTATCAATTGTATTATCGAATCAGGCAAATTCCGTGAATTACAATCAGTTGAAGGTGATTCAATTGTAGGATGCTTTAACTACAATGGAAAAACAGCATTATATGTTACAAACTACAATATGGAATATGCACAAAAAATCACATTGAATTTGAACGCAACTCAGAAAATGAAAGTTGTGCAAAATGCAGAAACTTCCTATGTAAAAGGTAAATCTTTGACATTGGATATGGCGGCAGGCGAAGGCGTTCTGGTTGTGATTGAGTAGGAAAGGAACAGATTATAAAGTATGAAAAATAACAGAAAAATCTGGGAAAAAATTGTGCAATTGTGCTGTATGAGTATTCTTATCCTTTCCCTTTTCCTACTTGCAGCTTGCGGGTCTTCTGGTAAAGATTCTGAAAAGAAAGACCCGCAAAAGCAAGAACAACAAGAACAGCAAAAGGGAGAACAAGAAGAACAGCAACCAGAGGAACAGCAACCAGAGGAACAGAAGGAACCGGAAGTACTAGAAACTCTTCCGGAAGATTTGGAAGAACTTCACTATATCGATTTTGGTTTTAATCAGCCGGAATACACCAAAGGTACACATAAAGGTGAATATGGCGGAACCACTTTAGATAACACGGTGATTTCCGGAAAAGTTACTTTCACTCCAAAAGGGGATACGCATATCTTGTTCGGCGGAACAAAGCCGATGGGTGGATTTGGACTTTCTGCCCTTGTACCAAACAAGAGTACCGAATGGGTACTTCGCCTCTATGACACAAACGTGGATAAAAAAGGTGTGAAGTTTGAACCGATATTCTTTTACTCGGATGTGGCAGGGACACAACTCGTAGGAGCAGAAATCGACTTAAAGGTCAGTATCCAGTATGTGGATAATGACGGCGATGGAAACAAGAACGATGTGAAGGTAGGTATGTGGTTTAATGATAAGCTTTATGATAACAAATATATCTATTTGAAGGATTTTAACGGCCTCAGTTACAGCATGGGAACATGGATGACCATAGTCATCTTCCAAGATGCACAATTATTTATAAATTAGAAAGGGAGGAGACAGTATGAAAACAAGAATGAAAAGACTGATTTCACTTATATGTGTGTTGACAGTGTTTGCAAGTACAGTACTATCAACAAATTTCCTTTCCGCAGAAGCAACTAGTGGGCAGGCAACAACCTTGCCGACGAATATGACAGAAATTACTTTCCGTGATTTCCCGTTAAAAATACAGGGAAAAACTTCGTTTGAAGACGGAACATATACAAAGTGGAACTATGGTAAGTATGAAGGTACAACGATGGACAATACACTTTTTAGTGGTACAATCACTTTCCCACAAGACACAGGAGCAATGCTTATGTATGCCGGCAAAGAGTATTATCAAGGACTTCAGTTCATACCAGTACAAAACGGAAGTGATTGGGAGTTACGTCTGCGTGATAGCGGAGCATCAAAAGATTTGACAAGATTCACTCCTGGCACAGCTGGTGTAGAATTGGTCGGCGTACCATTGGAATTAGATATCAGCATCAACTATGTGGACCATGATAACGGAGGAACCAACAATGATGTCAAACTTGGTGTGTGGTTCGGAGGCAACTTATATAACAAGGAATACATCTATATCGATAACTTGGTAGATGCAACAAAAGTCATGGGACCATACTTGACATTTCTTCCAACAACAGCAGGTATGACAATGAAATCTGCTATTAGACTTCCAAGGGATATGGAAGAGATTAATTTTACAGATTTTGAAATTGAAGATGGAGCTTACTCCAATACATTTAGTGGAACTTATGCTGGAACAACTATGGACAAAACACTTTTCAGCGGAAAGCTTACATTTTCAGAAGCTGGTGACACCCACTTCATGTATGGTGGAACCAAAGCTTGGGGCGGTTTTATTCTGACAAATGTGTTAGATACAACAACCAATGAATATTATCTGCGTCTGTACGATAGTAATGCAGACAAAGATAATGGCGGCACAAAGAAATTTAACGATGTTAAGTTTTATGCCGACCAAGCAGGCGTTGATACGTTTGTAGAAAAAGAATTCCAGTTAAATTACACCATTGAATATGTAAATAACGATAACGGCACAACCAATAATGACTTAAAACTTGGTGTGTGGTTTAACAAAAAACTTTATGAAAACAAATATATCTACATTAACAATTATGTAGATAACGGACACAGTATTGGTGGCGTGATGACTATCTGGAATCGAAATGGCGCAACCATTGGATTGAAGTCTTGCAATTACCAGTTGCCGAAAGACATGACAGATATCAGCTTCCGCGATTTCGAATTTAAAGGACCACACTATAATGGAAAATTTGCGGATGGCACATACACAAAGTGGAGTGGTTCCCAGTATGGCGGAGAAACAATGAATAACACTTTGTTTAGTGGTACAATTACCTTCCCGGAAGTGGTCGGAGCGCAACTGTCCTATGGCGGAAAAGGCACTCAAGCTGGTTTGGAATTAGTAGTAGCACAGGACCCAGATACCCAGGAATGGTATTTGAGATTGCGTGAGAACAAGAATAAAGCTTTTAAAGAGATGAAACTGTCCTCAAAGAACGCCGGTCTTGATCTTGTCGGCGTACCAGTAGATTTGAATATTAGTCTTGAGTATGTCAACATTGATGAAGGCACTACAGACAATGACGTGAAACTTGGCTTGTGGTTTGGTGGTAAGCTTTATAACGATGAGTATATCTACATTAAAGACTTTGTAGATGCAGCAAATGCTATTGGACCATGGCTCACATTGATGCCAAAACCAGACGGCGCAATCACTGTAAAATCTAGTGACATCGCATTGCCGGAGAATATGCAACACATCAGTTTCCGTGATTTTGGATTTGCTAATGAAACATTGACTGCAGCAATTAATAAGGGTGAGTACGAGGGCGAGACAATGCATAACACATTGTTCCGAGGAAATGTTACGTACTCAACAGTAGGAACCAGTCATATCGCATTCGGTGGCAAAGGTTCATTGCAAGGATTTTTGTTAGCTAACATGACAGATACTGCTACAGGAAAGAACTATCTGAGATTATGGGATAGTAATGCAGATAAGAGCGGCAAGAAGTTTAACGATTATAACTTCTATGAAGATGAAGCTGGTGTGCCATTGGTAGGAACCAAGTTGGATCTGGGCATTTCAATGGAATATGTTAACAATGATAATGGTCAAAGTGCAAACGACTTAAAACTCGGTGTATGGTTCGGTGGCAAACTTTATAAGAATGAATACATTTATATTAATAACTATGTAGATACCGGACACAGCGTGGGTCAATTCATGACCATCTGGAACCAAGCTCAAGGAGCAACGGTAGCAGTTGAATCCGTAGGTGAAATTAATTGGAAACCATTACCGACTGGAATGAAGAAAATTACGTTCCGTGATTTCGGATATGTGGATGGAGATATTACCCAGTACCCGGCTAAAGAGTATGAAGGCGAATCATTAGATGGAACACTCTTTAGTGGAAAAATCACATTCCCGGAAGTTGAGAATATTTTCTTGCAGTATGGTGGAAAGGAAGCTGGAACAGGATTTAATTTAGGAACAGCGTATGATGAAACTGCACAAGAGTGGTATTTAAGACTGTTCAATGCAAAGAAAGCAGCGAATGAAACGAACTTTGCAGAGCAGAGATTCTATTCGACTGTTGCATGTGTAGATGCCTTGGTTGGAGCAGAATTAGACTTAAATATCACAGTTGAATTTGTAGAGCATGACGGAGACGGTGCGAAAGATGACGTAAAACTCGGCGTGTGGTTTAACGGAAAGTTATACAATAACAATTACATTTATTTAGACGATTATGCAAATGCAACATACAGTATGGGAAAATATTTAAGTTTCTCTGTTGCAAAAACAACGAATGTTAAGATCCAATCTGTTGGTGAAATCAACTGGAAACCATTACCAAGTGGAATGACAAAAATTACGTTCCGTGATTTCGGATATGTGGATGGAGATATTACCCAGTACCCAGCTAAAGAGTATGAAGGCGAATCATTAGATGGAACACTCTTTAGTGGAAAAATCACATTCCCGGAAGTTGAGAATGTTTTCTTACAGTATGGTGGAAAGGAAGCTGGAACAGGATTTAATTTAGGAACAGCGTATGATGAAACTGCACAAGAGTGGTATTTAAGACTGTTTAATGCGAAGAGAGCAGCGAATGAAACGAACTTTGCAGAACAGAAATTCTATTCGAGTGTTGCATGTGTAGACTCCTTGGTTGGAACAGAATTAGACTTAAATTTCACTGTTGAATTTGTAGAGCATGACGGAGACGGTGCAAAAGATGATGTAAAACTTGGTGTATGGTTTAACGGCAAACTATATAACAACAATTACATCTACCTAGATGATTATGCAGATGCAACTTATAGCATGGGAAAATATTTAAGTTTCTCTATTGCAAAAACAACGAATGTTAAGATCCAATCTGTTGGTGAAATCAACTGGAAACCATTACCAGAAGGTATGACAGAAATCACATTCCGCGATTTCGGATATGTTGATGGCGAGATTGACAAATTCCCGGCTAAGAAGTACGAAGGTGAGACATTAGACAACACATTGTTTGGTGGCACAATCACTTTCCCTGAAGTTGCAAATATTTTCTTGCAGTATGGTGGAAAACAAGCCGGAACAGGATTTAACCTTGGAACCGGATATGATGAAGCAAAACAAGAATGGTATTTAAGACTCTTTAATGCTAAAAAAGCAGATAATGAAACAAACTTTGCAGAACAAAAATTCTATTCAGACATTGCACGTGTAGATGCATTGGTCGGCGAAGAAATTGAACTAAACATTACAACACAGTTCGTAGAACATGACGGAGACGGCGCGAAAAACGATGTAAAACTTGGTGTATGGTTTGACGGCAAGTTGTATAACAACAATTACATCTACTTAGATGACTATGTAGATGCAACCTACAGTATGGGAACTTACTTATCTTTCTACGTAGGTAACCAAGTAAAAGCGAACATCAAATCAGTGGGAACTATCAACTGGAAACCGATGCCTGAAGGAATGACAGAAATCACATTCCGCGACTTTGGATTTATAGATGGAGATCTCACCAAGTATCCAAATGGTGAATACGAAGGAAAGACTTTAGATAACACATTATTTACAGGAAAGATTACCTTCCCGAAGAGTGGAGCCGCTCATCTCATGTATGGAGGCAAAACGGGAGGCGGCGGATTTGATATCGTACCTGCACAAAAGGAAGGAACCAATGAGTGGTACTTAAGACTCTTTGATACAAATAAGGATAAGAGCGGACGTAAGTTTGAAGAGTACAAATTCTATGAGAACATAGCGGGCGTACCATTAGTTGGTGAAGAAGTAGCATTGTCTTTAAGTTTACAATATGTGGACTATGACAAAGATGGCCAAAAAGATGATGTAAAACTTGGCGTATGGTTTGGTGGCAAACTTTACAACAATAATTACATTTACCTTGAAAACTTTGCAGATACCGGTCATAGCATGGGAACATGGATGGCATTTGATATTAACAAAGAATTAAAGGTAAATATCAAATCAGTCGGCGAAATCAATTGGAAACAACTTCCGACCGGATTCACCGAACTTGGATTTGAAGACTTTGGATTCAAATTAGGTACTTATGAAGGTGGTACAAAAACAGGAACTTGCGAACGAGAAAGTATGGATAAGACCTTATTCAGTGGTGTGATAATGTATTCCACAGTAGGGGAAACCCACTTCACATATGGCGGAAAGAAGGGACTTAGTGGTCTTGACTTCGTTAATGTAAAAGATGAAAAGACCGGCGAACATTACATCCGTTTGTTTGATACCAATGCCGACAAGAAGGGCAAGAAGTTCAATGATATGTACTTCTATTCTAGCGTGGCAGGAGTACCGCTAGTTGGCGAAGAATTAGATTTGAAGATTAGTATGGAATATGTCAACCACGATGGCGGTAAGACAAACAATGACTTAAAACTTGGTGTATGGTTTGCAGGCAAACTTTACAACAACCGTTACATCTACATTGACAATTATGTAGATAACAGTCACAGCATTGGAAGCTATATGACAGCTTGGGTACGAAACGGAGCGACCTTCAACGTAGGACGTATTTCAGATTGGCTCAACTGGAACGCGTTTGGTCTTAATGCAAACTGGAAGAAGACACTTTTAGATACAGACTTTAATCTTAACTATGCTTTGGCAGGTGGTAATCCGAATACAGGAGACAACACTACATTCCCATATTCGCTTATGAGTGCAACTCTTGCAGTGATTGTTCTTTGCGGATGCCAAATCATCAGAAAGGAACGAGAAGAATATGCAGAATGTTAGAAGCGGTGATACAGAAGCATATTTCCTTCAAAAAGTAGCGCAATATGAACCGGTTCTTTATGAGAAATCAATCCGCACGGTAACCTTCGGGGAACCCGTGCGGGATGACTCGCAATGGTTTCAGTATCGCTTTGTAGAAAAAGAAGCACCAAAGTCTGTGCAATTTGGCGATAGCTTTTACGTAGACTTTGGAAACCATTACGTGGGCTACTTGTCCTTTGAAATGCGTATGGTAAATCAGTTTCCGGATGCACCGGTAAAGTTACATCTTAAATTTGCCGAAAACTTGTATGAGTTAGAAAGCAATTACGATACTTACGAAGGTACCTTGCCAGGTGCATGGCTTCAACAGGAAACCATTTATCTGGATGAGCCGATGGTTGTGAAACTTCCGAGAAGATATGCGTTCCGTTATTTGAAAGTAACTGTAGATGCATCTTCCTACTTTAGAAGCCCAATAGAGATTGGGAACTTTGAGTTGAAAGCAGTCACAAGTGCAGATTTCAGTAACTATAAGGAACTAAAAGAGTTATGGAAGACCGAAGAAATATCGGAGCAGTTGCAGGCGATTGACAGCGTAAGTTGTCACACATTAGAGAACTGTATGCAACGTGTCTTTGAAGATGGACCAAAAAGAGACAGAAGATTATGGCTTGGGGACCTTCGAATCCAGGCCTTGACCGCATTTTATACATTCCCTTCAGAAAACACACTGGCTCTTATTAAAAAATGTTTGTATTTATTTGCGGCATTTACAAAAGAGGATGACAGAACACCACAGTGTATTTTCCAAAAGATAGAGGGAAACTGTACGGACGGAAATCCACTCGTTGATTATTCTCTGCTATTTCCGGTATGTGTGTGTGATTATTATGAACACACAGGCGACACCAAAGTAGTAGACGATTTGTTTGACGTGGCAGATTTGCAGCTTCGTATAGGATGGGAAGATTCGAAGGATGGTATTGTAAATACCAAAGAAGGCTGGTGGACATTCATTGACTGGTGTCCAGGTCTTAAAAAGAATACTTCTTTGCAAGGAGTGTTCTTATATGCAATTAGAAAGATGATTACTCTTTGTGAGCAGACAGGAAGAGATGAAAAAGCGAAGGAATACGCACGCTATGAAGAAATCTTCCGGAATGCAGCCAAAGAGAAATTATACAATGCGGAAAGTGCTTGTTTCATAAATGCTTATGATGAAATGCAACTTTCCATTCACTCACAGGTCTGGATGATTCTGGGCGGTGTAGTAGAAGGAGAGGAAGCGAAAGAGTTACTTGAACGCATTATGAAAGAAACGAACATCAAAATCGCCGTTTCACCATATATGCATCATTATGTTGTGGAAGCGATGATTCTTTCAGGAATGAAAGAAAAAGCCCTAGAGTACATCAAAGAATACTGGGGTGGAATGGTTGAGCGTGGTGCAGATACATTCTGGGAAGTATACGTAGCGGATGATTTTTACGCATCTCCGTGTAAAAATCCTGTGATGAACAGCTGTTGTCACGCGTGGAGTTGTTCGGCAACCTATTTTATTCGCAAATATTATGAGTGTGAATGATTAATATTTGCAAAACGGGTAGAACTAATATACCCGCACACAAAGTAAAGGAGTGAAAATGATGAAAAAAAGAATGGTAGCAGCATTTCTTGCTCTTGTGATGGTGGTTAGCGGACTTTATTTCGTAAAACCAGACACAGAGGAGGTAAAAGCAGCTGGAACAGTGGCAAATGAGGAAGTGCCAACAGAAATGCTTGGTGTTAAGATGCAAGCAAAAGTACATGATAAAGGGACTGTAAATGACCCAACAGATGATACGATGGATTTACGTGTTCTTTCATCAGTAGACAGTTTAGACTACAAAGAAGTTGGATTCTATGTATGGTATGACGAGGCAGCAAAGGCTCCAAGTGATACAAACAGAACAGTTCATTTCAAAACAACTACTGTATTCAAAAGAATTGGGGCAACATCTAAAGTTGCTTACAATTTTAGTCCAAAGATGATCGATACTAGCGCTGAATATTTTATTTCAGGTACGATTATGGGCATTAAGTATGATAACTGGGGAAAAGATTTCTATATCCAGGCATACTGCGTTACAAATGATGGAACAGTTGAAACAGGTGTAGGTAGATACTTTAGTGTTGCAGATGCAAGCAGTAAGACAATTATTAATATTCCGATTGCAATGCCGTCAGATGGAATTACAGTAGGCTCTACAACAAAAGTAACAGTAGGCGATACACTTACAGATGCAACTGTAGAGGCATATCTTGATGGATACGCACATTTGAATGTTCAAGTGACAGATAAGACAAAATTACCTTCTGCAAGCAAGATTGAGCATGTCATTATACCTGAAGGCGAGGAAGTTGAATACCTCGGAACAGGAAACAGTGCAATTTATAGAAACTTGGAAACATCTTATAAAGGAACAGGAACAGAGGATACCAGCTGGTATACCGTGTACGAGGAAGAAGGCGAAAAAGAGTTTATTATCGTAACAGATGCAGATCTGTATGGCTTGTCTACGTTAGCAAAGAACGATACTTTGGAAGATAATACTTTCTATGTAGTATCAGATATTGATGTAAATAAGGGAAAAGCATCAGAGACAACTTTTACCCCAGACACCAATACAACACGATATGAGTGGTCGCCAATTGGACATAAAAATAATGCATTTGCTGGTACTTTTGATGGACAAAATCACACAATTAGTGGCGTGTATTTTGAAGAAACAAGTGTAAATAACCAATGGGGATTTTTTGGCACAACAGGTGATTGTACAATTACAAACTTTGTACTTGAAAATAGTTACATGGGAATTACCGCGACTTCACAAATACAATTAGGTGCCGTTGCAGGAAACAGTTCTGGAGAATTCAAAAATATAAAGGTAGCAGAGGATGTTTATGTAGTACATACATCTACTCATGGTACTCCATCTACAGGAGGAATCGTAGGATTGATGACTGGAACTAGTGGTAAAAGAACAATTGCTAATTGTTGGTTTGAAGGGACGCTTACTTCAAAAGGACAAGTTGGTGGAATTCTTGGACACGCTTCTGCTATAAGCAGTTTAACAATGGAGAACTGTTTGTATAGTGGTAATATAGTCATAAACAATGGCGGATGCATCGGTGGATTATGTGGAGAAGCATATCAGGCAGCAATCACAATGAGAGATTGTTTAGTTACAGGTACAGTAGAAGGTACCACAATCCCACAAACAGCGGCGGCAATCATTGGTTATGTAAGATCTGTTTATAACGCAACTACTGATACACATGTGGCAACATTAAATAATGTATATGCTATTGTGGATAACACATGGGCTAGGTATGTACAAACAACCTCTTCAGGGAAAGTCAGTCTTGAAGGTACCACTCAAGGAGGCGCTGTATCAACGCCTGCAGTAAAAGCGAATCGTTTTGTCACAATGTCAAGTGCTCAAGGAGTAAACGGATATATAAATATGGGCTTTGATTTCACAGTAGGAGATGCCCATGTTGGATATTGGTCAACTATAGCAAGTGGAACACCTGTTTTAAGTAGTTTTGTAGACAGCCAAGAAACACTTGCATTAGATAAAGTAACTACACCAAGAACAGCATGGTACAGAGAAACTGCCACAGAGTACACCCTTTATACTGCAGCCGACATGTATGGATTTGCATCACTTACAGACGTTGACTTTGCAGGAAAGACTGTAAAATTGGGTGCAGATATCACATTGAATGAAGGCCAGGCTACACCAACAGGATTTACACCAGCTGTAGAAGGCACAGCATTAATTCAATGGACTCCAAAATATATGGCAGGTACTTTTGATGGGGATGGACACACTATCCGCGGTTTGTATTTAGATACAGCCACAGGAAATGCAGGACTTTTTGCAAGTGTTACCGGAACTGTTAAGGATTTCAGACTTTTAAATAGTTATATCAATTGTACAGACCAGACTGCTAAAGATTATGCTAGCGCCAACTATTTGTATGGAACAGGAAGTATTGCAGGATCCTTAAACGGAACAATGGATACAGTTTACAGTGATGCAATTGTGAAACATACACGTGCTTATGCCGGTGGTTTGGTAGGAACTGTATATGGAACAGGAACTAATGTGATTACAAACAGCTGCTTTGCCGGACGTATTACAGCACGAAATGCAGTTGCAGGTATTGCTGGATTAGTTATCAATACAAGTGTTAACATTGAGCATTGTTTGAATGCAGGTTTAATTGCTACCACAGATTCAGTAATTGGTGCATTAGTAGGATATATTCGTGTTACTGATTCAGATACGAGTCATGTATTTAGCATGGAGGATTGTTTGAATGTAGGTAAACGTGATGTGACAACCGAAGGAACATCTACACAGGCGTGGGCTGCAGGTATTATAGGTTATACAGGCGGTACAACTGCTGATACAGCATATGTAAACAATACGTTTTATATCAGATACTACACAGGTTATGAAAATAGCGCGAACCCATGGTTGAGATTCAACTATGGAACAATAGGGTATAAGAATGTAGCAAGTGGAATCAACTTTAATACATATAATCCTCTTACAGAAGAAGCTGTTTTGGCACATAACTTAGCACTTTCCTTCCAAGTAGAGGGTGAAGACAATAGCCAAAACTACTGGGTAGCACGTGACGGCAAGATTCCAATGCTTGAAAGCTTTGAAGATTTATTGACTAACGTAACATACTAATTATCAGATACTAGAAAACTTACTTTAGTTTAGGAGAACAGAAAAATGGGTAAAACATTAACAGTTGCCCTTATAGGAGGCGGAAACCGCGGAGTGAGCTACACAGAGCACATGAGACGGTTTCCGGACCGCTATAAAATTGTGGCTTTAGCAGAGCCACTTGCAGGCAGAAGAGAAGCAGTAAAAAAGGCATATGAGATTGCTGATGATATGTGTTTTGAAAACTGGGATGATTGCTTTGCAAAAGGCAAGATTGCAGACATTGCAGTCATTGCAACCCAGGATAAGGACCATTACGTACCGGCAATGAAAGCCATTTCCCTTGGTTACGATATTATGTTGGAAAAACCGATATCGCCAAGTCCAAAGGAATGTGCTGATATAGCAAGATATGCCAAAGAAATGGGTGTTCGTGTGGTTGTGTGTCACGTACTTCGTTATACACCGCACTATACGACCATCAAGAACATGATTGAAAGTGGAGAACTGGGAGATATCCTTACCATTAACCACGAGGAAAATGTGGGACATACACATCACGCTTGCAGTTATGTGAGAGGACCTTGGGGTAATAGTGGACGTTCGTCGAATATGCTTCTTGCAAAGTCTTGCCATGATTTGGATTTGATCCAATGGCTATTAAATAAGAAATGTAAGAAGATTCAATCCTTCGGAGCATTGTCTTATTTTAGAAAAGAAAATGCACCAAAAGATGCGCCGGAGCGTTGTCATGAAAATTGTCCGCATGAGGCTACTTGTCCATACAGCGCACTGAAAATCTACGTAAATGCCAAGAGTTTATTCTGGCGTAAGCATGCAACACAGTTGCCAAATCCTACAGAAGAAGATGCAATGAATCTGCTTCGCACTACTCAATATGGTAAGTGTGTGTTCAAATGTGATAATGACGTGGTAGACCATCAGACAGTCAATATGCTGTTTGAGGACAATGTAACAGCTACATTTACCATGTCAAGCACAAATAAAGGCGGTCGCTGGACTCACATTATGGGAACCAAGAAGGAAGCTTATATTGGCGATGCGCAAACACCAATTCGTTTGTTTGACCTTGAAACCAAGGAAATGACAGAAATTGAAATGAATGGTGGCGGAGATGGTGCAGAGTTTGGTCACGGCGGTGGTGATTACGGCATCGTGCGTGATATGTACGACTATTTTATTGGCAAAGAAGCTAGTAACCAGATATCAGATATCGGAATTTCTGCAGAGAACCATTTGCTGGTATTCGCAGCAGAGGAAGCGCGCGCAGAAGGAACAGTTGTAGATATCGAAGAATATATTAACAGTTTGCAAGATTAGGAAAGAGAGCAGAAGATATGTGGCAAGAATTGAATTTCTCTGAAATCAGAGCCAAAGGATGGATAAAAAACTATTTAGAAACACAGGCAAAAGGAATGACAGGTGAAATGCATAAGATTGGCAAGCCGTTTTCCTTGTGCACTTGGGGAAGCAAAAAGCCTGCAGACAACACAGGATATGAGGCTTTTGTTGGTGGAATGGTAACCGATATGGACAGTTGGGTGCCATATGAACAAACTGGATACTGGATTGACGGGACAATTCGTGCCGGCAGACTGATTGATAATGAAGAATTAATAAAATTGGCGGGTAGTAGAATCTACCCGCAAATTGCATGTGCACACGAAGATGGATATATGGGTCCGGACTTTTTAAAGGAAAGTATGACTTGGGCACATGCAGTATATTTCCGTGCAATGATAGCGGAATATACAGCAACCGGGGATGAAAAAATTCTCGAAGCATTAAAGAAACACTTTTTGGCACGTCCATTGAAAGACGTGTACCATTACAGAAAATATTCACGTATTATTGGAGTGCGTAATGTAGCAGACATAGAGACTGCACTTTGGATATATGGACAAACGAAGGATGAACGCTTTTTGCAGATGGCGGAGGAATCCTATGAAGAATGGAACCGTATTTATGAGGATGATTCCGTGGCAGGGCCAGGCGAGGAAATGTATGACCTTACGCTCAAGGGAATGCTTAAGAATCGAAAGGTAGAGCGTAACCATGGAGTTACCTACTGTGAGATTTGTAAATTAGCGGCAATTCTTCATCTTTATACAGGAAAAGAAATTTACAAAAAGGCTGCTGTAAAAGCCTTTGATAAAGTATATAGAGACCAGATGATTGTAGACGGTGTCTTCAGTTCATCGGAATATTTAAACGGAAATGAGAATTCATGGGCAGTACATGAAACTTGTGATGTTTCTGATTTTACTTGGGCAATCGGTTACCTTTATATGATAACCGGGGATGCGAAGTATGGAGATTGGGTAGAAGATGCTATCTTCAATGCGGGACTTGGCTCTGTGGATGATGACTTTAAGGGTAATCAATATTTCTCAGGCCCAAATCAAGTGGTTGCAAACGATATTAGCAATCACGCACAGTTCTATCGTGGAAGAGACTGGATGTCTTATGCACCGAAGAAGTTTTTAGCATGCTGCGCCGGAAATGTACATCGTTTTATGCCAAACTTCGTGTATCGTTCTTGGATGCGTGATGGTGATGATTTGGCGGCATTTACATATGCACCAAGTGAAATTCAAGTGGAAATAAAAGGAAGCAAAGTATGTATTAAAGAAGATACAAAGTATCCATTTGAGAATGTTGTTTGCTTCCGTATTGAAACAGATAAGCCGGTAGCTTTCGGTCTTGTACTTCGTAAGCCGAACTGGGCAAAGAAGGCAGTGCTTACTGTAAATGGAGAAGTAGTAAAAGCAAAATTTGAAAACGGTATTTATCGTTTGGATAGAACTTTCTCGGACAAAGATGAGATTGTGTTGACTTTCACAGATGAGATTCAGTTGATTGAAAATGCAAAAGGAATCAGCGTGAAAAAGGGCGCCCTTTTATATGCACTTCCGGTAGAAGAAAAAGTTGTCATTGAGGGACTTCGCGAACTCGGACACGAGGACTTCCCGCACTATTCTTTGTACCCAGCAAGCAAATGGAACTACGGATTATGTGTGGATAAGGCAAAATCTTTCAAAGCGACCGACGGCCAGGTAGGAGAAGAACCGTGGCGTAGAGAAGAAAACGGTCTTTCTATTACAGTGGAAGGAAAAGAAGTGCTTGACTGGAAAGTACGAAATTACGACCACGTACAAGGACGTCTTTGGATGAGAGGACCTTGTAAGTGGGACGAAGGAAAAGCGCAATTGATGGGACAGGTTCGTGAATTAAAACCAAATGAAAAACTTGGGGAGGAAGCTGCCCTTACACTTGTTCCTTATGCAACGACAAGACTTAGAGTAGGAATTTTCCCGATTATCAAATAGATTAGAAGGTTCGATTATGTTTAAAACCGAAACACACTTACATACTGCAGAGACCAGCCCTTGTGGGAAGGTCTCTGCGGCTGAAATGGTAAAACAATATTACGATGCAGGATATAAAACGTTATTTATATCAGACCACTTTTATACCAAGTATTTTGAGAATTTAGGTGACATTTCATTAGAAGAAAAGGTGCAGCAATTTCTTTCTGGATATGAGGTGGCAAAAGCGGCAGGAGAAAAATTGGGCATGAATATTCTGCTATCTGCAGAGTTGCGTCTCAATGGTTCCAATAACGATTACTTGTTGTATGGGGTAGACAAGACATTTTTAACAAATGCGTCAAAAGTTTTGGATATGTCTATAGAAAACTTCTATGTCTATGCAAAAGAACACGGAGTCACGGTGATACAGGCACATCCACTTCGTGATGGCAGGTGTACACCAACTCCAGAATTTGTGGATGGATTGGAGGCACATAATGGAAATCCACGTCACGAAAATTATACTGACAAAGTAATGGATTTGGCAAAGACATATAACAAGTTAGTGACAGGTGGTTCGGATGCGCATCGGCCACAAGATGTCGGAACCTCCGGCATTATGAGTGAAAAAGAGATTCGTACAGCCAAGGATTATATAGATGTATTGCTTGAGGGCAGTTTTACCATAATCAAAGGAGAAGAAGGACTATGATTTATCTCATAAGCGACCCACATGGTGGAGAGAGCCTGAAAGGGCTGGAGAGCTTCTTGGAAATCAGTACAGATTCAGATTTGCTGATCATTCTCGGAGATCTCGGGATAAGGTTTGAGGATACCGATGAAAACCAGAAATTTACTGATTGGTTTTTGTCATTGGACAAGCAGATTGCCGTGGTGGAAGGAAATCATGAAAATCATGCGTTTATCAATTCTTTTCCGAGTGATACTTGGTGCGGTGGAGAGGTACATCGCCTGTCTAACAGTATTGTTCATTTGAAAAGAGGAAATGTTTACGAGATAGGTGGTAACACCTTCTTTGTCATGGGTGGATGTAAGAGTTCTGCCAAGTGGAAGGAGATGGGTCTTTGGTTTGATGGTGAGGAACCTACTGAAGAGGAACTTTCATTGGCATACAGTAATTTAAGTAAATATAATAACAAGGTTGACTATGTGTTAACACACAAATACGTCAATTATAGAGAAGAAGAAAAAGACAAGTTTCTACCATTATCTTTGGAGGGACTTACAAAATATATAGATGAGAATGTTACATTTTCGCATTGGTATTCGGGACATTGGCATATCAATAAAATCATAGATGATGACCATACCATTGTATATGACGAACCGATACCAATTTCATAGGAGACAGTTATGGTAGACTTCAAATTTTCGTTTAAAGATAACAAACTTTGTACCAGGGATGACGTTTTCGAGTTATTCCTTGCCATGTCAGAACCACTGAAGGACTTTTACAGCGAAAAGTATGCATTTTTAAAACTCGACAATTTCGGTGCGCATTACGATGAGAAAAGTTCATATGTGGAGGGCTTCGCACGTGTAATCTGGGGACTTGCTCCTTTTATTGCAGGTGGTGGAACCTCGGATTTACTGAATACATATGTACAAGGAATCGAAAATGGAACGGATCCCGAAAGTGAGGAATATTGGGGAGAACTGCGGGATGTGGATCAAAAATTAGTGGAGATGGCATCACTCGCAGTTTTTTTGTTGTTGGCACCAAATAAAGCGTGGGAATCGTTAAGTGACAAAGCGAAAGAAAATTTTGCAAAATATTTATATCGAATCAATGAAGTTGTTGTGCCGAGAACCAACTGGCTTTTCTTTAGAATCTTGGTGAATGTGGCACTGAAAAAGACAGGGAACCAATACGATGCTGAAAAGCTTCACGAGGACTTGGATGGTGTTGACGAATATTATTTCAACAACGGATTTTATAGAGATGGCGTGAGAGGACAGGTCGACTATTACAATCCATTTGCCATTCATTTCTACAGTCTCATTTATGCGAAATTTATGAGCGATGAGGATACAGAAAGATGCGAGCGTTTTAAACAGCGCAGTACCGAGTTTGCCAAGCAATTTATCTGTTGGTTTGATGACAACGGTGGTGCAGTTCCATATGGAAGGAGCATGACATATCGTTTTGCTATGAGTGCATTTTTCAGCGCATTAGCATTTTGCAACGTGGAGGCACTTCCGTGGGGAACCATCAAGGCAGTTTTGTTTAAAAATATGCGTTGGTGGCTTCAGAAGCCGATTTTTGCAAGAGATGGTATTTTGACAGTGGGATACGCTTATCCGAACCTGATCATGACGGAGGAATACAATTCGCCGACATCGCCATATTGGGCATTTAAGTGGTTTTTGATCTTGGCTTTGGATAAAGACCACCCATTCTGGACAGCAGAGGAAAGCGACGTTCTGACAACACAAAAAATCAGCGTTCAGAAAGAAAAGAACTTTTTGATTCAAAGAATAGAAGACGGGAAGCATGTCGTTGCTTTTTGCTCTGGGCAGTATATTCCGGAGGGATTTGCAAATTTCACGGCAAAATATAGTAAATTCGCATATTCATCAAAATATGCGTTTAGCGTTTCCCGAGGTTGCGACACTTTAAGAGGAGGAGCCTTTGACAGTATGCTGGCTCTTCGGGCAGAAGGTGAGACACTTTTTCACGTTCGTGAACAGAATGAAATAAAAGAAATCAATGAGAGATATATACTCTCAACCTGGAACCCTTACACGGATGTACAGATAGAAACCTATTTGATACCTTGT
>JAZRND010000002.1:0-2791 GCA_045648005.1 Faecalimonas sp. | reverse complement strand
CAGATAGGATTTTCAAAGAAGGGGACAGCAACATATTGCTTAAGCCACAGTAATTTTGTGCAACAAAAACAAAAATTATGGGCACATTAAATTTATTCAACATTTTTAGAGCACGTCTCTTAAACATCAAATTATTTGGAGACACACGATTAGGAATCTACAAGGAAATCTCCATTGAAGATGTAAAACTTTTCATTACAGACTTCCACAATTTCTGCAAATCAAATGAAACGGTAAATGCGGAATCAGAAATTAGGACCAATTTACCCGACAGCAACAATTTCCAGATATTGAAAAGGCTCTGTGAGCAATATTATGTGTATGAAAATACCGATAAATTTCAGCTGAAAATCATTCAGGAAGTTAAGGAGATTGTAAATGAATTCAGGAATGACCAGCAGACACAGAAAGATTTGGAACAGTGGCTCAATGCAACACAAAACAATGCAGTTGAAAAAATCAGGCTCTCCCATCCGGAACTTAAAGAAGAAGAGATTAAACTGTTCTGCTACATACAGGCCGGATTTACACCTACAATGATGTCTGTGCTACTGCAAAAAGACAAGAGTGTCGTTTACAATAGGGTCTCAAGGTTAAAGGCAAAAATTAAGGAGTAGTTCCACTTCCATCAAAGGAACAGAAGCCGGCAGAAAAATTGCCGGCTTCTTCCTTTTCATCTACAGGACCAGGCTTGTGACGGTTCAGTCTCTCTATATTTCCCGATACTTCCTTGAAATTGGAATAACTTCATCAGAAAGATGCACCTGGGTAGCCTCCCATGACAAAATGTGGGCTTTATTAACCAAAAATGAGCGGTGCACCCTTACAAACTTGGGGCTAAGAAATTCTTCCCATCTTGAAATATTCATTTTGGTACGGTAAGATTCACCACCCGTGCAGCGCACCCATACCTCAGAGTCATTGGATTCAATGTATTTGATTTTTGAAATTTGCAATGAAATCTTTCGCCTTTCCGAAGTAAATTCAACTGATTCCCCCGCCTCTTGTTCCAACTTTTTCTTGAAGATCTTTTCCCTCAGCAAATAATTCAGCGCACAAAGGGAACCTATGCTGAAAATGATAAGAACAGGATTAAGCATAAAAATATTCCCGACAGCAAACTTGTCCAAATACCATCCACTCAAGCATAGTCCAAAATATGCAGTTACCACAACTGCACAGCCAAGCCAAATGGCATTCTTGATTCCTTGCATCCTGTTCTCAAAGGATATCTGCTTATACAGAATATTTGCCATAAGCATAGCCGGCAACATCAGCGACGAGTATAGGAACGCAACTGCAAAAGAATCACAACCGCTCATATAAATAAGGCTGATCATCAAAACTCCTGCAGTCCAAAATATGATATCAAATGCAATGGTCCGGTTCATTCTTGTGCTATTATTTTTTCTCAAATTTAGCCATATTTCCTAAATTTATAGGTGAAAATCTGTCGGGAAAGGCATACCAAGAGGGGATTAAAGGGTTTCTGCACCGGATGGAGGGGTTTTAAAATTGGAAAAATATTGCCCTTGGATGAACTTTGCAGAAGCTTTTAACCAATTAAATTTTTACAGTTATGATTGCTTATTCTTACTTTTTGCAAGGAGGTCCATTTGGAATGGGACTGCTTACTTTACTTCTTATCGGGCTATGCATTGCTGCCTGGAAAGCGCCGGCATGGGTATCCAATATTGGAAAGATTGCCTGTGCATTCAGTATCTTGTATGCTTTGTTGGGTACTTTGGGAGCATTGCAGGGAGTTGTAGCTGCCAAAGGGGCACCTTTCTGGCTGTTATGTTCAGGCTTGAGTACTGCCATTATACCTGTAATCTATGGCCTTTTCATTTACATAGTTTCGCAGGTAATAGTGATAGTGCAAAAACCAAGGATATAATATCCACCATTTTGAACTTTTATCTTAAACACTTGTTCTTATAAGTGAAATAGTTTTTTAAGTTAGGTTAAGTCGGGCAAGCCCTGTGGTCTCGGGATGAGGTTGCGGGGCTTGTTGTTTGATGACATATCCCCTTTTGCCAATACGATGGAACGCCCGATATGCGCTACAGGTACCCACAGCGCGGTGCTTGCGTGCCATTCGTATGTTTTCTTTACGGGTGGAACGGGTGATATGTATTGAATGGGAATTTGGGAGGGGTTGGGTGTACCATCGTCTTGGCTAGAGAGAATGATACTCCCGACAGGCGGGGGATTGGGGCTCCGCCATTCTCTATAGGGTGCCAGATTTTGGATCTTGATTACTGGGATGGGAAAGTGATCCTTTGAGAAAGTTTTCCCAACAAAAAGAATGGAGCAATTAGGATTACTTACATGCATTAAAAACTGAGGTTGCAAGTAAAGATGACACCCCCACCAGAAGTATAGGGCAGTGAGAAAATAAGCGATAAAACGGCCATCAGAAATGGTGGCCCTTCTATATTTTCAAACATCTTTACACGTTATAAAGCATTGTAAAGAATCCTTACACAAATTTAAAACGCGTATTTAACGCAAATATCTGACAATAGGATATATACGTGTTTTGGCACAGTTTTGTTAGTATTATGGGCTTAACCTTAATTTTAATAAAAAAAGTGTAAAGAAACTTTACAGACCTTATACGATCATGCTTGAATACTTGCGTTTCCTTTTCCGAAATAAATGGTATATCACCATAGAGGTGATAGGTGTTAGTGTTGCCTTGGCTTTTGCAATTCCACTTTTGTCTTTCTTTTCTGACAAATGGGAAATAGACCACGGAAAGGATTTCAAACGCGTCTATGCCGTTTGT
>JAZRND010000001.1:0-23732 GCA_045648005.1 Faecalimonas sp. | reverse complement strand
CTACAAATTTTTCTTTTGCGTCTTCTTTTACTTCTTTGCCACATCCTACAAATACAGATGTTAATGCAAGCGCAAGTACTAATAATAATGCGATTCTCTTCTTCATAATATGTACTCCTTATTCTTTATAACTTTTAGTGTGTTATCACTTTACCACACTAAATCACTTCCACATAGTAACATACACGCCCCACCTTGTCAACAAAAAAACAGAGGAAATTTTAGATTTCCCCTGTACTAATTCTACGATATTGATTTTTCCAATGGTCCAAAGTGTCCTCATATTGTAAGACTGTGACGCTGTCTGCAATCTCTCTTGCAGTCTCTACGTTCTCACTGTCTACTTCTTGATACAGTTGACTTTTTTGTAGCAACTGCATGTACTCTTCTCCGTTCATGTAGCTACGGCTGGCATACAAATATGCTTTGAGCATATCCTTATCTTCACAAATTTGGTATGCAGCTTCGTACATTTTCGCAGCCTCTTTATATAAGAATAATCTTCCGTAAGCGGCACCAAGACATGCGTATACTTTGCCATAAAATGTGCCTTCCATGCTTTCATCTCGTTCCCCGTACAATATCTCTCGATAAACCATGATAGCGGATTTTACGGAGCCACTTTCCAATAAATTATCAGCTTTATACTTTTGCTTTTCCACTGGCTTTTGATTTTTCAGGTGTTCTAACACATCCTGAATACGCTTCAGTTCACCACTCGTATAAATGGACGCGTATGTCAAAATGCTCATGACAAATTGCTCAAGCGTACCATTCTGTTCTAAAAGATGGTTCAGCTCATCTGCCAGTTCTGGTAATGCTAACTCCTCCCGAATCCAATCAGATATTTGCGTATTGACAAGGGTATAATCCACCAAATACAAATGATTGCACAGATAATAGCAGAGTTCTTCAATTGTATAAATTTTGCGATGAATGCGTGCGATTTCATAGGCCTTCTTCGCTTTTTTCTTATGACAAAGAATTAAACTGCTCATTACTTCCTCCTAAACGTATTTCTCTCTCTACATAAAAATCAGTGGCTGGGAAAAATTCTCCGAAGCCTAGATCTTTTAAGCTTACAATGCAACATTTTTCACTCGGAAACATAACTTTCACTTGCAATCGTAAGGTATAGTTTTTTCTTATTGGCAGCCCTTCTAACGAGATTCTCTCCACTCGCATATCGGCTCCCGTCAATGATTCGATATGCAATTCGATGTCGTCTGTATTTTCTAATAGAATTTCACATTGATTATCTGCCTCATACCAGTGACTCCCCCAAGAAACCAATGGAAACCAACGTTCTCTCCCCCGAATACGCAGTTTCATACAGACTTGATCCATCATCTTGGTTTCATCTAAATAGATAACGGAATCTTCATAAGCTGATGCCTTCTTATATGCGGCATAGCAAGCACCTTTGCTATAAAGATTATTCCCTGAAAATGCTCTTCTGCCGTTACAAAGTACCTTAAGTGACTGTGGATACCAGTTATTCTCAAAACCTTCTCCTACCAAAAAAACAGAAGATACTAACTTTTTGTCAAAGACCCCCTGTACAAATTGCTTAAATCTGACATCTGCCTCTTTTGCTCTGTCTACATTTAAAACAGGATAAACAGCAGCCAGTTCCTCCATTTGCGCCTGCGCCACCTCATCCACAGTAATAAAAGCATCTCTGCCTTTTCCGTAGCCTGTCCGAATCTTGCGCAACATGTAAGCTTTTACTTCGTTTCTATCACAGTGGAACAAAGCCGCCTCATATTGCCACAATTCTTTTGGTTGGCAAAGCATGTAATGGCAAAAGCTTTCCTTATAATCCTGGACACAAATGTTCTGCTTTTCTATACCCACCCGTTGGCCGATGCCTTTTAACATACGCACCATATCCACGTTTAGTTCCGGAACTGTAAAAACCAATTTGTCTATATCATCAAACTTTGTCAGAGACCGTTCTATGAATTCCTTTAACTCACGAACAATTTCCTGGCTCTCTTGTTTTACAGCACGAACAAACAAATTATCTACAGAATATGTGAGTGTTTCCATAGTCTGCGGCTCTTGTTGTTCTTCATTATAATAGCTAATTTGACAGTATCGTTCATTTAAATCATAGCCAATCATACTTTTTAACACTGCACATTCCCTCCTTCTTGGGTATTCTAATAGGTTTTAAAGATGTTTTCCGCCACCTTTTCTTCTTTTTTATAAAGAAGCATGGATTCATATTGTTTTTCTCTGGATAAGCGAGAGATTAAACTTAATCTACCATACATGCCGTCTTCATATACGATATTGGTTTTCTTACACATCTCTTTCTCACTCGTAATCTGTTCCTCTTCTGTATACTCTTCAAAGTAATACTGCAGATATTCGTCCTCATAAAGGACAAATTCTTTCACATAAACACCATCATACATAGGTAATAATGTTTCTGCACGGTACTCTTCCGATGCCATGCCTTCTTTTTGAACGCGATAGCAAATTCGAACCTTTCCATTCAAGGCCGTCGCATATTGTACTAATATTTTGTCATGCAACTGGACCTCTTTTAACCATGTCTGTGGATATTTCAAATAAAACGGGAATACTAAATGTTTATGGCACATTTCATCAAAGAATTCTTTGAGCATTCGCTGTAATACTTCTTCTACTTCTTTGCCGGCATAGTACTCCAAAATAGCCACCTTACAAATATCTGCCAAGTATTCTTTTTGTGAAAACTCTTGCAACATAATGCGAATCAGATTTTCTGAAATGATGCGATTTTTCACCACATACATCTGCGCTACGTAGGCTAAATACGCCTGCTTTAATCGAAAATAAGGTTTCCCTGTATAGTAGTCTTCAAAAATAGCTTCTTCCCCAAACACTTCTTCAGAATATAACATTTGCATTATGATGCGTTCTGCTAATGATTTTGTATGCACTCCATATTCTTTTGCCTTTCTCCACACCAATTTCATACTTTTTGTGGAACCACAATAAAATTGCGACAAATAAGATAAAAGCGCTTTGTCATAATACCCCTCAATCAGAAGTGAAAATGCAACATACAGTAGGAAATCATCTTCTATCTGTTCTTGCTCTCGAATGCGTTTTGAACACAGCAAAAATACTTCTTGACCATCAAATTTTTCCATACCGTATTGCTTTAGGCTTTCAAAAGACAATACTGGGCGTCGACTTTTATCTGTGCCTTCATCTAACTCTTCACTGCGATTTTTGTACAGTTCCAAATATCGCATTTCATAGAAAAGACGTCTGGTTTCATAAGGAATACTGTCTGTGTAGTGGCATCCATTGTCACCTTCCCATACAATTCTAGCTTCTTTATTGTACAAATAGACAATAGCACCTCTGTCATTTTTGTATGGAACACGCTGTCTTACGCTTCCATCTTTTTCAATGACTACAACATATTTCATACCTGGAATTTTAGTGGTTACCATATACGCGTGACAAATATCGTACATGGCACTCATCTCATCTGGTGCAATATCATTTGGATGTATAAAACGATTGTAAATAACTCTTAAAGAATCATTGATACGACGCTTTAATAATTGCTCTCTTGCAAAAACCTTCATTTGGTCCTTATAACGCTCATAAATGTCACTGTCTTCACTTTCATAGGTCAGTATATTCTCATATAACAGTGCACACCGTCTATAGTCTAGATTTATACCATGCAAGAAATACAAATACACGATTTTCGGGAATGCACTTTTTACACGTTGCGGGTTAACAGACATCATGTAATATTCATAAAGCTGTGCGATCTTCATTTCCTGTATAGCCGCTTTTTCATACCATTTGAAATGTTCACTTCCCGCTTTATTCCCCTTGATCAGTTGCATACAGATGGCTTGTAAGATACGAGGTTCCTCGTACATTTCGTAGGCGCGTTCTAAAATGCGTAAAAGCTTTGCGTCATATTTTTTCTGTTGGCATACCAAATCTGCCATGTGTAATGCCAAATCTCTGGTAATGATTTTATATTTCGTAGCAAAATTTAAAATCTGCACTTCAAAGGAGTCCAGTTTTCGCAATAACGGTACATTTTCTTGGAAGCAGATATATGCTTCTGCGTACATAAGAATGTGATTTGCCCCATTGAAAAACTGGCGTTCCAATACACGAAGCCGATTATTGTAATCAAGAAATCTTTTATCTAAATTGATCATCATGCACAGTAACTGCCATGAATATGGATGTTTCAAAAATACGCGGTTAATTTCTTCCAGTACGCGATTCGTGTGTAAGGTATCTTTCTTTAAAAGTGCCGTTAAGAACATGTAATAAGCGCTGATTTCCGGCTTTCTACCAATCATGAATTTCGGATAGTTATTGTTTTCCAAAACCCATTTTGCTTCTTCCTCTCTTTTCGCATGCAGATACACATGAGCAAGAAGCAACATATAATATTCATTTTCTGGTTCCAACTCACGCAAATGTTCTACTTTTTTTATGGCTTTATCAGCCCACTCATCCATGCTGGTTTTCCCGGCAATAAACGCAAGATAGTCTTTCAACCCTTGACCTGCAATCATTCCTGACATACCACGCATATCATCTCGCACACCACTTTGATGCACGCTGATGTCTACAGTTAAAGTCTCATATGTAGTAGACACATGAATGCGTCCATAATTATTTCCGGCGTGCAATTTATCATGTTGAATGACATATTCCAGGCAATAACTATTGCCTATGAAGTCATCCGTAGTAAGTTCTTTCTCCTGCACTTCTAAAAAGTCTCCGGAAACAGCGATTTTAATCGGTGCGTATCCCCATGTGTTTTTTACAATGTCGATACTGCCCTTTTGTGCCTCCAAAAGATTTTCGTATTCTACCTTTTCATTAGACAGGGTCAGGAAAATCTTTTCTTTTTGTTTGATTCCTACCAAAAATTCTTCCAGAGCCTGCTCATCCAAGGACCATCTGCGCATATTGGCATAAAGGCTTTGCACACGTCTGTCTTCATATTTCAAAACATCATAGAACTGCCTCGTTCTGAATAAGCGTTTTGCCTCCAGAAAATCTTGTGACGCAAGTTGTTTAAAATCTGCAACTGACTGTACCTTTCCGTAAGCAGTCATGACATAAGGTTTTTCCACTACTGCTGTAAAATCCAGGTTGTACTCTCCGCCGTTACATACTACAGTCAATTTCCCTCGCTCAATATGCCCCGGCATAAGTCCAGTGCTGTCGTAGGTATAATGTACCGTCACCGGGTTCCCTTCAAAGCCCTCTTCCAAACAATGCACACGAAAAGAAGACGGATAAATCAGTCCTCGGACATTTCCGTCTTTTGTATTCTCTATGGTGAAACTTCCTTCATACACTCCACCTTCACTCACAGACATGAAAATCTGTGTCTCGGAAAAGCGAATATCCGGTCGTTCCAGCTTGAATTCTCCTTTCGAAAATCGTTTGATTTTGTTCTTCATGAGGTCCCCTTTTTCGACATCTTTCGTTACTTTTCATCATATCATTCTATTTTTAGAATTGCAAGGTGCTTTCCCCTGTCGCATAATCAATTTCTATCCCAGGTTGTACATTATAAACATACACATTAAAGCAAATACCCTTGCCTCCGTCTTCCACGGATTTTGCTTCCATTTGGACCCCTGATGCAACCAGATTGTTTCCTTCATAAATCGGTGTCACACGATACATAACATGATAATTAGTCTCCTCCACATAATCATCCACCATATTCTCAAATGGTAACATCCCTTCTGTGTTCATATAACGGGTTCCTGTAATGAGATTTTTATGATTTGCATTTTCTCCCGCCAACTGATATCCGATTAAATGGCAACGATTGTATAAATATTTTCCATCCACGATATCGTATTTTACAGTGTGCCATCCACTTGGTTTAACCTGTCCAATGCTTCCTCTCTCTTCCGTAGGCATAGTGGCTTGGCAGATAATTGCCTCTGCCACTCCGCATCGTCCATAGACATCCAATTCACTGTATTCTTCATAATCTACCCCGCTCATATTTTCCATGTCCTGAAAATCCGGCTGATTGTCATTTAAAATCACGTACGGTTCCCCTGAATACACCGGTATCTGGTCTAGTGTGGTCTTGACGATGTCTTTTTCCGGCTGAAATTTCTGTACAGCAAAGTTTCCTATTGCCAGTACTAACGCCACTGCTAAAATAAGGCTTCTCTTCTTTATTTTTCTCATAATAACGCACCCTTCATTTTCTTCTTACATACTATAATAGTAACAGATTTTTAACGAGGTATCTATATGAATATTTTGACTGCCGCTCAAACCAATGGGAATGGCAATGACAGAAGCAATAACATTGACCGTGGGCGTTTGCAGATTAACATCACTTCTCAGACAACATCTTTCCCGGTCACAGATGCTACGATTTCTATTTCTTACACTGGGGTTCCCGGCTCTACGCTGGAACAAGTTCGGACAAATTCCTCCGGGCAAACAGATGTACTGGAATTGGCTGCTCCACCGGTGGAATATAGTTTGAATCCCAATACAGAAGTACAGCCTTATTCTGAATATACTTTAGATGTCACTGCACCTGGCTTTGAACCTGTCAGCATCTCCGGGACAGAGATTTTGGCAGACGTAACCGCTCTTCAAAACATTCAAATGCGACCAAGCGTGCCAAATGAAGTGAATGAAGAAGTGTTTGTCATTCCAGGACACACCCTGTATCAGGAATATCCACCGAAAATTCCGGAGCCGGAAATTAAACCGATTCGCGAAACCGGCGAAATCGTACTTTCCCGCGTGGTAGTTCCTGAATTCATTATAGTACATGACGGTTCACCAAATGACTCCACTGCCCAAAATTATTACGTAAAATATAAGGATTATATCAAAAACGTGGCTTCCAGTGAAATTTATGCTACTTGGCCTGCAAACACCATTCGTGCTAATGTGCTTGCCATTATGTCTTTTACCTTAAATAGGGTCTATACAGAGTGGTACAGAAACCAGGGCTTCGATTTTACGATCACTTCTTCGACTGCATTTGACCACAAATGGATTCCGGAACGAAATTATTACAACACCATCTCTGTTATCGTAGACGAACTGTTTACCAATTATTTGTCCCGTCCAAATGTACGACAACCGATTTTAACCCAATATTGCGATGGAAATCGTGTGAGTTGCCCAGGTTGGATGACCCAATGGGGTTCAAAAGCATTGGGGGATCAAGGATATTCTGCCATTGAAATTCTACGCTATTTCTACGGTGATAATATGTACATCAATATTGCTGAAGAGGTGTCGGGTGTTCCTTCCTCTTGGCCTGGTTATACGCTCTCTCAAGGTTCCAGCGGCGACAAGGTTCGCCAGATACAGGAACAACTAAATGTTGTTGCCGGAGCTTACCCAGCCATTCCAAAAGTTATTGCTGACGGTGTCTATGGTCCTGCCACTGCAAACGCTGTAGAAGTATTCCAATCTGTGTTCGGTCTTCCGGAAACAGGAACGGTAGACTACCGTACTTGGTATAAAATCTCTGAAATCTATGTAGGTGTTTCCAGAATTGCCGAACTCTCATAGCACAAATGGGGACATAGCATATGCTAGTCCCCATCTAATCTTAAAACAACTTTTTAATATCGTTAAACATGACAAATGCCATGAGTATCAACAAGAGAATCATGCCAATTGCATGTACCCAACCTTCTTTATCAGCCGGTACTCTCTTTCTACGAATAGCTTCCACAAATAGAAATACTAATCGACCTCCGTCCAATGCAGGGAATGGTAACAGGTTCATAACTCCTAGGTTTGCTGACAGTAGCACACCCATATCTAACATCTGCAACAATACAACCAAAAATCCATATTGTTTTGTCTGTTGATAAGTTTCATCCATTACATCCACAATCCCCACCGGGCCTGACAGCTGATCTACTCCCACTGCGCCAGTAAAGAGCATTTTCAAGCTTTCTATAGTAGTAGTTATACGAAACTTCACCTCATAGGCTCCGTATTCAATAGCAGTAAAGAAATTTGCTTTCTCATAAGCCTTCGGTGAAGTAACACCGAGCAAATAATCTCCATCCTCATCTTGTTTTGGTGTTAATGTCACTTCATGCTTCTTACCATCTCGTTCATATACTACGTCCACCGTTTCTCCCTGGTTAAACATGTTGTGGAACGAAATTTCTCTCCAAAGATTAATTTTTTTTCCGTCAATACGTACAATTCTATCTCCTGCCTGCATGCCTGCTTCTTGGGCAGGAAAACCTTCTATAACATCTGACACGATTGGTTTGTCATATCCTGTATATCCCACAATCACGATGGCGAAAATCAGAGCAAAAAGGAAATTAAAAATTGCTCCTGCTGCCACAACAGAAATTCGCGCCCACACAGATTTACTGTTAAAGCTACCTTCCCCCACGTCATTAACATCATCTTCTCCCATGGCACAAGAACCGCCAATCGGAAAAAGTTTCAAAGAATAACGAGTCTCTCCTTTTACAAAACTCCATAATCTCGGTCCCATACCCATGGAAAATTCGTCAACGCGAATTCCATTTGCTTTCGCAAGTAAAAAGTGCCCCAACTCGTGCACGAATATAATTAATCCAAAGACCAATATCGCAAGAATGATGCCCATTCTACCACCTGCTTTCTATCTGTTCATATATTTCTTGTTCGATCTGCAGAATTTCTTCCACAGTCGGAGATTCCACATTTTTGTGACTTTGCATACAGCTTTCAATAATCTCCGGTATTTGCAAATAGGCTATTTCTCGATTTAAAAATTTACTTACCGCTCGCTCGTTGGCTGCATTAAATACAGTTGGCAAAGAGCCACCTGCCTTCCCCGCTTCCATCGCTAATCGAAGACCATAAAAAGTTTCTAAATCCGGTTTTTCAAAAGTCAATTGAGACAGTGTGGAAAAATCCACCCGCTCTCCCGGAAGATATCGTCTTTCTGGATAATATAAAGCATACTGAATCGGTAATTTCATATCCGGAGTCCCTAGTTCTGCAATAATTGCACCATCTACGTACTCCACCATGGAATGAATAATGCTCTGTGGATGAACAACCACTTCAATCTGCTCAATATCTACATCAAAAAGCCACTTGGCTTCAATGACTTCTAATCCTTTATTTACCAATGTCGAAGAGTCAATAGTTATCTTTCTTCCCATTTCCCAATTTGGATGTTTCAGTGCATCTTCTACTTGGATTTTTTCCAAATCGCCTTTCTTCTTTCCTCTGAAAGGTCCACCGGATGCTGTCAAAAGAATCTTATGGAGTGCACCTCTTGGATTTCCCTGCAACGATTGGAAAATGGCACTGTGTTCACTGTCTACAGGAAGGATTGATACTTGGTGTTCTTTAGCTAAAGGCATAATAATGTGTCCCGCAGTCACCAAGGTCTCTTTATTCGCCAATGCAATATCTTTGCCTGCCTTGATTGCTTCAATAGTCGGTCGAATCCCTATCATTCCCACAATCGCTGTAACTAATATTTCAGCATCTTGTATTACCGCCACTTCAATCAGTCCGTCCATACCGGAAACAATTTTCACATCCAAATCTTTCACCCGGTCACGTAGCTCTTTTGCCTTTTCATCGGACCAAACAGCTGCCACCTTTGGATGAAATTCTCGAATCTGCGCTTCTAATAGTTTAATATTATTACCAGCGGCAAGTCCTAATACTTGCAAATCTCCATTTTCTCTTACTACTTCTAATGTTTGGGTTCCAATGGAGCCTGTGGACCCCAATATTGCTATCTTCTTCATAGATTTCCTCTCTAGAACAACATAATTGTCATGTAATAAATAATCGGTGCAGTGAAAATCACACTGTCAAAACGGTCTAATATACCACCGTGTCCCGGAATCAAATTTCCATAATCTTTTATGTCATGATTTCTCTTAATAGCAGACGCCGCCAGATCGCCGATTTGTGAAATGACCCCACCCACTCCGCAGATAAGCGCATACTGCATAATATTGGCATTCGCGCCAACTGCAAAGCGATTGATTGCCAATGCATAGAGCGCCCCTAAAAGAGCAGCTCCCACTACTCCGCCGATGGCACCTTCAATCGATTTCTTCGGGCTTAATTTCGGCGCCATTTTGTGTCTTCCAAACAACATACCTACACAGTAAGCACAGGTGTCACATCCCCAAGAGCAAATGAATACTAGCCAAACCAAAAAGGCACCTTGATTTAGCATACGAATTTGATACACGTAGGAAAGCATAAACCCTACGTAAATTAATCCAAAGAATGCTAACATAACTTGCTCTGAACGATAGTTTGGATAAGTAAACACATAAATAGCCATCAAGGCAATCAAAAAAGCAATTAGCAGCATCACTATCCAATCTTTATAATTCATGCGAATCAGAAAATAGTAAATTGCCATGGCAATATAACCGGCTATTCCTAATGCCTTATCACTGATTTTCAGCACTCGATAGAGTTCTGTCATTCCGATAAAACTAATCATCAGTAAAGTTGCAAATAATACTCCATCTCCCGTAATTATCGTCGCCAAAGCAATAATTACAAGTATAATCCCACTCAATAGTCTGGTTTTAAACATTAGTTTTCTCCTTCCTTCACACCACCAAAACGTCTATCTCTACTATTGTAGTATTCAATCGCCTTGGCTAATTCCTCTTTTGTAAAATCAGGCCACAATACATCTGTAAAATAAAACACTGTATATGCCAACTGCCATAACAGATAATTGGACAATCGCTGTTCACCGCTAGTACGAATCATCAAATCCGGATCCGGAATACCATTTGTATCCAAGTAAGTTTCAAACATTGCTTCATCGATCTGCGAAACTTCAATCTTGTTATCCTTGCAATCCAGACACATTTTCTTCATAGCTCGAATCATCTCATCTCGACTTCCATAATTTAAAGCAATCTGAAAACATAGACCATCATTGTCTTTTGTAGCCTCTTCTAACTCCGCGATACGCATACGAATATCTTCATCCAATGCCGTTTTATCCCCTAACACGCGCACTCTCATACGATTTTTGTCTGCAGTCTTTAAACATGTCTTCATATAATTGCGCAATAGTGTCATCAATGCATTAACCTCGTCCTTTGGCCGTTTCCAATTCTCCGTTGAAAATGCATAAACGGTAAGATATTTCACTCCCATCTTATAGGCTTCTTCACAAATTCGTTCTACATTTTTGCTGCCTTCTGCATGCCCATAATTGCGAGGCATTCCTTTCTTCTTTGCCCAGCGACCATTTCCATCCAAAATAACGGCAATATGTTGTGGTACGTTCATATGTCTGTTCCTTCCTTCATTGTTTGTATCCGATAATTCGCATCACAGAATACTTCTATGCAACAAGAAGATAAGTAGTGTTCTACTTATCTTCTCTTTTTTCGTTTTCACTATACAGTAAGAACTTCTTTTGATTTTGCTTCCACTGCTTTATCAATATTTGCAATGTATTTGTCAGTAAGTTTCTGTAATTCATTTTCTAAATCTTTAATTTCATCTTCAGAAACTTCAGTACCTTTTAATTTCTTAAATGCATCATTACCATCACGGCGGATGTTACGAATTGCAACTTTCGCTGCTTCTCCTTTTTTCTTAACATCTTTCACGATTTCTTTTCTGCGGTCCTCGGTAAGTTCCGGGAAAATCAAACGAATTACAGCGCCATCATTGTTAGGATTAATTCCGATGTCTGATGTCATAATCGCTTTTTCAATTTCTTTAATCAAGCTTTTTTCCCATGGTTGAATCTGAATCATACGTGGTTCTGGAACAGAAATATTAGCCACTTGTTGAATTGGTGTAGGGATTCCATAGTAATCTACTGTCAATTTATTGAGTACATTTGGGTTTGCGCGTCCTGCACGGATAGTTGCCAATTCTGCCTCTAAACTATTTTGTGACTTTTGCATTTTTGTATCATATACTTGTATTTTTTCGTTCATTTTAAAATCCTCCGCTTTTTTTCTATCATTATACAGTTACTTTCGTTCCTGTAAATGTTCCCTTCATGGTTTCTACTATACTATTTTCTTCATTTAATCCGAACACCAACATAGGCATTTTATTTTCCATACAAAGAATGGACGCCGCCAAATCTACTGCTGCCAAACGCTTATCAATAGTTTCCTGAATAGAAATCTCATCATACTTTTTCGCATTTGGATTCAATTTCGGGTCACTGTCATAAATGCCGTCAATTGCTTTCGCAAGCAACATAGCGTCTGCTTCTATCTCAATCGCACGAAGAACGGCACCTGTATCTGTCGAGAAATATGGATGTCCTGTTCCACCGGCAAAGAAAATTACTTTTCCTTCATTGAGGGCTTCCACTGCAGCATCTTTTGAAAACAACTTGGTGAATGCCCCACACGAAAACGGTGTGAAGATATCTGTTTTCATACCCACATGTCTAAATATATCTGACACATAAATACAATTCATTACCGTTGCCAACATGCCAATCTGGTCTGCCTTGGTACGGTCAATGGTCTCACTGGTTCTTCCTCTCCAGAAATTTCCACCCCCTGTTACAATGGCTACCTGGATACCGTCATCCACCAATTCTTTTACTTGTTTCGCAACACCGATACAAGTGGCTTCGTCAAAGCCAGTTTTCTTATCACCTGCAAGCGCTTCGCCGCTTAATTTCAGTAATACTCTCTTCATGGGTTCTGCTCCTTGTGCTTTTTCTTATTTGCGTTATCTCATTATATCATAAAGCGCTCTGATTTCACACCCTATTTTTTTAAGGTTTTAGAATTTTTTCATTTTTGTTTATAATTAATCATTTTTATTTCTTGGAAAAATGTGCTATGATGCAATTTGAGGTGATAATTTATGAAAGAAAAATTCCAAAAATTTATGCAAGGGCGCTATGGTGTCGATGCATTTTCCAAATTCCTTTTAGGTGCGGTTTTAGTATTATGGGTGCTCAATATTATTGCTGACAGCAAAATGCTTCATACCTGGGCCTTACTTCTTTTGATTTACTCCTATTATCGTATGTTTTCGAAAGACATCAATAAACGTTATCAGGAAAACCAAAAGTTTTTGGCAGTAAAAAGCAAGCTCATGGCAAAATTCAAATCTGAAAAATCACAAATGCACGAGCGAAAAACCCACCACATATACAAATGTCCTACTTGCAAGCAAAAAATCCGTATTCCAAAGGGGAAGGGGCGTATCTGCATTACCTGTCCAAAATGTAAAACAGAATTCACAAAAATCAGTTAGCAAAGGAATCGTTATGAAGTACGTAAAACAATTTTTAATCATTATAGGCGTGAGTTGTATTGGGGAAGGGCTATATTACTTAATACCCCTACCCATTCCGGCAAGCATTTATGGACTTGTCATAATGCTGATATTACTCCTCTCAAAAAAATTAAAGTTAGACGCTGTAAAAGAAACAGCCGACTTTTTAATCAAACTTATGCCAATCATGTTCATTCCTGCCTCGGTAGGACTGATTACATATTGGGAACAGCTAAAATCTTCCTGGATTTCCCTGCTTGTTATCGTAGTGGTATCTACTTTGTTAGTCATGGTCGCAACAGGAAAAGTAACTGACTTGTGTCTGAAGAACAAGGAGGGACGATAAATGAACGAGTTTTTTGCAAGTTCTGCAACTATTGGAGTAGTCATTAGCCTCCTTGCTTATCAGGTTGGCATATTTCTAAATAAGAAAACCAAAAAAGCCATTTGTAACCCTCTGCTGATAGCAATCATTTTAGTCATAGGATTTCTCCTGATTTGCGACATTGATTATAAGAACTATCAACAAAGTGCAAAATACATTAGCTACTTACTTACCCCGGCCACAGTCAGTCTCGCTATTCCACTCTATGAGAAAATAGACCTTTTGAAAAAGCATTTATGGGCAGTTCTAATCGGGATAACTTCCGGAGTATTGACAAGTCTTCTCTCTATTTTAGGAATGGCTGTCATTTTTCAACTGACCCACCAAGAATATGTGACACTACTCCCGAAGTCTATTACTACAGCAATTGGTTTAGGAGTATCTGAAGAACTAGGCGGATATGTATCCATCACTGCATCTGCCATTATCATAACCGGCATTCTGGGTAACATGATAGGTCCAGCTATATGCAAGTTATGTGGTATCAAACATGCCATTTCTAAAGGTTTGGCAATCGGTACTAGTTCCCATGCAGTAGGGACAACAAAGGCCATGGAAATGGGCGAAATAGAAGGTGCTATGAGCAGTCTCTCCATTGTGGTAGCAGGACTTCTTACAGTTATATTAGCCTCTATATTTGGAATGTTATATTAAAATAAAAACGAGAGGATTTTTGAATGTTGAACCGAATCCTCTCGTTTTCTTTTGTCTTTATTCACTTCGAAGAGCCAATACTGGGTCTTTCTTCGCCGCCTGTTTCGACGGAATCAATCCACCGATTAGAGTTAAAATCACACTTAAAATCACTAATATGATTGCGCCCCTCATTGGTAAGACAGCTGTTATATCCATGTTTCCAGTTAAGGTATGAAGAATATAGTTAATCGGTAATAACAATAAAATCGTCACTAAAATTCCCAATGCCCCTGCGCATAGACCCACAATAAAGGTTTCTGCGTTAAAGATAGAAGAAATATTTTTCTTTGATGCACCAATGGCACGTAATACACCAATTTCCTTGGTTCTTTCCAATACAGAGATATAGGTGATAATTCCTATCATGATGGAAGATACCACTAATGAAATACTGACAAAGGCAATCAAAACGTAGCTTACGCTATCCACAATCGTTTTTACCGAAGACATTAAAATGCCTGTAATATCTGTATACTTAATAACTTTTTCGTCATTTTCCTTCTCTATTTTATCATTATATGCATCCAAGAAGTCAACAAATTTCTCTTTGGAATCAAAGTCAATAAAATAGAAGGACATCTTAGTAGGCTTATTGATATCCTGATAGCCTAATGAAGTCAGGTTGATATCTGCGTTCTTTTCCACATTGCTAGCAGTCATGGTTTGCATCAATCTCGCTACTTCTTCTTCACTCAAATCGAACTTAAACGCTGACGCGATCTTATCTTGATCCACGTTAAAAGATCCTGCCACCTTTGACACTAACTGTCCGCTCAATTCTCCTACTTTTGTTAAAATAGTCTTCTGCATTACAGCTTGGGTCATCCCTGCTCCCATCTGTTTTACCGCAATTGCAACTGGCTCTTGTATCATATATGCAGGCAAAAATTGTTCTACCAAAACACCACTTAAATATCCAGTTGGGTCCGCATCTGTTGGATTTGAAGAAGTAGCTCCAATACAGCCTTGTAGCATACCGTTCAAAAGACCTGCATAGAAAGTCTGTATATTTGCTTTTGGAACTACATATTTTGCTTCCAAATCCGCCAATTTGTTTTGGTTCACTTCTTGATTTAAGAAAGCATTCACTACCGATTCAACCTGGCTCATCTTCATCTCCGCCACTTGAGTTATTGGGTTTGCACTTGTTGTAATGTACTCATTCAGCAAGTTCGTGGCTAAAGTGACTAGAGTTTCTGACACTGCTTTCTCTGCTGCGGACGTATCCGTAGTAATCGCTGCAGATATCTGGGTTGTATATCCTTGAGTTAGATTAGCAATGTCTTTCTCTGAAATATTGACACCAAACGCAGTAGAAAGTAAGTCTTTGTCAATGGTAATCATGTCCTGAAAATCAAGACCTGTATCTTTGCTGTCATCATCAAATCGCTTGTTACTAAACACATCGATTTCTCTGTTTTCTAGCTGTTTCTTTACTATTTCTGATTTAGATGCTATTTCGATCACATGTTGAGTCAATTCTTTCGTATATGCAACACCTTGCATCATGTTGGTAGAAGTGGTCCCCTTCTTACCACACATAATACCTACCACCTTCAAGTCCACAGCATTGTCATATACAGTCTTCATGTGTGCTTCATCATCCGTCATGCTCTCGTAGACATTGTAGGTTTCATTATATTTATAAGTATCTGTCGGGTTTACCAACTTAAATTCTAACTTCAACAATTCATCATAGGTCCACTGAAGTGGTTCATTCTTATTCTCCACCTTTTCTCCTGCTATGATTTTAGAAATCATGTCGGTCAATTCCTTTTCATCACGAAGCCCCAAGCTATAAACCAATAAATCTGACATTCCATTTGGCTCTGGCAAAATCAAAATCACTTCATCGTATTTTTCCGGCCATCTTCCCGCCAAAACATCATACTGTTCCTTTAAGACTTCTCTGTCATCCAGCATTTGATTAAACACCGATGTACTCATCGGACTCATTGACATCATTTCTGCACTTGGTCCCATCATGGAAGTTAACATAGCACTTGGATTAAGTTGTTGAAGTTTTTGGTCCTTTTTCATAGTATAAATCAACGGCGAAACACTATATTTATACTCGACAAGAGAAACCATTTGTTTCACTCCTTCCCGATTGTCTTCCAGATACTTTTTGAATGAAGCCAAGTCATTAGTGCCTATTTTTGAAAACATGGTACTGATGTACTGACGCTCACGAACCGTATTTTCCCCAGTTTTCTCACCAGCTTCTGAAACCATAGAAAGTAACATAGATGTAGTGTCTGCGGTCTCGGAAGTAATGGTTAATGGGTAAGATGTTAGTGTGTCTTCCTGGATTTTATCAATATAGTTTTGGAACCCTGTAGATACAGATAAAATAAGGGCAATTCCGATAATACCGATAGAACCTGCAAAGGCAGTAAGTAAAGTACGTCCTTTCTTTGTGAGCAGGTTGTTAAAGCTCAATGAAAGTGCCGTAAGTATGGACATAGAGGCTTTACCAAGGTTCTTATGAATCGGTGCTTCCTCCAATTCCACCTTCGGCTCAAACGGGTCTGTATCATCAATCACCTTACCATCTCGCAGTTTCACAATACGAGTAGAATACTCTTCTGCTAGTTCCGGATTATGTGTAACCATAATAACCAGACGATCATGTGCTACTTTTTTCAATAATTCCATAACCTGTACGCTAGTCTCTGTATCAAGGGCACCTGTAGGTTCATCTGCAAGAAGAATATCAGGATTATTGACCAAAGCTCTGGCAATCGCTACTCTCTGCATCTGACCACCGGACATTTGATTTGGACGCTTATGAGCCTGTTCACGAAGCCCTACTTCCTCAAGTGCCTGCAATGCTCTTTGTTTTCTCTCTTTTTTAGAAATTCCACCAATAGTCAATGCTAATTCTACATTTGCTAATACCGTTTGGTGTGGAATTAAGTTATAACTCTGAAAAACAAAGCCAATGGTATGATTACGATAAGAATCCCAATCTCGGTCCTTATATTCTTTGGTAGAAACATTATTTATGATGAGATCCCCACTGTCATAACGGTCCAATCCTCCGATAATATTAAGAAGAGTGGTCTTCCCCGAACCAGATGGTCCAAGAATGGAAACAAACTCATTATCACGTAAATTCAGACTCACATCTTTCAATGCATCTTGAACCAAATCTCCTGTTTTGTATTGCTTTGATATGTTTTTAATCTGCAACATATATTCTTACACCTCAATTTTCATTCTTATGATGGTATTATCCCTTATATTACCAAAGTTATCAAGGCTGTTATTATTTTTTTATGAATTTTTCACACTTACCCAATAAAATTGGACTACCGAATTAATCGGTAGTCCTTGTTTTATCCAAGTACAACATCCCATCCTGCCAAATATTGCATCAAATGTGTAACATCTTGACCATTGACATCACCATCTGCATTTATATCGGCTGCTTTTGTATTAATCTTAACATCCCAATCAGCTAAATGTCGTAATAACAATGTAACATCTTTTCCATTAATAATATCATCATCATTGACATCGCCAACCAAATAATCATTAATAGAAATCAAACAAGTCTCACTATAAATGATACCGTTATAAGAAAATTGTGCTGTTATAGTCACAACTCCTTTTGATTTTGCTGTAACAACACCGTTCGTCACCGTTGCTACGCTATTATTGGATGAACTCCAAGTAATCTGCTGCCCTATAGGATCTGTAGTTGCAGTAAGTACAACTGTTTCATCTACAAGCAACGATTTCTCATTTTCAGAAAGGACAACCGAAGGGGTTTTCACGATAACACTAAAAGTGGTTGTAACCCCTTGATAAGAAACAGTTATTACTTTCGTTCCAGCCAACGTGGAATCAAACCCACTTGTTGTAAAACCGCTCGAAACAGTTGTTGTGGAACTATCACTATATGTGAGCGTCAACTGCAATCCAACAGTACTGAATACATCGCCAATATAATATTCTGTCTTTGTTGGTGCCTGTGCCACTGAAATGGCACTTAATGTTTTGGCTACACCGACAGATACGGTAAAGGTAGTCGTATAATCACCATAAGCAATAGTAATCGTTTGAGAACCAGATTTAAGTGCATTGTAACCAGTTACCTTATAATCAGTAAGCACCTTTGTCGAGTTGTCTGTATAGGTTCCTTTAACAACTAATCCTGTAACGTCAAGTTTCTCGCGTAACTCATAATTCAACTTATCAGGTAACGTCTCTATGTAAATACCCGTGAGCTTCGGCGTAGGATCTACGATATTTACTGTAAATGTTGTAGAATATGTCGTCAATATTGCCGAAGTAGGAGACATCCATTTTACAGTTACAGTATTGACTCCTTCTTTTGAACTATTGAATCCACTGATAGTATAATCATCAACAATTCTTGAAGATCCATCATAGTAATTTACCTGCACTACCATTCCGGCTTTATCAAACTCTTCTCCAATAACATAACTTGTTTTTGTCGGGTTGGTAATAACTTCAATACCTTTAATACTACGAATATGAATATTGAATTCATAAGTTAATCCGCTAGTCGAAGTTGCGGTAATAACAGTATCCCCTGCATAGCGAGCATAAATTTCATGGCCTTTAATGGTAACATTGCTATTATTTGCAGTTAACGTGATAACATCATTCGCATCTTCCGGATAAACTTCAAATTCAGCACGATAAGTTTCACCCTCGTCCAGGGTAACATTCTCTACACCATCTTTTAAGATTATCCCTTCAACAGGAATTGAATTATCCACAAAAGTAAATCCACCATCATTAGCAAAGGTTTCGGCATAACTTCCAGTTTTACCGTAAATAGTAGTCTTCGCAGGATAAGAAAATGCTGTACTATCAATAGATGTCACAGATTCAGGAATAGTGACATTCACTAACGAGGTACAATTCATAAATGCCTGACTGCCAATCGTAGTTAAACCTTTTGGCAATACAATTGAAACTAATGAAGAACAGTCTTTAAATGTGCTACTGTTCATCGTAGTAATACTATAATCACTGATATTCACTTCTGAAAGGTTCTCGCATCCATAGAAAGCTTGACTGCCGATAGTTTTCGTAATTTGTGGAACACTAGCTTTTTTAAGTGAAGTACAATTGCTATACGCACTATCGCCTATGGTTATCACTGTTGGTGGCAATATTGCTTCTTGTAATGAAACGCAGTTGTAAAATGCAGAAGACCTAATTGTCTTAAGTTCTGCTTTATCCGCAAAATCACAACTTTCTAATGAGACACATCCACTAAAAGCACTACTACCAATTTCCGATACTCTTGCAGGAATAGTAATCGATTGCAAAGCTTTACAATCTCTAAATGTACTTCCATAGATTTGCAAAATCCTATCCGAAAGTTCAACTTCTTTCAATGAAGTACAAGAACTGAACGCACTATTTCCTATTTCAGTTACACTATCCGGTATATTGATGGTTTCTAATGACCTACAACTTTCAAATGCGTAAGGCCCTATAACCGTTAAATTCTCTGATAAATTAACTTGTTTTAAAGAACTCGCATTATAAAATGCACTAGCCCCGATACTAGTTACTGTGTCTGGTATATCTATTTCTTCAAGTCCTGTACACCCTGCAAATAAAGATCCTGGTATCTGGCTGGTTCCTTTTTCAAACACAACCGTTTTTAACTTCTCACAATCATAAAATGGACCCGAGCTTCCACCACATTGTTCTAGCGATTTCGGAATCTCTATTGTTTCAACAGCTGTTTTTGCAAAAGCTCTCAAACCCAAGTTTTTCAAACTTTTAGAAAGTATTATGTCTTTCAAAGAACTACAATCATCAAACGCACTATTTTCTATTTCAGTTACACTATCCGGTATATTGATGGTTTCTAATGACCTACAACTTTCAAATGCGTAAGGCCCTATAACCGTTAAATTCTCCGATAAATTAACTTGTTTTAAAGAACTCGCATTATAAAATGCACTAGCCCCGATACTAGTTACTGTGTCTGGTATTACAACACGTCCCACATCTTTATACCTAAAAGCTGAACTTCCAATGGCAATAACCTTATATCCATCAATTTCCGTTGGAATATAAACCGACCAAGAGTTCCCATTATATTTTGTTATAGTGGCCTCATCTTTTTCATTCAAGGTATAATTATAAAGTGCAAAAGATGTACCATCTGCATTTAATCCATAAGCACCATTTGCACTAATCCAACCACTTCCACTCCATCGAGAAGGTGCTTTAGTGAAGAAACTAGTATCATCTGTTCCCCTAGCACATGTTGGAACTAAAATGCCATTCTCATAATGATGTACTATCTTCACAGGACTGTTAGTCTTGTCATAAATATCATAATTTAATGTTACAGATGTCTTCCAGCCACCAAATTTCACACTTGCGGTTGCACCATATTTTGCATACAAGTATGCTGAAAAATGTACACATTTGTTTGGTTCTTTGTCATCATTATATATACTTGCTTTCAACTTGGCTTTAATACCAACTTCAGCATAAACATAAGCATTGATAACAGGCATTTTTGTAACACCAAGGGTTGCCTTGAGACCCACCGAGGCCGTTGCTTCAATGTTAGAAGAATATTGTTTCTGCCGGAAGTTTTTTATAGCTCTGATTTTATCTCCATTTGTGCATTCTATACCCGTCTCCAGATATCCCTTAACTTCACCTGATGCTGTACCGGATAATTCAAATTCTACAGATACAATAAAATTACCAACACCTAAAACATTAACATTGATTAACTCTATTGCCTTTTTGCCAGTAGGCATTTCAACTAGATTAGCTTCAATATTATAAGAAATTTCAGTATCGCCTCGCAAAATAACATACGCATAACTAGGATTAACAGAGTATTCAACTTTAGGATCTTTAATTTTTACAGTTACATCTGCTGTAACACCAGGAAATAATTCGAGTTCTGTTTTTGCTTTGAGTGACTTCATTTTCTTCGTAGCAAACGTAGATATTCCACTATTATCTTCTTCAAAAGAAACGTCCACACCCTCAACAGGAGTAATTTCCATTGCATCCGCATCTGTAACCCCTTGAGTATCAACTGAAACAAATGCTTCTTCGGACTCAACAGGACTAACAGCAATACTTGTGATAAAATTTTCAACAATTACTTCATTTGCCGTATATACACTTGGAATACCGTTATAATAGACTGCAAAGCGATTCCCAGGAGTTATGCTCTGCGGGCAATCAGTAATATGTACTATTCCATTTTCATCTTCTATAACTTCAGTACCATCTGGAATAACGATGATATCATCTTCAAATTCAAATGTACTAGTATATGATGGGTCAACTGTAGCTTTATCCAATATCTCAAGCGCATCATCCATCATAAATTCAACTTCTGCCTTTGTTACCGTGGTGGCAGGAGAAAATTTACCTTCAATAAGCTCAAACCATCCACGTTCCACGGCAATTTGCGCACTATCAGGTTCTAAGCACTCGTCATAGTCAGTAAAGGAATACTCTTTGTTTTCATCAAGTTGATAGCCTAAACAAAAATTTAAAGTGGATGCAGCAAATTCACGTGTTACTACATCATCAGGACACAGGGCGCCACCTGCTTCAATATTAACAACTCCGAACTCCACCGCGAGAAGTATATCTTCATAATATTTGTGTGTTTCATCCAAATCGTTATAATAATTGTCTGGGAGTGCCTCCTCCTCTACAACCATCTCAAACACATAAACCAAATTGTGTAGCCATTCTGCTCTTGTGACTTTTCCATTTGATCCCAAAATAATATTCGAATCATCGGCTGCCGTTGCAAACGCCGTTAATGAGGTGGCTGGTATTGATGTGACCAACACTAAAAATGATAAGAAAGTGGCAATAAGTCGTTTTAATTTTCTCATATTGTAAATCCTCCCAACTTCAAATACCTTGTTTAAGCTACTTCCAAAATATGTATTTTCAGGTGACTATTTCATAATAAAGAATTATAACATAAAATTATTATATGCACAACATACAAACGGACCACCTTATGCTTTGTATTTTATATATTAGCTTAAAATTTTTGTTCAACAGAATTTTAAAAAACAACAATAGCCATATATATTATTCAATAAATCGCAATAAAAAACGCCGAGAGCTATATGTTCCCGACGTTTTAGATAAACTCTGTAAGGACTATTGTCCCATTTGAGCTGCAACTTCTGCTGCGAAATCATCTTGTTTCTTTTCCATACCTTCGCCTACTTCGAAACGAACTACACTCTTAATTACAAGAGCACCATTTACAGTCTTAAGGTATTGAGCAACAGTTTGTTTTCCATCTTCTGCTCTTACATATGTTTGATCTAATAAGCAGATATCTTTTAACTGTTTAGATACACGACCTTCGATTGCACCATTGAAAATCTTATTTGCCATAATATTTTCTTTGTCTGCCATAGCCAAAGTTACAAGTGTAGCTTTTGCTTCATCTGAAAGGAAGTTGAATAAATATTTATTATTCTTCTGTTCTTCGTAAGTAGCAATATCTTCATCGCTCCAAAGCTTTTCTCCACAAGCTTTGCTGATTAACTCATTCAAAACTGGCTTTGGAAGATTTGCCGGATCATTTAATGAAGATTCTACGATGATTTCTCTGATTTTTGCAAGGCTTGCTTCATCAATATCATCTCTGCTGATATACTCTGGCTTCATAGCTGCAACTTGCATAGCAACATTTGTAAGAGCTTCTTTTACGTCTGTTGCGCCATCTGCTGCAATGATTACACCAATCTTACCACCTGCATGAAGGTAGCTAGCTACGCATTCACCAGAAACTTTTTCAAATCTACGTACAGATAACTTTTCTCCGATTGTAGCAGTTTTTTCGATCAATTCATCTTTAAGACCATTCATTTCAAGAAGAGCTTCTACATCTTCACCGTTCTTACCACCATTTAAGCCAGAAACGAGTGCAGTGTCAGCTACTAATTGTACAAATGTTTGGAATAATTCGTTCTTTGCAACGAAGTCTGTTTCAGAGTTAACTTCTGCAACAACTACTTCATTGTTATTGAATGCAACGCGTGTGATACCTTCAGCTGCTACAACTACACCAATCTTACCACCTGCATGAAGGTAGCTAGCTACACATTCACCAGTGATTTTTTCAAATCTACGAACAGATAATTTTTCACCGATAGTAGCTGTTTTTTCGATAAGAGCATCTTTAAGACCATTCATTTCAAGAAGAGCTTCAACGTCTTCACCGTTCTTACCACCGTTTAAACCAGATGTAAGAGCTGTATCTGCTACTAACTGAACAAATTCCTGGAATGTTTCGTTTTTAGCAACGAAGTCTGTTTCAGAGTTAACTTCTGCTACAACAACTTCTGTTTCGTTTTTAGCAACA